>NZ_CP056032.1:4368096-5081193 GCF_013375035.1 Spirosoma sp. KUDC1026 | reverse complement strand
GCGAAGATGCTGCGGTCTGTTGCTGGTTTACGTTTATTCTCTACCGTTCTTTGTGCTCCTTATTTCAGCTCTATGAAAAGAATTGCGTTGTTTCCCGGCTCGTTTGATCCGTTTACGAAAGGTCACGAAGATATCGTGCTGCGTGGGTTGAAGCTGTTCGATGAAGTCGTTATCGGGGTTGGGCGAAACGCACGTAAGGAGCGTTACTTTCCATTGGATCAAATGATGGAACTCATCGAAGGGGCCTTCCAAGCTCATCCGGCGGTACGGGTGATCAGCTACGAGGATCTGACCGCCCGGGTTGCCCGCAATGAAGGCGCTAAATTCCTGCTGCGGGGGCTGCGCAATACCACCGATTTTGAGTACGAGAATGGCATCTCCCAGGTTAACCGTTACGTATACGACGAAATAGAAACCGTTTTTCTAATTACGTCCCCCGATCTGGCCCCTATCAGCTCCAGTATTGTACGGGATCTTCACCGCTACGGACAGCCGGTCGATACGTTCCTGCCTTACAAGCTTTGACCAATAAACTCATCGTTACCCGATGAGTTTATTGGTTTCGTCGATCACATAGCGAATGGAACTGAACGAGTTTGTCAGCGCTTTTTTGGTTTGCCGCTGATCCAGCCAGGCTAGCTGCTCAATATCCTCGTCTTCCTGAGGAGCCATGTTCCGGTCGTCCAGGACGCTCATCAGGTACCATTTGGTGCGCTTCAGGATGCGGTTGCCGTTTAGCTTATACGTGTGCCAGGTCGTGCAGATTCGTTCGCCTACGGCAACCCGGACACCGGTTTCTTCTTCCACTTCCCGGGCGGCTCCCTGCCGCGACGATTCACCGTCGTCCAGTTTGCCCTTGGGCAGATCCCAGACACTCCGGCGGAACATCAGCAGCATTTTTTTATTCTTGATCACTACGCCCCCCGCAGCTTTAATGATCTTGAAGGGCTTTTTGATAGCCGTTTCGCAGTCGGTTTTGTTAAGACAGGAAAGCGTAACCGAAAGTAAATCACTGATAGCATCCGTTTGCAGGAGGGTCAGGAGTTTGGCAATCAGGGCAGGGGTAGTGTTTAAGATCAGGAGGTGACCCTGCAGCGCTTCGGGCTTCAGGGTTTCCAGCCGGGCGTCAACAATCTGGTCGTAATCCCTCAGCGGTTTGCTGTCTGTGGGGGCAACTTGCTTAGCGGTTTTGGCGCCAACGAGCCGAATGGGACGGTCGTTCAGAAAAACAATCATTGGAACAGGAACGGTTCGAACTGTAAAAGTAATGAAACCGGCGTTTTGTAACACGAGCGATTGAGTAGGAAACCTGACCGGTTTCTTTATTTTTGCGCTGGACAACCTCATTCCCTTTGTGGAGATTCTCATAATATTCGTGTTGACATTGCTGAATGGAGTTTTCTCCATGTCAGAAATTGCACTGGTTTCATCACGTCGGTCCAAACTAGAAACGGCGGCCAAAAACGGCGACCGCCGGGCGCAGGTAGCCCTCGATCTGGCGAACTCCCCCAACCGCTTCCTGTCGACGGTACAGATTGGTATCACACTCATTGGTATTCTGTTGGGTATTTTCTCCGGCGACAAGCTAACCGACGACGTACAGAACGCCGTGGTGCAGGTAGAGATATTACGTCCCTATGCCCATACGGTGGCCGTGGTGCTTGTTCTGTTGGTCCTGACTTATCTGTCGCTGGTGTTAGGCGAGCTGGTCCCCAAACGGATTGGCCTGTCGAATCCGGAGGGGATTGCCAAAACGGTGGCCGCACCCATGATTTTGCTGTCGAAAGTAACATCGCCCTTTATTACGCTCCTGACGTTTTCCAGCGATCTTCTGCTCAAGATTCTACAGGTCCGGCCGAATGAAAGCGCGGTTACCGAGGAAGAAATCAAGAGTATGATTCAGGAGGGAACCTCCGGCGGAACGATTGAAGAAATCGAGCAGGAAATCGTTCAGAACGTATTCCAGTTAGGCGACCGGCGTATTACGTCGCTGATGACTAACCGGCAGGAAATTGTCTATCTGGATCTGGATGACGACCTGGCCGAAAACCGGGAAAAAGTGCTGCAATACAAACACTCGGTTTTTCCCCTCTGCCGGGATGGCGTCGATGACGTAGTCGGGCTGATTTACTCGAAAGACTTTCTGGGGAAAGATCTTGATACGGAACTGCTGCGGCTGATGGAGATCAAACGCGATGCCCTGTTCATTCCCGAAAACAACCGGGCCTATCAGGTGCTGGAACGGTTCCGGGAGCGGAAAATGTACGTCGGTATCATTGTCGATGAATATGGCGGTATTCTGGGTATGGTGACGCTGAACGACATTCTGGACGTGCTGGTGGGCGACATTACCGACGATGCCGATGATGAGCACGAAATCGTTGCCCGCGAAGACGGCAGCTTCCTGATTGATGCGCAGTTGCCTTTCGATGAATTTGTTGCCTACTTCGATATTGTCATCAGCGCCGAGAATCGCCGAAATCTGACCGGGTTCGATACGCTGGGAGGCTTTGCCCTGCACATTCTGCAGGATATTCCCCAGACCGGCGAAACATTTGTGTGGCAGCAGTTCAAATTCGAGATCGTTGACATGGACAAAAGCCGGATTGATAAGATCCTGGTTCGCCAGCTCGACGAAGAGTAAGATTCTTTAGAACAGGAGGGTGCCTCAGCGCGTTATGGGTTCAGAACTAAACTCAATGTACTCATGCGCTTATTCATTCCTGATTCCAGCGATTTGACAGGCGGTAGTTCTCGGTACGTCAGCACCGGTATGGATGTTGATCCGACTGCCGATGAGGAAATCATCAACCAACAGGCAGGAGAGCAGTATCCTAAACCCGTAGAGGACCCCGCGAAAATCGCGCCCGACGATCTGTCAGCCTCAATTGCCTACGCATTGGACGGTAGCGGCCCCGGCCCTACTCATGACACTCCGAACGTATCTGGTCATAAAGTAATCTCCGAGGGCATCACTGGTGCCAGTCTGGAGGATGAAGAAGATGCGATGCGGGTGTAAAACAAGTCATACGTTGTTACAGCGAAATGGGCATAAACCGACGAGTTTATGCCCATTTTCTTTCTCTGAAAATCTGTAGTCAGAAATCACTTCTGGCGGACAAACTGGATGGCGGGCGCACCCGCCCCCTTTAGCCAGGTGCAGCGGGAGTTTTTTTGGGCCGTGACCGTTTTCTTCTCAATCACATACGATTCCGGATTCGAGTCCCAGTCGACGTTAGGATTGTCGCGGTAAATGATAGCCTGATTGCTAAAAAACGACTACTTAAATAAATGGTTATGAACCGACGATTGGACGAGCTTCTGTACTGACGTTACGCTTATTTATGTATTTGTGTCATCAGCAAAGCGGCTAAAATAACTGATCCGCCAAAACAGATTGTCTTAGAAGGTGTTGTATGACTACATTGTAAACAACAATCAGCATGAGTAAAGAGACAAACATTGCGGCCCAGAAACGATTTGGTGAAGCCGTCAATACGGGAAATCTGGAGGAGTTTTATGAATTGGTGGCTGAGTCGTCCGTTGACCATGACCCGGCTCCTAGTCAGGAACCCGGCCCCAACGGATATATTGTCTTTTTTACGATGATGCGTACGGCCTTTCCAGATTTTAAGCTGACTGTAGAGCAACTTGTGGCCGATGAAGATAATGTAGCCTTTGCCTATACGGCAACGGGTACGCACAAAGGAGACTTTATGGGCGTGGCTCCAACCGGGAAAGCAATCAAGATTCGGGGGATGCAGATCAGCAAGTTCGCAGACGGGAAAATGGTTGAACGCTGGGGTAGTTCCGACGAGCTTGGTATATTAAAGCAAATCGGTGTAGCACCCTCCAAAGCCTGAATAGTATCAGAACCACAGTTGCGAAGACAGACATCTGCTCTGTTCACAGCTGGCAAATGGCGCATAAAAAAGGAGCCCGGTAAAGTTTACTGGGCTCCTTTTTTATGGTATCTGATTAATTCCGTTATACAACCTCCTTGTACTGCATCCGGTAGAGATTAGCGTAGAAGCCTTCGCGCTGAATGAGCTCTTCGTGGTTACCCTGTTCGACAATCTGTCCTTTGTCAACAACGATGATTTTGTCGGCTTTCTGAATCGTTGACAATCGGTGAGCAATGACAACAGCAGTACGTCCTTTCATTAGCTTGCTAATGGCGTTCTGAATCATTTCCTCCGTTTCGGTGTCGACCGACGAGGTCGCTTCATCCAGGACGATGATACGTGGGTTCTGTACCATGGCTCGAACGAATGAGATCAACTGCCGCTGGCCCACCGAAATGGTGGCACCCCGTTCCATAACGTTGTAGCTATAGCCGCCAGGAAGCCGCTCAATAAACTCGTGTACCCCCACGAGTTTGGCCGCTTCAACAATTTTCTCTCGCGTAATGCTTTGATCACCCAGCGTAATGTTGTTCTCGATGGTATCCGAGAAGAGGAATACGTCCTGAAGAACAACGCCGATGTTCCGGCGGAGATGCCCCAGTTCGTAGTCATGAACATCGACACCATCGACCTTAATTTCCCCCCTGTTGATGTCGTAAAACCGGCTGAGCAGATTAATAATCGATGATTTCCCTGCACCGGTGGCACCCACAAACGCGACAGTTTCGCCCGCTTTAACGTCAAATGAAATGTCGCGCAGGACGTAATTTTCATCGTTGTAGGCGAACCAGACGTGGTCGAAGGTTACGTCACCCCGAATCGCTTCGGGCGCGTAGCTGCCATTATTGACAGTGTATTCATCGCTATCGAGCAGTTTCAGAATACGATCAGTACTCACAATCCCCATCTGGAGCGTATTGAACCGGTCAGCCAGCATCCGGATGGGGCGGAAAAACAGGTTGATGAACATCACAAAAGCGGTGATGGTACCAAAGGTTACATCCGAGTCAATAACCTGCTGCGCGCCATACCAGACAACCAGTCCAACGGCCACCGCCGAGATAATATCCGCTACGGGGTAATAAATCGAGTAGTACCAGATCGACCGGATATTGGCCTGCCGATGTTCGTCGTTGATCGATTGAAACTTTTCGGCTTCGATTTTTTCGCTGCCAAAAATCTGGACAATGTTCATCCCCGTAATGTGCTCTTGAACAAACGAATTCAGGTTGGCAACGGCCGTACGTACTTCATTGAAGGAGTGCTTGATCTTCTCCTTAAACACGTACGTACTGAACAGCATCAGCGGAATCGTCGACAGACTGATGGCCGACAAACGCCAGTCGGTATAGAACATTACCGCAATGATCAGAACCAGTTGCAGAATGTCGCCTGCAATGGCGGCCATACCTTCACTGAACACATCGGCCAGGGTTTCAACATCGGAGATAGAACGGGTGACGAGTCGGCCAATCGGTGTGTTGTCAAAGAATTTTAGCCGTAGGTTGATGATTTTCCGGTAGAGCTGTACCCGGATATCCCGGATGATGTGCTGGCCCAGCCAGCCCGACAGGTACGTATTGGAAAACTGAACGATGGCCTGAACGACCAGTACGCTGATCATGATAATCAGCATCTGCGTGAGCCGCGTGTAATCACCCATGGCAATCACGTTGTCGATGGTATAGCGAATCAGCAGGGGAGAGAGGGGGGCCAGACAGGCCGACAACAAAATGATGCTAACCAGCAGGTAAAAGCGGCCCTGGTAAGGCTGTATAAAATCATACAGCCGACGCAGGATTACCCAGTCGAAAATGCGTCCGGACGGTGATCCGTCGCTTTTTTGTTCTTGGCTCACGAGGAAATGTAATAATGACGAGTCTGAAAACGTAACAGGATTTTCCCGGCGAACGTTTCAGCGCGGGCAGAATCGGCCGATAAGAACGAGTATCGGGCTGTGTGCTACGAAGGATGACGCGTAAACCAGTTCACTTTTGTGAGCGAATACGCGACGTAACGTTGGTGAAGGAAACGAGGATTTGGCCGCTGTTTGGGTTGTCGTTACGTAGGATTAGCGTGGAGACCTTACACCAGAATACGAGAACAGCTTGAGCAGGTATATGTTCTGTATAGTGGGGAATAATTACCCCCTCCTAAAAACAGGAGGGGGTGATTAAAAAGGTCATTTCTGCTTGTTCCCCTCCTGTTTTAGCCGGGCCGCCGGTGCGGAGGGGGCAGGGGGGGGTAGAGCAAACCCTTACAGGATTACCTATGATGAGTATTTCGTCGATTACGACACCGTGCCGCCGTTCCAGACAGCATCGCCGGGAGCGATGAGTGCTAGTTTGCCGTCGCGGTCTTCGGCCATTAGAATCATACCCTGCGATTCGTGGCCCATCATCTTACGGGGTGCCAGGTTCGCCAGGAACGTCACCTGCTTGTTGATCAATTCTTCGGGCGCGAAGTGCTTAGCAATACCGCTCAGGATTTGCCGACCACCCATGCCGTCGTCAACTTTCAGTTTTAGTAGCTTGTCGCTTTTTGGAACACGTTCGGCTTCGACGATGGTACCAATCCGAATATCCATCTTTGCAAAGTCGTCGTACGTAATTTCCGACCGCAACTCAGGTACGGTCTTGGTAGCTAGTTCATTCATGCGTTTGGCATCCAGTAGTTTCTGGATTTGCTTATTAATCTCGTCGTCTTCGATTTTAGCGAACAGCAGTTCTCCTTTGCCCAGTTCGTGCCCTTCGATCAGCAGATCGGCCCGGCCCGCGTCGATCCAGGTAAAGTTGTCGGTAATGTTAAGCTGACTACGTAGTTTTTCGGCCGTGAACGGCAGGAATGGTTCGCAGACAATGCTCAGGTTTGCCGAAATCTGCAGCGCCAAATTCAAGATCGTGTTGGCACGTAATGGATCCGTCTTGACGACTTTCCAGGGCTCTGTTTCGGCTAGGTACTTATTGCCAAGTCGAGCCAGATCCATCAGGTGGCCCAGTGCTTCCCGGAATTTATACTGGCTGATGGCCTGCCCGATGCGGTCGGGGAAGAGCGCCAGTTCATCCATAACCTGAAGGTCGTAATCCGTATGTTCACCGGCAGCAGGCACTTTACCATCGCAAAACTTCTGCGTCAGTACTACGGCCCGGTTCACGAAGTTGCCGAATATGCCGACCAGTTCCGCGTTGTTACGGGTCTGGAAATCCTTCCACGTAAACTCGCTGTCTTTAGTTTCGGGCGCGTTGGCCGCCAGCACGTAACGCAGGACGTCCTCTTTGCCGGGCAGTTCCTCCAGGTACTCGTGCAGCCAGACCGCCCAGTTCCGCGACGTACTGATCTTATCGCCTTCCAAATTCATGAACTCATTGGCGGGCACGTTATCGGCCAGAATATATTTGGACGAAGACCCTTTGCCTTCAGCCATCAGCATCGCTGGGAAAATGATGCAGTGAAAAACGATGTTATCCTTGCCGATGAAGTGCACCAGCTTGGTCTGCTCATCGCGCCAGTACAGTTCCCAGTCGCGGCCCTGTTGCTCGGCCCACTCCTTGGTCATCGAAATATAGCCGATAGGCGCGTCGAACCAGACGTACAGCACTTTGCCTTCGGCGTCGGGAAGGGGTACTTTGATGCCCCAGTCAAGGTCGCGGGTCATGGCACGGGGACGTAACCCTTCTTTCAGCCACGATTGGCACTGCCCAAATACGTTGGTTTTCCACTCGGTATGGCTGTTGACGTATTGTTCAATCTCGGGTTGCATCCGGTCGAGCGGCAGGAACCAGTTCTTGGTCGATCGCATGACAGGTTTCGAGCCGGACAGCGTGGAGTGCGGTTCGATCAACTCGGTTGGGCTGAGTGCCGTACCACAGCGTTCGCACTGATCGCCGTAGGCGTTGGGGTTCCCGCAAACCGGGCACGTACCAACGATGTAGCGGTCGGCCAGGAATTGGTTGGCCACCTCGTCGTAATACTGCTCGGTCACTTCTTCGATAAAGCCGCCCTGGTCGTAAATCTTAGTAAAAAACTCCTGCGATGTTTCGTGGTGGATAGGGTTGGAGGTGCGGGAGTAGATATCGAACGAGATACCAAAGTCGCTGAACGACTGCTTGATCTGCGTGTAGTATTTGTCGACAACTTCCTGGGGCGTAATGCCTTCCTTCTTGGCCTTGATCGTGATAGGAACGCCGTGCTCATCGGTCCCGCTGATGAAGGCAACATCCTTACCCGTCGAGCGAAGGTAGCGAACGTAAATATCGGCGGGCAGGTAACAACCCGCCAGGTGACCGATATGAATCGGTCCGTTGGCGTAGATGAGTGCCGCCGTAACGGTATAGCGTTGGGGATTTTCTAAAGACATGGTCCGGTAATTGGAACGCAAAATTAGCAATTCAGACCCGAAGGTTGTTATGTTTACACAAACAGCTGCGTCAGGTTATGATGGAGAACAACACACCCGCTACGAATAATTTCCTGAACTGGGTCGAAATCAAGAATATACAGTGACCTCATCCTTACCTAAATCGGTTTTCATTACTGGTGCGACCGGATTCATTGGCTCGCATATTGCCCGGCGCTATCTGGCCGAAGGGTACACGGTTTGTGCACTGAAACGGCCGGAGAGTAGCTATGGGATGCTCTCCGACGTAGCCAACCGGATCTCCTGGCACGAAGGTGATGTGCTCGACATCCCGTCGCTCGAACTGGCGATCTTGCCTGACATGGATGTGATTCATACAGCGGCAATGGTGTCATTCGTGCCGAAAGACCGTCGGCAGATGGAGCGGATTAACGTTGAAGGGACGGCTAATATCGTCAACGTATGTCTGAAAACAGGCGTCCGTAAACTGGGTTATCTGAGTTCCGTAGCGGCATTGGGGCGGCCGGTGGCGAAAGGAGAGAAGCCAATGAACGGAACGCCCGTTGTCATTGACGAAAACCAGAAATGGGAGGAGTCGCCCAATAATTCGGCCTACGCGCAAACCAAATACCGGGCCGAACTGGAAGTCTGGCGGGGTATTGCCGAGGGGCTGAACGCCGTCATGGTCAATCCGTCAATCGTACTGGGTGCGGGCGACTGGACCCGCAGCAGCCTGCAACTCCTTAAATACGCCTACGACGAAAAGCCATTCTATCCCGCTGGGCTAATGAACTACGTCGATGTGCTTGACGTAACCGACGCCCTGTTTGGGCTCATGCAAAGCGACATTACGGGACAGCGCTATATCCTGAACGGGGGCACCATTCCCTATCGTTCCTTGTTAGAACAGGTAGCTACCATACTGGGTAAGCGACCGCCGTCTATTCAGGTACCCCCCTTGCTCACGCAGGTGATGTGGCCCCTGGAAGCAATACGGTCCTGGATAACCGGGAAAGCGCCCCTGATTACCCGCGAAACGGCCCGGTCGGCCAGCTCGTTGTACCAGTTCAATGGACACAGGATTGAGCAGTTGCCTGGTTTTCAATACCGACCGTTGAGCGAGACGCTGCAGCGGGTCGCCGACGCCTTTAATCAGTCGCCAGTAGGAGCATAAAAAGTTGAATCAGGGGTTGGAGTTGTGTTTTTTTAGATTTACATTTCTATCAAAGAAGGATAAACCGCGTCAGTTGATGCGGCCCCTATCCGCCCTACATTTTTCGTAAAGGAAACAGCATGGAGCAAGAGTTCGAAGAACGTGAAGGCGATAATAAAGAGGCAATCCAGCGTTTTGAACAGATGTTGGACCAGCAGCAAAGTCAGTTTTTCGACCTGGATGTCTATGAACAGTTAGTTGAGCATTACCTCAACCGTGGTGATCTGGACAAAGCCTTAAAGGCAAGTGAAGCCGGTCTGGAAAACTTTCCGTATGCGCTGGAACTGATGCTGGATAAAGCGCAAATCCTGGCTAATTACCAACGCTTCGATGAGTCGCTGGATTTATTAGAACAGGCCTATTTATTCAATCCCGGTGATCTGGACATACCCTTTATGCAGGGCTCTGTTCTGAGTATGGCCGGACGCTATGAAGAGTCGGTGCAGGTACTGGAGGAGTTGCTCGACCGGGCCGATGAAAAAGATGATATTCTGTTTCAACTGGGGCAGAGTTATCAGAATTGGGGTAAGTATGACGAGGCCATAACGCAGTACAAAAAATCGATTGCGCTGAACATTAATAACGAGAACGCGCTGTACGAGCTGGCGTTCTGCCTGGACGTAACGGGTGAACTGGAAAACAGTTTGTCGTATTACCAGCAGCTGATCGATCAGGAGCCGTATTCGTACAATGCCTGGTATAACATTGGTATCGCTTACAGCAAACTGGCGCGTTACGCCGAAGCTGCCGAAGCCTACGACTACGCCATTATCATCAAGGAAGATTTCGCGTCGGCGCATTTCAACCTGGGTAACACCTATATGAACCTGGGGCTGTTCGAGAAAGCCGAAGCCTGTTACCGCGAGACGCTGAAATACGAAGAAGCCACGGCCGATACGTATTGTCACCTGGGCGCTAGTCTGGAGAAGCAGGATAAGATGACCGAAGCGATCAAGGAATACCGCGAAGCGATCCGGCTGGATACTATGTGGGACGAAGCGTGGTACGGTATTGGGGTGTGTATGAGCACAGCGGGTAAATGGTATGAGGCTCTGCCATTTCTGCAGAAGGCCATCAAGCTGAACGACCAGAATGGGGAGTACTATCTGGCTTTAGCCGAAACGGAATACAAAATCGGGAACGTACTGGCCAGTCTGGAAGCGTTTGAAAAGGCAGCCGAAGTAGACAGTCACAATCCTGATGTGTATTTAACCTGGTCGCTGGTAGCCTTCGATCAGGGGGACTACGCGCGGGCCAATGACGTGATTCAGATGGGTCTGGAGGACATGCCGAAAGAAGCGGACCTGTACTACCGCTCGGCGATTTACCTGATTCACGCCGGGCAGTATCGCCAGTCGCTGATTCAACTGGAAGCAGCCCTGATGCTCGACTACGACGCGCACGTTCAGCTGTTCGAGTTCTTTCCCGAACTGGAAAAGCAGAAAGCGCTGTACAAAATCATTCAGCAGTACAAGAAAGACTAATCAGGTTTTATAATGGTAATACTTGAGAAGCCGCTGCCTATATTGGTAGCGGCTTTTTGCTTACACTGCAGAGACTGAAGTAGTACGAAAAATACCGAGGTTGATATCCAGATTACTTTATAGATATGAACGATTCAGATAAGCATAACGAACGTATGGCAATGCTGAAATTCTCCTCAGTATATCCCGCCTATCTCTCAAAAGTAGAAAAGAAAGGTAGAACGAAAGAAGAATTGCAGCAGGTCATCGAATGGTTAACTGGTTTCGATGAAAAAAAGCAGCAGGCACTGATTGATGAACAAGTTACGTTCAAAACGTTCTTTCAACAGGCTACATTGAACCCCAACACACACCTCATTAGTGGTGTAATATGTGGGTATAGGTTGGAAGATATCGAAAACCCATTGACACGACAGGTGAGGTATCTGGACAAACTAGTCGATGAGTTAGCGAAAGGCCGCAAAATGGAAAAGATACTGCGAACGGAATAGCACCCGCATCACCGACTATCTCAATGTCTATAAACCCTACTTCGGATGGGGTTCAGGCCATACCATCGTAACGGCTGTTTGTGATTCGGGATGAAGTCGTAGCTAACGGATTATTCGAACGAAAACAGCGTACGTTGTTAGCGAGTTAACGACTTTAGTTCAGTCATGGGAAAGTAAATACGATGACAAAATCCGTATCAGCGAAAATGGGTATCAGGGCAGGGGTGCGGACTCTACTGGTTAATGCGCCCGGTGATGCTGTTGATGCTATCGAGCTACCAAGCCTGGCTATGGAGACGAGCCGGGAGGGCGAGTTCGAGTATATTCATCTTTTCGTGACAAAACAGGTCGACATGCACGAGCACTTTTCAGCTCTGATGAATAGTCTAGCCAAAACTGGTGCGCTTTGGCTCTCCTGGCCTAAAGGGGGCAAGATGAGTACTGATCTGTCGCTACCCGCTGTCATAAAAATCGGGTACGATTATGGCCTGGTTGAAAGTAAAACGTTGAGCATCAACGAAACCTGGTCGGCTATAAAGTTTACGTGGCCGAGGGAAGGAAAAGTATACCAAAACAGCTTCGGGAAACTCAGATCATGAGTTTCCCGAAGCTGTTTTGGTACGTTTGATGATTACGCCACCTTATAACTGACGCCTTCCAGACTATCCAGCCCGCGTAGCAACGTATTGGCAGGTGGTACTTTCAGCGTGCGCGATGGTGTATTTAAGCTGCTTGTAAACGAATTACTTCCAGTTCTGCTCCTTTCATAACCGCATCCTGTGCCTGAGTAAGCAAACGACTGGTTACGTCCGAATCGATGTAGGTTTCTCCACAATTCGGGCAAACCTGGGCTGGCACTTCTTTAAACACAATGATGGAGCCATCCCGCTCCAAGGTAATCGTTGTAAATCCTGCTTCTGGTTCTCCGACTTTACAGATCAGACAAGTCATTTCTTCTTTGTTTTAAAGTCAGCATTCCACATGAATACGCTTGGTTCGTAAGCCGTTACAACAAAACAAATTCCGCTTTCGTTTCTGGCGACCACCACGTGAATCGGCCGACCATTTACTACGTAAAGACGCAATGAACTTGGATAGGGCTTATCGGTTGGATAAGCAGCTACCTCTTCTCCCTCCGCAATCACCTGCTCGACTTCATACGGCGATATAGCTCGTTTAAACATCTGTTCTACAGCGTGAAGTCGATACGTTATTTTCTCGCAATCCATCTATCTACGCCACTTTATAGCTCACTCCGGCCAGGCTGTCCAGTGCATTGAGCAGGGAGTTGGCAGGTGATACTTTCAGCGTGCGCGATTGCAGGCTGATTTCCAGCCGCTCGTCGGGGTCTACTACGTTCAATGACAGGTTGCAGGTGCCGGGGTGGGCGTTCATCAGTTCGTTGATCTGGCTGATCAGCTGTGCATTCAACACGTCCAGCGTGAGCGACACGCGCAGTTCCTTGCACATCTTCTCCCGCATCTCGTTGAGCAGCCGGATCGATGCGGGTTTGAACTCCAACTGGTCGGAGTTCCACTTGTTCTGCGTTTTGCCGGTAATGTGCAGGAAGCGACCCACGTCGACGTACTGACCCAGCCGCACGTAATCGTCGCCAAACAGCGCCAGTTCGATGGATGTGTTGTAATCTTCCAGCTTGAACAGACAAAACGGGTTACCCGTCTTGGTCATGCGAACCTGCATCGACGAGACAATACCGGCAACTTTGATTTCGGGCGTTTTGGTTTCGTAGAGTTTATCGAGGGTGCAGTTACAGAAGCCTTCCATTTCGAGCCGGAACTCATCGAGCGGGTGGCCGGTGATGTAAAAGCCGACGACTTCTTTCTCGAATTTGAGCTTTTCGATCTGATTCCAGCCCGGCACCGTGGGGGGCTTGGGACGAGCCAGCATAGGTTCCCCACCCATCATGGCACCAAACAGCGACTGCTGCGCGGCTGCTTTCTCGGCGTGGTAGTTGTTACCGTAGCGGATGATTTTTTCCAGGAATGGACTGGTCTCGGTCGGTGGTAAGTCGAAATACTGCGCCCGGTGATAATCAGGCTCCAGCGCGTCGAAAGCCCCGGCATACGCCAGCGATTCGAGCGTTTTCTTGTTCACCGTCCGCAGGTTGACCCGGATAATGAAATCGAACACGTCTTTGTAGTCGCCCCCAGCCGCGCGTTCTTCGATGATGGCTTCCACAGCCGCATCGCCCGCCCCTTTTATACCGGCCAGTCCGAAGCGGATTTCACCCTTTTTGTTCACGCCAAATACCCGTTCCGATTCGTTGACGTCGGGGCCGAGTACGGGAATGCCAATGTTCTTACATTCTTCGAGGAAGAACGTGATTTTTTCGATGTTACCCAGACAGCTCGTCAATACGGCCGCCATGTATTCCGACTTGTAATAGGTTTTGAGATACGCCGTCTGGTAGGCGACGAAGGCGTAGCAGGTCGAGTGCGACTTGTTGAAGGCGTACGACGCGAAGGCTTCCCAGTCGGTCCAGACTTTTTCGCAGACTTTCAGGTTCAGTTTGTTGGCCGCGCAGCCGTCCATGAACTTGCCCTTCATCTTGTCGAGCACGTCCTTCTGCTTCTTACCCATCGCCTTCCGCAAGACGTCGGCGTCACCCTTGGTGAAGTTGCCAAGTTTCTGCGACAGCAGCATCAGCTGCTCCTGGTAGACCGTAATGCCGTAGGTGTCAGCCAGATACTCCTCCATCTCGGGCAGGTCGTATTTGACTTCCTCGCGGCCGTGTTTCCGGTTAATAAAGGTCGGGATGTACTGAATCGGGCCCGGACGGTAGAGGGCGTTCATCGCAATGAGGTCCTCGAAACGGTCGGGCTTGAGGTCCTTCATGTACTTCTTCATGCCGTCGGATTCGAACTGGAAAATAGCGTTGGTTTCCCCGCGCTGAAACAGTTCGTACGCTTTCGGATCGTCGAGCGGAATGTCATCAATATCGGTTTCGACGCCGTTAATAATCAGGCCACCGTGGTTTTGCTTGATGAGCCGCAGACACTCCTTGATGATCGTGAGGTTGCGCAACCCCAGAAAGTCCATCTTGATAACCCCGGCGTCCTCAATTACCTTCCCCTCATACTGGGTAATGATGAGGTTGGTATCTTTCGAGGTCGAAACGGGGACGATGTTGCTCAGATCGTCGGGGGCGATGATGATTCCGGCCGCGTGAACGCCCGTGTTCCGCACCGTACCCTCCAGCCGACGCGCCTGTTGCAGCACGTTCTGTACTTTCTCGGTATCGATGAGTTTCATCGTCCGCCCCACGCTTTGGTCGCCCGATTCGAGCGCCCGCATCCGCCGGACGTTCTCGACTTCCTCCGGTTGAATCTGATTCGCCAGCCCGCCCGGTCCTTCGATGGGATCTTCGAAAATCCGGCGCAGCGTCATGTTGTACGTCGGCTTGTCAGGCACCAGCTTGGCGAGGGCGTTGGCGTCGGACAGGGGTAAATCCATCACCCGCGATACGTCTTTGATCGCCGATTTAGCCGCCATCGTACCGTAGGTTACGATAGCGGCTACCTGCTGCTTGCCGTACTTCTGTACGACATAATCAATTACCCGCTGCCGGCCTTCGTCGTCGAAGTCCGTATCGATATCGGGCATCGACTTCCGGTCGGGGTTGAGGAACCGCTCGAACAGCAGGTCGTATTTGATAGGGTCGATGTTGGTAATGCCGATGCAGTAAGCCACCGCCGAGCCAGCTGCCGATCCCCGGCCCGGCCCGACCATCACGCCCAGATCGCGCCCGGCCTGAATGAAGTCGGCAACGATCAGGAAGTACCCGGCGAAGCCCATCGTTTTGATAGTAAACAGCTCGAAGTCAAGCCGTTCCTGCACATGACTTTCAATTTCGCCATACCGTTTTCGCGCCCCTTCGTAGGTCAGGTGCTTCAGAAACTCCCATTGGTTCGCTACGTCGTCGGTATGCAGTTTAAACTCGCTCGGAATCGGGAAGTTGGGCAGCAGGATGTCGCGTTTCAGCTTCAGCGTCTCGACCTTACTGACGATCTCATTAGTGTTGTCGATCGCTTCGGGCAGGTCGTGAAACAGCGTCGTCATCTCCTGCGTGTTCTTAAAGTAGAACTGATCGGAGAAGAAGGCAAAGCGCGTGTTTTTGGGCATCGCTTCGTCGTCACTGAACTCCTTCATCGACGGGGTGCTCTGCTTTTCGCCCGTGTTGACGCACAGAAGAATGTCGTGCGCTACCCAGTCGTCGCGGTCAACATAGTGCGAATCGTTCGACGCGATGATTTTGACGTTGTATTTCCGGGCAAACTTAACCAGCACCTCGTTGGCCTTGATCTGGTCAGGAATTTCGTGCCGCTGCAACTCGACATAATAATCCTCGCCGAAGCGGTCGAGCCACCACTTGAACTCAATTTCGGCAGCTTCCTCGCCCTTTTTCAGGATCGTTTTCGGCACAATAGCCCCAATGCAGCAGGTCGTCGCAATCAGTCCCTCCTTGTATTGATCAATGAGTGCTTTCGTGACGCGCGGATACTTGCCATACAGCCCCTCCATGTACCCCAGCGAGCAAAGTTTCGCCAGGTTTTTGTACCCCTGCGGGTTCTTCGCCAGTAGCAGCTGGTGATAACGAATATCTTTCTGTTCCTTCGTGAACTGCTTACGCGTATGGTCGTCCACGACATAAAACTCACATCCGACGATAGGCTTGATACCCTGCTTACTGGCTTCGGCCACGAACTCGAACACCCCGAACATATTGCCGTGATCGGTGATCGCGACGGCGGGCATGTTGTCGCCTTTAGCCTTTTTAATCAGCTTCTTGATGTCGGCCTGCCCATCGAGCAGCGAGTATTGGGTGTGGGTGTGGAGGTGGGAAAACTGCATAGGATTCTCAAGCTATTCTGACAGATCAGCGATCATAGTTAGCAACGTATCTTTGTTGATGCTGCTGTCTTCGGATTTGTCGTAGATGGTAAGTAGATAAATGTCTGTGCGGTCTTCGTATTCTGTGAGCAGATAACTTATAATCCGAAAACCACCACTTTTTCCTTTTCCTTTACTTTTCACCGCCAGGCGAATTTTATACAGCCCCGATCCAAGCGGTTGTCCCATGGTTGGTGACTTTGTCAGGTCGGTAATAAGTTCGTCCAATTCACCTTCCAACGAAGCAAATTTTTTGCTGAATCGTTTATATCGTCTTTCAAAACGAGGAGTCAGTATTACATCATTTGGCATCGTTCATTTCCCGCTTGAGATCGGCAAACGTGCGACGGGGCAGTTTTCCTTTCCGAATCAACTTTACTTCATTCAGTCCCTGCTCAATGTCTTCCATCAACGAGAAAGGTTTTTCAGCTTCATCCTCGCTGTTGATGAGCAGTTTAAGTTCCTGGCGAATGCGCTTAGGCAACACTTTATACTGCTCGTAGATGATCTGGGCGGTAGTCATGTGTATCTGAGATCTGAATTTTTGAGTCAAAATAATGCTTGGTGTGCGTTCGAAGAAAGCTGTAACAGTATCCTCGAATCACTACATACCTTACCGTGGTCGGTGATCGCGACGGCGGGCATGTTGTCTCCTTTAACCTTCTTAATGTCGGCCTGCCCGTCAAGCAGCGAGTATTGGGTGTGGAGGTGAGAGAACTGCATGTAGTACCGTTGTCTGAACCGGATGCTGCCAGGTTTTCTGATTGCTCAGATGACCGCTACTCCGGGTGATTAGCTGGATTCACGTTGATAAAAATAGCTGAATCCACTGGGTCAACGGGTATGCAGTAGTCAGAAAATTTACAACAGTTTCGCAATCGATTGATTCTATACGAGTTGCCGCTTCTTACAGGCGAAGCCTGCAGAGACCACTCGCTACGGCAATTCGCGTTTCAAGACAAACATCAATGCTTTCACACCAGTCCCGGAAATGTCGGTATCGACTGCCGACACGACTTCCCACCCTTGGCGCCCTAATTCATTAAGTGTATCGGTTAATTCCTGGGCGTCAATCTTGATGCTCCAGAAACTATCTGGCGTTACGTGCAGAATACGGTGTTCGAACTTTCTCATGTGGTTTTTTAGTGGCTGGATGTTACGTCTGTATTTTGTACGCATCTGCGTACGATTTCAATGATATCTTCCGGTTGTATTTTAGAAGATAGCTTTTCTGCTCCCTACTTGAACTTGCTGGCATCCAGCCGGAAGAAGCGGACGGCGTTGTTGAACATGATATCCCGTTTCTGTTCAAACGACAGATAATCGGCGTTTTCGATGATGCTGATCGACGTTTCAAACAGTTTGGGCCAGACCATAAAGTCAGTTCCGTATAGAATACGTTTGCCGAAACCAGCTTGTACCAGCCGTTTGAGATAGGCGTGAATTTCGACCTGGGGATAGCTCCAGATGAAGCCCGCCAGATCAACGTAGACATAGGCATTGGCACCCATCAGAGCAATCATTTCGTCGGCCATGGGGTAGCCTGCGTGCATCACCCAGATCTTTAGCTTGGGATGCTTGGCTAATAAATCCTCCAGCAGAAACGGCCGCCCCAGCGACGCCCGGTACTTAGCCTGGGTGAGGTTTGCCATGCCGTTTCCGCCCGTTCCCATGTGAATGCCCACTGGAATATTCAGCTTCTCAGCCGCGGCAAAATAGCCATCTAGCGACGGATCGCTAGGAGACAGGCCCTGATACTGGGGAGCCACTTCACCCATCACTTTGTAGAAACCGGACGACAGTGAATCGGTGAAAGCCTGTACGCTCATTTCGTTCGGGGAACTGACGCCAATGCCGGGAATAACGCGATCCGGGGCCGCCTTCTTCCACTGCCGCAGAATCGTTGGGTCGCCGTAAGCCACAATGGTCATGTTCAACCGCTCCATGGTGGCCAGTACGGCCTCCTGCATTTCCTTGTCGGACTTGGCTGGTTGCAGTGGGTCGACGCAGGTAGCATTCAGGAAGGCGCGCATCTGTTGATTCGGGTCTCCGCCGGGCATGTCTTTCAGAAACCAGGGACACATTTCGATGGCAAAGCCAGGATTCACCTTCATGGCGTGGACGTGCACGTCGATGATGGGTAATGGTCGGCGGGGCGGTTCGGTCTGGGCCAGGGCGGCAACCGATAGAAACAGCCCAGCCGTAAGGGCAGCAAGTGTTTTCATAGAAACAGGTTGGTTAAGAAACATAGAAAATTCAAACGGTTAATTGCATTTCCAGCAACGCATAGCTCAAACTCTTGCCGTGCGTATCCATTGTTAATGACGTCGTTACGCCACCAGTGAGCGCCTGCTGGCACACAAACTGGAGCGCAGGCAGGTTAGGTAGTTCATACCGCGTAATCTCGCCCGCCACAATGGCGCTGAGGTGTTGTTTAACCACTTCAGCTGTAACCTGCATTTTGAGCAGTTCGTAATCGTCCGCGTTATACGGAATCAGGGAAAGCGTCAGCGTATTGCCCTTGTCCCCTGCCCGGCTGTGAGCAATATCATATAGCTTGATTGTCATGATTGTAAGACCGTAACGTGGGGAGTTAGTTGATGGCGATCAATAAGCGTCGAAACAATTCCGACAACTTCGTGGACGTATTTTCGGGCACCTCCACCACCGGCTGGACCATTCGTGTAGAGCGCTTCTACCTCTTCACCAACGAGGGCCGCCAGTTGTGCCGGCGTAGTGCGACCCGCAACCCGTAACCGGATTTCATACGGGGCTGGATTGTGCCCAAAATTAGTTCGGTGGACGGACGTACTACCAATGTAATCGATACGTAAGTCGCTGAATCGATCCTGCAGCCGTTCCTGGATGATGGTTCCGGCCAGTTGAGCCCGGTCCAGGGCGTTTGCCCCCGCGTACGAAATTTCGCCCTCGCCAATATAACCACCGTCGTAACCGACACTCACTTTCAACGTATTGGGTCGGGTAGTGCCCCGTCCGCCGGTCGCCTGAACCTGATCTGGACCAACTTCTTCCAGCGATACCTGCGTAAAATCGGCCACTACGTCGGGGGTGATATAGCGGCTCGGGTCCATGACTTCGTACAACAACTGCTCTTTGGCCGTTGCTACGCTCAGACGGCCACCCGTGCCTGCTACTTTGCCGAATACGGCCCGCCCGTTTGCCGAAACGTCAGCGAAAGGATGCCCCAGATGCGCCATGTCCGGGATCGCTTTCGGACCGGCGGGGTCAGCGAAGTAGCCGCCCGTGAGCTGACCGGCACACTCCAGCAAATGCCCGATAACCGTTCCCTGGCCGATCAAGTCAGCGTCGTCCAGCGACCAGCCAAATTCATGCACGAGTGGAGCCACGAACAGCGATGGATCGGCTACGCGGCCGGTAATCACGATGTTTGCGCCCGTAGCCAAAGCGGGGAGTATAGCATCGGTACCTAAATACGCATTGGCTGAAATCAGCATACCAGACGCTGACAATGGGTTCCCCGTTTCCAGCGCGGACTCGTTGCCTGTAAGCTGCGCAAACACATCGTCGCCCGTCACAACGGCTACGGTGACCGGAATAGTCAGTCGCTGAGCAATCTCGATTATTTTCTGACCAGCCGCCAGCGGATTCGCGGCTCCCATGTTCGTGATCAGGCGAACGTTATTCGCAATCAGATGGGGGAGTAACAGGTCAATCCGGCGTTCGAGCAGTGGATCATACCCTAGTGCCGGATTCTGGCGCTTCCGTTTCTGGGCCAGAGCAATTGTGCGTTCGGCTAAACACTCCAGCACCAGATAATCCAGTTGGCCCCGTTGCGCCAGAATAACCGCCGGTTCAAGCCGGTCGCCGGAAAAACCAGCTCCGCAACCAATGCGAATCGTTTCTTTCATAGTTGGTAACGGTCACCGCTTTACTCGATGAACCGGGAGAGTTTATAAATGAATGGAGCCAGTCAGCAGAGCCGCCAGCGTCATGACCAGCGTTGTGCCAAACGCCCATTTGAGAATAAATCGCTGGTGATCGCCCAGGTCCACTTCCGCCAGGCCCACTAGCAGAAAGGTTGAGGCTGTTAGCGGACTGACCGGAAAGCCAACTGTCATCTGCCCCAGGAGCGCAGCCCGACCAATCTCCAGCGGATCGATCCCAAATTGCGTAGCCGTCTGACTCAGGATCGGTACGACGCCAAAGTAATACGCATCGGGCGTAAACAGCAGACTCGCGGGCATACTCGTAACGGCCGTGAGCGTAGGCAACCAGGCTGCGTGCTGTTCGGGAATGAGCGACACCAGCGACGTTGCCATCGCGTCGATCATCTTCGAGCCGGTCAGGATACCCGAGAAAACCCCGGCGGCAAAAATCATGCTCGACACCAGGAAAATATTGTTGCCGTGCCCCCGCAGGACTTTCTGCTGATCGGGCAGCTTCGGATAGTTAACCAGCAGGGCAATCACAGCCGCTACGATGAATAGCGCCGAAGCCGGTACCCAGCCTTTCATCAACGTAACAATCAGGCCGATGGTTAGCACGGCGTTGATCCAGAATAGTTTGGGACGACGTAACGCTTGTTGCTGCTCGGTCAGGCTGTCGTGGTGGGCGTAATTCAGGTCGACAATACCCAGCCGTTTCCGCTCCTGCCGACCAAACCAGTAGGCCACGAACAGCACCCAGGCAATACCCGCCAGAATAGCCGGAATGTTGGGGTTGAACAACTGCGTCGCGTCGGTCTTTAGCGTCGAAATCGCCCGCGCCGACGTACCCGACCAGGGAACGAGGTGCAGCGGACCAACGCTGAGCGCGACGATACCCGGCAGGATCAACCGGTTGATGTTCAGTTGTCGGTAGATGGGCAGAAAGGCCGACATCACGATCATGAACGTAGCGGTACCGTCGCCGTCGAGGTGCACGATCATGGTCAGAATAGCGGTACCCATAATCACTTTCAGCGGATCCCCCTTGACGTATCGGATGATACCGACGACGATGGGGTCGAACAGACCAGCGTCGAGCATAGTGGCGAAATACAGGACGGCAAACATGAGCAGGATGCCCGTTGGGGCTACCTGCTTGATTCCCGCCAGAATCATTTCGCCCAGTTCTTTAGGGGTAAATCCGGCCAGCAGACCCATTACCAGGGGTACCAGCACCAGCGCCGTAATGACCGACAGCCGCTTGGTGATAATCAGGGCGAGGAACAGGCCAATGGTGGCAAATCCCAGAATCGACAGCATAGGGTACGGTGGTTAATGTAGACTATTATTTTTTTGTGCCATCTCAACATCTGCCCTGGCATCGTCGGGGAGCATAAATCCCTCACGAACGAGTTCGTCGGCGGCTTTCCGGACGGCGGCTACGTAGGCGTCATGGGTGCCGTAACGCTCTTCGAGAGAGAGTCGTGGATCGCCGGCGGCTACTCGTTCAGCCTTCGTTTTTTTGAAGGGGATAAACATACCGTTCAGCGACGCCAGATCGCCCTGACCGTAACCCGCCCGCCGTACTGCCCAGCCGGTATACGTACCCAGCGGGACGCGCATGGTCGTATTTCGTATACCAGCGATTTCATTGCCATCCTGATCTACTTTAGGCACCAGCACCGTGTACACATTCTCCCGGATTGGCTGCGGAGGTTCTTCGGTGACAATGCCCGTTACGTGGTGCATGTCGTAGGCAGGCCCAAAGTTGAGGAGTGGTACGTTGTTGAACCGACCGTTGTAGACTACACCCGGAATGGCCGGCCAACCTACGCTTGTCTTATCAGGAAGTACCAGCGTCTGGGCTTTGAGAGTTGGATAGACGCTGGCGGGGGGGCGTTTGTCGACCATTACCCACTGCTCCAGCGCAATCAGCAGGGCGCGCAGACCGGGTTGGTAGGGGTTATGGTTCATCGAAAATCCAGTCGTTGGGTCCACGGCGCCGTTAGGGGTATGCTGCGTCCCGGCGAACAGATAAATCCGCACATTGTCGGGAATAGCCAGGTCCTGTTTCCCAGCCGGATCGGTCGTGGGCAGCGATGCCCGTATCTGCCGGTACTCCGACGAGCTAAGCGTCTGCATGATTTTAGGACAGTTGCCATCGGGCGAGCAGGTTTCCAGAATGCCGCCCGTGATGCCCGATACCGGGTCTTTTGTTACCTGCCAGGTAAACGGGGGCTCGTTGCTGGGATAGAGGTGGTCTTCACGCTGCAGGCCACCACCGCCCGGTCGGCCGAATCGAACGTTCAGGGAAATGCGTCGGGTGGCGATGTGAGCATTGATGCCGTCGAAGACTCGTTTCCCGGTTTCGTCTGTGTTGAAGCCTAACTGTAAAAATGTACGGGTGAAATTACTGCATTGCGAAATCCCCTGCATGATAGTCGCCCGGATAGGTAAAGTTTTCGGACTGGTTGCTAGTGGATTGCGGTTACCAACTTCGTCAGTCGTGTTTGTTCGTAAAAACGACGTAATGTCGCGGATGGCGGCAAAGCCCAGGCCCAGTACCAGCGGGTCTTTGGCCGTGTACACTAGCTCGTAGATGTAGTTTGGGTCGAAGCCGTCTTTGAGTGAGAGTTTTGTCGTGCTGGGCGTACCGGGAAAGGGTTTGCTGGTACAGTCCGCGAACGCCCAGTCGCTGTTGGGGATAGGTTCCCGCGGGTCGGCTTCGTGCACCCGTCGAGTCAGGATCAGACCTGTGTTGTCGAGTGAAACGGTCTCGTAACTGTGATGCGTTGCGCCACTAAACGGCCCACTGCTGAGTGTCTGTGTTTTGGCCGGGGTCGTTACCTGAAATTCGGCGCGGAGCTTTCCCGTAATTGGCTGGCCGTTCTCTGTAGCCACCGGCACTTTAATCGTCAGGCGCGGCCAGCCCGACCACGATTCGCCGGGGAGTACGTCACCCTGCCAGGCACCCCAGACGTATACGTATCCCCGCTTAAGCAATACCGTATCGGCCGGAAAGGGGTTGCCCCGGTTGGGTAGGCTCAGAAACAGCAGCCCGTTACTCTTACCCATATCTTTCGGGCGCAGAATAACAAAATCGGATACGTATTCCACCAGACCCCGACCGTTACGTGGGGCCAGTCGCAGGTCCTGAATGATTCGGTTCTGAGGCAGATTGGGATCTACTTCGCCAAACGCCTGCCCTGATACCTTCTCGTAAGCGCCCGCATTTCCGAATTGTCGCCCATCGGCAAATGACTCAGTTTTCTGCACAACCAGCCGGACAATTTTCGCCTGGGTTGTTAGGGGGAGGAGGAGGGTAAAAACGAGGAGGTAGGGGCGAAGGTGGTTCATTCAAAAGCAGATAAATAAAGATCCAGACCAAACGAGTATGAAAATTTAACCTAGAGGCTAGTACTGCTACTCATTTTAGATGAGACTTTCTTGTTGAAAATCTGCTTGTTTTCTTATTATCGATATTAATTCATTTGCTCGGGGCCTGTATCCTCCTTTTCTGCACAACGCTCGAGGATGACACATTTGGTATGAATGAACTGGTAAGAGGTTATTAGTGATCAAACGATCTAATTTAGTCGATTCAGTACTTGAACGTTCTAGTTTAACCTCATGATCTGATTCTTCATAAGGCTTGTTCTTTTGCCAATTGTAGTAGTTTAAGTGCCAGTTGTAGAAACCATCTTTGGTCATTATCAACACTAAATCTGGTTTTACAATAGCTATTTCGTTGATAAGAAGATTTATGAAAAGCTGAACAAGCTGATCAAATTCCTTGCCGGTTGGTCTCCTTTTACCAACATCAACTTTTGAGATGTTAGTCCATAAAGTGGCCTTCATGAATTCACTCTTATCAATGCCAAACTCTTGACTAAGCCCTTCTCTAAACCACCAGAAGGGAGAGTTATAGTGTTTATTGGATTCGTATACATTTTTATACAGTTCAATAGATGGGATTGGGCTATCAGATTCATTGAAATCTTCCCAGCCATACGTTTCTCTGCCTACAAACAGAATTTTATGTGGAGCGTGAATGTACTCATCACTAACGTGCATAAAGAAAGGTTTAGAAACACCCGATTCCCATTTACAACTTTTGATAAGCTTGTTTATCTCAGGAAGATACTCTGTGTATAAAGTTAGCAGGGCGCTGTTCATGGAATCAGCAGATAAGGAAGAGAGCATACGGTCGTGGATTTATCTACATCAGCAATATAGATAAAACCACCAGCATAGCGCAAAATATTCCAACTCTATCTATGTCCGGTACCCAAACTGCAGCAAAATGCGCCGGGCCGTGGCGCTACGTAAGAATTGAATGAACTGCTGGGCGGCCTTGGGTTGTTGAGTACGTTTCAGGACAACGACGCCCTGCGCGATGGGCGAATACCCCCGGAGAGGCAGGTCAATCCAGTGGCCACGTTGTTTCAGACTGGGATCGAGAACAACGGATTTGGCCGTGATGCCGACCTCAGCCGCACCGGTTAGAACGTATTGATTGACCTGCGAAATGCTTTCGCCATACACAATTCGGGGCTGTACCTGATCGAACAGTTTTTTGTGTTTCAACAGCGAAACAGCTGCTTCGCCGTAGGGGGCCGTAGCCGGATTGGCGATGGCAATATGACGGACGGCTGAACGTTTCAAAACGGTCAAATCGGCAGAAAGTGGTAGCGTACCCATGGTCCAGAGTACCAATGAACCGTAGGCATACACAATAGGGGCCGCCGTAGTAAAACCTTCTCTGTGTAACGTAGCGGGATAAGCCATATCAGCAGATAGGAAAATGTCATACGGCGCTCCCTGCTGGATTTGCGTCGTCAATTTGCCCGACGAACTGACGATGGCTTCTACTTTAACACCAGACTGCTTCTGGAAAGCATCGCCCAGTGATTTCATGACGAACTGGGCGTTGGCTGCCACCGCCACGCGGATTGACTGCGCCTGTAGGCCGGTGGAACAGAGTAAGAGAAGAAAAAGTAGCTTTTTAAACATAGAAATGCGGGGCGAGCCGGAGGACTTTGTGTGCTGATACGTGCCGGTGAGCCAAAACAACGTCAGAAGGAGGTCTACTTCGCGAATCGAACGTCAATGGACGTAACCTTCCGAATCCAGCGGGTGGGCTTTTTCTCGTCTGGAACAATGATCCTATAAGGCCCTGCTTCCGCTGGTAGGGGCATTCCGTCGACGCTGTCGGCCAGGAGGATCATCCGGTTGGTAAATTCCGGATCAAGCTCGGGTAAAGAAAACAAAGCTTTGTATGAATCAGCGGCTGTAACAATCACGTATTTAGCCAGGTTTTCGCCCCGGAGTTCACCGCCGGTGCTGGCTCCGGCTTGTTTCAGCAGATCGACCAGCGGGATACCCGCGTAGCTGTGTTCCTTGCCATCGCGGTCTTTTGCCGTTACGGTCGTATGCGGCATCGCTTTCAGATCAGCGGGCTGTAGGGTTAGCGATTTGGTTACCTCGCCGGAAATGGTGATGGGTTGCGCATAGCTGCTGGCGGCAATTAGTGCGCCTAGAAACAACAAAGTAAACCGACTCAATGAAGAACGGGACATTCAATAAATCGTTATATTTATTCAAATATAACGATTCTGGATTCTGACAGATGTTTATGCCTGAAAAAGCAAGGCAATGGGTCAAAAAGCGAGTGAAATACGCCTTTTCTTGTAGGTTTATACGTCGGAAAGCGCTTTTTGCGTTTGGTAGACAAAAGCATCTTCACTGATTACTACTCATGGCTTCCAACCCGCTTATTGTTTCGTTTCGTAATGTATTCATCGCCCTGCTTGTGATTGGCTCGCTGGCTACAGGCTGTAAACGGCTTGGTTCGGAAAGTGACGTCGATCCCCGCGAACAGTATCTGGGTACGTATTCGGGTGGGGCTCAAATATCGACAAACGTGGGTGGGTTTGAGTATAATCCCGAATCGTATTCGATGGTTGTTACTGTTACCAAGGCCGCTAACGACAATGAAATTTACCTGGACAAAAATTATAACAATGGTGCATTAACCGAGCGCGTAACGGCGCAGCTAACCGGTACCACATTTAAAGTAATTGACAAAACACGGAACATCATCCGGGTGAATGGAAACACGCAGGTAGAAGGCGACTACAGTTCGCAGGGCGTATTGGAGAATAATACGATTGCCATGACCTCTGTTACCGAAGCCCGGCAATCGGGGGCGGTCGTGCGACTGGTTGAATCGGTCAATGCAACCAGAAAATGACGTACTTTAGTTGCGGCTATAGACCTGTGCTTCATGAAAACAGTTTTTCTAACCGGCCTTCTGGCCGGTTTTTTTGTTACGGCTTCGGCGCAATCGCCCATTACGTCGGCCGTAAATTCCAATGCCAGAACCACCCTGCAACCAGCCTCGGCCGAAAGCGTGGATATGAGTACTGAGCGGCTCCAACGGATGGACGCTGTTATCAACGACTACATCGCCAAAGGACGGCAGGCGGGTGTCAGCGTGCTCATTGCCCGTCATGGTAAAGTCGTCTACGAGAAAGCCTATGGTCAGGACGATATGGAGGCAAAAACACCGTTCCGAACGGATGCCATTGTGCGCGTTGCTTCCCAGACCAAAGCCATTACGAGTATCGGTGCCATGATGCTGTTTGAAGAGGGAAAATTCCTGCTCGACGATCCGGTGTCAAAGTACATTCCTGCTTTCAGGAAACCCAGCGTACTGGACAAATTCGACCCCAAGGATTCGAGTTACACGACGGTACCAGCCAAAAGCGAAATCACCATTCGGCAACTGCTGACGCACACGTCGGGAATCAGCTATCCGGTGATTGGTACCAAAGAGATGAGTGCTATTTATGCTAAAAACAACATTCCCAGCGGCATTGGTACCCCGAAGGGAACTCTGGCCGATGCCATAACCCGACTGGCTACGTTGCCCCTGGCGCACCAGCCCGGCGAGCGGTGGACGTATGGTCTGAGTGTTGACGTGCTGGGTTATCTGATTGAAATCTGGTCGGGGCAGTCGCTTGATCAGTACCTGCGTACCCGCGTGTTCGAGCCGCTCGGCATGAGCGATACGTACTTCTACCTCCCTCCGGCCAAGCAGAATCGGCTGGCGGCTCTCTATACCGAAAATGCCGACGGAAGCATACGGCGGCAGATGGGGCAGTCGGGTGTGTCGCCGGATTATCCGAAGACATCAGGTACTTACTTTTCGGGCGGGGCGGGGCTATCGTCTACGATGGCCGATTACGCCAAATTTCTGCAGATGTTGCTCAACGGTGGCGCTTATAAAGGGAAACGATTGCTGAGTCCTACGACAATCAAGCTGATTACGTCAAACCAGATTGGTGGGCTGAACCAGGGACCCAACAAATTTGGGCTGGGTTTTGGAATTATTGCGGAGCATGGGGCCACCGGATTGCTGATGACGCCGGGTACCTACGAGTGGGGCGGTTTTTTTGGGACAAACTACTGGGTTGATCCCAAAGAGGATCTGATTGCCCTGATCTACACCCAGAAATCCCCGAATCGTTACGGCGATCTGCTCGATAAATTCCGGGTGCTGGTGTACCAGTCGATTACGCAGATGAACGAGCCCGGACGGTAGAAGGCGCGTGCACCATGCTTTGTTATCCGTTACCTTCGCGCCTTACATCAGACTATTCGTTACGTATGAAATCAATCCTGACCCTCGGTTTCCTGTTGTCATTCTATGCCGTCCAGGCGCAAACATCCGTAGCGCCCTCGGCGGGTATGAGTACCACCATGCAGGCCGATGCCAATGCGGTCAAGAAAGCGGAATTGCAGCGCTTTGAGGCTCAGGTAAAAAAAGACTATACAGCCCTGGAACGGCTGCTGGCCGACGATATGATCTATGTTCACTCCAGCGGCAACTCCGATACAAAGCAGTCGTACATCCAGTCGATCAAAGATGGGAAATCGAGATACGATGCGATCGAGCCGGGGGAGATGAACGTACGAGTCTACGGGGGAACGGCCGTTATCAACGGAACCTGCACGGTTAAAGCCATTAATAACGGCACAACCGTTGACACAAAACTGCGCTATACCGATGTCTATGTCCGCAAAGGAAACCAGTGGCAGATGGTAGCGTGGCAGTCGCTGAAGGCGGGGCAATAAAAGGAACAAGGATGAAATGGAGAAAGGAACAAGAAAGCATAGGTAAAGCTTTTCCTTGTTTCTTTCTCCATTTCATCCTTGTTCCTACTCTACTCTTTCACACCCACATTCAGATACTCCCGTAACTCCGTCGCGTCATGGGGGTTCATGCGGCCGGCCAGGACCAGGCGGAGCTGACGCCGACGCAGGGCGCTGATGTAGCGTTCTTTTTCTTCGTCCGTTTCGGGCGTGACGGCGGGTACCTCAATGGGGCGACCGCTCTGATCGACGGCGACGAAAGTATAATAGGCACTGTTGGTGCTGACCCGGATTCCCGCCGGAATATCTTCGGCCCACACTTCGATGTAGACTTCCATCGACGAGTTAAAGGCGCGGGTTACCTGCGCTTTCATCGTGACGATATTGCCCAGCCGGATCGGTTCGGCAAACGATACGTTGTCGACCGAGGCCGTAACAACAATCCGGTTGGAATGCTTCTGGGCGGCAATAGCAGCCGCAATGTCCATGAAGTGCAACAAGCGCCCGCCCATCAGGTTGTTCAGTGTATTAGTGTCGTTGGGCAACACCATTTCGGTCATAACCGTCATGGAGTCGCGGGCGTATTTGGGTTTTGGCATTGATTGGGTGTTAAGTGCAGACCGCTACGAACAAAGCACAAAAGTACAGATATATCCTGGTTTCAGTCCCGCCGTCAGGGACAGGAAATTCGGGCCAGGGCATAGGTATAGTTGCCCGTTGGGGACTTCAGCTCCCAGCGTCCCTTTTTGTCAACCCGTTCGCCTTCAGGCCAGGTTACTGTATTGGGGTTGAGCGTCAAGGTAAGTACGTAGGTTTGCGTAACGCCTTCGCCCGACCGCTGCCATTCGGTCTGAATCTGATTGCCGCGTATGGTACCGCTGAGTGGCCCTTTAGCTTGATCTTTCTCGAATGGATCGATATCCAGATAGCCGCTCACGGTCGAACCATTGACAACCAGTTTAAGCGTGGTCGTATCCTGTTTGATAACCTGCCGGAAACAAAGCGTATCGGCTGGCAGCGGAGCCGGACGCATTGCCATGCTGGAGTCATCGGAACCAGTGGGGGTATCCTGGGTTCGGCGGCTTTGACAACTCATAGAAAGTACTAGAAAGAATAATAGAGCCTGAATACGTTTCATTTTATGTAACTGGTTGGTATACTAACCGGATTCAAGAAGTTAAGTTTATGTGGAGTTAGCGGTGTAGATAGGCCCGAAAGAGCGCAGTTTTACGCAAAACTCGACGCTTGGTAAAAAAGGCTAACAAAACGTACGAAGCGCTGTTACCATTCCTGTATTGCTGTATCTTAATGATAGTACTACGTCTCACAATTAACTAATATTCCGATCCATGTACTCTTTTCGTCAGTTTCTGTCCTCATGGGGGACGTTGTTTGCCTTATTTATTGCGTTGGGCATCAGTATTTTGTCCTGTAAGCCTAATGATGATAATACACCAACTACCCAGACTATTGCCGAAACGATTGCTAACGGAAACGGGGGCACCAACCAGTTCTCGTTGTTGAACGCGGCACTGATGCGTACGGGGCTGAATGGTGCATTGAGCCAGTCAGGGAACTATACACTATTCGCGCCAACAAATGCGGCCTTTACTCTGCTTGGCTTTTCGACGGAAGCTGCCATCAATACGGCGCCGGTTGATTTGCTGACGCAGGTCCTGAGCTATCACGTGTTAAACACAAAGCTTGAGTCGGGAACGATTGCTACGGGGGTTAACACGCCACAGCAAACGCTGGGCGGTGGGACGATTTATATCACCAAGCCTGCAACCACCACCACTACATCGACGACGATTTCAGTAAACGGGGCTCGTATAGCGCAGGCCAATATACAGGCCAGCAACGGAGTCATCCATGTCATTGACCGGGTGATGCTGCCCCCTGCTTTTGGTAACGTTGTTCAGACCATTGCCGGTATACCAGCGCTATTGGCATTAACCGCACCACAGTCTGCATCGGCGAACTCATTCTCGTACCTGACCGCGGCCGTGACCCGGGCAGGACTTGTCAGTTCCTTAACGGCTTCATCGGGCGTACCGATCACCATCTTCGCGCCGACCGATGCAGCCTTTACGGCAGCTGTACCCAGTCTGACATCAGTAGCGGCCGTAAATGCGCTGCCTGTTGCCCAGCTTCAGCAGATACTGGCGTATCACGTTATCCCGGGCAATCGGCTGTATACTCCACTTATCACGAATGGTGCCAGTCTGCCAACCAGCCTCTCCGGTGTCAGCCTGACGGCGGTTGTCAGTACAACCAGTGTAGCGGTGCGCGGACGTAGTAATGGAACTACGGCATCGAACATAACCGGGCCTGACGTATCAGCAACCAACGGTGTTATCCACATCATCGACCGGCTGCTGATGCCATAGAAGTGGAAGATCAAATTATCAGACATGAGCTGCTCTACCGGGCGGCTCATGTTTGTTTTATACCGGTCGCAGATACCACCCGGAGGAATCAAAACGCAGGCAGAAACGTTATAAAAGACCTGGTTTTACACAAAATCAACACAAACTAATCGACAAAAATCGCTCTGATTATCGGCAAGACTGTCGACCTTTGGGGTACGATTTTGCGACTACCGACGAATGGCCAAACCCCAGAAAAAACTGTTTTTATTAGACGCGCTGGCACTTATTTACCGCGCTCACTTTGCTTTCAATAAGTCGCCCCGTATCTCATCGCGGGGTGTAAATACCTCGGCCATTTTCGGGTTCATGAATGCCATGATTGAGGTGCTGACGAAGGAAAAACCAACGCACATTGGTGTCGCCTTTGACTCCTCAAAAAAGACATTCCGCCACGAGCAGTTTCCGCAGTACAAAGCCACGCGCCAGTCGCAGCCCGAAGACATCAGCGTAGCAACGCCGTATATCAAGAAGATCATCGAGTCGATGAACATCCCGATCCTGATTCTGGATGGGTATGAGGCTGATGATATTATTGGTACCATTGCCAAAAAAGCGGCTCTGGCTGATTTTGAGGTGTATATGATGACGCCCGATAAAGATTACGGGCAGCTGGTTGAGGAACACGTGCATATTTATAAGCCCGCGTTCATGGGCAAGCCCGCCGAAAAGCAGGGTATCAACGAAGTGCTGGAACGCTGGCAGATCGAGCGGATCGAACAGGTAACCGATATGCTGGGCCTGGTGGGTGATTCGGTCGATAACATTCCCGGGATTCCGGGTATTGGCGAGAAAACGGCGCAGAAGCTCATTGCCGACTTTGGATCGGTGGAGAACCTGATTGCCAATGCCGACCAACTCAAAGGAAAACTGAAAGAAAACGTAATCAACTACGGTCAGCAGGGAATGCTCTCCAAGCAACTGGCCACCATTCATCTGGACGTTCCGGTGCCGTTCGACGAAGAACACCTGCGGCATACCGAATACGACAAGCCCAAACTGGCGGCCCTGCTGGATGAGCTGGAGTTCCGGCAGATGAAGACCCGGCTGCTGGGCGGAGATTATGACGAGAAGCCCCTGCCCGAAGCATTCAAAAATAATAATGCTCCCCAGGGACAATCCAGTCCGGGACAATCCAGTCGGGGACAGATGAACCTGTTTGATTCTCCGGGTGGCGATGCACCCGCGTTCCTGCCGTTCCCGAATATGGGGATGACTAACCCGTCGGGAGCCGATGATCTGCCGTTTGATTTTGGCCCGGATGATGCGTCCGGCGTGGATACGTCCAGCGTGGCACCCGCTGCGCCTGCCGACAAGCCAAAATCAAAGCGGACGAAGGCGGCCAATGTCCCGGTGACAGCGCCCTTTGCGTCAGGTTCGGAAGCAACGCCCGACGCGGTGACGAATACTATTTCAACCGACGATAAAACCGGGGCGGAAGTGACCGAAACGCCGGCTTTCCTGGACGTTTATCCTGATTACGAGATTGATGAGAATCAGCCCGAGCGCCGAAAAACGATTTTCTCGGTTAAACACGATTACCGGCTGGTCGATACACCTGGATTACGGGCCAGCCTGCTGGAATACCTGAGTCTTCAGGAGAGCATTTGCTTCGACTCGGAAACGACGGCCCTGGATCCCGTCGAGGCTGACCTGGTTGGGTTGTCGTTCGCGTACCAGACCGGCGAAGCTTTCTACGTACCGGTTCCGGCGGATCGGGCGGAGGCCCAGGCGATTGTGGATGAGTTCAAGCCGATGTTCGAAAATCCGGCCATTGGTAAGATCGGACAGAACCTGAAATACGATTTGCTGATGCTGAAAAAGTACGGTGTGAACGTACAGGGCAAATTGTTCGACACCATGATTGCGCACTACCTCATCGAACCCGAAATGCGCCATAACATGGACATGATGGCGATGACCTACCTAAACTACCAGCCTGTCGAAATTGAATCGCTGATTGGGAAGAAAGGAAAGGGGCAGCTGACCATGCGCGACGTCGAGATTCAGAAGGTCGTTGACTACGCCGGGGAAGATGCTGACATTACGTTACAGCTTAAGCAAACCTTTGAGCCCCGCCTGGAGAAGGACAATCTGCATAAATTGTTCGATCAGGTTGAAATGCCGCTGGTGCAGGTGCTGACCGATCTGGAGCTGGAAGGCGTTACGCTGGACACCAACGCGCTGGCTGAGCTATCGGCCACGCTGGAAACCGACATGCGGCAGGTGCAGCAGGAAATCTATGAGATCGCCGGTGAGTCGTTTAACGTCGGGTCGCCGAAGCAGCTGGGCGAGATTCTGTTTGATAAGCTGAAGCTGGACAAGAATGCCAAGAAGACCAAAACCGGCCAGTACGCAACGGGCGAAGAGATTCTGTCTAAACTCGAAGAGGAGCACGAAATTGCCCGGAAGATTCTGGACTACCGCGAGCTGATCAAACTTAAAAATACCTACGTTGATGCGCTGCCGCTGCTGATCAGCAAACGCGACGGCCGGATTCATACATCGTTCAATCAGGCGGTTGCCAGTACCGGACGGCTGTCATCCACGAACCCAAACCTGCAGAACATCCCGATCCGGACGCCCCGTGGTCAGGAAATCCGCAAAGCGTTTGTGCCCCGAGGTCCGGAATACCTGATCATGTCGGCCGACTATTCGCAGATCGAATTACGGATCATGGCGGCTTTTAGTGGAGATCAAACGATGCTCGATGCGTTTAACAACGGCGTTGATATTCACACCCAGACGGCCAGTAAGGTCTTCCACGTACCGATTGAGGAAGTAACGGGCGATATGCGCCGGAAAGCCAAAACCATCAACTTCGGGATCATTTATGGTATCTCGTCTTTCGGTCTGGCCCAGCGGCTGAAGATTCCGCGTAAGGAAGCCGCCCAGATCATTGACGAGTATTTTGCGGGTTTCCCGGCAGTGAAAGATTACATCGATCAGTGCATTGAAAAAGCGCGCGGCTTTGGTTACGCCGAAACTATTCTGGGCCGACGTCGGTATCTGCGCGATATCAACTCCCGTAATCAGACCGACCGGATGTTCGCCGAACGTAACGCCGTGAACGCGCCGATTCAGGGGAGTGCGGCCGACATGCTCAAGATCGCTATGATCCAGATTCACGAGTTCATGCAGGCCGAGAATCTGAAGTCGAAGATGATCCTGACCGTGCACGATGAATTGGTCTTCGACGCCCACCGCGACGAAATTGACTACCTCCGCGAGCGGGTCGACGCCATTATGAAAAACGCCATCCCGATGGCCGTTCAGATGGAAACCGGCATCGGTATAGGCGAGAACTGGCTGCTGGCGCACTAAACCAATAGCAAGAGATCTTTTTCATCCGATCGTTCGAGAAGTATTGCTGAGCGATAGCTGGACAATCACGCACGACCCGTATTACGTTGATGTAATGGGACGAGCTATGAGGTTGATCTTGTTGCTGAACAACTAGTAGGGGCAAGCGGTAGAAGTAAAGAGTTTTCCGGTATCCGATATTGTTATTAGATTCCTGCCCGAGTTTATGCAGGCTCACTTTGGTTTTGCTGTAGCATAAAGAACGCCCGACTACGACCACAGACTGGTTTTAGCCGGGCGTTTGTACGGGCGGGGAACAATCATTTCCTGTGGAATGTCTCTTTGACAGATTACCGTTACGAGTTCATGACACGCCGACAGCATTTTACGATTATCCTGATTCTGGGGACCCTCTCCACGATCAGTCCTTTCTCCATCGACATGTACCTGCCGGGCTTTCCGGCTATTGCCAGCGATCTGCACACCTCCATTTCGCAGGTGCAACTGTCGCTGACGGCCTATCTGGTGGGTATTGCCGTTGGGCAATTGCTGTATGGGCCGCTGCTCGATCGATTTGGTCGTAAGCGTCCATTGTATGCCGGCTTGGTCATATATCTACTGGCGTCGATGGGCTGCGCTTTTGCTACGTCGATCGATGCGTTGATTGTAATGCGATTTTTCCAGGCGCTGGGCGGCTGCGTGGGCATGGTAGCCGCTCAGGCGCTGGTACGCGACCTGTTTCCGGTCGGTGAAATTGCCCAGGTGTTTTCGTTACTGACCCTGGTTATTGCGGTGTCGCCAATGGTGGCGCCCACGGTGGGTGGCTACGCTACGGTAGCCTTTGGCTGGCACTCGATCTTCCTGATTCTGGCCATCATTACGGTGCTTATTCTGGTCGCCATCTACTTCGTGTTACCCGACGGGCGCCAACCGGATAGCTCGCTGTCGTTACGTCCTCAGGCTGTACTGAGCAGTTTCTTCACGGTGCTGAAACAGCCCCAGTTTCTGACCTACGCCCTGGTGGGAGGAATCGCTACGTCGGCTCCCTTTGCCTACATTTCGGGCTCACCGGATGTCTTTATCAATCAATACCACATTAGTGAGCAACGCTACGGCTGGATATTCGCCTTTCTGGCGTTTGGGATGATCGGGCCAACCCAGCTCAACCGGTTTCTGCTGAAGCGCTTCAAGAGCGAGCAGATTGTGTACACAACCCTGATCTACCAGTCTGTGATTAGTTTGCTGCTGGTTATCGGTGTCTGGTTCGACTGGTACGGCCCCTACGGCCTGATTGGGATGCTGTTTCTATTTTTGGCCGGACAGGGTTTGTCGAATCCCAACGCATCGGCCTTGTCACTGGCTCCGTTTACCCGGCATGCTGGCAGTGCCGCAGCCCTGATGGGAAGTTTCCGGATGACGTTTGGAGCGCTCGTTTCCGGTGCTGTCAGCTTATTGCACAACAATACGCCGATCCCAATGGTCGGCGTCATGGCTGTCTGCGTGCTGATGGGGCTGCTGATCCTTTTAGCTGGTCAGCGCCGGATTCAGTACCGACGTAAAGCAGCTACGATCGACGAACCGCTGACGGAAGCTATGCTGTAGAACAGGAATGTATGCTATTTTGCCGAACTTCTCAGGATACATATCATTACCTAATGACGTGCCGATGGAAAAACCTGAGAGTCGATACGATGATTCACGTTCTATTTGATCAGAAAGGGGGCACGTACGCCGACACGATCGTACGCGTCGACGGCGGAATATTAACAGGAGATTCATATGCGTTGGTGGATTATCTGGGTGTAGTGCCTGACGACGATGATGGTTATTACCCGGCCTTCAAAGACCTTCGTGAGATGCTACTACAGCACTGGATTGGTCTGTTTACAGATGACGCGAAGGAAATATTCATGATCTATGATCTTTCGGATCAGTACATAGCCACCTTGTATTTTGAAGCTTTTACGTTCAAAGGGCGGGGCGGTTATTACTACGTATCAAAAAAGTGGACGAAAGACTTTACCGCCTGGTCGATCACGCGGGATGTGAGCCATGCTGAACTGTCGGCAGCTAACTGGGAAACGGATGACCCCTATTACCAGCCCCGAATGATAACCCGGAAAAATATTCTATATGGATTGCGCTGGAGTCTGAAAAATCTGCAAATCAATTCCAACGAAGTCGTGATCTAAATAATCTCCCCGTCTATTGCTCATTACCAGGTTTGGGCTGATTTACAACTGCAATTTGTCTGGCCTCTATTAGCCGTTCGAGGATACTACCCGTACGGTTTCCGGCTGATTGGCCACACCAAGATTGAAAACGTCTGGTCGGGCGTAGTGGCCTACGCAGTCGAAATCGAGTTTACTTTTCGCCAGGACAGAAAAGTCCAGCCTGGCAGTCAGTAAACCTTCCTCGTTCCAGAGCGGACCCGCCAAGACCTCACCCAGCGGGGAGACGATCACGCTGCCGCCCGCGCTCATGATCTCCGGCTCGTCGATTAGGTCGGCCTGATAACGCTCAGGGTAATCGGCTTTGCGGACGAACTGGTTGCTGGCCAGCACAAAACAGCGCCCCTCCAGTGCAATGTGCTGCATGGTCGACTGCCACGACGGGCGGGCGTCGGCGGTGGGAGCGAGGTAAATCTCGACGCCTTTCTGGTACATTGCCATTCGGGCCAGGGGCATATAGTTCTCCCAGCAGATCAGCCCGCCAATCCGACCCAGGTCCGTAGCAAACGTAGCCAGCGTACTGCCGTCGCTTTCGCCCCAGATGTAGCGTTCCAGACCCGTTGGTTTCAATTTGCGGTGTTTGCCCAGCAACGTACCGTCGGGACCGAAATAAAGGAGGGAACAGTGTAACGTACCACCAATCGGTTCTTTCTCGGTAACTCCCAGCCCAACGAATAGTCCCGCTTTCTTTACAGCTGCCTGAATCCGGCGGATGGGCTCACTGTCGGTCTCGACGCTGTTCGACCAGTAGTCCAGCCACATGTCGCTTCCCTTGTCCGTACGGCGGCCCACGATGGCGTCGAACCGCAATCCGCGCGGGTAGCAGGGAATGAACGACTCCGGGAAAAGCAGCAGCTGGCAGTGAGCGTCGGCACCTCGTTCAATCCAGGAAATCGTGAGATCGACGGTTTTCTCCAGGTCGAATAAAGCGGGTGTGGCCTGCACCACGCCTACGTTGATGGTTTTCTGACTCATAGGGCGAAAGTACGAATTTCGGCCATGACGGCATGTTACGAGCCGGCATACAAAGTTTGTCCCTGCCTGATTCGGCGACTGGGGAAACCCGTGTGCCCAGTTGATTTGATTTTTGTACTATCCAATAAAAATATTGTATCTTACGATCTCTTTTGGTGTCATTTTTTAGATAAATCAGGGCTGTTTAACGCAAGAACACGTTCATGCAACGAGTAATTCTTTGGCTGGTTTTAGTGCTTTTGGTGCTGCCAGCGCTCGTTGCCGGGCAAAATCTAATCCCGAACGGTGGGTTTGAAACGTACCAGCACTGCCCGGAACAGAGTAACCTGCTATTTGAAGCAGCCCCCTGGTACAATCCCACCAAAGCGACCCCCGATTTTTACCACCAGTGTTTTGCGGGAAGCCCGGCGCAGTTGGCACCCCATTCTGGGCAGGGACAAACGCACCTGTTTTTCGATAAGGACTTTCTGGAATACATGGCGGTGCCGTTGACGGAGCCCCTGAAGGCGAATGAGTGTTACTACTTCGAGATGTATGTAGCCCCCGACGTGGTGGCCAAGTACATTCCCGGAACGCTGGGAGCCTATTTTTCTGCCCAGCCGGTTACAAGTGGCATGACCACGATGTTAACCGCCAGTCCGCAAGTGCTGGACAATACGGCCCAGGGGAATGTGGCCCGTCTCCAGTGGCAATCGGTTTCCGGCTCGTTCACGGCGAGTGGGGGGGAAGCCTACGTAACGATTGGCAGTTTCTACAAAGAACCTCCGTTTCTGGGGTACTACTACATCTACGTTGACGACGTGTCACTGCGCAAGGTCAAACTCGATCTGGGCAATGACACAACCCTATGCAGTCGGCAGAGTACCCATCGGCTCGATGCCACTACGCCGGGCGCCTTTAGCTACCGCTGGAACGATGGCAGTACGCAGCCAACGTTACTGGTAACAAAGCCGGGCCGGTATTCGGTAACGGCCGTTACGGGCTGCAAAACGCTGGTTGATTCGGTGAAAATTGACTACGCCATCGACCTGGAACTGGGACCTGATACGACCCTCTGCGAGGGACAGACGCTAAAATTAAACGTTCCGGCCGATGCCGCTGCTACGTACCGTTGGCAGGACGGAAGCGGAGGAGCAGCCTATACCGTAAGCCAGGCGGGTACCTATCGGGTTACAGTGTCGAGGGCCAAGTGTGTTGTCGCCGATTCTGTTCAGGTACGTTACGTCCCTCGGCCAACGCTGGAACTGGGGCCAGACCGGGAGCTGTGCGGTACCCAGTCGGCCAGGATACAGCCGGTAGTTAAAGCGGGGACGTTTCGCTGGCTGGATGGCTTTGCCGATCAGGAACGTACCGTTAGTCAAAACGGCGTATTTCAGGCCAGTGTGCAGAACGAGTGCGCTACGGTAACCGATTCGGTAGCGGTGGATTACGATGCCTGCGATTGCCGGCTGTATGCGCCCAACAGCTTCACCCCCAACCGGGACGGACTCAACGATCAGTTTCTGGTTTACGGCTGTGGGGCCATCACGATCCGATCAATGCGGGTGTTTAACCGCTGGGGCGAAGTGATTTTCGAGACGCAGGAGGCCCCCTTCCAATGGGATGGTTACTACCAGGGGCAGCTCGCTGAGTCGGGTCCCTATGCCTGGCAGATTGACTATCAGCTAAAAATCAGGAAACGTATTACGAACCACCAGCAACAGGGAACGCTGACACTAGTTCGCTGACCAGGATAGCCGGTTAATTGCATCGATTGGCTAAGATGTTATAAGATTCACAGAGCCGGAAACGAATTCCGGCTTTTTGCTTTTCTGTAGTCGAATGGTCCTCGCGGGTACAAAGCCAACGGGGTGACAGCGTCGAAAACAAACTAGCCGACCTGTTCAAAACCAATACACTACGCATGAAAAAAAGTTTGTTTCCGCTCACGATGGGCGGCTTCGGTATCGGCATGACGGAGTTTGTGATGATGGGTATTCTGCCCGACATCGCCAACTCGCTGAACATTTCTATTCCCGTTGCGGGGCACCTCATTTCGGCCTATGCGCTGGGCGTGGTGCTGGGCGCGCCTATTCTGGTAGGTATTGCCGGGAACTACCCGCCCAAGAAAATTCTGCTGGGATTGATGGCCATGTTTACGTTCTGTAACGCCCTGTCGTCGTTTGCACCGAACTACGAAATCATGATGATTACCCGCCTGCTGTCGGGCCTGCCACACGGTGCTTTCTTTGGCGTCGGAGCCGTCGTTGCCAGCCGACTGGCGGGGCGTGGTAAAGAAGCGCAGGCTATCTCAATGATGTTCGCGGGGCTGACGATTGCCAACATTATTGGTGTGCCACTGGGTACATACATCGGGCATACCATGAGCTGGCGCATTACATTCCTGATCATTGCCGTGGTAGGTCTGATCACGATGGGCGGTATTTACAAACTGTTGCCCGAAATGCCGGTAGTGGGTGAATCGAACATCCGCAAAGACCTGAAACTATTTTCCTACGCCGAACCCTGGTTGATTCTGGGAATTACGGCAATCGGAACCGGAGGGCTTTTTGCCTGGTTCAGTTACATTGCCCCGCTGCTGACCGAAGTAGCCGGGTTTCAGAGTAGTCAGATTACGTATATTCTGGTACTGGCTGGCGTAGGCATGGCCGTTGGAAACCTGCTGTCAGGCTGGGTAGCCGACCGGATTTCGCCGATCAAAGCCACAGCGCTGTTTCTGGCCCTGATGGTCGTTTGTCTGCTGGTGGTATACGTGGTGTCGCCGTTCAAAATTCCACTGCTGATCATGACGTTTATGACAGGGGCTATTTCGTTCTCGCTGGGGGCACCCATTCAGATTCTGATGATTCGGGCATCGAACGGATCCGATATGCTGGCATCGTCGGTGAGTCAGGCCGGTTTTAACATCGGTAACGCACTGGGTGCCTACCTGGGTGGTCTGCCGATTGCCGCTGGGTTGGGTTACGCATCGCCCCAGTGGGTAGGGGCCATCATGGCCTTTGCTGGTTGTCTGCTGGCGATAGCCGTGTATTACCGGCAACGTAGCGTAAAGCATTACGAACTGATTGCGGAGTAAATAACTTCTGAAAAGACGTAGCCAAAAGGGGTTCCGGGCTAGTCCCGGAACCCCTTTTGCTTTTACAGTGTCAGCCCTACGGACAAAATCGGGCTGATTTTATGCCGTTTATCCAGATTCAGGTGCGGGAAATTCAGGGCGATACATAGCTTTGGTCTCACTACCAAATCGACCTAAACAAATGACTTTCCTGACAATACTTCTTGTGCTGATTCTGGTCATCGGCTTCCTGTCCATCGTGATCGTGCAGCAGGGAACCGTGGCCGTCATTACCATTTTTGGTAAATACGCCCGGGTACTGACTCCGGGGTTAAATTTTAAGATTCCAGTTATTGAGGTGATCTACCGCCGGATTTCGGTGCAGAACCGCTCCGTCGAGCTGGCGTTCCAGGCCATTACGTCCGATCAGGCCAACGTCAATTTCAAGGCCATGCTGGTGTACTCGGTGCTGAACCAGGAAGAAGAAACGATCAAGAACGTAGCGTTCAAATTCATTGACGAAGCGTCGTTTATGCAGGCGCTGGTGCGGACTATTGAAGGCTCGATCCGGAGCTTTGTGGCGACCAAACGCCAGTCCGAAATTCTGTCATTACGCTCCGAAATCATCGAGCACGTCAAATCACAGATCGATACGCTGCTCGAAAGCTGGGGCTATCACCTCACGGACCTGCAACTGAACGACATTGCGTTCGACGAGGTCATCATGCGCTCAATGGCGCAGGTAGTTGCTTCCTCCAACCTGCGGGCAGCCGCCGAAAACGAAGGGCAGGCCCTGCTCATCACGAAAACCAAAGCCGCCGAAGCTGACGGGAACGCCATCCAGATTTCGGCCGAAGCGGAAAAAACGGCTTCCCAGCTGCGGGGGCAGGGCGTCGCGCTGTTCCGGGAGGAAGTTGCCCGCGGTATGGCCGAGTCGGCGAAAGTAATGACCGAAGCCAACCTGGATGCGTCGCTGATCCTGTTCTCCATCTGGACCGAAGCCATCAAGCACTTCGCCGAGAACGGCAAGGGCAACGTCATCTTTCTGGACGGTTCCACCGAAGGCATGGAGAAAACAATGCGGCAGTTGTTGGCCGTGGAGAAGATGAACTCGGCGCCTGGGGCAAAGTAAAACCAGTAAAAAATGACGGCCTCATGCTATTTATTGCGTGAGGCCATTCTGTTCCGGCGAATCTGTCTGTTACCCTGCTCGTTTACCATGCTTCAGTTTTTCTCTGTTGTAATACTTTGTCTGCTCGGCCTGAAGGGCCTGGCTCAGTCGCTTAATCAACCACCTGCCGCACGTACCACCTACCAGAATCCGGTGATCGCCGGCGATTTTGCCGACCCGTCCGTTATTCGGGTGGGTGATACGTACTATGCCGTCGGTACCTCATCGGAATGGGGCCCCGCTTATCCGATCTACACCTCTACTGATCTGGTCAACTGGACTTACGTTGGTCCGGTCTTTAGTAAACTGCCAGCCTGGACAATGGGTAGCTATTGGGCGCCCGAGCTGGTCTACCATAATAACACCTTCTTCGTCTATTACACCGCCCGACGGAAATCGGATAAGCGCTCGTATATCGGTGTCGCCACTACCCGCGATCTGCGTAAGGGATTCACAGATCATGGACTATTGCTGGAATGGACCAGCGAGGCCATTGATGCGTTTGTTCTCGACGACAACGGAAAGCGGTTCATCACCTGGAAAGCCTATGGGCTCGACAAGGGGAAAGCCATTGAAATTCTGGGCGCCGAACTGTCGGCGGACGGCCTTAAAGTAATCGGTACGGACTTCTCCCTGCTCAAAGCCGAACCGAATACTTGGGAAGCGGGCGGGGCCGAAGGACAGGCAATTTTTAAACGGGGCCGTTATTTTTACATGCTTTATTCGGGCAATGCCTGCTGCGGCTCCCGCTGCAATTACCAGGTAGGGCTGGCCCGCGCCGAACACCTGCAGGGCCCCTGGGAAAAATACGCCAACAATCCGGTGCTGACGAGTGATGAAAGCTGGAAATGCCCTGGGCACGGTACGGTGGTGACAACGCCGGACAACCGCTATTTCTATCTGCATCACGCCTATAACGGAACGGATTTTACCTTCACGGGTCGTCAGGGCGTCCTGAGCGAACTCGTCTGGGACGAGAAAAGTCAATGGCCTTCGTTCCGGTATGGTTCCGCTACACCTGCCCAGGCTGAATCACCGTATGGTATTGCCCAGCGCAGGAACGAGAATTTGCTTGTTGATTTTCGCCAGCCCGGACCGGATCCATTGTGGGTGTGGGATGTTAGTCTGCCGAAACCTGCTTTCACCATCCAGAAAGGCCAGCTACAGGTAGCGAGCGCGACGAATAATGTAGGTAGCTTCCTGGGACTGGTGATTAAAGATGGTACCTATACGCTTTCGGCGGATGTCAGTCCACAGAGCGACGTACTGCAGAGTATATGTCTCTACGGCGACAGCGATAATGCGCTGGGCGTTGGTGTTAAAAATAGTACTGTCGAGATGTGGCAGGTGAAAGAAGGAGTACGTACCGTTCTGAATACCCAATCTATCAAGTCCGGTACGTCGGTGATTACCTTGCAACTAGAAAGTCGTCAGGGGCGCTATTACACGTTCAGCTGGGGTGAACCGAATGGGGCCCTCTCGCTGATAAATCGGGAGCCGGTTGACGGATCATTTCTTCCCCGCTGGGATCGGGCGCCCCGGGCTGGTATAAGCGTCTTGGGGCCAGCTGGCAAGCACGGGGCTGTTGATAAACTCCAGATGAATTACAAGTGATTTGATTGCATCAAACTCATTGTAACAGAATACCCGCCGGAACCTACTCGGCCAGTTGGTACGTCGTCCAGATCGACGGAGCCAGTAAACAGAGTACAGCCAAAACGGGAACGGTAGTAGTAGCGATTGTGAAAATGTAACCGGATGTTAAACTGTAGACGGCTGATTAGTAGATATAAATCGAAATAAATCCCAACTTGTGTGTCTACGACTACTCTACCGGAAGAAAAAGATGGGGCTGGTTTGAAAAGCAGAAAAAGCTGAATTTTGAGGTGCTCAAACCAACCAAAACCAGCTTTCTCTGATGAACCCGGAGGTCTTTACAAAGGTAAAAAAATTTTGATCTTGTGCCGCTAGCCACTAATCTGGCCCGTCAAAAGTGTTTTGTAGGGGCTGTCACGGGGCTCATCCACGCCAAGAATGTGCAATTACCTCAGATCGCTAAAGGCTTCAATAGCCATCGATCCAATCAAGCTAATGAACGACGACTTCAGGCCTTTTTGACTGATTACCGCTTTGACTATGATCGAATTGCTCTACTACTGACCTTGTTCATCCCTCGTGGCCGAATCACGCTTTGCCTAGACCGTACCGAATGGGATTTCGGCAAATGTCAAGTCAATGTGTTAATGATAACAGCCCGCTGTGGCGAGGTCGCAGTACCTCTGTTTTGGGAGTTGCTCAACAACAAAAGCGGCAATTCCGCCGTGAGTGATCGAGTCGATGTGCTGGAAAAGACTATTAACTTATTGGGCCTGGCCCGGATCAGTTTACTGGTAGCCGATCGAGAGTTTGTGGGAGCTAAGTGGGTTAAAGTACTCATCGACAAGCAAATACCTTTTTGTCTTCGCTTGCCAAAAACTCACCCCATTCGGTTGCGAAACGGAGAATGTTGGCTAGTGGATGACTTATTAGTGGCGCACAAACAGCGGTTTTATCAACACGTACTGGTGGATGGGCAGTGGGTCAACGTCTATCTTAAACAACTCGATAAGCACGAGATACTGTATTTGATTGGTAGTCCAGACGCCCATGAGTTAGGTAGGTTGTATCGTCGTCGATGGTCAATTGAGACGCTTTTCCAAAGCCTTAAAGCGCGCGGATTCGATCTGGAGTCTTCTCATTTACAATCGCTTGATAAGCTAAAGAAATTGATTGGTCTGGTAGCCATGGCCTTTGGTTTTTGTCTGGTGGCGGGTCATCATTATCACCGCAAGGTGCGATTGATTCCCCTGAAAGGTCACGGTTACAAGAGTCTAAGTTATTTCCGGAAGGGCAAAGATGAGTTGCAAGACTGGCTAATGGGCAAACCCATTGCTCTGTACGCTGTCTGGGAAGCCGCTTTAGAACGTGCTTACCGATGGCTAAAGTGGCAACTAACTTACCCGGTAGAAATCTTCCGGTAGAGTAGTCTACGACTAATGTCTTTGGTTAGAAATTGCTAACTCGAGACATACCAGTATCGTAGCACTTTTAGCAACTCTGAAGCTCTATAATATGAGGATTCCCGCGCTTCTTCTTTTCTGCTGTTTTGCGTTGAACGCGAAGGCTTTCAAACCTGAATACGATTATTGGATTAGGCCTGACTCACTGGGGCTGAAATATGTAGAGAAACAATTAACAATGTCTTAGCCCCCTATTAACTGAACAGATTTTCTGAAAAGGTTGTGTCGTAAGTTACTTGTGCTTCTTCCCATTTTTGCTGGGGTGTTATAAACCCAATCGAACGGTGCAACCGATAATTATTGTAATGGGAAAAATAACGCCCTAACATTTCTTTGGCCTCATAATAGCTACCAAATACATTAGGCTCAATCACATCATGTTCCAGAATGCTGTGAAAAGCTTCAATGTATGAGTTCTCTTCAGGGGTGGCCACATGAGTGAACTCCTGCTTGATCTCCGAGCTTTTCAAAAAGTTGCGTACCGAGTGAGCAATGAACTGACTGCCGTTATCATTGCGCAAAATGACGCCCTTCAGTTCATGACTCTGGTTTATTCGTCGAAAAAGATTGATTAAGTCGATCTGACGAATACTGCTTTGGAACAGCCAGTCCAGAATTTTACGGCTATAAACATCAATGACGCTCAACAGATAGTAATTCCGCCGTTCCCCTTGCACCCAGACGTATTTGATATCCCAGCACAGGTATTCCAAGGGCTTGGTCGCTACAATTCGTCTGAATTTAACAAATTCCCGCTTGCCCGTCGGTCGGATTACTTTGCCTAGCAGTAAATTGTGCTCTTGCATGAGTCGATACACCTTTTTCTTGTTGATCAAATATTCTTTTTTCAACTCGTGGGTGATGTACTCATAGCCAAGAGCATTGAACTCAATATCCAGCAATTGCCGAATACTGTTCACTACCAGTTGATTGTCTACCCGCGATCCATCCAGCTTCATGGTTACCTGGCTGGGTCGTGCTCCAGGCCTACCTGATTGAGGTTGGTAGTAAGACACGCTCCGAGGCACGCTAAACCACTGGCATAACAGGGTACGACTTACTCGATTTTCGAACTGTTTTATGAGTGCTAGCTTCTCCGGGAGAGAATAGGCGTTTTTTTTAGAAGCTCACTCTTGATCTCGAGTTCCAACGCTTGTTTTGCCACAATCCGCTTCAGGCGTTCATTCTCCTCTTCGAGTGCTCGCAGTTGAGGATCAACCCGTGCATAGGAATCTTTCAGGCCTTCTTTGCCTTTGCTCAAATATTCCAATCGCCACCTGCGTAGCAACGAAGGGGATAAATTGTACTTGCGAGAAGTCTCGGAATGGCCGTTACGGATGGCTTCCTGGACGATGGAGTAGCGGTCTTCGGGAGTAAAACTCCGCCTTACTTTGCTCATGGTATCTGAATGTAAGTAATGCGACAAAATTAGTTTGACTAAAAATCGCTGAATCGAATGAACAATTCCTGACCCACAGCGGCTAATGCTAACCAGACGGCATAAAACAACGTGTTACTGGTCTGATAATCTTCAGGCCGTAACCAACGCGCTTTCAGCTCTTTCCAAAGTCGTTCAGCCAAGTTCAAATGGGGGCTGTAAGGCGGCAGATAGAACAGGTATAAGCCCCGTTGGTGCCAGTCTCCAAGCCGTTGGCGAACTTTATCGGACGTATGAATCCGGGCGTTATCGAGTACGATTACCGTTGGTTTGGACAGCCGCCAAGACAGTTCTTCTAACTGGTTGACGACAAAAGCTGATGTAATAGAGCCATTTGTGGTCGCATAGTGCAACTGATTCTGGCGCGAAATCATCCCAAAACAATTCAGCCGTTGGCCCTTTGCGACCTCAATATGCACCGATTCATCTTTAAACTGCCAACCGTAGGGCACGTATCCTTCTTCGCTGACGCTGGATTCATCGCCGTAAAAGAGGTCAATAACTCCGGCCTGACTTTGCTCTTCCAGCAAGCTAAGAGCCTCGTAACGAACCTGGTACAACTCAGCATTTGGTTTGCTTTTGGGTCTCAGTCTGATGCGTCGGTAAGAACCGTCAAGTTTTTTAAAAAGCGTTGCAAGGTCTTTAGGCTCATGGAACGACCCGTTCGAGACTCAATCTGCGCTTTAGCCTGATTCAGTCGCTGCCGTTCGTTCTGCACTACCTGTCGTACTAAAGTGGCATCGGTTTGCTTGTCAAGCAGGGCTTTACGCCCTCGTCCGGGTTTGGTCCGCAGGCCGTTGAGTCCCGCTTGTTGATAACGGTTTAACCAGGCATTGACCGAGACATAGTGCTGTTTAACGAGTTGAGCAACTTCTTTGGAGGTACGGCCCTCACTTTTGAACAAGACGATCTGGCAACGTTGGCGAAAGGCATGGGAGGTGTCGCTGCGAAACGCTTGTTCAAGGGCTTGCCGTTCGGCGGGTTGGAGTTCGATAGTGCGCGGTTTTCCCAAAGCTAGCTTGTTTTTAAAGCGAAGAACCGAAACATACTTGTATTAACCTAATTTTGTCTAATTACTTAAAAGGACTAAACTGTTTTTGCAATTTTGTCCAGCCATTCAGGGGGTTAATACAAATCCACATATATCAATTTTGCCTCAATGAGAAAAGCTCTTTTCTTAGTATCAGTTCTTCTACTCCCATTCGTTTCATCGGCTCAAGAAAGTGCCGAGCCCATGACTAGCCTGAAGGCTGTACCGTTTTACAAGTGGGAAATTGGTATTGATTTGCTTCCGCTTGCTGATAAGTCGAAAGATGCGTTTGGTTATATCGTTAAACGGAACTTTCAAACAGAAAATGGTCGCCAGGCGCTACGGTTTAAGCTATTACCTCGATTCGTGTCAGGACCAGGAGGTTCAGGAGCTGATGCCAAAGACTCTAGTATTAAACTAGCTTTAGGCTTTGAACGGCAAAAAATGTACGGTCACTTTTCCGTCCTCTATGGTCTTGAGCCTTATTTTAGCTATAGGACAGCTAGAACAAAATCAACTACCACTGGAATAGTAGTAACCCGTCAGAACGATACCAGTTTTGGAGTTGCGGGTTTTGTTGGTGGACGTTATTATGTTGGCAATCACGTTAGCTTCACTCTAGAAAGTCACTTAGTTTATCAATTCCAGGATCAGAACGGAAGCATTGATAACGTTGGAAGTTACTTCGCCCGTACTCATATACTATTTGCTGAACCCCTGCATGCAGTCTATGTGAGCTACCAGTTTTAGACTGATTTTGTTAGTGGAACGAGCTTATCATTTCAGGTAATGGAACCCGAACGAAGTAGCAAAGGAACCAAGATTGGAACCGCCGTGATTGCTCCCAGTAAGACATCTCCGAATCTGTAAAGTCATAATATACATGATCGGCACTACATCCAGACAAAACGGATATAGTGCCGTTTTGCTTTTAGGGCTACAGGCGATTGTTGAAAATTTACAGACTTGAATAAAATTTACAATTTTTGTAAATTCGTGAAAAAGACACAGTATGTACCTACTGGATACGGCTACAGATCCACCGAAAGCCGTTAGGGCTGTTATTGAGTTAGTAACGGTCAGTGATGCGAAAAAGCTAACCCAAAAGGACTTCTCTTTTAACTGGAGAGGTATTGAGGAGGCCGACCTGTGAAAATTGAGGTTGGAGGACAGCAAAGAGATACTTGGCGTACTAGCGTTGATTGACTACCCATCGGAAAGCCGGTTAGAAATTAAACTGATTGCCAGCCGGATAGATAACGTTGGGTCCAGTAAACAGTATGATCGGATTGCGGGCTGTCTGATTGCTTGGGCGTGCCGGTTGTCGTTAAGAAAATATGGTGCTGAAGCGGCAGTATCATTGATACCTAAGACGACCTTGGCCCGGCATTATCAGGTAAAATACAACATGGCAGCAGCGGGTCGGCAATTGTATCTGGACGGCAGCAATCTCTATGATCTTATACAAACCTACATCGATAATGAACCTTAATACGATAGCTCCTGAAGAAGTAGTAGATGGTTTCTTCTTTCCAGATCAGATGAACGGTAAGGAGCAGCAGCAGGCCGATGAAGAATTAGCGGTTGCTCTTCAGAAGCGGAGAGCCAATCTGACCGACGTTGAGAAATTACGTGGAAAGCTACTGCAACTGAAATTTCAGATTGAAGATTATATCAAGGAAGATAAGTTTGACCCCCAAAAGAGTTTCGCTTACTTCCTGAAGTCTTATGTGGAGTTACAGCCGAAAAAGAAAAATGAAATAGCGGCTGAATTGTCTATCCATAAGAGCAAATTGAGTCAGTTACTTTCCGGAGATCGGGAACCTTCCGACGATCTATTTATTCGGTTGGAGTTTCATTCCGAGCGATTTATCCCCGCTCGTGATTGGTTTCGGGTGACGATGAAAAAGCATGAGAATGATATTATGACAAACGTTGCTCTACGAAATCAGGAGAAGAGTTATGTAAAAAAACATCCGGTGTTTTAATAGCTGGTACGTATCCTGATATCACTCGCTTCGTCTGCGGGTAACTGTGCTAAAGCCTCACCGTAATTCTGGCGCTGTTCAGACCCGGAAGTACGCTGATTGACCGATTGCGGTTCGCCTTGATTTTGGGGTAAAGCCGGATGACGCTTTCCGCGCAAGCCACGCCCAGAGCCGTTCCCAGTAATACGTCAGACAGCCAGTGCGCACCGACATAGACACGGGAGGCTCCCGTAATGACCGGGAGGGCGTAAAAGACGATTTTCAGGGGCACAGGCTTGACCTGATGGGCCAGTATCCAGAATGTAGCGGTCGATAACGTAGCGTGCCCGGATGGAAACGAGTGGTAAGACGGACCGCCAAAGGGTTTCAAAAGGAGGTTCCCCTCACCCGCCTGCGGACGCGGACGTCCGACGACTTCCTTGGAAATGGTCTGAATGATTCCCGACGTAGTGACGGACGCGATCACCATAATTCCCGTATCGCGGAGCCAGTCGTTGTTGAACACGACCCCACTGCCCCAGAGGGCCAGCATAATCGGGTAATTTAGCTGAGGTCTGCCCAGCGTAAACCCCACTTCCTGTAATCGATCAAGGGCTGGGGTGTGGTTGCGCTCCATGAACGAAAAGAGCTGCTTTTCAACCAGCAGCGCCGAGGCCGAAATGGCCAGGGTTCCACCGAGCCGGAGAAAGTCCCGTTTCTGCCAGTGGACTGGCTGGGCGTAGGTGCGCCCGATCGTACTAAAGACGTTCACCCCATCCGTCGCGATGCGGCCAATGATGCCCCGCTGGAAAATGGATTTTTTGACAATTAGACTGTCTGTGGATAACACCGTCGCCGTACTATCCTGGGCCAGTGCCGAACCAATCATCTGGCCTGACAGCACAAATAATCCCAGAAAACGAAGCGAAAAACGTAGTGTTGGTAACTGACGCATAAACAAAAACTATTAATCGTATATCAGAAAAACGGCGAGGAAGGCCAGTACCGATACGATAAAGCCAAACATGAAAATATTGTAGGTAATGCGCAGTAGCTTGTACTTCCGCCCCAGCACTACACCCAGGTAGTAGATGTCTCGGGTCATACTGCCGTACAGAAATTCGCTGTCGTTCATCATGGCGTTGATGCCCATTTCGTACTCTTCCAAGCTCATGTTGTAGAAATTGCCGAAGAAGAGCAGGTTCGCTTTCTGATGCTGAATATCTTCTTTGCTGAACGTGCCCCTGGTTACGTTGGGGCGCGTCGCCAGAATCGCAAAAATGATGGTCATCAGTGAGGTGATCAGGAACAGCGTCGTGGGTAACACCAGGTGGGGATTTTCTTCCAGCCGGTGTGACAGAACCGACACCACGACCGAAATCATGATGGAGTTAACCGAGATCATGATGTTGGCTTTACTATCGGCAATCTCGCTCAGGCGCAGGTGATTCGTGGAGGTCGTTCGGAACATCGTTTCGACCCCCCGGTCCGGCTTACTGTCCTTGTTTTTCTTCTCGCTTTTGGGCTGACTTTGATTCGCTTCGATGGGCTGGGGCGTAGCCGGAGCCGGTGACGACTTCTGTTCTTTCTCGGCCTTCTTATCCTCCAGCTGACGCAGATTGTCGGCTTTCCCGGCGTCCTGAATCGTTCGGGCGTAGTCGGTGAAGTAGCGGTGATTTTTCAGGAAATCAATGTTCCCCTGACGCCATGCCTTCCCCGGAATGTCGTGGCCTTTCAGCTGCTCCAGTTCCGTCCGCAGCTGCTTACTACGTTCCTTATAATCGGCATTGCCGAGGTGAAACAGATCGGCGTCGCAGATAATTTCCTCCGGCAGATCGATCGGTGACTGCGGCATTCGAGTCGCCAGAATACACTGCTGTACCTTCTCGATCAACGCTGTGGAAGCCGTATTCTCGCGTAGAAATTCAGCGGCTATCTCCGCGCTTTTTTCTTCATGCTGCTCGGGTCTGGCCAGTACGTAACCCGTATCGTGAAACCAGGCGGCCGTCATAACCGCCAGATAAAGCTCGTCGCTGAGCCGGTAATGATCCGCCAGCGTTTTGGCCGCCCTGACAACGTCCCGCGTGTGCGCCAGCGAGTGGTAGGGGAGCGGGCTAGCACTCTCGCCGAACAACTGTGTTACGTATGCTTCGATACGCTGAAGAAGGCCCTTGTTCATGATAATCTCGGTTACAGGTTACCGGGCTAAAAACGATACCCCAGGGAAAAGTAAGCTAATGTGTTCTCTTTTGAAAACGCGACGGATCCGTTCAGCACCAGCAGTTGTATCGGGGTGACATACAGACCGAAGCCGTAGCCATCATGCCACTGGGCCGAGCGCTCGCCTTTGGCCCACACCCGGCCGATGTCGTTGAAAAAGGTCATGCCAACGCTGCCCGGAAACAGAAATGAACTAAAGTCGAACAGCTTGACCCGCAGGTCGATGTTATGGTAAACCAGACTGTTTCCCGCAAAGCGGTAGTTTCGGAAGCCGCGCAGGTTCGAACGGCCGCCCAGAAACTGCAACTGATAAAACGGGGAGTCGCCAAACGTAGCGCCCCCCCCAATCCGATTGGCAACGACGAAACGGGCGGCTTTGCTGAAACTGGAATACACCCGCAGATCGGTCGAGAGCTGGGTCAGTTGGGGGCCTAATTCGCTCAGGGCCTGCAGACCCTGCAGGTTTGTGTCCCAGTATAGTCCCCGCGTTGGTATGTCTGGATTGTTACGGTTGTCGATCAGGAAGTTAACCCGGTATCCGGCGTACCCTTCCCGGTCAATGAATGATGTTCGCTCAGGGAGCTGATTCAGGTAAGTTTCAATAAACCGGCCCCGGTTATTGTCCTCCTCCAGACTGAAAAACTGAAAAACAGGACCAACGGCCACCTGAGCGTGTTGCCCCAGCGGACGTTTCAGTAAAGCCGCCACGGTGTATAAGTTAAACCGGGTGCGGTAGTGCCGAATCCGGCGCGACCGGTCGAAGTCTGTTTCGTTACCGACCCCGAAGAAATTCTGGGTATTGTTGGGCGCCCGCAGGTCGGCATGCAGCCAGAGGTCCGTTTTGCCGATCAGGTCGGTCAGGATGCCGTCATACCGAAAGAACGTAGCGTTGGTAGCCAGCGCATGGCCGATGAGCAGTTTGTGCTGAGCGGCAAAGGGCGCTTTTCGAAAGCCTTGTTTGGTCAAGCTCAGGCCAGCACCCAGCAGAACGCCGTCGTCGATGTTGTACGCGGCCGTGAGCTGCGGAACCAGTCGGTCGTATTTGAACGAGTGCGGGTCGTATTGATTGATAGCTTTGTCGGCCGAGGTGTGAATGACGGCCTGCTGACTGGACGGAAACACGTTGTTCTCCATCGAGCGGTCGTAGATAACGGTTAGCGGACGCAGGTGGTGGGCCGGGCTCTCCACCCGGAACGTATCGCTGCCCCCGCCCCCAATCATCCTGACCCGGATGCGGCTGGGCTGGTTGCCGTTAATCAGAAACTCATCGTTGCCGCCCCGCCCGTACAGGCGGACTTCTTCGGTCGTCGCTGCGTCGAACACACGGCTGTATAAGCGCTGTTCCTGCGCCCCGCTCTTACTCAGTTTGAATACTGAAACAATCAGATGATCGTCGTCCTGGTGAACGACCCGAAACCGTTCGGTCTTGTCGGTGCCGGGAATGTCAACGGTTCTGGACAGAAACCGGTAATACGTCATGCCGTATTCCATCATGTCAGACCGGCGTGCTTTCAGCGTTTGCAGAATCTCCTCGCCGGTTTGCTGCCGGATGGCGGGTGGAAACTGCTGCATGGCGCGCTGCAGAACGGAGTCGGTCATTGCCTGCTGAAAGTCGGCGATGGTTTCGAGCCAGTCCTCGCTGCTCAGACCAGCCAGAAACAGGCGGTCGAAGTAGCGGGCGTTGTACATGAAGCCGTTCACGTTAGGAAGCTTCGACCGGAATCCCTGAAACTTGGGCTGTATCCATGGCAGACCGGCTATTTTGATCAGCGGCCCTTCGCCCTTGAAAAAGACCTGATCCCGGTCGCGGGGAACGGGGGTATAAATCCGTCCCTTGCCCGCTTTCCGACTTTCCCAGCGCCACTGGTCCTCGTGGCGGTCCCAGTCGCCAATGAACAGATCCAGCAGCCGGGCGCGCAGCACCGCCCGCTGATTGATTTGGTTATCATTGTCTTCTTCGAGCGCGTCGACGACCTTGGGCGTGCTGATGCTTTTACCCTCGCCCGGATTACGCTCTTCCAGGATGCAGACGGTATTGGCAAAATCGGCCCGGTACTCGCCCAGCGCTGGATCATCTGGAATGAAACAGTAGATCGGGGTAGCGTGCGGTACCTGGGCCGCCGTAGCCAGGGTGGGAACAGCTAGGGGCGCGTACGGATTAGCCGCCGAGATCTGATCCTGTAGGATGGTGCTGGCAATGGTCTGGCGCAAGTAATCCGGCAGCGCCTGATCGGGGGCTTTCTGCACTGTCCGTAACACCCACTCCCGACCGGCTTTGTCTTCGAGTCGCAGCGACTTGGTTTGCTGACCACCGCCCCGCTGGAGAATCGCAAAACCGCCGTTGGTCTGTGTCAGCTTGAATACCGGAAAGGTAACCGGCGTGGCCCACTGGCGCCGGTAATTGTCGCCCAGCAGCCAGCGGTGAAAACGACCCACGCTGTCATAAGCCGGAGCTACGGCCACCCGCACGCTGTCTGGAAAGGAAGGCGAAGCCACCTGACCCGTCTGCCTCTCTTTAGTAGGTGATACGGTGAAAATATCGGTCGTGTAGACGGGCGTTGCTTTGGCCGCTTCGTCGACGGTGTAGAACGTAGCCCGTACCCGTCCATTCGTCAGGTGGTCGACGACGACGTAGCCCCACTCGCCACTCACGAATCGAGCCAGTTTGCCGTTCTTTACCCGCTCCCGGTTAATGCCCGATCCACTGATGATATACGACCGACCTTTGTCGACAATATGCTGCAGGGCATGATCGTGTCCTGACACAAACAGGACGTTCGGGGCTGCCGATACGGCGGCTTCCATCCGCCGAATCATGTCCTGGTAGGTTGGGTTCGGCAGATCCTGAATATTGCCAAACACCCCACGGGCAATCGGGTAAATGGACCCGATAACGGGCAGGGGAATGTAGAGGTGGGCGTTGAAATCGGTCAGCGGAAAGATGTGCTGTTTGATGGTGTAATACCCGCCATGAATGCCGTAGCTGCGGAAGGGCTGGTGGGTAGCCAGCACAATGCCTTTGTCCTTGTTTTGCTGAATAATATCAGTCAAGCGGGTCAGCACCTCATCCTCGGTTTTGCAGGCACAATCCGAGTCCGGGCCGGGCTTTTCGTAGGGATGCAGCCACCACTGCGTGTCGATGATTACCAGCAGCAGGTTATTATCCAGCGGAACAACTTCCGGACCGGGACAACCTTCAGCGGGAAGCAGTCGGATATTGGGCGCGTGCAGGCTATCCAGCCAATGACCCTGCCGCCTGATCTTCTCCCAGCCGTCGGGTTTGCCTTTGCCCCAGTCGTGGTTACCCGGAATAAACAGTACGTTCGACTGCTTACCAACTCCAGGCTGGGCCCGGCCAGGATTAGTCCGGCCAGGATTGGCCAATCCTGGCCGGGCCTGATATCCGAGGATGGTGGTGAGGGAGTCATAGTCCGGATGGCTTTCGTCTTCCAAACCGTGGGGATACACGTTATCCCCCAGGTAAAGCAGCGTTGTACGGCTGTTGTCCAGGTTGTAGCGGGCCGAGACGGCATCTACAACGGGGTTTCTGCCCTTGAACAGCCGACCGGCGTCGCCAATGAGAATCAGCCGATGTTTGACGGAATCGGGCGGTACGGGTTGCGCTAACATAGGCCCGACTAAAACGGTCAGAAGCCCTAGCAACAGGCTACCGGTGCGCGTAAACAGGTGTTTCATGCCGCGTAGTTAATGGCTAATCGTACTGCCTTAAGCCGGGTAATGCCCTGCAGGGGTTCCAGGTCCAGGTATTCCAGCGCCGTCCCTAACCGGCCTGTCTGCTGCAACTCATCGATAATCGGCAGGTAATCCGCCAGTTCCCGTTTGTTGGCATACACCAGGGCAATCGTGTCAGGTTTGGTGAGTCGTTCGGTTGAGCCCTTGATACTGGCTTTGTCAATCCGCTTTTTGATGACTTCGTATCGGATACTGTACGACCCTTCTACGTCGAACCGGCGCTCGTTCCGGCGGAAGCCGATGGTGACAGGGCGTTTGTGTACCAGAATAAGCTGGGTGGTCCGCAGCGGTAGGGACAGATGCGGCTGTATGCGGTGAGACAGCTGCGCCATCTCCACCATAGACACCAACTGCCACCGCCGGAGGTGCTGCAGATCCTCTTCGCTGAATGGCTTCTGGGGGGCAATGGATTGCCCGGCATAGAGCGTATATTCCATCCCGTCTGTGCGAAACTTCTCGAAATAGTTTGGGTAAATGGCCTGCAGGTTTTTCTGCTGGCTGTCGAGATACTCTTCCAGCGTAGCATTCAGCCAGGCATGGCTTTGTTCAAAAGCCTGCAGGTGTTCGGTGAACAGACCGGACGTGGGATCAAGCTGGGTAAAATAGGCCTGTACTTTCTCCCGGAGGACCGGGCGGGGGACCTGAATACGCTGCAGATAGGTACTCACTTCCTGCGTTAGAAAATACGTCAGGTCCGCATCCGCATCGGGGCTTAGTCCATTGGCGACCTGATGCTGCCATTGCCGAACGTCCTGCCGCAGCGGATCGGACTGACTCGGATCGCCGGCCTGGTCCTGAATGGCCAGCAGCGCATCGACGGCTGCCAACTGCTGAACAAGGTCCTGCTGGATGGCGTTATTTCGTTCCGACGACGAGTTGCGAATATCGATAGCGCCGTACAGCGGAAACACGTCGGGGAAATGAATGGCGGGTAACTGTTTTTCGTTGTCGCGCAGGTAACTCCAGGCTGCCTCGTAGAACTTCCATTCCACAGCGGGTTGCAGGGATGTAAACTGATTGCGGATGGTTGCCTGTATCCGACCCATAAACTGATTCCGCTGGTACAGTAGCAGCTCCCGAACCAGGGGCACGATGGCTTCCAGCTTGTATTCGGTCTGCTCGTTCAGCGCATTAGCGTGCGGGCTGCCAATTTCAAGTACGCCCAGAATATTGTCACCCGCTATGATCGGGTACAGAATAAAGCTCTGAATGTTGTGCGGACGATCAATCGGCATCCCGTCGGCTGGAATGTCTGCCAGTGAAGGAACAATAATCGGCAGGGGCTTTTTCCCCATACACGGCTTCAGGCGCTGCAACGTTTCAAACTCCAGCCTTTCGCCAGCGTGTTTAAAAAAAATACTGCGTCGGGTGAAGTCAGGCGCATGAACCAGGTGGTCGTTGATCTGCACCAGCGGAAACAAACCGACCTGTAGATCGGGCTGGAACAAGTAGTTGCGCAGGCCGCTCTCGAACCGACTGTAGACGATAGGCTCTGTATCCGACTGCAGATGCGTAAAGACCTCGCGCAACTGCTGGATTGTTTCCGACTCGGTAACATCTTCGATCCAGAAAAAACCAAAGCCTTCGCCGGTAAAGTGCTCCAGGGGAAGGGAAGTGGGCAGGTCATCAACGGTTTGCCGCAGGCCCCAGGCAAAATTTACCCAGGCCTCCTGCAGGGGGGGGAGCTCTCCTTCCCAGTGCAGCGTAATGAAGGTGGTGTCGATGTGAGTCCGGTAAAATTTCGTCAGCCCATCTACCCGTTTCTGAAACGTAAAGAAAGCCGTGTCGTTGCCGAAACCCTGTACGTGGTAGGCTTTCTCCAGAATCTGCCGGTAGCCGAATCGCAGGTGATCTACTGGGTCAATATCGGCCTTGATCTCCCTGAGTAAATCCGGTGAATCACGGACCATCCGTTCGAAGGCCGGCGACCGGTGCAGGATATGAATCGGGTCTGGCAGGCCGAAGGCATAGGCTATGTCTGCCTGGACGCGGGTCATGGGCAGAATACTGAACGCGATCAGCTCAAAGATCTCTTTCAGGCGTTCAGCATCAGCGGGCGGACTGTCGGTCTGGCTGAAATCCGGGAACGGCATTAGCCGGTTGATGAGGTAGTCGACCAGGTCCGACATCAGGCGGGACGAGCCTGCTTCCGGCCTGTTTTTCTTCAGGTAGTGGATAAACGGCTGAAAAGACAGTCGAAACCGTAATAGTCGAGAAACTGGTGTATTCGAGTGTATATGTGTACCCATACTAGCTACGTCAGGAATAAAGTTTGACGGTAAACTAGGTGACCTTTCTCGCCGTTTAACACGGATCAACTGACGCGAGTTTTGCGAGCAGGACCTTTCTTGTTTATCAGCAAAAAGGTTAATAAGGAGCCATTCAGTTCACTATTGTTTGATAATATCCTCTGACTACTGCTTTCGACGCTCTTTATTCCGCTTAAGTATAACCAGATAGCCGATCGTGTTACATTGAGCGTATCAGCGGATCGTTGTATCAGGTCTTCAGATACCAGAAGGTGAGCGTGATTTGAACGGAAACTAGACATCCTGCTGTCTACATCGTGGAAACGTCGGTTTTTAGGCCAAGTCGTCCATAACAGACGGGAAATAAGTGGTAATTTTCGGCTCTTCCAGGCGGCCATAAACCAACGTTGGTTCCTGTACCTGGGTGCTCACGCCAACTGAATTAGTTATACATTCAGATCAGCACTACGTAAAATGACTGATTACATACGCCAGCTGGCACTCACCCTGTGGGATTACCATCGTCTGAACCATACACTGACCAAAGCCGATGTTATCTTAGTACTCTGTAGTCACGACCTTCGGGTGGCCGAGCGGGGAGCCGAGTTATTTCTGGAAGGCTGGGCGCCCTTACTTATGTTTTCCGGCGGACTGGGTGTCATTACCCGGCATATGTGGTCGAAGCCCGAAGCCGAATTATTCGCACAAATTGCGCGGGACATGGGCGTCCCCGACCAGCAGATCCTGATTGAGGACCGATCCAGTAATACGGGCGAGAACGTACTGTTTTCCCGGCAGCTACTAGAACAGCGCCGGTTAGACGCGGAGCGTTTTATCGTGGTTCAGAAGCCATACATGGAACGTCGGAGCTTTGCTACGTTTAGGAAAGTGTGGCCGCAAAAAGACGTACTGGTTACCTCTCCCCAGGATTCATTCGATGACTATTTGGGGCGGTATACCAACTCTGCCCTGACGCCCGACGATGTAATCAATATCATGGTTGGTGACCTGCAGCGAATACAGCTTTATCCGAAGCTGGGTTTTCAGATACCGCAACCGATCCCGCAAGAGGTATGGGCTGCCTACGAAGCGTTGGTTCAGGCAGGATACGATCGCCATTTAGCGACTGGTTAGCCAACTATAGATAGCCGGAACAGACCGGGCAGGAAACGAATTAAGCCAGGTCAGCGGGGCTAAGCAACTGGCTGGAGAGCCAAGAAACTTGGTGAAAATCGGGAACGTTGGCCGTTTTATTTGTTGATGCAGATACATCAAGATTCACGCACGAATGACAAGCTTGCTTTTCCCTACGGATTTCTCTACGCATACGACCGCAGCCCTGGACTGGGTTCGGTTGTTTGCTAAACAAACGGGCGCAACCATTACGTTGCTGCACGTATATCAACCCGTTGTTCCCGACACGACCCTGCCCACGGTTGGTGATCCTGGTCTGGGAACGCTGACGGCACTGGAACTGGAAGATATTGGCCGCCAGCAACTGGTGGATCTGGAAACGAAGCTGATCGCTGAAGGGTATTCGGTTAAAGCTGAGTGGCGCATTGGGGCAATTGAGGACGAGATCCTGGAAACCGCGCGTGTGCTGCAGTCGGACCTGATTGTCATGGGTCGCAGCGATCTAAGCACATTCTTCGACCGGCTGGCGGGTAGCGCTGTGTCGGATGTGGCGGAAGGGGCTACCTGCCCGGTGTTGATTATTCCGATGACGGACGATAGCCAGGCCGTACGCCCGGCCGAGGTAAGAACCATTGCCTACGCTATGCAGCCCAAGACCAGCCAGAGCGACGTAGCGCAGCAAACCGATTGGTTGATTGATATGTTTGGAGCAACTCTGGTGGTACTGACGGAAGATAAACTGGAGCACAATAACGCCGATCTGGTTGTGATGCAACTCTATCCGGCCGGTGGTTTTCTGGATAGCCTGCTGCATCCGAACAAGGTGAGCGCGCTGGTCGAAAAATCGGACGTGCCGCTCCTGATCTATCACCAGCCCAAATAAACGCGTATGACGATTGCATTCATCGGCCTGGGCAATATGGGTCAGGCCATTGCGCATAACCTGCTTAAAGGTGGGCACCAGCTGACCGTATTTAACCGGACAAAAGAAAAGGCCGATACGTTAATGGAAGCCGGTGCTCAGTGGGCAGCTACGCCCGCCGAAGCTGCCGAGAACGCCGACGTCGTGTTTACGATGCTGACCGACGATGCCGCGTTGCGCGAAGTCGCAACGGGGGAGTTTGGTTTTCTGGACCGGCTGCCGGAGGGGGCTGTTCACGTATCGTGCAGCACGATTGCACCGGATACCGCCCGGCAACTGGCTGACCTGCACCAGCAGCGGGGAACAATCTACGTAGCCTGCCCGGTGTTTGGCAAGCCCGACGCGGCTGCCGCGGCTAAACTCTGGCTGACCATTTCCGGTGACGGGGCTGCCAAAACTAAAGTTCGTCCGCTGCTGGACCAGATCGGGCAGGGGATATACGACTTTGGTGAGGATCCGGGTGCGGCCAATGTCGTGAAACTGTCCGGCAATTTCATGCTGGGATGCGCCATCGAAGCTATGGCCGAAGCGTTCACGCTGGCGGAGAAAAATGGTATCGATCGCACCGCCGTCTGGACGTTCTTCACCGATACACTGTTCAACTCGCCGGTCTACAAAAACTACGGCAAAATGGTCGCCGAGGAGGTGTACGAACCTGTTGGCGCGGCCCCGGCCCTGATTCGCAAAGATATCTGCCTGGTACTGGATGAAGCCCAGAAATCGCTGGTGCCGATGCCGTTTGCTCAGGTCGTTCATCAGCAACTGACTGCGACCGTTGCCAAGGGTGTTGATAACATCGATTGGGCCGGTTTCGCGGGCGAAGTGTCCGAGAATGCCGGGGTTGGCAAACGATAGAGGAGACGTCAATCAGTAATGAATAGAACAGTTTTCAACTGGACTCTGAATTAAGGGACTTACAAAAAAGGCTACGGCGTTTTTGTGAGTCCCTTTTTTAAGTAGTCACGGATGGGTATGTCCAGAAAGCGCATAATTAGGTATGCGTTGATAATCAGAAGTATAGTACCCGCGATGGTAATAATGACCAGCTGGGAGATAGGCGGTTTATTTACCTGCATGTAACTATACACAATCCACAGAAAGGGGTAATGGGTCATGTAAAGCGGGTAGGAGATATCACCGGAAAACCTGCAGATTCTGGCCAGTGCCGCCCTGGGTCTGGCTCCTGCTCCCAGGGCAATCAGGAACGGGAAGTAGAAGATAGCGATTCCTGGATCGACAAACCAGTTGACTGATTTTGAGAAGGGAATCAGGAAGGCGATCAGCAACAGGATAGCCATCGCCACAAAATCAAGACGGGAGGTAATAACCCACCCGGAGCGATACACAAGCACACCGGCGAAGAACGAAAAGAACGCCCTGAAGCCTCCGCCAATAACATTGTCTCCCCCAAACCCAACCCCCAGATTCGTGGAGTGACGGGCTTCGTAGATCAGACAGCCAGCCGCTATGATGGTTAGAATCCACAAGACTTTGTTGGATATCCTGATCAGGAGTAGAGCATAGAGCCCATTGGCTACGTACTCCCAGAACAGCGACCAGGTAGGCGGGTTCAGGTGAAAAATATTATAGTACCGTTCGTGCACCAGAGGGTAGGGGATCATCAAACAGGAAGCAACAAACATGGGGACCAGTTTGCCGCTATATGCCTGGTAAAGCTTGCTGAACGGATCGAAAACAAACGTTAGTAAACCAATCACAGAGCCAATAACGACCAGCGGATGGAGCCGGATCAGCCGGAGTTTCAGGAACGGAATAATGCCGAGCGCAGATAGTTTCTGGTCATACGCATAAGCAATGACAAAGCCCGACAGGCAGAAAAAGAAGTCGACGGCCAGGTAAGCGTGGGCGATGAAATTATCATGATAATCGGGGGCAATGAACTCCATAAAATGGAAGATCACCACGGCCACCGCTGCAATTCCCCGAAGACCGTCCAGAATTTCGAAGTGGTGCTTTTGGGTTAGTGGTGCTTGTACTGGGTTTGTTGAGCTCATTCCTGTTTAAGCAAGACGAGCCGCAATAATACTGGAACACATAATGAAACCAGAGAAGGGCAGGAGATTTGAATACACAGATTAGTTGTGGATTCTGAACGATCCAAGCATCCTAACGCAATTCAGCGAGCTGTAATCTGAATTGTTTTAGGTAGCCTGATCGATAGCCTTGAATTTTTTACGATTTCCTGAATGCCAATGTAGATAACCGCGAACCCTCCGATAAAAAAGTAAGATTGCTCAATGCCGAGGTTGGTCTTAACAAAACCCGCCAGCATAACAGAAGCGCCCGGAAGAATGGAGAAAGCGCTACTAAATACAGTAATGATGTTGGTCCAGGTTAATCTCGTTAGTTTTCTTCTTGATCGAGTGAGTAACTAGGTAGGCCTCAATAGTAACAGCCCCGACTGATACATCAATCGGGGCTGTTGTCAACATGGCGCGAAGATCGTCTAACGAATACAAGTTAAGATCGGGCTTTATGTTTTTCAGTGTTTTTCTGATGCTGTTTCTCCGAATTGTTGATTTCTGACCAGTAACCCAGGCCAAACCCTAAAGCCATGCCGACAATGGCACCCGGAACGCCAAAGATTGCCCCGCCAACTGTGCCAACTCCGGCAGCACTAGCTAGTAGGCTGGTCGTATTCAGATCTAATTTCTGTACTCTCATAGGACGCTGGAAGAAAGCCTTTGTGACGTCTTGATAAACTTACACAAATAAAACACAAATTCTAGTTGAGTGTTCCTTGGGACAGATTATTAGTGCCTTTCACCCAAGCAAACCGGCTGGTGGTGCACTGGGAAGTTGCAGGAGTTGGCGATAAAGCATTTCCGGTTGGCGGGTTCGTGCAGGGCGTTGGCTTGGGCGATCATGCTGGCATCGGCGACCGTGACGGTGGGGTGGAGTGTGACTTCGGTAAAGCGGCCACTGCCGTCCGGGGTTTCGATCATTATGCCCGTGGCCTTGTCTACGCAGTCCGTTACGACCACGCCTGCTTCGGCGCAGAGGTGCAGGTACCAGAGCATGTGACAGGTTGACAAAGACGCCACCAGCAGTTCTTCGGGATTGTAGCGCGTGCGGTCGCCCCGAAACGACGGATCGGAGGAGCCGGGGATAGCCGGTTTGTTTTCGACCGAAACAACGTAGTTGCGCTCGTAGGATTGGTACGAGCGCGTGCCTGTTCCTGTATTGCCCGTCCAGTTCGTGGTTACTGTATACTGATGTTCTTTAGCCATAGATACGTAGCATTGAGGCCAGCAAGATAGGTATGGAGATGGTACGGTCGGTCGCCAGCCGAGGTCTGCTGAACTCGGTTGGCGACGGTGTTAATCAGCCTGCAAATAATCCGGTAACGGAATATCCGGGCAGTAAGAAGCCGGTTCCGGTGTCAGCGAAACGGTTTTTAGAGGTAATACGCCCGCCCAGGTTGGTAAGTCGCGGTCTTCGGGATCGTCGTTCGGCCCGCCGGTACGTACCTTCGCCGAGGCTTCGGTCAGTGGGAATGCCAGAACAGTGGTTTTACGCATTTCACTATCGGTTGTGGGTCGGAGGTCTGCCCAGCGGCCGGGAATGAGATGGTCGGTGATGAGTGCCAGGGCTTCCATTTTTTCAGCTTCATTGGTTACCTTCTCTGCCTGCGCAAAAATGATCACCGAGCGGTAATTCACCGAATGGTTGAACGCCGATTTAGCCAGTACCAGCCCATCAGTCAGCATCACCGAAACACACACCGGCGCTCCATTTTCGATGGCGCGGATAAAATGGCTTCCAACCGAGCCATGAATGTACAGCTTGTCTGCCTTACGGGCATGAGCTGTCGGGAGAGCAAACGGCTGACCGTCAATGACGGTGCTGACGGTGCAGAATAAGGCTTCGTCCAGAATGGGGTGAATAATGGCTTCATCGTAATGAACGCGTTTGGCGGCCCGGCTGGGGGTTGTACGAATGGTTTGCATAAGTGCTGCAATTAGCTGATTGCACAGAACAAAAGTCGATCTTTGCCGGACCAGTAGAAGCGTCCGGTTTTTAGATTTACGCTAGTCCAGTTATGGTTCCTTTCAAATCACTGATTCAACTCGATAAAACAGCGTCCATTCCCATTTATCTCCAGTTAAGTGATCAGTTAAACCAGCTGATTCAGTCGGGGCAGTTAGTGGCCGGACAACGCTTACCCGGAACCCGACAGCTGGCAGCGCTGCTGGAACTGCACCGGCAGACGATTGTGGCCGCGTACGACGAAGGACTGGCGCAGGGCTGGCTCGAAAGCCGGGCGGGAAGTGGTACGTACGTAGCGGCTCATATTCCGCAGCAAATACCTCAGCGACTGGATGCAACGTCGCCAGTTTCTCAGACGCAACCCGGTTACGCATTCGAGACGAAACCATATCTGCTGCGCCCCGTGCTGACCAATCAGGCGGGTTTGCGGCTGGATGACGGTTTCCCTGATATTCGGCTGGCCCCAATGGAGGAACTCAGCCGGGCGTATCGGTCCTATTTTCGCTGGGGTAATCCGCAGCAGCATTTTGGCTATGGCGATACCAAAGGGCACCCGCTGCTACGGGAACAGCTGTCGTATCACTTAAACGAAACGCGTGGTCTGCGAACAACGCCGGATAACATTCTCCTTACGAGGGGCAGTATCATGGGATTACACCTGGCCTGTCAGGTTTTGCTGCGGCCGGGTGATATTGTCGTCATTGGGGAAACGACCTGGGCGGGAGCGACAATGAATGTTCAGCAGGCCGGCGGGAGGGTGGTTACGGTGCCCGTAGATCCGCACGGGATGGACGTTGATAAACTCGCGGAACTGGTTTCGCAGCAACCAATCCGGATGGTATACGTAACGCCCCATCACCATTACCCAACGGCCGTTACGTTACGCGCCGATCGTCGGCTACGGCTGCTGCAACTGGCCGAAAAACATGGCTTTGCGATCCTGGAAGATGACTACGATTATGATTTTCATTACCTCAGTCGACCCATCCTGCCACTGGCCAGCGCTGATCGGAAGGGGATGGTGGTTTACGTTGGCTCGATGACTAAATCAGTAGCACCCGCCTTTCGGATTGGCTACGTCGTGGCCCCGGCAACTCTGATTGATGAGCTGGCCCGGCTCCGACGTATCATCGACCGGCAGGGCGACCCGATGCTGGAGTTTGCGCTGGGGCAGTTATTCAAGAACGGCGATATGAAACGTCATTTGCGGAAGGCACTTCGCACCTACCACGCCCGGCGCGATTGGTTCTGCGATTTGCTGACGAACGAACTGCCCGACGCCATTCAGTTTACCAAACCCGACGGTGGCCTGGCTGTATGGGCTACGTTCCGGCCGGATATTGATCCGGAAGCACTTGCCAGACAGGCTGGGCGAGAGGGGCTATCCTTCGCCAATGGACTGGCCCATAATCCGCCTGGTCAGCGGCTCAACGGTACCCGACTGGGGTTTGCCTCCAGCACCGAAACAGAACTGACGCAAAGCGTTCTTGTTTTACGTAAACTACTACACCCCCTGCTGTAAGTTTGTAGAGGATCTTTTCCGCCTGGCCAATGTTCGATTTACTTTTCCAGCAAATTAGTACCACAACCAATCTGACAGCAACCGAGAAGGAACGATGTCAAACGTATTTCACGCAGCATACCGTCCGGAAACGTCAGTTTTTGCTTCAACCCGGCGATACCTGTCAGCAACTGGCGTTTGTTGTTACGGGGTTACTGCGAGCCTATACCATTGACGACAAGGGAACCGAACACATTATCCAGTTTGCTCCCGAAGGCAACTGGATCTCCGACCCGAACAGTTTTTTTCTGCACGAACCCTCGCGTTACGCCATCGAAGCGCTTGAAGAGGCACAGCTGCTGCTGATAACAAACGAGGCCATGGAAGAAATGCTGGCGCGTGTACCGGCCCTGGAGCGCTACTTTCGAAAGCTGCTCCAGAAGAATGTCATTGCGCTGCACCAGCGGCTGATCAGTTCGCTGAGCCAGTCAACAGAAGAAAAATACCAGGCGTTACGTCGGCAGTTTCCGGACCTGATGCAACGGGTTCCCCAGCACATGATTGCGGCTTATCTGGGTATTACGCCCGAAACATTGAGCCGGGTCCGGCGGCAGTTACTACGTGACTAAAGGCCGTGATTTCTTATCATACATCAATGACAGACGGCTGGTAGAAAGGGTATTTTTGTAGACCGACTCAGACCGGTATTCACTATGAACCGCAAAACATTCGTACAGTCGGTCATTGGTATGACGACAATTGCTGATTTATCGGATTTCAATACATTCACGGCTGGCCTGGAAACCCAGTCGCAGGTAATGCCGGTGCTGTTTATCGGGCATGGTTCGCCCATGAACGGCATCGAGGATAACGAGTTCTCGAAACGCTGGACCAAAATGGCCCGCGAAATTCCAACGCCCAAAGCGGTACTGGTCGTATCGGCGCACTGGTTTACGCGCGGCACCCGGATCACGGCTATGGAAAAACCGCAGACAATTCATGACTTTGGTGGGTTTCCGCCTGCGCTGTTTGCGGTGCAATATCCGTCGCCCGGCAGTCCGCAGCTGGCAAAAGAAACAGCGTCGCTGATTCATTCGGCCCACGTTGAACTGGACCACGACTGGGGGCTGGATCACGGCACCTGGACGGTCGTGCGGCATATGTATCCCGACGCGAAAATTCCGGTATTACAACTCAGCATCGACTATACGAAAGGACCGCAGTATCACTACGAACTGGCCAAAGAGCTGTACGCCTTACGTCAGAAAGGTGTGCTGATTATGGCCAGCGGCAACATGGTGCATAATCTGCGCATGATTTCCTGGCCGATGATCAACGGTGGGGGCTACGACTGGGCCATTCAGATGAACGATACGTTCAAAAAGCTGATTCAGAACGGCACGCACGATTCGCTGATCCACTACGACCGCTTGGGCAAGGACGCGCAACTCGCCATCCCGACGCCAGAACATTACCTGCCATTGCTCTATACGCTGGGCTTGCAGGGAAAAGATGAACCCGTGTCGTTCTTTAACGATAAAGCCGTGGGGGGATCGCTCACGATGACATCGGTAAAGATTGGCTGACAACTACCTGCTGGCTGACTAGAAATCAATTTCCTCGTTGGCCAGCAGTTGTTTTATATTCAGGACGCAGTCGTCCAGTACGGTAATATTTTCCGACCAGTTGATGATGTACCAGGTAGGATCGTTACGGTCAATGACATATACCTTCTGGGCACTCGTAATAATCCAGATTACTTTCTCAACACCGAATTCAATGAGTTTCTGGGATTTCTGGATGAGGTAACCATCCAAACGCCCTTCAAAATCGGCTACATCGGCTTTGATGTCGACTTCAATGGCAATCTTGGGCGGTACGTCAAAATATTTACCCTTTAGCTTACCTACCTTTTCTTTCTCGAAGATCGCCAGATCGCTACCGAGGTTGTCGTTCGTAGCCAGATGCAGCCCGGATTCATTGGTACTGATTAAATACTTCTTACGATTGACATTATTACCAATGTATAACCCAAGGAGATAGACAAGTACTCCCTGCAAATCGGAACACGACATTATTTCTTCGATTGTTTTCTTACCTGCTAATACATCTTGGTATCCCTTATAATAGATAGGTCTTCCCTGCCACATCTCATAGATTAGGGCGGTGGGGATGCTGCTGGTTGACAGGCTAGTACGTCGTCGGCTAGGTTTCTCTTTTGCTATGGCCGTCATTGAATTGACTGATTTGGTATAGACAAGTTGCTTATAAAAACTGGCTTTGACAATAGATGGCTTGGCTAGCTATGCAGATATCCATAAAAGCGCAAAGCCGGACCAAATGGCCCGGCTTTGCTTTGAGTTACGGTAAGTATAGAATCCTTTTCTGCGTGATTTCTACAGTGAGACAATGTTTGTTTGAACACTGCCGCTGAATTATGATGCAAGAATAGGTTAGTAAAATTTATAGATCAAATTGATTTAATTTATAATATAATAGATATTAATGATGTGTTGGTGTGCGATGTTTCGTAGACGCGATTGATGAATGACCTGTTCAGGAGAAAATAATAGGGAGATAGTCTCAAAACAGGGTGGCGGCCATTAGGTGATAAACATTTTACTATCAGGCGGGTTTATTCTCTACTACTCAACAGAGAGAACCATGGATAAATTACAGAAATTCGAATTGATGAATAAGGTTGCGCGGGAACTGGAAGACCTGCAAAACAGCCAGAATGCACTGATCGAGAAGATCGGTAAAATCGAAGTTGACAACATGAACGGGCTGAACGACTCGTTTCTGGAAAAGAACCTGAGCGATATGCATGGCAAAATCGCTGAGAACGTAGAGGCTGTAACGGGTATCTTCTCCTATTTCGAGCAGAAGCGTGATGAATACGGCGACAAAAACCGCTCAGCCATCGAAGCGCTGGAAGCCCAGGCTGCCGTTGATGCTGCAAACAGCTAAACTGTTACCAAGCTATATAGCCTAATGAAAAAAACGCCGGACAGACCGTCCGGCGTTTTTTCGTATTCAGGGCTCATAAAGCAGGGCACTTGCCCGAAACGTATTATCGGCCGCCTGAAGCAGCTTGGCTTTCAGCCGTGGATTATACGTAGGCCGACCAGCCAGAAACTGGCGAACCTGCTGTGCGACGCCTGGGTTCTGGTAGGAGGAAAGCGTTGACCGCAGCCACGATTCGGGAAAGAAAATGTCCCCCGTACGCTGAATTTCTTCCAGTAACTCCAGGCTTTTGGGCAGGTATTTAGCCGAAGTTTCTGCCCGTAGCGGGTGATGCAGATACCCCAGTGCTGCCGTTACCCAGGCTTCGCGGTCGCGATTGGCTTCCGTAGCCAGCGATGAAAAGAAAGCATCCCGCTCTGCTACGCTGCCGGATAGGGCAGGCATCATAAACTGAAGTCGTTTTTGCCGGTCCGGGTTTTTGATACGGGCCAATTGTTCGGCCAGAATGCCCGGCGCCGGATAGTCTCGGACGGCCAGGGCCAGCGCCAATGACGTGTAATCGTCTTCAGTCAACGTAACACCCTCCGGCGCTTTCCGATCTTTCCAGATGCTGTAGAGTCGCTGTTGGGCGTCGGGGCTGAGCGCTACGCTCTGATACAGCCGGAACAGGAGCTTCTTCCGCCCGCTGGCCGATTTTCCGGTGGTTTGCTGCATAGTCTGCCAGGCTGCCTGTTCGACGGAGGTAGCCAGTGCCGGTCGGTTTTCGGGTTTGGTGTAGTTCCAGACAAGATCGCTTAGCTGACTGGTGAGCAGGCGCAGGTTCAGTTCCTCAGTTTCGGTAGCAAGCAGTTGCTGATACGTAGCGGCTAGCTGCGCCGGACTAATAACGGCCGGTTTATCCAACCGACCCGTCAGCATGGTTTCGTAGAGGTTGATGTAAGTCGATGCCCGCATGACCGGATTCCGAAGCGACGGCAGTGATGAAACCAGAGCCGGATCGACCGGAAACAGGCCGTAACCCTCCCCGGACGAGTTGAACACGATAAACGACGGAAGCGGTTTACCCGTAGCGGCTGAGATGGTCACCTGCCCTTCGTTCATGGCTACGGGGATTTCCTCAACACGGTCGGGATAGACCAGCGCAATGGAAAATCCCTGCGGCCATACGCGTTTTGAGCCGTCTTCGCCCTGCTGCGCCAGAGTCAGTTTCCCGATTGTGTTGCCCTGTTTGTCGAGTCGATACGTAAAGCGTGGCCGACCGGTCTGCTCCACCCATACCTTGTTCCAGGCCACCAGATCCGTTGGGGTGCGCTTGTCCAGAATCGTGATCAGATCCGTCCAGGTTGCGTTACCAACGGCGTATGTTTTCAGATAGTCCCGCAGGCCGTCGCGTAGGGCATCTTTGCCCATGAGCTTTTCGAGCTGGCGCATCATTATCGGCGCTTTATGGTAAATAATTCCCCCGTACAGCGTACCGGCCTCCTGTAAATTGGCCAGCGGCTGACCAATTGGATTAGCGCCCTGAGTGCGATCGACACCATAGGCCGCCGGGAAATGGTCAACCACGAACTGGAGATCGTAGTTAGCATCCGCGAACGCCGTTTCGGTTATTTTATCCGCCATGAAGTTGGCAAACACCTCTTTCAGCCAGACGTCATTGAACCAGCGCATCGTCACCAGATCGCCGAACCACATATGGGCTGTTTCGTGGGCGATCAACGTAGCGCGGGATAGTTTCTGATCGCGGGTGGCACCGGCGTCGAGGAATAGGCTCGACAGTTTGTAATCGATCGCTCCGGCATGTTCCATGCCGCCGTACTGAAAATCGGGAATGGCGACGAAATCAAGTTTCTGAAAGGGGTACGGAATCTGGGTGTAGTCTTCCAGAAAACGAAGCGCGTCGGCATGGAGCGAAAAGATCGTGTCGGTGCTCAACCGCATTTTGGTTTCGTCCGTTTCCCGGTGCAGCAGTGTCATAGGGCGCTTGCCCAGCGTTTTGGTGATGGACTCGAACTTGCCGGCTACGAACGAAAACAGGTACGTACTGATCGTATCCGACGGCAGGAAGTGAACTGTTTTCCGATCACCGGCCATCGAGGAGTCCCGCACGGGAGCGTTGGTCATTGTCTGCCAGGTGCTGGGCACCGTCAGCGATACCTGAAACGACGCCTTCAGATCGGGCTGATCGAAGCAGGGGAAGACCGTCCGGGCGCGGTCGGGAACGAGCAGGGTATAGAGGTAATCGTCGTTGCGGTTGAGGGATAAATTACCGGCGGTGAACCGAATCGAAACCGTATTCTGACCCGCTTTCAGGAGCGAATTGTCGATCAGCAGATGCTCGTTTTCGAATACGATCGGAATATCTTTTCCGTTAACTGCAACGTTCTGCAAATGAGATCGTTCTTCTTTAAAGTCGATCTGGAGCGGATTTGCATTTGTCCGCCAGACAAACGAAATTGTTTCCGTTGCCGGAATGGGCTGCACTTTCTGATTCGGGATGTCGAATGACAGAGCATAGGCCAGTTGACTGATCACCTGTTTGCGGTGCTGGGCCAGCGTCTGAGAAACACCGGTTTCGACAGGCAGCTTGCCGTTGAATGACGGCTGGCGGGAACAGAACATAAGGGTAGGTACTAGTAGGAAAAGACCGTAACGAAGCATTGTGGGCTGAAGTCCCATACGTGTGTTGAATTGGAAGTGGGCGTAACGTCAACCAAAAATAGTATGTGCCATGAAACAGCACCTTACTTTTCTATTACTGATCGGGACAATTCTCGGTTTTGCCGCACCCGCCCGAAGCAATTCGATCCTGATTCCGATGGACGACGCGCAGGCGAATCACCTCAAAGCGTATGGCATTGCTTACAAAATTCTGAAAGACGATCAGGAGGTCGAATGGCTGCTCAACTACCGGGGCGGCAGCTTTCTGATGAAATACACAGCCGCCCTGGAAACAGAGTGCCGGGTGCGCGGTGTTTCCTTTGAATCCATATCCGACGCTAGCGCCAACGGCATCAAGCAGCAACTGGCTAATCCCGACCTCAATACGGACGTAGTGATGCTGCAGAAAGCGGCCAAGATCATTGTTTACTCCCCCCTGAAAGTCAGCCCGTCGGAGTTTGAGAACACGGACGCCGTCCTGCTGGTGCTCAACTACGCTGAGATTCCATATGAGATTGTCTACGATGAAGAAGTTTTGAAAGGCGAGTTGCCCAAGTACGACTGGCTGCATCTGCACCACGAAGATTTTACGGGACAGTTTGGCCGTAACCTCCACCGGCAGACGCTGGCCGATATTAAAGCGCAGGAAAATATCGCCCATAAGTTTGGTTACGCCAAGGTATCGCAGATGAAACTGGCCGTGGCTAAAGGCATCAAAGACTTCTGCGCGGGGGGCGGCTATCTGTTCGCGATGTGTTCGGGTGCCGAAACGCTCGACATTGCCCTGGCGGCTGATGGCGTCGACATCGTGGGCGACAGCTACGATGGCGACGGTATTGACCCTTCAGCCCAGAGCAAACTTGATTTTGGGAAGACGCTGGCCTTCCAGAATTTTACGCTCGAAGGCGACAATGGCTATCGGGGCTTCTCAACGTTTTCTGATATCAACTCGGGAGGTCGTGGGTACGACCAGGCGGGGGGCTTTTTCGAGTTGTTCAACTTCTCCGCCAAATGGGACGCCATTCCGGCCATGCTGACGCAGAACCACACGGCCATTGTAAAAGAGTTTTTTGGGCAGACAACCGCCTTTCGCAAAACCGCCGTTAAACCAAACGCGCTGGTGATGGGTGAGGGGAAAACCTCCGACCGCTATCTCTACGGCGAGCTGGGCAAAGGGCAGTGGACCTTCTACGGCGGGCACGACCCCGAAGGCAGCCGCGGGGGCGGTTTCCGCAATCCGACGGATTTGAATCTACACCCGCACTCCCCCGGCTACCGGCTTATTCTCAATAATGTCCTGTTCCCATCGGCCAAGAAAAAGAAGCGGAAAACGTAGGGAGAATGGCCCGGCTGTAATCCTGCCCAGAACTCTTTAAAACGTCAGCACGATTTTACCCGTTGTCCGGCGGCTTTCGAGTTGCTGGTGGGCGTCGGCGATTTTGTCGGCGGGGAGTACCTCGCTGATCTTTACGATAACGCGCCCTTCGGTGATGAGCTGACTGATGGTTTCCAGGTCTTCACCACTGGTGTGGACCTGAATTCGTTCGGCGCGAATATCGGGACGTTCAGCCAGCACTTTATCCATTGCGCCGTACGCAATCGAAATCAGGCGTCCGCCCGACTTGAGTACCTTTGCCGACTCAAAAATGGTATCAGCGCCAGCCGTATCGAAGACCATGTCTACGTTCGATACCGCGTCTGTTACGTTGGTCGATTTGTAATCGATGAATTCATCGGCACCCAGCAGTTTGACAAACTCTTCGTTTTTGCCCGAAGCGGTACCAATAACATACGCACCCAAGGCTTTGGCCAGCTGAACCGCCAGGTGACCCACTCCGCCGGAAGCCGCCTGAATCAGGATTTTCTCGCCAGGTTTGAGATCACCATGTTCCGTTAGCGCCTGCCAGGCGGTCAGGATCGCCAGGGGAGCACCAGCCGCTTCCTCGTAGGGAAGCGCCGTGGGTTTGATCGCCAGGTCGGCCGCGGGAGCTGCTACGTATTCGGCGTAGGCGTTACCCGGCTGCGGGAAGTTGACCATACCAAATACCGGATCGCCTACCCGGAAATTCGTTACGTCGGCACCCACTTTCACTACGTCGCCCGCCATGTCCCAGCCCAGAACAATCGGAGACTGATAATTTTTCGAATAGGGTGTAGTACCCGTTCGGGTTTTAAAATCGGCGGGGTTAACACCGAAGGCTTTCACCTGAACCAGTACTTCATTTGGTTTGATGGCTGGTGTGGGTACGTCCTGGATAGAGAAATTCTCGGGGCCGCCCCAATCACTCAAGACAATTGCTTTCATGGTTATCTTAGATTAACTACTTGATTATTCATCTTTGTTCTTTACCCAGGTGAACGTATTCTTTGCTCCGTCGAAGGTATACTGACGGGGCACGCCCGTTGCTAGTTCAACCTGTTCGATGTCTTTGGGGCTTATGTTTTCCAGTTGCATCATCAGCGCCCGCAAACTATTACCGTGTGCTACAATCAGCACGTTTTCTCCCTTCTGTAGATGAGGCAGAATGTGCGCGTTGAAAAAAGGCATTACCCGGTGACACGTATCAGCCAGACTTTCGCCGTTGGGGGGACGTTCGCTGTAGCCGCGTCGCCAGCAGAAAACCTGTTCCTGTCCAAACTGAATTTCCGCGTCGTGTTTGTTCATCCCCTGCAAATCACCGTAGTAGCGTTCGTTCAGCGCGGCATTGCGCTCAATGGGTAAGTCGGTCTGCGTGGTTTCCTCCAGAATAATAGACATGGTTTCAATGGCTCGCTTCAGAACCGATGTGAAACCGATATTGAATCGATCCTCATGGAGCAACTGACCGGCCTTGTGGGCTTCCTGACGTCCCTGATCCGTAAGGGGCGTATCCGTACTGCCCGTGAAGCGATTCTCCAGATTCCATTCTGATTGTCCGTGGCGGACAATGACAAAAAGAGCCATCGTATATGTAGTGGTTGTATTCTGTATAGACTACCGATGAAAGCGGTCAACTGTTTCGCACCAACCGGTTCCTGTCGAACAATTGGCTTTGATCATACGTTAGGGTAGGTCAGTCGGCTGGGGAAATAAACCTTTCCTGCTTCCGGTTGTCTAAACAACAATTGTTGATGTTTGACCTGTAAAATTAATTGCTATGAAAACGAATCAACTCGCGTTACTCCTGGCCTTGTTGCTGTTCGTAACGTTTTATACCCCAGCGCAGGCGCAACGCCGGCGGATGAGACCACAGACGAAAGGGGTTATTATCGGAACCGCTGCGGGTGGAGCCGCCGGAGCCTTAATTAACCGGCGAAACCGCTTGGTCGGTGGGCTGATTGGTGGAGCTGTTGGTGGAACCACTGGCTATCTGATCGGTAAAAATAAGGATAACAAAAACAAAGCAGCCGCCCGGCTGGCGGCTGCCGAAGCAGAAACGGCTCGTGAACGCGAGCGTCGGATGGTAGCCGAGCGGGCTGCCGAAGAACGGGCGGCTCTGGCAGCTGCTCCGGCTCACGGTCTGGGACCTGCTAAACCTGTTGCCTTGCCTGCGGCTGTGGCGGCTAAGCCAACAACATCGCCTTACGTACTGAACGCGTCCTTCCTGACTAATGTGTCGTACGGGGATCAGTCAACGGCGTATGGCTCATCAATTTACCGGCGTAAGAGCTGGTAATGCCAACCTTTGGGAGGGTACGTCAGTTACTCTCCCAACTACATTCACTAAAATCATGAAGAACATAGTATTAGCGCTCGCCAGCGCATGGCTGCTGGTAGGGTGCAAATCAGGCGAGACGGCCAATGTGCAGGCCCTGAACCAGGAGTTCATTGGGGCCTGGAATAACAAGAACGCCGATAAGGTCATTGGTATGCTGGCCGAAGACGTTCAGTTCCTGCAGGGAAATGTTCGTTTCAATGGGAAGTCTGAAGTATCTCAGAAGTGGGTTCGGGAAACCATTACGTCGCTGAACGATTTAAAAACGAACGTAGTAAGCTCCGGAACAGATGCGACGATGGCCTACGAAGCGGGAACGTTTTCGGTTGACGTATTACCCGAACAACCCCAGCAACCCCACGGATTTGGCGAAGGGAACTTTGTCCTGCTCTGGAAAAAAGGAACCGATGATACCTGGAAACTTAGTTACGCGCAGTTAGAGGACCTGCCGGTGCAGGTGAAACAATAAAGAAGAAAGCCGCTCCCACGAGCGGCTTTCTTCTTTATTGGCAGTTTGGTTGTTCACAGTGGCAAAATTGCTGGCCGGAGCTCGATGAAGCAAAAACGCTCGGTATAATCAGGTCGAGCATTACTTTCTGAGAAGGTCAGTGAGATCACCTTAGAATAAAGCTCGTTACCCCTAAATTTCCTGAAAGGGACTCTGTCTACATACGAGAGAAGTCTCCTTCAGGGGATTTAGGGGTAAAATAATCTAAACTAGTTTAGATTATCCCATTTTATGCGGGATCGAAAGTTATTAGCCTCTTTGGCAACTGAATCGATAGATTTATTGACTATCGCTTTTGGTAGAGGGGCACGCTAGTATACTTGCTCTTAAGCACGCATTGGTTATGCTTTTGAAACGTATTATTTTCGAGGAAGCTTCCCCATCACCGCCGGAACACGTATCAATACGGATGAGGTGAAACACTGTTGTTTAGCTGGCTATCCGTCGGTTTTTGATGGACGGTGATGGTGCCTGCCTGATCGATTTTTATCAGGCCCATTCCTGCAAATGCGTTCAGCCAGCGCTGCATGGGCAACACATTCCATTTCTGCTGGTATCGCGTAGCGTTCTCAATGATCGAATCGAAATGGTTTACCGGCGGATCGTACTTATCGTGATACTGATGTAATACGTAGTCGTGCACAAAGATCAGCTTAACACCCGCCCGATGAAACATCATGGCAAAATCGGTGTCTTCTGCCCCATAGCCTGTAAACGATTCGTCAAAGCCACCAATACGTTCAAACGTCTGCTTTTGAATCGCGAATAGCAACGACCAGAATTGCAGATGATCAACCGGCTGACCAACCGGTATACGCTCTCGGGCAGGATGTGATACGGCTTGATGCTGTAGATTCCCATAATTTCCTGTGTCCGGCACGATCGGCAGATACAATGGATACGCTGCAATGATCGTTTCAGCGTCCAACCCCATCAGCATAGTGGCAAACAGGGTTGGCGAAACGATGCAGTCTACGTCTATACATATGACGTTGTCCGTTTGTGCAGCGGTAATGCCAAGATTCCGGGCTGCAGCTAATGGCAGCTCATGCGTTCCTTTACTTGCATGGATGCTCACAGGCAACCCTTCGGGAATGGTAATTCCGTCCGAGTCGTCCATGCAAACGACTTGTATATCGTAGGGACGAATCGTCGATGCCTTGACGGAGTAAAGCAGATTGGCTAATTGCTTTCGTCTTCCCTTTACAATGGTGACAATACTGAATTCAAGCATACCAGTTTCTCATTTGCTGCGCTATGGCCTCCGGGGCTGACGCATTCACTAAACCTTCGCAAAAAGGCGTAAACCCGTTCGCTTTTTGCAACAGGTTTTGCCACTGCTCAGCGCTGTATGTTATCTCCGCTAACAGCGCAATATGCTGATCTGCTAACACAGTGGCGTGTACTGCCTGTTCGTCGTACGGTCTGGGTTCCGGAAGTAGGATCAGGCGTTTGTGAAGCGACAAAAGTTCGGCAATGGTGTTTTGACCGGCAGCCGCAATCACTACGTCGCCAACAATCGCTTCGCTGATGTCTTCAACCGGACCGAGCAGTACACAGTTTGTCGCTAACTCATACGCTCGCTTATTGCCAATAATTGTAAAGTGAATGTTTTGATCGTTTGTGATCGTTTGTAGCACTGATTCATCGTAATTATCGTAGCCCAACAGAATTGTTACGTTATTAATCGCTGAGCGGCTGGTCGGCTCAACTCCACGGCCGGCATACTTTGACATATAGCCACTGTAATACGTTCTGGCTGTGTACTGGTAGTTTGCCTGTTCCAGCGAAGCCGGAAAATGAGCGACGATATGATCCGCCAGCTCATGCGCAAAAACCTGTGTCGGATCGTTCATCACATTTCCGGGCAGATGCACCAACACAACCGGGACGCCCATGCCCCGAACCATGATGGCCAACTCCGGAACCCCGTCGCAGTAGAACGCTTTTGGCTTGTAGTACGCTATCGCTTCTGCCAGTGCTTTAGCCCGTACTGCAGGCTCAATGGCATACGGCGTCACCTCAAACGCTTTTGAAAACGTATGCGCTGGTATCTGGTAATTAGCCGGATACTTTGGCGGCAGTTCCAGTACGTCAACGTCGTGCTTTTTATGCAGATACGCAGTTACTTCGTGGTTCGTCGTTACCGCTACAACGTCAAAAAAGAGGGATAAGGCGGGGTACAACAGATTAAATGTTGCCCGATGCCCATTCCCGTGCGCATGAACAAAATAGAATATCGTTGGCTTCTTTATCACCTTACCTTTTCTGCTATGCGTTTATAAACGCTTACATAAGCTGCGGCAGTTTTTCTCATATCGAATGAAGCCGCAAAATCTCGGCAGGCTCCCGGTGCCGAATCTCCAGCGACATCCAGTGGTTTTATGAGGTCCCGCCAGTCCTGTGAATCAATGGCTATGGATAGTTTTTCGTGGCGCAATTCCGGCGGTATGGCGGTGGTAAACCCAATAACGGGTAAACCACTGGCCAGCATCTCCAGCGTGCTCAGGCCGAAAGGTTCTTCCCAGGTAGCGGTTGCCAGATACGCCGAAGCGCCCGCTGCTAGTTTACTTAACTGCTGCTGCGTAGCATGGGAAATGTAGTCGATACGTTCGTTTAGCTGCGGCTGCACACGGTCACGGAAATAATGGTTGTCAAAAACAGGGCCGACAATCTTGAGTGGCCGTTCTAAATAATTGGCTAGCTGAATAGCGGCTTCAACGTTCTTTTCTTTGGCAATCCGCCCGCTCCAGAGTAAATACCCATCCGCCTTTCTTGCGTGTAAGGGCCACTGATCGAATACAATTCCATTTAGAATTACGTCCACATCATTGCCGAGGAATGACGTCCACTGTTCGCTCATTCGGGTTGAAATACCAACTGGTACGACAGGGGCATGCTTCAGGAAAAATTTGTACATCAAAACAAATTTTTCGGTTGGCGGCAGATGCAAGGTTAGTACGCCCGGCGTTTTGAGGAGTGCACCCACTGCGTAGATTTCGGGAATAAACGAATTGTAATGGATGACGTCGTACTGACTAACGTCGAACAGGCCATACTGTAGCGTCTGATAGTGCTGCTGTCCGAGCCATTCCGAAGTTGGTCGGTACGAATCATCTTTCATGCTGAGCGGACTCTCATGAAATTCAATCACCTGAAACAGATTCGTTTCGTCGGCATCTTTGGCGATCACATCGACGCTGTGACCCAGACGCACCAGTTCGTTGGCAAGCGCGACGATGAATGCTTCCGTACCGCCATTATAGGGCTCACGTAACGAGATGAACGGCCCAGCAACCAGGAGTAGCTTCATAGCACTTTCTCAAAATACGTTATGTAGCGCTCAGCCATCGTTGTCAACGAGAATTTTTCGGCGTGGCGCCTTACGTTGTCGCTCCCCAGTGGTATTGCCGCTGCGATGGCTTTAGCCAGCGATTTTACATTTTTTTGCTCGGCAACCACGCCACTTTCCGCATCTACCAATTCACGGAAAGCACCGCGGTCGAAGCCGGCTACGGGTACGCCCGACGACATGGCTTCCAGGGTAGTGAGGCCAAACGGCTCTTCCCAGCGGACGGCATTCACCATAGCGGCTGCGTCTGAAAGGTGCAGCCGTAGTTCAGCCTGGTTTAAATGACCAAGGTACGTATCAGTCTCCGTCATACGGGGCCTGATCTGTTCATCAAAATACGTCTTGTCATCGAGCGGTCCGGCAAATCGCAAGGGCATACTCAGCTCGTGGGCCGCGTCTAGTACGATGTCCAGTCCTTTCGCGTGCACGATTCGGCCAAACCAAAACAGATAGTCACGACTTTTGCGAACGAGCGGCCACGTATCCGGATCGACACCGTTGGGTATGATGATTGAATCATTCGTCAAATAGGGCTGCCACGTAGCTTCTAATGATGTTGACGGTAGCGCGAAATGAAGATTTTCAGAACCGGAGCAAATGGTAATCGCTGCTTTTAATTTGCTGGTGGGTGGCGTATGGATGGTCGTGACCACCGGCATCAGCGCCTTCGTACCCCACAGTATGGGTAATTCGTGCGTCGAGTTGTTATGTACGACATCAAAATCGTTTTGTTCAATATCTGCCAGTATCGAGAGGTATTCATCGGTCTCATAGAGTTCGAATAGCTTGTTTTCCCGATACGTATCGCCGTAAAATCCCTTTACGTTCAGGGCCGGGTCACTATCCGCATGGGCATACAACGTGATTTGGTGACCGAGACGGATGTACGCTGTACACAGGGCGTGGGTAAACGCTTCCAGGCCTCCTCGAAATGGTTCGGTTATCGGCAATCTTGTTTTGGCTACAACAGCAATTTTCATAGGCCAATGCTACTGTAGTCTTTGCGGGTGCTGAGCGGCTGTTTGTTCTGCATGATTGCTGGCAGGCATCGCTTTTCCACGAATACCATCTTGTCGCAATACGTCTCTGTATAGCTTCACATACTTCGACGTCATCGTTTGGCTAGTCATGGTCGATGCAAATGCGGCACAGGTATTCGAGCTAATCGCGTGACTCTTTTGAACCAGTTCGACTAAGTCCTGCCAATGGGGCGATGCCGTTGTTGCTACGCTTTCATGCGCCCAACCGGGTGGAACGGCCGTATCAAACCCTACGACAGGCACGCCACTTGCCAGCATCTCCAAAGCCGCCAACCCGAATGGCTCCTGCCAGGTTGCCGTTGCCAGGTAAGCAGACGCTTTCTTCGCTAAACGGCTCAGTTCACATTGCGTTACGTGCCCGACATACTCAATTTGATTGTTCAGATGCGGTTTAACTTTCTTCTCAAAATACTGCGGGTCAGCAATTCGGCCAGCTATCTTCAGCGGCAGCTGCATATGTTTGGCTACGCGAATGGCCGCTGCCACATTCTTTTCTTCATTGATTCGGGCTGACCACAACAAGTACTCACGGCTCCGCGAGCTGCTCGTAGGCCAACGATTTATGTCTATGCCGTTGTCTATGAGCGGTATATGTATGCCAAGCGCTTGGGTCCATTGCTGCCTGACCCGGTCCGATATCGCTACGAATGTTACATTGCTTCGCCGGGAAAGTTTTTTATACGCCACTATTCGTTTTTTGTCCGCCGGTGAATGAAGCGTCAGCAACGAAGGTTTCTGGGCATGCAACCCTGTCGTTAGCAGATGCGGGTAAAACATGTTGTAGTGGATGATATCGTACGAATCGACATTCAGCTTCTCGAACTGACGCTTTTCTTTCAGGCGTCTGAAAAAATTGGGTTTGTCGGAAGTAGATCCAGGAAATGGGTTTATAAGCGTGAATTCAGCGTCGGATTCTGTCTCGCCAGCCACGACATCTACTGTATGTCCCTGACTGACAAGTTGGTTGGCCAGGGAAACAATAAAGGCTTCTATACCACTGTTGTAAGGCTCTTTTAACGATATACAAGGACCTGACACAAGCAGAATATTCATAATAAAAACAGGATTGTAGCTCCACCTATTTGGTAAGGCTGATGTCAATGCGGTCTATACACTCTCGGAGTAAGCCGGTGAGACGGAACGTTCTTTTATTTCCAGCTCGCTGATCTGCCGGTCCAGTTTGCGGATGTTCAGCAGCAGCATACAGATCCAGGCGAGCGCGATCAGAGCCGCGAATAAATAGAACGTTATCTCCCAGCTAAAACGCTCTTTGACCGGGCCAATCAACGTAGCGCCAACCATTGAACCGACTGCCCCAATAGTCATATAAAACGTAAATTGACTGGCCGATACCAGCTTCGAGCAGCACTCCATCGCGACGGCATACACGCCGATCTTGGCAAAGGCGTTCAGCCAGCGGTAGGTAATGATAAACCCGTAGATGAACGTACTCTCTGTCCAGTAGGCTTTCAGCAGGGCCAGGGCGGTCGTAATGAAAATGATCAGCAGAAAATAACCACCAATCATGCGCTTCTTGCCAAACCGTTCGATGAGATAGCCTCCCAGCACCATGCCGCCAATACCCCCAATCAGGTCTGCCGTGGCGAAGGCTTTCGAATAGGAGATGTTCGTCCAGCCCGCTATTTTTACGGTGAAGAGAGGCAGCAGCGTTTCAAAATAGTTGTAGGCCCCCTGAGTGATGAACACCAGCGCGGCAACCAGCAGCGAATTTCGCAATCGAAACAAACTCCATAATGCCTTCAGAATGGTGGACCAGCTGGTAATCTGCATTTTCTGAGTGGCTGCCGAAGGGGTACCCGGTGTCCAGGGTAAGATTTTCTCTCCGGGCTCTTCCCGCAAAATAATCGGCACAACTGTTAGCAGACCAATTAGTAGCGCGAGGGCCATTGTCGCCACTTTGTAATCGTAATTAGCTAGCAGCCAACTCCAGCCAGCCAGCGAGAGGGAACTACCAATCATGCGGGCACCCCCCATAAACCCGTTCGCCCGAGCCTGCTCATCGCCCGGAACCACGTCAACCGCCAAGCCGTCCGTAGCCGCATCCTGAATGGCCCCGAAGGCCGAAACCAGGAACGCAGCCCCCATAAACAACTTCAGATTCGACAGCGGGTCGGGCACGAACGCCATAAACATCAAACTGGCCGTTAGCCCCAGCTGAGCCAAAAGAACCCAGGGTCGTTTTCGTCCCATCGGCAGGTACGTGTACCGGTCCATGAGGGGCGCAACCACAAATTTGAACGTCCAGGGCAGCGCACAAGCCGTTGCGAACGCCCCGATTTCGGTGGGTGTTTTATTCTGCATGGCCATCCAGGCCGGAATGCCGACGAAAAGCATGCCCATGTTGAGCCCCTCGGCGAAGTACAACGCGGTGAACGTAAAATAGCGCACAAATGCACGATCAGAAAGCGCAGGAAACGAATGGCTAAGCGTCATCGGAAGCGGGTTAGCGGTAGCATTTTGTTAGTGAGGTTTTTTTGTCATCCCGTTTTTCTGTCATCCCGACGCAGCCGGGCGGCCGGTGCCGAGGGATCTTCGGTGATTGCCGGAAAGGTTTCCTATTGCCGAAGATCCCTCGGCACCGGCCGCCCGGCTGCGTCGGGATGACAAAAAGTGCATTGACGAGGATCACCAATCCCCCTCCCTAAAACACCGACACTTTCGTGAATTGATCGGGGAGGGGGCTGGGTACGTTTGGATTGGTGTTGATTTCACCCTGCGGGTAGATAAACCGCTGCGGCTTCTGCGTACCCGTATACAAAGGAATGGGGAGCTGTACGACCGGCGTCGCTCTGGCTAGCCGACGGTAATCATTGAATGCTTCATACTGCATCAGCAGCAGGATGTAGCGCTGGCTGATGATCTCGTACAGCAGAGCCGTCTGAACCGTCGCTAGTCGGGTTGGATTCGCCAGTCCAGTCGCGCCGAAATTGTCCAGCGTGTACGCATCGTATTTCCGCCCCGTTGCCGGCAGAGTTTTGCCGTTGACGTAGCCCGTTGCCAGTCCCGCCCGAACCGCGTTGAGCGCGGCAAGGGCATCGTTCATAGCCCCCAGACGCGCCTGCGATTCAGCGATGATCAGCTGGTTTTCGTAATACGTCAGGATGGGGTGGGGCGCGTTGGCCGTGAACGCGCCGTCGACGGTGTTCGGGTCCAGGCTGCCGGTGGCCGTAATGCCCACCTTGATGTAGTGATTATAAAGCGCCGTTTCGTCAGTTTTTGTGTTGGCCGACTGGATGCGTGATTGCAGTAACTTCGGTAAGTACGCTCCGTCGAAACCCGTATCACCCGCCCGGTTGACCCGGAAAAAATCATAATTCTGGTTCAGGTCGATACCCAGGCTCGTGCCGTGCGGAATCAGGGCGTCGCCCGCCGTACTACTGATCCCCCGACTGGCGCTGGCAATGGCGTTGGCGTAGTCGCCGGTATGCAGATACAGCCTGGCTTTTAATGTGTTGGCCGCAGCTCTCCACTTCGTTACGTCGCCTTTGTAGATAAAATCCTGCGCCGAAAAAGCCAGTCCCGTCGGGGCCGATAGGTTCGTGATGGCGTTGTCCAGGGTGGTCTGGAGAGCCGCGTAAACGTCGACCTGTTTGTCGAACACGGGGGTGGGGAATGTTACATCATTGAAGGCCTGGCTGTAGGGAACGTCGCCGTAGAGAGCGGTCGCTTTGGCAATTGCCAGCGCTTCCAGCACCTGCCCGACACCCTTCGTCCACTTGTCGCCCACGGCATCCGCTTTCGTCTGAATCAGCCGGGCCTGACTGGCCACCGGGTACAACGGGCTCCAGGTAAAACTCTGCGATGAAACGATATACTGGGCAAAACCTTGGTGCGCCCGCGACAAACCGTTTAACTCTCCCGCCCACATCGAGGCAATACGAACGTCGGTGTCCTCGTGCAGAAACGATACCCCCAGCAGCGTACCCGCCAGCAACGTAGCTACGTCCACGTCCGTCACCGCGTTGGGGTTGCTCTGAATAGTCGGTTCTACGAACAGGCGCTGGCAACTGCTTAGTCCGTTAACCGCTAGAAACGCAATGATTATTTTATAGGAAAACCATTTTTTCATGATTCGTGGTTGGAAGAGGTAATTAGTAGTTGATGCGTACCGAAAAGAGGAGCGATTTCGTATTGGGATTGGTAAACCAGTCCTGCCCGCGCGATAGCCCCGCGCCCGTAATGTTCACCTCGGGATCGGTGCCCGTGTACTTAGTCCAGAGGATCAGGTTGCGGCCAGTCAGGCTGAAATCGACGTTGGAGAGATGGGTGACCCGACGGAAACCGGGGCTGCGCAGGCTATATGTAAGCGTGATTTCACGTAGCCGCGATACGCTCGCATCTTCGACAAACTGCTTGTACGATGCCGAGTTTGATGCCGATCCCCGGCCCTGCCACCAGGCCTGGTTGATCGCTACCGGACCCGCTCCAAAATCCCGGATTTGCCCCTGAAAGGCCGTTCCCGCCGGAATGACAATACCATTAGCATCTTTCAAACCGCCCGCCGGTGCTACGACGGTATACCCCTGATCGGCATGAACGCCGAAATTGTAAAGTGATCCCCGCGTACCGTTGAAGAAGTCGTTGCCCGCAACCCGGTCGAACAGGACGTACAGCGACAGCCCTTTGTAGCCAAATGTACTACCCAGGCCACCCCGCCATTTTGGGTTTGGATCGCCAATGATTTCGTTGCTGATACCCGCCTGCGGAAACCCATTCGCATCGAGAATGTAGCTGCCGGATTCATTTTTGCGGAAATCCGTCGAGTAAAAAATGCCGAATGGCTGGCCCGGAATCAGCGATGCGTTCTGCATGTAGCTGTCGGGCAGAATATACACCGATGCACCCGCCAACGACACGACCTTGTTGCGGTTCATGGAGTAATTGGCCGATACATTCCAGCTAAAGTCGCCCCGGCGCAACAGGTCAGCACTTACTTCCAGTTCCAGCCCTTTGTTCGACAGTTCGGCGGCATTGCTGTTGCGGATCGAGAAACCAGTTTCGTTGGGTACATTCAGCGACAGGATAACATCGCGGGTGTTGTTGCTATAGGCGGTCGCCGACAGGCTGATCCGGTTCCGGAGAAACCGCAGATCGACCCCGATTTCAGCTTCGGTTTTCCGTTCGGGTCGCAGAAAGTCATTGCCCGCCGTAGTGCTGCGGACGTAGCCACCGCCATAAAGCGCACTAGTCCCCGTCAGGCCCCTCGTAAACATATCCGCGTAATTAGCCGGACCGAAGGTCGTGAAATTCAGGTACGGCTGCGGCTGAATACCAACCTGCCCCCAGGTCAACCGCAGTTTTCCGAAGCTGAGCCACGAACTGCTTTCCAGCCCTTTCAGTTGCGTGAATTGCCAGGCTAATGCGGCCGAGGGGAAGAAGAAGCTGGCGTTGGTTTTAGCCCCGAACGTTGAGGCACTTTCGTTCCGCCCCGTCAGGGTCAGAAACAGTTGGTTATACGCCTGAAGCTCAGCCTGTGCGTAGTAGGCATAGGTGCGAATGAGCGAATTTGTATTCCCCGCTGTCAGGTTCGAGTTGAGCGCGTTGGTCAGAATGTCGGGAGCTGTCGGTACGATCAGATTGGTAATCGCACTCCACAGGGTAGCCCGTCGGCGGCTGTTGTAGTTAACCCCGAGCAGCAGCGACCCGCTGAAATTATTGCTGAACGTTCTGCTGGCATTGGCAAATACGTCGGTGTTGAACTGCTTCTCGGTGATCCAGTTTTTTGATAGATATCCGTTCAACTGCAGAGCCGAATTGCGGGCAAATCGTTCCAGCCGGTTGTCCGTAAAATTGTCGATCCCTGTACGACCCGTTACCGTCAGCCACGACACGGGCGTGATGTCCAGTTCGATGTTTCCGGTCAGACGGTCGACGTCGCTGGTATTGCGGTTGTTATTGATCGTCCAGATAGGGTTGGCGTAGATGGTACTCAAATCTTTACCTAGTGGGTTCCGGTACGATACGTGCGCATTGTTGAAGACCTGACCGGACGGATTTGTATACGTACCGGTGTAGTAGCTGTTGTCGAAATCGGGCGGGGTCCGTAGCGCGCCCAGCATGATGCCATCGACGTTATCGCCTTCCTGCACCCGCGACGAGTAAACTTTGGCGTATCCCACATTTGCTGACGCCCGAAACCAATCCGTAAATTGACTTGATACGTTCACGCGGGCGGTGTTACGCTGGTAATCGCTGTATGATTTGATAACACCTTTCTGGATCAGGTTGGCGTAACTGACCATGAAGCTGGTCCGGCTGTTGCCCCCGCTGAGGTTGAGGCTGTTGTCGGTGAAATGACCCGTCTGAAAGGCATCCGTGGTGTGATCGTAGGTATCCCGCGCATTTTTACCCCCATGCGGATTGGCCGCCGTTCCCGACGCGATGGCGTAGCGTTGCGTACCATCGGGAAACGTAATGAACCCCTGATAGCCAGTTGCTTTCGGGTCCGTGATGTACGTATCGGGGCCACCCGTCCGGTCGGCGATGAGATCGCCAAAGCTGTTTCGCTGTCCCTGCACGTACAGGCCGCCCGACCCCTGTCCGTAGGTGTTCTGCAACGGGGGCATCTTGTTCACCCGATCGACGGACACCGTCGACTTGAACGTAATGTTGATTTTACCCTTCGAATCGTTGCCTTTTTTCGTCGTAATGATGACCACCCCGTTAGCCGCCCGCGTTCCCCACAAAGCCGCTGCCGAAGCGCCTTTCAACACTTCCATCGTTTCAATGTCTTCGGGGTTGATATCGTTGATACGCGACTGCTGCACAATCCCGTTCCCGGCGGCCGTGCCCAGGTTATCCGTAGCGTTACTCACCGGAATCCCATCCACGATGAACAGCGGCTGAGCGTTGCCATTGATTGTATTTTGCCCACGGATCTGTATGTACGCTCCCGCGCCGGGGTCACCCCCGTTGCGCGTAATCAGCACGCCCGATGCCTTGCCACTTAGGCCCGTCAAGAGTCCGGTTTCGCCCGTTCGGGCAATAGCCGTTCCGTTAACGGTCGAAATAGACGAGGCAAACTTGTCTCGTTCGGTGCGGGTTCCGATGGCCGTGATAATAACTTCGTTGAGTAACCGGGATTCGTTTCGTAGCAGGACGTTGATTGTTGTACGCCCATTGATGGGCTCTTCGACGGTTTCCATGCCGATTGCCGAGAAAACCAGCGTATCTGCGGCAGGGGGCAGGGTTAGTATGTAGTTTCCGGTAGCGTTGGTGATGGTCCCGACTGAAGTGCCTTTGATCGTAACGTTGGCTCCGGGAAAACCATCCGGGTTTCCATCACTATTGACGGTACCCCGAATTTGTCGATTCTGCGCCCACACTGTTGCAGAATATAATGACAGTACGCATATACTCAGTAGTAATTGTTTACTCATGCTAGTTGGTTAAAAAGTAATGACTGGACCTGGACGCGGCTTGTCCGAGCGGAAATAAACAGAGCACATAGCCGAAACGAGGTGCTTCAGACTTCAATGAGAAGATGTGTAAGCTAAATGTTTAAGGAAATCTTGTCGGTAAAGGGTTACCACGAAAGAGAATTAATGCGGCAGGACTATCAGGGGGCCGCGGAGGGATTTATTGGAACGTTGATTTGGGCAAAAGTCATTGGGCAATACTTGTTGATTACTAGATATCAGAGCCGCGAGAAAGGCTAGTTATAGCCACTGTGTTAGTTATCAGCCATCGGAAAATTTTCTGCTGTATTCAGTTCAACTACCAGAATCGTGAACTCTTGATTGTCTTACCTGCTCGCTTCATCTGGGCACCAATACCGTCACGGTTCTGCTAGGTCGGAACATGACAACGTAACTTTGCCTGTATGATCAAGCCGATGAGTACCGGTTGTGGGCGAGTCGATCCAGAGTGAGGTGATGAAAAAATAAAATCAGCAAACAAAGCAACCCGGCAGATGCCGGTTACACTACAATTATTCCCTAGTTTAACCAGCGCTGATGCAAATGGTATATAATCAGTTTGTAGGCGCTGGCGGTCGCCGGTTTAGTGATAAAATCGTTGGCCTGCAGTGACGCTGCCTTTGCTTTATCCTCGGCCAGATCCGATGTCGTCAGAATAATGACAGGTACGTTAGCTGCGCTGTGTTGCTGGCGGACCAACGCGAGCGTTTCCAGCCCACTCAAAATGGGCATGTTTAAATCGAGCAAAATAAGTGTTGGCAGAATCCCCTCCTCTAATAGCCGAAGTAACTGATGACCACTTTCCACTACTATTAGTTCATTGTCAGCAGCGTGGAGCTTAAATGCCTGACTTACGATAAATCGATCATCTTCGTCATCGTCTACCAAAAGAATAACTCGCTTGCTACGCTCTTGCATTTGTTGTGTTGAAGCCAAGTTTAGAGAAGACTTTCTTGACAAATATAGTACAAAATAAACATAGTCTTTATTTGTACAATACGCGTTATGTAAACCAATATTAAATAAAGGTAATAAAAAGTTAATTTTTATTGAATTAAAGCTAATTAGAGGGCAGTTTTACCAGCTTTTGGAAAATGCTGTGACAATAACCTTAGCGACAATACGCTAACAGCTACAAACAAAAAACGGCAGTAGCTTACGCCACTGCCGTTCCCATAAAATCTATTCTACTTACACCAACTCACCCATTCCGAACACCGTCAAGCCCTTGGCAAATTGTTCGGCTACAGCCTGGTTGGCGGCTTCAATGTATTGGCCGGTGATGGGATCGACCACGGTGCGTAAGGGCCGGGTGCCTTTCGGCGTGCCAATCAGTTTTACGATGGCATCGGCAACATCCTGCGGGTTTGGGTTTTTAGTCTGCATCTCTCCGCCCAATGCAGCCAGCATTTTGTTGGGTAGATCGGCAATGGCGCCGTACCCCTCCACTACGCCCTGATCAGAGGCAGGGTTATTCTTTTGCTGCATTTCGGTCGGGAAAGCACCCGGCTCCACAAGGGCCACGTCAATGCCTAAACGCTTTACCTCGTAATGCAGGCCCTCGCTTATGCCTTCCAGCGCAAATTTAGAGGCCGCATAAATGGTAGCAAACGGGAACGATACCCGCCCAAAGCCACTGGTCACGTTAATGATTAGTCCGTCGGCCTGTTTGCGCATGACGGGGAGCACCTGCTTGATCAGTCGCCAGGGGGCATACACGTTAATATCAAACGTGGTGTGCACATCGGCGGTGGTAAAGCTCTCGGCCACGCCGGTCATGCTGTAACCGGCGTTGTTCACCAGCACATCAATAGCGCCTTCTTTGGCCAAAATGGTGTCAACGGCCTGCTTCACGCTCTCCTCATCGGTCAGGGTAACGTCCAAAACAGTCACGTTCGCTACGGCCGCAAGCGCTTTTGCTTTATCGGCATTACGGCCCCCGGTATCGCGCATCGTGGCATATACCTGATGCCCTAGGGCGGCCACGCTGTGGGCGGTAAGCCAGCCAAAACCACTGTTTGTTCCGGTTATCAAAACGATCTTTTTGCTCATCTTTATTGCTTATAAATGAATAAGCAAAGGTTGAAAACGGCAATAAGAAACCATTTATCATTTGGTAAAAAGCGCCGTCAACGAATAGTACGGCGGATACGGCTCAGTGATTGTTGAGTGATGCCCAGGTAGGAGGCTACGTACGAAAGTGGGATGCGGTTGATCAGGCCGGGGAACGTCTCGATAAAGGAAAGATAACGCGTGGTGGCATCTTCTGAAACCAGCGGACTGCGACGTTCCATGGCCAGCGTAAGGCACTTTTTTACCATGTTGGCCTTCATCATGTCCCAGCCCACAATGGTGTTGGATATCTGGTCCCAATTCTTTTTGTTGAAAACCAGCACCTTGCAGTCGGTCACGGCCTGCACATATTCGGAGGCCACAAGCTCCGATTCAAACTTTTGATTATCAACGACAAAGTTGCCTTCGTCCACAAAATAATTGGTGATTTCTTGGCCCCTGTTGTTATAGTAGCAAAAGCGGAATACGCCTTCCAAGACGAACGCCACATACCGGGGCACCTTCCCGGCTTCTGACAGGTAATCGTCTTTTTTTAATTCGAGCAGTTCAACCTTGCTCAACAAAAACTCGATCTGCTGTTTGTTCAGGTTACCAACTTGCAGGATATGATTAATAAGTGCTTCCATCATTTAAAGGTAGTACACCTGACAGGGTATCCATTTATCATATGGTAAAAAATGAGCCGAAGCTGGCATTAGTTTGATGCCTTGTGAAAAGCCCGAACTATAGATACTCCCTCGTCCCGGTTGGGAGCATTTATTCCTCAACAAGACTAATTATTAACGGGGCAAACCTTCCACGGCCTGCTTACCATGAAACGATTGGAAGTGGCCTGGCAGTGGGTTGCGGGTATATTACGTCCTTCTTTCTAACACTCCCTTAAAGGAGCATATATATGAAAGATTCATCGTTTTAAGCGGAAGCGATATAGAAGACTACTTTATAAGTAGTTGATTGGGTGCTTTTGGAGGCCAAACGTTTCTTAAATTTTGTCCAGTATAAAGTAGTAAAGAGGGGAGAACAATCAGTCCCGCATGAACTACGCTTTGGGCTGCTTTATCTACCTGAGCCCACTGGGGCTTAGTTAAGTCAGAGACTTTTCGCGGGCCAGCCGTTGGTGCCTGGCAATGGACGCGATTTTATCTTCCTGAAGTTCTTTCAGCAAGTCAGGATCGACGGCAGTTGGGCAATGGTTGGCTCCCCACAAAATTAATTCCACGATAATAGGTATCGTATCCACCCCTTTTTCGGTCAGCCGGTAGGTGAACTTCGATTTTTTATCCGAGGCTACTGTCTTACCCAGCAGGCCATGCGACTCCAGCATCGCCAGGCGGTCGGCCAGCACATTGGTGGCAATTTTTTCTCCCGACTGCAGGAACTGCCCGTACGTGGATTTGCCTGCGAACACTATATCCCGCAAAATGAGCAGGCTCCACTTGTCCCCTAACACGTCAAGCGCCGTACTGATAGGGCAAGTAGAACGCTGTTTTAAGTTTTTCATAAGAAAGAGGTTGTATTTAACTTGCAATTTGCAAGTATTTTAAATTACCTTTGACTTGCAATTTGCAAGTAAATATACACTGTTTTTATTTCTGCTAAATATGATTCTAGTAACTGGAGCCACTGGTGGTTTAGGTCATCAGACCATCGACTTTTTGCTCACCACCACCCCGGCCGCTGAAATTGCCGCTCTTGTACGCGATATCGATAAAGCCACGGACCTGATAGAGCAGGGTGTCGACGTCCGGCAAGCCGACTACGTTGACTATCCCGCGCTGGTAGAGGCCTTTCGGGGTGTGGATAAACTGCTACTGGTTTCGGCCGTGGCCTTTACTGACCGGCTACAGCAGCATCGCAACGTTATCGACGCGGCAAAGGAGGTCGGGGTGAAGCACCTGTTTTACACCAGTATCCAGCGCAGCTCCGATTTTGTGATGCCCGAGGTTACTGAGAGCGATCTGGCCACGGAAGCCTATCTCAAAGCGTCCGGACTGACATACACCATTCTTAAAAACGGCTATTATTTTGAAGGCCTAGGGTATCTGATTGGGAGTGAGGTACCGGCCACGGAGATCCGTTTCTCGGCAGGAGACGGCAAGATCGCTTTCGTTAAGCGGACCGAGCTGGCTGCTGCCACGGCTGCTCTACTGACAGGCGAGGGGCACGAGAACCAGGAGTATACCCTGTCGGGGAGCGAAGCCTATTCTTTTAACGATATCGCCCGGGAATTTTCCGCGTTAGCTGGCCGGCTTATCACCTATAAAAGCATCGAGGAGGCTCCCTACGTCGCCCAGAAAGTGGCCGCTGGCTTTCCTGATATGGTCGCCACCTTCTTAGCCCAGTGGGGGGCAGCCGCCCAGGCTGGTATGCTGGCCGGGACGAGCGATACCGTTGAGCGTCTACTAGGTCGCCAGCCAACTTCGCTAGGGGAGTACCTGAAAGCGACTTATTTCTCAGGTAACTGACCGCTTGCTGTGGTTTCTAATAGGTATGCGTCCATTCAGAAATGAATGGACGCATAAATTTTCCATCGTCTCACTTTGGAGTGTTTTTGTGAGATTCCAACTCCCGGATCGCTTGGAGTAGGGTAGCCCTACAGTCTATTGATTCAACCGTTCTCTTGGCGTATAGTACCGAAGCTCAGAGCGCCTATCAAGCAGCATGACGTTGTTCCCTGATGCGCTCCTAATTCAGTACCAACTCTCGGGGCGGGAGTGTATCTGTTGCAGATGAGCACGCCGACTCAGAGTAAGACGGTCAACGTGATTAAGGGCGTGCTTAGCTCTGCAGACTGTTGTGTTAATTGATTCTGTTTAGTGTAACCGTGTAGCATTAACTTGCAGTGGCGAACGTTTTCTGAATGATTGTAATCGGCTTCTTTGTGCCGACGAAAAAGCGTATTTTTATCGGTAAACAAATACCTGATGAAATGGTCAATGACCGAATAATGGCGAAATTGCAAATCCTGGCCGATGCGGCAAAATACGATGTGTCGTGTTCCTCCGGTCAAAGTAAACGAGCCAACAAAGACAAAGGACTGGGCGACTCCAAAGGATACGGCATTTGCCACGCCTTTACCGAAGACGGGCGGTGCGTATCGCTCCTTAAAATCCTGCTGACCAATCATTGCGTGTTTGACTGTGCCTATTGCGTGAGCCGTAAGAGCAACGATGTCAAGCGGGCTGCCTTTACAGTAGAAGAAGTTGTTGATCTGACGATCAACTTCTACCGTCGAAATTACATCGAAGGGCTGTTTCTGAGCTCGGGGATCTTCGATAGCCCAGACTACACTATGGAACGTCTGGTGCGGATTGCTAAAAAGTTACGCCTGGAGCAACGCTTTAATGGCTACATCCATCTGAAAGCCATTCCGGGGGCCAGTGAAGAATTGATCAAAGAAGCGGGTTTGTATGCTGACCGTCTGAGTGTCAATGTCGAAATGCCTACCGAGCAAAGTTTAAAACTACTTGCTCCGGACAAAAACCATCAGGATGTCATCCGGCCCATGACGTACTTAAAAACCGAGATTGCTGGTCATCATCAGGAACGGAAGCAGAACCCTAAAGCGCCCCTTTTTGCACCTGCCGGTCAGAGTACGCAGATGGTGATCGGAGCTACCAAAGAAACCGATCTGGATATTCTGGGAATGACCCATCAGTTTTACAGTCAGTTAAACCTGAAGCGGGTCTATTATTCGGGCTACGTCCCCATCAGCCAAGACAACCGCCTACCCGCTGTAGGGACGCCGGTCCCCATTATCCGGGAAAACCGGCTCTATCAGGCAGACTGGCTACTGCGTTATTATGGGTTTGCGTTTAACGAACTGGTTGGATCAGAGCAACCTAATCTGGCGCTGGATATTGATCCCAAACTGGGTTGGGCGCTGCAGCATCTGGACCTGTTTCCCGTTGATATCAATACGGCCGACCTTGAACTGATCAAACGAATACCGGGTGTTGGCTTTCAAAGTGCCCAGAAAATTGTCGAGGCCCGGCGCTTTAGAAAGCTGCAGCCCGAACACCTGAAGCAGATGGGGATCGCCTACAACCGGGCTCAGTATTTTATGGCGTTCACGACCGCTTTCTCGTTGCGAAAAGAATACACGCCTTTTGCGCTTAAACAACTGATTCTGGCGCGGCAAAAAAGCAAGTATGCGCGCACCTTCTCCACGCAGCTAAGCTTATTCTGATCGGATGACGACTATACTGTACGATGGAACGTATGAAGGCTGGCTGACGGCCGTCTTCGAGGCCTATACCAACAAGCTGACGGATGTGCTGTTTACCCGCCAGGAAGCGTCTACAGCAAAATTGTTCGAGGCTACGCTTACCGTGGTTATGGACGAAACGAAAGCGGAGCGGGTGCTGGCTGGCTTGCAAAAGCGTCTGTCAGCCCAGGGGATAATGTCGCTCTACAAAACGTACCTGTCTGATATTGAGGAGCCGGAGCGGGTAATGTGGCAGTTCATACGTCATGTCTTCGGGAACGGGCATAATGTGGAAGAAGACTATGGTCATCCGGCGGTGTGGGCTGTCAGGCAGGCGGCCCGGCGGGTAAAACGGGAAGCGCATCGCATGCAGGCGTTTGTTCGTTTCAAGCTAACCCAGGACCAGTTGTATTATGCGATCATTGAACCGGAATGCGATGTGCTGCCCCTCATCTCGGCGCACTTCGAGAGCCGGTATGCCGATCAACGTTGGCTAATCTACGATGCTCGCCGTAAGTACGGAATTTACTATGATTTAGAAACGGTGTCTACGGTAGGGGTTGATTTTCAGCCTCGTGGACGGTTTACTTCTGGGTTGATGGCCGAGATCAGTGACGAGCGGGAAGAGTTTTATCAGGAACTCTGGCGTTGCTACTTTAAGAGCGTAACGATTGACGCCCGGAAGAATCTGCGGCTTCAGTTGCAGCACATGCCCAAACGGTATTGGAAGCATTTAACCGAGCAGATAAGAAAGGAATAAGTAGCTCATTGTCGAGTACTGGCAGCAATGTTTGCCCCCTAACGGCCCGCTACGCTAGCCAGTAGCAAATCAACCAAAACAATTATCGGGGTTGATGTGTCCTAGATACTAGTTTTCTGATTTGCTCAACATGAACGATTTTTTAGGTTTCATCGCCAGCCCCGCCGGACGGGCGGCCCGGATTGCGGCCGGCTACGTCTTGGTGGCCCGCAGTGTAGCCAAGTCCGACAAGCCAAGCTGGGGTATGCTGGGTATCATCCCCCTAGCGGCTGGCTTATTTGACTGGTGCGTATTGGCTCCTTTAGCGAAGAAGCCGTTTGAGGGCCAAGAGCTGCGCCGTTTGCTCAAGGCTCATGATATCGTCAGCCGACTAGGGAAGACGACTACTCAAAGTTTGGATAAACAGGTTTAACCATAAGAAAGAAGGCCCCCAACGATGTGTTGGGGGCCTTCTTTACCTAATGAACACTGGTTAGTACTTTAGTTAGTAGTTGGTAACCCAGAGCTTAGGCAGTATGCTTCAAACTCAAAAGCAGACACTATTTGTCAAAAAGAGTATGTTCTCGTCCGTGAGTTGTAAGACCACTTTAGATAGCCTGTTGCCGGTTAAGCCCTATCTATTGATCGTCGAAGACGTCTACTTTGGCTCGGCTGAGAGTATCAAGTGGCAAAAAAATCGGGTAGGCTTGTGAGCCGTGGGGGGGGAGGGGGTAAGTGCTCCCAGCAGTAGCAGTAGTATCCTGCTAGCAGACTGAGCGGAATCAGCAAGAAAGCTGTTTGCTTGTTCTTCGTATGGTGGTCAAGCAGCCGCTAAAGTAGTCTACCTTCGTAAAAAGGAATATATAAAGTAAGTGTATCCAACAGGAGCGTTTTTTGAGAATCATTAGATTTAACCTGTAGTAGATTCGTCTGCGTTAGCCAGTCTCCCTTATCTGACAACACCCTAATCCCGTACCTCGCGCGTCCTGTTGTCTGGCTACTGTTCAGTTCTAGCCTAGGCTGATAAACAATTGGCGTACCCTGGAGTTAAAATCCGCACCTGGGCGAAGCACCAATCTATAACTCGTCCGTCGTACTAACAATGAAAATAGGAATCATTGGCGCAGGCTTCATTGGTAGCGCCCTTGCCACTCGGCTTACCAGCCTCGGCCATTCAGTAGCGATTGCCAATTCTCGTGGCCCCGAAACGCTGGGTGAGGTGGCCCAAAAAACCGGCGCTACTCCCGTTACCGCCCAGCAGGCAGCTCACTACGGTGAGATCATCGTGGTGACTATTCCACTGAAAAATATTCCCGATTTACCCAAAGGCTTGTTCGAGGGCGTACCCGCTGAAGTGCCCGTCATTGATACCAGCAATTATTATCCGCTGTTGCGGGATTATATATTCCGGAGATACTGTGCCAGCCAAAACGGCTAAAGTGGGCCACGGTGGATAAGGGGCGAAGAGGGCATAAAAATAATCAGGATCCGGTTAAATCATTCGTTTTTTTGATGCGCCTGCGCATTGACTCGCCTTGCAACTCAATGCGGTGTGCCTGATGCACGAGTCGATCCAAGATTGCATCGGCCAGCGTTGGTTCAGCTAGGTACTCATACCACTTAGACACCGGTAACTGCGAGGTAATGATCGTAGCCGACCGGCCATGGCGATCTTCAATGAGTTGCAGCAAAGCCAGTTTGGCATTCATGTCTAGACTCGATAGGCCCCAATCGTCCAGGATCAATAACTGCAACCGCTCCAGACGGGCAAGCTCCCGAGTATAGGAGCCATCCGCTCGAGCCAGATGCAGTCGTTCCATAAGTTTAGGCATAGAGAAGTAGCCCACCCGCAGCCCTCGTTGACAAGCCTGGTAGCCCAGACATGTAGCCAGATAGCTTTTGCCACAACCAGTGGCACCGGTGATGAGAATGTTTTCGCCCCGTCGTACAAAAGAGAGGTCGCCCAGGCGAAGTACCATACTTTTGTCCAACTGCCGATCAGGCGTGTAAATAACTTCTTCCAGGCTGGCCTGATACCGAAAACGAGCCTGGGTAATGGCAGTTCGCGTTTTGCGTTCCTGCCGGTATTCGTGTTCGGCATCCAGCAGCGAAGCCAGGAGATGGTCGGTGGGCGGCCACTGATTAACCGGTAGACGCAGAAGGGTTTCCCAGTGGGTGGCCATGCCCTGTAATTTTAATTGACGCATGCGCTCGAGGGTTGCTTGTGTATTCATGAGTTGATGGTTTAATGGTTAGCTCTTTTTATCCCCTTTACCCCTTTATTATTGATAGACATCGGCTCCCCGGATGTTCTCATGAGTTGGCAGAGGCTTATGGGTTACCTCCGTTGAGGTAGTCTTATCTAAATTGCGCTCCAGGATGCTACGGATCAACTTGTAGGAGACAGCCCCATACGTTAACGCCCGCTCACAGGCCCCCTCCAGGCGTTGCTGGCCAACCTTGGCTACCAGCGATAGTACGCCGGCACAGGAACGGAAGGCCTGTTGGGGATAGCTCCGCGTGTGGAGCAGTTCCTGAATGGCCAGTCGAGTATGGGGACCGATCTGGCTGGCCTGATCGATAAAGTACTCCGCAGACCACTGGCTCAGCCATTGTTGTTGGCTGGGCAGGTGTTCGCGACGGGTGGTGTACTGATAGGCCTCGGGTTGGCGCTCATGAAGCGCAATCCGCTGATGATCATGGTAAATCTCCACGGTCTGAGCGGTGTAAACCAGCTTAACGCTCTGGCCCACATGCCGGTAGGGTACGCTATAATAGTGCTTGTCTTCCCCTAACAGTACATGACAGTTGGGATGCACTTTGGCCATGCGAAAGGCTTTGGACCGGTAAGGCTGTAGCGGCAAAGGCATCAGCGTGGCTTCTTCCAGGGTCTCAAAACGCTGACGTCTTGAGTAGGGCTTACCCTGAAAGCACTGCCGGTTGTGGACTTCTACTTGTTGAGCAATAGCTTGGTTCAGTTCCTTCAAAGAGTGAAAGCTCTGTTCTTGTAGGGGAACATATACCCGACTATAGAGAATGGAGATGGTCTTCTCCACCAGCGCTTTATCGCGCGGCTTGCCACTACGGGCTGGATAGATACAGGTACTGTAATGAGCCGCAAAGTCTTCAATCGACTCGTTCAGATCAGGCTCATAGCGGTTGGCTTTGGTCACGGCGGCTTTCAGGTTATCGGGCACAATGGCCTCGGGGACACCACCAAAGTAGGTTAGCGCATCGGATAAGGCTTGTAGGAAATCGGCTTTTCGCTGACTGGCAACCGCTTTAGCAAAAGTGAGTTGGGAACAGGCCAGCACGGCGACAAAAAGCTCGACTGGCTGAGGCTGACCGGTAGTTGGATCGACCAGGGCTAGCTTTTTACCGGCATAATCGACGAAAAGCGTCTCCCCAGCTTTGTGCTCCAGGTGCATCACCGTCTGCTGGTTGAGTCGCCAGGTCCGGTAGCGCTCACAAAATTGGGAGTACTGGATGGCATTGGGGTTAGCCTGCTTATAAGCTAGCCATAAGTGATGGCGGGTCACACCCGGCTTGGCCAATTGGGCTTCGTAGTTCTCAAATCGTTGGTAGAGATCACCCAGCCGATCGGCCTCTGGTTGGGGTACACGATGAGTGAACAGGCGGTGAAGTTGATCATCCTGCCAGCTCAAAGCCTGAGCCAAGTCCGAAAAATGCGCTTCGACTATACGCAAATAGTGTTCGACGGTGGTTCGGGAAATGGCTAAAGCCGAAGCAATCCGGCGCTGGCTGAAGCCCTGCTGGCGGAGTTGAAGAATCCGACGGAGTTGAAACATAGGTAAGCGAGAGTTAGCCATGCTTGACTACAAACGTGAGTGATGTTCGTTCACGTCAGGGCCAAACTAGGGGTCTTGGCTCACTTATCCACGATGGCCCATTTTGTGCCGGAATACCCGGCCGGATTGGGCCGGAATGACTGGCTTACTTTATGCCGGAATATATAGCGGGATGGACACATCCCCGAACTTGAGCAGGGTGAACTGACCGAAAGTGAGTGGGTAGAGCAGCACCTTGGTCGGCCTGTGATAAAGGTATTCAACAATATCATGGCCGACCACCTTGAAAAATTAGGCAAGCCCGTTGGTACCCCCGGCCGTATCGCTCTGCCTGTAGCCGGCGATGACCCCATGGCCAAGCAGAAAGTGATGGATCTGGTGGAAGAGTTGGGCTTCGATGCGGTGGATAATGGTAGTCTGCATGAGTCGTGGCGACAGCAGCCCGGCACCCCCTGCTATGGAGCAGATTTACCCGCCAGGGAGCTAGAGCAAAAATTGGAAAGCCTGGGGACAACGCGTACGGAGCAGCAGCACGCGCAGTTTTTGGCCAATCATGCTGCCCTGCAGAAGCAAATGGAAGCTCAGGGTGTCAAGCTGAAGTAGCGAACGATCGGCCCCGTTGCCCTAGAGGCTAATAAGTGCTTGTCGCATTATGCTGACTTTCGCCAGAAAGCCGCGCCGGTAGAAACTGAGCGCGGCTTTCTGGCGAAAGCGGTTTTGGGTACAGTTAATGAGCAAAGAATGGAAAAGCTAGATTTTCCCCTTGTTTCCCTTCCAGATTGTGCCAGTTGCAACCGGGTATTGGTTAGCTAGACAATAAAAATAAGGGTTCATTCAGTTGCACCAGTCAAGGGGTAACTGAACGAACCCTTATTCATCTCAACTTGGGAGCGTTTACTGGGACGGGTGGTTTACTGAGTCATCTACTTACTGTTCTTTCGCAAAAATGTGGGAGACCTTATCGCCTTGCTCAAAGGATAGGGTACGTTTCTCGGGATCAAAAACCATCCGTATTGAGGCAGCCTCGTACTTGAACGTGTGATGCTTATAAGCGTCCAGCCGGAAGGGGCGTTGGCCAGCTGCCTGACCTTGGGCCCACAAGGAGTTGTCGCGGATAAAGACGGCAAGCTTCAGCGGAATCGTCGATGCCGAGTAGAGACCAACGTACTTTTCCAAACTTGCTGAAGTGGACACAGGCTTCAATCCCTCTGTCACTAACGGCTCGTGATAAAGAATTTTCCTCACCACTTTGAGCGGTATCTGGATCCGATCAGTGGCGTTGTTCTGCAGCATGATAATGGTCATTCCCGTGTCCAGATGACGCTCAATCAAGCTAATATAACCGGCCCAGCCGCCCGTATGGTTGACGATCCGGCCATAGGGCTTACTGTCCAGTAAAGCCCAACCAAAACCATAGTCCGTCCTTGCTCCGCTTGCTAGCGTAGCCCCCGAAAAGATTGCTTGCCGGTCTGTGTCGTTGATCAGTTTGTCGGTATACAATGCCTGATCCCACAAGAGCAGATCACCGACCGTTGAATTGACCATCCCGTCGCCCACTACCCCATCTAGGTAGGTTGAGTAACTGTCTAATAGTTACCCCCCCTATAAAAAGCTAGTTCTGGGATGTAGTCGGCCAGTGCATCGTCGTAGTCTAGTTTTTGTTGCTTTTTAAGCAGCACAATGCCGATGGCGGTAAACTGCTTAGAGACGGAGGCTAACTCAAAAACAGACTGGATGTTTAGATCTCTTTCTTGCTGTTCATCGGCTTTGCCGTACGATTTTGCGAACATGAGCTGCCCCTTTTGGGCCACCAGTACATTACCATTAAACTTGTCATGCTGGTGTAATTCGGTAAACAGGCTGTCGAGCTGTCTGGTGGTATGCTGACTATGCAAGGGGCTATTCGAGCCAAGTACTAACAGCAGCCCCAGAGAGCGAAGCACATGAATTAATTGCATAGAGAGGCAGGCCGATGGTATGTTCAAAGATAGCCCGCTGAGTGGCTTATAACAAAAATGGGGATAGGTACAGCCGAGCTAACCGATCGTAATAGTTGTACCGTATGCCTCTAGTGGCTGTGATAAATGTGGAGGTGCATGTTAAGCTTAGGCCTAGTAAGCTGCTTAGAATAGCTTATTTAGAAACAGGATTGCAGCGACCGGAAGCGATTAAGCGAGACGGTTTGAGGTTACCCTATCAATAAACTCTTCGCGTTGACCAATTAAAAATCTTGTCTCCCAATGGGCGCACATTATCTTGTTGAGCAAGTAACCATGACTTAGCCGACTAGAAAGGTGCCCCTTTTGAAAAGCAAACGCATGATGGTTCTATCGTCTCAGGTATGAGCGTTTGATAAGATCGATGCTTTTCCTAGATTGGAACTCCATCCTCCTATTCCTCACTTGTATGAAACATCTTTTCGTGATCCTTTCCCTGGTTGTCATCTCTACTTGGGGACATGCCCAACAAATCGATAGTTGTAGCTGCCAAGCCAATCTGAATGCTTTAATCCAAGTGGCCAAAAGTCGGTACGCGGGCTTTGAAGATAAGACGGCCAGTAAAGCCCTCAACCAATACATGCAACTACGCCAAACACTAGAGCAGCAATCTCGGCTTACTTCATCCAGCGCTTGCCTGACAATACTGGAAAAATATGTGGCCTTTTTCAAAGATGACCACTTTACCATTCACTACACTGACCAGGCAGCCGCTTCCCTGAGATGGTCGGGTTTATCGGCACACAAACTTGCTTAACTTAGCAAGGCTATGCAGCCAAAGAGAGCCCCAAAAACACGGCGCAAGTACGATGCCGATTTCAAAACTGAAGTCCTCAAAATGCTCGACAGCGGTCAGACAGCAGCTTATGTCGCCAACGCCCTGGGCGTGTCTGAGAACCTAATCTACCGCTGGAAAAGTGTGAATCAAGTGGGTAAAAAAGTGGTCGCTGGTCAAAGCGAACTGATTGCGGAGAACCAGCAGCTTAAGGATCGGGTACGCCAGTTGGAGACCGAGCGCGAAATCTTAAAAAAAGCCTTGAGCATTTTCAGCCGGGCGACCTGACGCTTTGCTACAATCTGATCGAGACACTGGCTGATGAGTTCAATGTGGAAACCCTGTGTGCTGTATTGGGCGTAAGTCGAACAGCTTATTACCGATACAAAAGGGGGCAGAGCTACCAGCCAACAGCTCATAAACAAGCTAAAAAGCAGTTGGTCGAAGACGTGTTTTGGGCGCACAAACGACGCTACGGGAGCCGCAGAATTGTAGCCGAGTTGCACGAGCAGGGCCATCAGGTAGGTCGGCAACAGGTACGATCATTAATGAAACTGGCTGACTTACAGTCAATTAAGCCAAAATCGTTTGTACCACGTACCACCGACATGGCAAGGGGTACTGGCCAAACCTGTTACTCGATCAACCGTTGCCTGTTTCTCCTGATTTAGTTTGGGTCAGTGACATCACGTACTTGCCCCTGGCCAACGGAGAATGGGCCTATTTGGGGAGTTGGATGGACTTATTTTCGCGCCGAATTGTCGGCTGGCGCATCAATGCCAATATGGAAGATGCCCTGATTTTGGTGCCACTGCGGGCAGCCCTGCAAACCCGTCAGCCAGCCGCTGGCCTTATCGTCCACTCTGATCGGGGTGGTCAATACATCTCCAATGAGGTGCAGGAACTGGTGAGTCTGTGGCGGATCAGGCCCAGCATGAGCCGGGCCGATGACCCTTACGATAATGCGTTTGCAGAGTCGTTTTGGAGCCGCCTAAAGGCGGAGTTATTGGAAGGTGGGTGCTTTTTGAGCGTGGACTGTCTTAGCCCCCTATTAGCTGGACAAATTTTCTGAAAAGGTTGTGTCGTAAATTACCTGTGCTTCCTCCCATTTCTGCTGAGGTGTTACAAAACCAATCGAACGATGAAGACGGTGATTGTTGTAATGGAAAAAATAACGCCCTAACATTTCTTTGGCCTCATAATAGCTGTCAAATACATTGCGCTCGATCACATCATGTTCTAGAATGCTGTGAAAAGCTTCAATGTACGAGTTCTCTTCAGGGGTGGCCACATGAGTGAATTCCTGCTTGATTTCGGAGCTTTTCAAAAAGTTACGTACCGAGTGAGCAATGAATTGACTGCCATTATCATTGCGCAAAATGACGCCCTTCAGTTCATGATTCCGGTTGATTCGTCGAAAAAGATTGATTAAGTCGATTTGACGAATACTGCCTTGGAATAGCCAATCCAGAATTTTGCGGCTATACACATCAATGACGCTCAACAGATAGTAATTCCGCCGTTCCCCTTCTACCCAGACGTATTTGATATCCCAGCACAGGTATTCCAAGGGCTTGGTCGCTTCGATTCGTCTGAATTTAACAAATTCCCGCTTGCCCATCGGTCGGATCACTTTGCCCAGAAGTAAATTATGCTCTTGCATGAGTCGATACACCTTTTTCTTATTGATTAAGTATTCTTTTTTCAACTCGTGGGTGATGTATTCGTAGCCAAGGGCATTGAACTCAACATCCAGCAGTTGCCGAATACTGACCACGACCAGTTGGTTGTCTACCCACGATCCATCCCGTTTCATGGTTACCTGGCTGGGGCGTGCTCCAGGTCTACCTGATTGTGGTTGGTAGTAAAACACGCTCCGAGGTACACTAAGCCACTGGCATAACAGGGTACGACTTACTTGATTTTCAAACTGTTTCATGAGTGCTAGCTTCTCCTGGAGTGAATAGGAGTTTTTTTTAGTAGCTCACTTTTGATCTCCAGTTCCAAAGCTTGTTTTGCTACAATCCGCTTCAGGCGTTCATTTTCTTCTTCGAGCACTCGAAGCTGGGGATCGACGCGTGCGTAAGAATCTTTGAGGCCTTCTTTGCCTTTACTCAAATACTTCAATTTCCACTTGCGCAGCAGCGAAGGAGATAGATTGTATTTTCGACAAGTCTCGGCATGGCCGTCACGAATGGCTTCCTGGACGATAGAATAGCGGTCATCGGGAGTAAAACTCCGCCTTAATTTGCTCATGGTATCTGAATGTAAAAGGACTAAACTGTTTTTACAATTTTGTCCAGTCATTCAGGGGGTTAAGACAATTTATCCCTATTTGCTGCGGGGGTTGGTCATTGTGCGGGTCCACCAAGTTTGGGCTACTGACATTACCTATGTACCCATGGCGACCGGATATATGTACCTGATGGCCATCATCGATCTGTATAGTCGATACGTATTAAGTTGGTCCGTTTCCAACACCATGGAGGCTGATTGGTGTTGTGGCGTGTTACGAAAGGCCTTAGGGAGCTATCCTCAACCCGAGATTTTTAACACCGATCAAGGCAGTCAATTTACCTCGGATGATTTTACAAGTGTCCTGCTCGATCAGAACATTCGCATCTCAATGGACGGCAAAGGGCGGGCATTGGACAACATATTCGTAGAGCGGCTTTGGCGAAGCGTAAAATATGAGGATATTTATCTGAAAGCCTACCAGGATGGCTGGCAGTTAGAGGCAGGCTTACAAGCTTATTTCGAGTTTTATAACTGTCGGCGCTTTCACCAGTCGCTGAATTATCGAACGCCTGAAGAGGTATTAAAGGGAATAAAAAGCAGTCAAACCAAGTAGGAAATCAGATCAACTAACAATTTCGTTATTCAGTAAAGTGGTCCAGTTCTAAGGGCGCAGTGTATCTAGCCCAAAAAATTTGTCTCACGAAACGCCCATTCAAAGTGACACTCTCTGTATAACACTCTGGAGCTATCATACTATATTTATTATTTTTTCAAATTGCCATCTCTCATATCTATGCCTCTTTTATGAGGTTAGGGCCGAGTATGTGAGCCCCGATTTGTCCCCTAATAGTAGTCCCTAAAAGGGAGTTTACCTGAAAGAGAAAAGTCTCCTTTAGAGGCTATAGGAGTTTCTAAAAGGCTTCCAGGCAACAAGCGTTTATTCGGCAGAACTCCTGTATAACGTAAAGGCCGCTCTCCATGAAAGCGGCCTTTACGTTATGCATAGAGAAATGTTCGGTATTTATTGCACGGTATTGCTAGCGGCTTTCGCTGGCGTAACGGGCGAGCCATCCCGAATCTCTTCGGTAGCCGTCGTTACGAGCTGGTCACCTTCGTTAAGTTTACCAAACACTTCCATTTTCTCGTCGGCTTCTAGACCCTTCTGCACTGGAATCCACTCGGCTTTATTGTTCGTTACTTTCACCACAAACACGCCCGTCGAGGAGTTGACAACAGCCGATTTAGGAACGATAAACGTACTGGTGCGCGTTGGCAGCGGAATACTAACTTCGGCGATCATACCGGGCAGCAATTTTTTGTTATTGTTGAGTACGTCAACTTCAACCCGCTCCGACCGGAGCCGTTTATCCAGCGCGCCTGCCTGCCGCTTCACCTGACCCGTAAACTTCCGGTCGGGGAAGGCCTTTACGCTGAAACTGACCGTTTCGTTCTGATCAACGTAACCCGTGTACGCTTCAGGCACCGAGATAACCAGACGGAGTCGTTTCTGCTCGGTCAGCACAAACAAGGGAAACTCTGACCCTTTGCCCGACGGGCCGATGTAAGCCCCCGTGCTGGCGTTCCGGGCGCTGATGACGCCGTTGAACGGAGCCCGGATTTGCAGGTATTGTCGCAGGTCGGCCACTTCCCGGTACGCGGAGCGGGCGGCCTCTAGCTGGGCCAGATCAGCGTTACGTTTGGCCAGGGCCTGGTCGACATCATTCTTCGAGACCGCTCCCGAGAACTTACTGGCTTCCAGAATCCGGTCATAGTTGGCTTTGCTGGCAATGGATAACGCTTCCTGGGCTTTCAGCTTCGACTGGGCCGAGGACAACTGCGCATTTAACTCGGGGGCTTCAGCAACCGCTAGTAATTGCCCCTGCGTTACCTCCGAGCCAATATCGACGTAGAGCGTTTTAATAAAGCCACTTACTTTGGCGTAAATGTCGACGTCCCGATACGCAACCAGTTCGCCCGGTACCTGTAAGGAAGATGACAGTTTACCTTTCTGGAGGGCGAATACTTCGGTGGCTTCCGGAGCGCTATCCGCTTCGGCCACGTCTGCCTTGCTTTCCTGCGAATGGCAACTGGTTAGTGACTGTACAACGAGAAAACTACCGACAACGAGCAGGTTACGAAAAGGGTTAGTTGTTAACCGGTTCATACGAGGAGGGAATGAAAAACTTGCTTTCTTTATCTTCAGGATCGAGTGATACCGACTGAGTCGACGTATTGCCCTGCACCCAGGCAAACACCAATGGCAGCATGTATAACGCAGCAAAGGTCGAGGCAATCAGGCCACCGATCACCGCCCGGCCCAGCGGAGCCGACTGCGAACCGCCTTCACCCAGACCCGACGCCATCGGAATCATACCGACCACCATGGCCACACTGGTCATCACAATCGGACGTAGGCGAACAGAGGCCGCTTCTTTGGCCGACAGCAGGGCGTTGCCGTTCCGCATCCGCAGTTCTTCGGCGTTGGTGACCAGGAGGACGGCGTTGGAGATAGATACACCCACCGACATGATCATGCCCATGTACGATTGCAGGTTCAGCGTTGAACCCGTCAGCAGCAATAAGGTGAGTGAACCCACCAATACGGCCGGAACGGTGCAGAGGACCACCAGCGACACCTTAAACGACTGGAAGTTAGCGGCCAGCATCAGGAAGATGACGACAATAGCCGTGAGCAGTCCTGTCTGAAGACTGTTGAGCGTATCGTTCAGTACCTGGCTCAGGCCCTGAATGCTAACGGTGAGGCCACGGGGCATCTCGCCCAGTGAGTCAATGGCTTTCTGCACGTCAGCAGCCGCCGTGCCCAGGTCCATATCGTTCAGATTAGCGGTAACTGACAGAATAGGGATAGCACCCAGATTGTCGTTTTCGCCGTTTGTGGTTCCTTTTTGCAGCGTCGCTACATCACTCAGCACCGGACGGTTGGTATTGGGCAGCACCGGAATTTCGCCCAGCTCATCAATACTATTCATCTTGTTTTCCGGCACCTGTACCTGAACACTGTAGCTCTGGCTTGATTTGGGATCGATCCAGACGCTTTTCTCAGTGTAGCGCGACGAGGACGTAGACGCAATCAGCGACCGCGAAATGGACGAGATGTCCGTACCCAACTGCGAGGCCCGGACCCGGTCAATGTTAACTTCAATCGTCGGGTAGTTCGTTGACTGACCAATCTGCACATCCCGCAGATACGGAATCTGCTTCAGTTTGGTAATGATCTTGTTCGCGTACTCTTGGTTCTGTTTCTTATTCTTGCCCACCAGCCGGACTTCAATCGGCGTGGGAGAGCCCTGGCTGAGAATCTTGTCGGTTAGTTCGATCGGTTCAAACGAGAGCTTAACGCCGGGTAGCTCTTTTTTCATCCGCGCCCGGAACTCGTCCTTCAACTCATCCATGTCCTTATCAAAGTCGTGTTTCAGGCTGACCTGTAAAACGCCTTCCTGCGGTCCGGCCATGAACAGGTAGATAGGGCTGGTGGAGAACTGCGCACCGTGCATCCCAACCATCGCCGATGTAATCTCGATGTTTTCCTTCCCGACGAGCTTGTTCAGTACGTCGAGGGTTTTCAGCATGGTCGTTTCGGTTTTTTCCAGGCGAGTACCGTCGGCGGCACGGATTCGAACCTGAAACTGCCCCGCATCATTCTTGGGCAATACGTCCCGGCCAATGATGGTAATGAGGATGCCGGCCAGGACGAGCCCCCCGATGACGTAGGTAATGACGATGGGTTTTCGAAAGGCCATCATGCCATCGAGGGCGTTGACAAACCGCATCCGAACCCGTTCGAAAAGGCCGATTTTTCCGTCGTTGTTCAGGTCGGCCCGATGCGCCAGTTTCTCTTTTTCGTGGAGAATATCGTCGTTCGTCTGTCGACCGTTGGCAATGCTGATGCCGTTGGCCTGGCTCAGATGACCGTTGATACCTTCGTGGCCGTTTGCCTTGCCGTTGCTTTTGTGCGGATGCTCTTTCATCATCCAGTTGGCCAGCACCGGTACCAGCGTCTGCGACATCAGGTACGAGGTCACCATAGCGAAACCAATCGCCAGCGCCAGCGGCAGGAACAACGCGCCGGGAATCCCCGTCATGGTGAAGGCGGGGGCAAACACGGCCAGGATACAGAATAGAATCAGCAGTTTGGAGAACGCAATTTCCTTACAGGCGTCCCAGATGGCCAGCGCTTTGGGTTTACCCATGTCCATATGCTGGTGAATATTCTCGATCGTTACGGTCGATTCATCGACCAGAATACCGATGGCCAGCGCCAACCCCGACAGGGTCATGATGTTGATCGTCTGCCCGAAGAGATATAGGAACAGCACCGACGCAATAATACAGGTCGGGATTGTGATGATTACAATCAGCGCCCCGCGCACATCGCCGAGGAAAAGCAGGACCATCAGACCCGTGAGGATGGCACCGATAGCCCCCTCCGTCAGCAGACTTTCCACGGAGTTAATGACGTAGACCGACTGGTCAAACGTATAGGTGAGCTTGACATCTTCCGGCAGTAGCGCCTGGAAGCGGGGCAGGGCGGCTTTCAGGTTCTGAACCACCTCCCAGGTGGAAGCATCGGCCGATTTGGTAATGGGCAGATAGACCGACCGCTTGCCGTTAACCAGTACGTATCCCTGCGTAATGTCGGCGCCGTCCTCAATGGTGGCTACGTCTTTCAGGAACAGGTTCTGTACCGAGCCGGTATACAGGGGGATATTACCGAAATCCTCGATGTTCTTAACGGTCGTGTTGGCAGGGGTAAAATAATTTAAGTCGCCCACCCGGACGTTACCAGCGGGGCTGGCCTGGTTATTTATCCGCAGGGCGGCTACCAACTGATCGGGGGTCAGATTGTGGGACCGCAGCAGGGCCGGATCGGCTTTGATAACAATAGACCGCGAGTTGCCCCCAAACGGGGCCGGAGCAACCAGACCCGGAATAGAGCTGAAACCCGCCCGGACGTAGACATTGGCCAGATCCTGTAGTTCGTTGTTGGTGCGTTTGGGGCTGCTTAGAACCAGTTGACCAACCGGCAGGGTAGAGGCATCGAAGCGGAGAATAAAGGGGGGCTGCGATCCCGGAGGGAAGATGGCCTGCGCCCGGTTGGAGTAGGCCGACACCTCGGCGGCCGCCTGCGCCATGTTGGTGCCCTGGTAGAACGACAGCTTGATCAGCGTCAGGCCCTGAATGTTCTTGGTCTCGATGCTCTTTACGCCCGATACGTAGAGCAGGAGATTAACGTACTGTTTACCAAAAAAAGATTCCATCTGGTTGGGCGTATAGCCTCCAAACGGCTGGGAAATGTAAATAACGGGCAGGTCGAGGTTAGGGAAAATGTCAACTTTGATGTTACGGACGGCATTGATCCCAAAAAAGAATAAACTCGCTACGACCACCAGAATTGTAATTGGTTTTCGCAGCGCGGAGCGAATTAAATTCATAACTCGGTTGAGTTGGGTTAATGGTTTTCAAGAGGAGTCCCCTGACTATATAGCCGGCGGGAAGAAAAGCCAATTTTTTCCAGGAACCGTTATATGACCAGTGATTCGATCCTAAAATTTACGAATTTATTCGGTAAAGCTGCGTTTATACGGCTGATGAGACCTGTCAATTTTGGATCTCACCGATGAAAAAGAACCTTACTTGGGGAGGACCGTTACGAATGGCTGGAAGCAGAAAGGACGTCTGAGCAAGGTGAAGTAGAACGTCGAAACAAAACAAGTAACGGCTTGCCGACGGAAATTCGGCCTTTAAAAAGCCTGGGGATCCGTTCTCTGTTGAGGAAGTCCCTGAATTACTAGCTGTACTAAAGCCATGAAGCTCTTGAAAATCATTCTAACCGGCGCGACCGGCTTTGTCGGGGAAGGTATTTTGCTGGCCTGCCTGGACAACCCGCAGATCGCCGAGGTTATGCTGCTGAACCGGCGGCATTACGACCTGACGCATACAAAACTAAAGGAGTGTTTGGTCCCCAATTTTATGACGCTGGAGGGCGTGATGGATCAACTGACAGGCTACGACGCCTGTTTTTACTGCGCCGGAATTAGCTCGGTGGGCCTGAATGAAGACAAGTACACCCACATTACGTACAATCTGACGATGCACGTTGCCAAAACGTTGCTGGCGCTGAATCCGTCGCTTGTCTTCAACTTTGTGTCGGGGAGCCACACCGACGGATCTGAACAGGGGCGGGTAATGTGGGCGCGGGTGAAAGGAAAGACGGAAAACGCGTTGATGCAGCTGCCCTTCAGGGCCGAATACAATTTCCGGCCGGCCGGTATGGTGGTTTATCCGGGGCAGAAAAACGCCAAAGCGATCTATAACCTGATTATTCGCATGTTGAAGTGGCTCTCGCCCCGGCGGGTTGTTACGTTGCAGGAACTGGCCCAGGCGATGATCAATGCCGTCCGGATCGGCAACGAAAAGCGAGTGCTCGAAATGGACGACATCAGAGCGCTGGCCCTGCAGAAGTTATAGGCGTTGCCTCGCCAGCCTGACAGTATGGAAGTTTTGCCGCCAGCAATGCCACGGTTCTTTATGACGCTTACGCAAGCCGTGGCATTGTTGGCAGAACCCTGCGGTAAATGAACGAGATCCGTTATTGATTCACGAGTTGTGTCTTAACGCTGGCCTGGTCGGCGATGTCTTCGCTGGCGGTTTTCAAAATGACGTCACCGGCTGTCAGATCACCAAATACCTGCGTCTGTCCAACAGCGTCGTCGCCTTTCTGGACCGTTACCCGGACTGCTTTGCCGCTGTCGATTTTCTGAACGTATGTCCGGTCCAGGGAACTGATAATGGCCGATTTGGGGACGTATAAACTCCCTTCGCCCGATGAACTGACGGGTAGTCGAACTGAAGCAAACATACCTGGTTTCAACTTGCCGCCCTTGTTGGGAAAGTCGATCTCGACCAGTTCCGAACGCGTTTCGGGCCGGACGTTATTAGCTACCCGGCTGATCTTACCCGTAAAGGTCTGGTTCCGGAAACTACGCACCGAAAACTGGACGGCCGCGCCCCGGTCAATGTCGCCCAGATACGCTTCCGGGACCGCAATCCGCAGCCGCAGTCGATCCAGCTGTTTGATTTTCAGGATAGGAACACCATTCTGGCCACCCGGTCCCACGAAGGCGCCCGGCGACAGGCGACGGTCGGTGATGACGCCCGTAAACGGAGCCGTTATCTTCAGGTAACTGACCAGTTGCTGCACCGACTTATAGTGCGCCTTAGCGGCTACTACGCCCAGACTATCCGAAATAGCTTTGGTCCGGGCGGTCTCCAGATCGACAGGTGAAATGGCCCCCAGGGTACGGCTGGTACGTAACACACGTAAGAAAATACCTTTGCTGGCTCCGAACGTGGCCTCGGCTGCTTTCACTTTTGAAAAAGCCTCGGTCAGGTTGGCGGTCAATTCAGGCGCTTCCAGTTCGGCCAGCACCTGGCCTTTTCGTACCTGATCGCCAATGTCGACATGCAGAGCTTTCACGTAGCTACTGACCCGCGGATACAGATCAGTCTCGTAGTAACTCTCCAGTTCCCCCGGCAGATTCAGTTCGGAAGTGGGCCGTGACGCAGCGACTTTGATGGTTTCGTAGCGGATTTCTTCGTCGACCGGTGCTTTGTCCATTTCACTTTTGTCGGTCGACGAGCTAGTACACTGACTAAAAAGAAAACCCAGGCTGCCGAGGAGAGCAACAACTAAACCTGGTCGAAGAAAAGAATATGAATGCATAAGGATTGGTCGGTTGATCAGTACGTAAGGGGAACGGCTGGGGATTCGGACAGCGAATTGGTCTTTCCGTCGTAGGTCGTACTGGCTGAATCGTCAGGGTCGAGCGAGGGCGAATCGAAGGTTGTTTTCCGCTGGACGGCCGCGAACACGACGGGCAGAACCAACAGGGCCGCGATGGTGGAAAAGAAGAGTCCGCCGATGACCGCTCGGCCGAGCGGAGCCGTTTGCTCACCCGATTCGCCCAGGCCCGACGCCATTGGAATCATCCCGGCAATCATGGCCAGCGCTGTCATCAGAATGGGACGTAGCCGCGCTGACCCGGCCACCCGGGCCGCCACCCGGGCGTCGCGGTAGCGCAGTCGCAGCGATTCGGCGTTGGTGACCAGCAGCAGCGCGTTGGCCACGGATACCCCCACCGACATGATAATGCCCATGTACGATTGCAGATTCAGCGTCTGCCCCGTTACCAGCAGCAGCGTTAGTGAACCCGCCAGCACGGCGGGTATGCTCACCAGCACGACACTGGCCACCTTGAACGACTGGTAGTTGGCCGCCAGCAGCAGGAAGATGACCACGATAGCCAGTCCCAGCCCAAATTGCAGGCTGCCCAGGGTTTCCTGAAGCAACTGAGCCAGTCCGCGCAGTTCGACCACGGAGCCTTTGGGGGGATCCCCGGCAGCCGTGATGGCTGCCTGCACATCGCGGGTGGCTGTGCCTAAATCCTGGTTGTCAATATTGGCCGATACCGTAATGATCCGGCGGGGGCCAATCCGGTCAAACTGGCCGGGTACGGTCGTTGGTGTGATCGTGGCTACGTCGCCTAGCGTTGGTCGGAGCTGCCCTTTCACCAGCGGAATCGCCTGAATGTCCGCAATAGATTTCATCTGGTCTTTCTCCAGTTGAATCTGTACCTGGTACGCAAAACCTTTCGACTGATCGAGCCACAGGTTTTTGGCCGTAAAGCGGCTGGACGCCGTAGCGGCTACCAGCGACTTAGAAATCTCATCGGTACTCAAACCCAGCTGGGCGGCTCGTTCACGATCTACCTGAATCGACACCGTCGGGTAGTTCAGCGGCTGATTGATCCGGAGATCGCGCAGGTAGGGAATCTCACGCAGGTGGGTCAGCAGCCGGTTGGCGTAATGCTGGCCTTCGGTGAGGTCTTTTCCGCCAACCAGAATTTCGATGGGCGTCTGCGCCCCCTGGCTCATGATCTTGTCGGTCAGGTCGATGGGTTCGAACGATAAGTGGACGTTCGGCATTTTCTGCTGTACCCGTTTCCGGATTTGCTCTTTCAGCCCATCCATCGATTCGACCGTGTACTCGTCGGATAGATTAACCTGCAAAACAGCTTCGTGTGGCCCTGCATTAAAGACGTAGAGCGCACTGGTACCGTAGCTGGATGGGGTCATACCTACGAAGGCCGATGAGATCGCTACGTTCTCGGGGCCAACGATGGCGTCGATCTGTTTAATAACCCGCTTGGTCAGCTCTTCAGTCCGTTCGATCCGTAAGCCCTGTGGCCCTACAATCCGGACCTGAAACTGGTGGGCGTGATTCTGGCGGGGCATCATATCCTGGCCAATCTGCGTGAACCCAACGCCGATCAGCAGGGCGCAAACCAGCGCGTAGACGCTGATAACCAGAATCCGTCGGGCCATCAACCCATCAAGCAGCCGCAGGTATCCCTGCTTGAATCGCTCGAAACCCGTTACCTTTTCTGAATGATCTTCTTCGTACTGTTCCTGTTGTCCTTCTGGCTGATGCGCTACGTCAGGCAACATGCTTTGCTCGTGCGGCTGAGCATGTTCATGGTGCTTCAGCCACCAGTTCGCCACAACCGGCACAAACACCTGTGATAATACGTAGGACACAATGATGGCAAACCCGACCGAGAGCGACAGCGGCAGGAACATGCCCCGTGGTACGCCAGTCATGAGAAAAGCCGGTGCAAAAACCGCCAGAATACATAACGTGATGAGCAGCAGCGGAAACGCCATCTCCCGGCAGGCATCCAGAATGGCGCGGGCCTTCGTTTTGTTGCCCATTTCCAGATGCTGGTGAATATTTTCAATCACGACCGTTGCCTGATCGACGAGAATACCGATGGCCAGCGCCAGACCGCTCAGGGTCATGATGTTGATGGTTTGCCCGGTCAGATTGAGCAGCAGAATGGCTCCCAGAATGGAAACCGGAATGGTCAGGATTACGATCAACGAACTACGCCAGTCGCCCAGAAAGAGCAGCACCATCAGCCCCGTCAGAATGGCTCCCAGGCCACCTTCAACGGCCAGACTGTGCACGGCCTGCGTGACGTAAACGGACTGGTCGAACTCGTACGTGAGCTGTACATCGTCCGGCAGCAGCGCTTTCATTTCGGGCAGCTTATTCTTGAGCGCATTGACGACGCTGATGGTGCTGGCGTCGGCGCTTTTGGTTACCGGGATATACACCGACCGCTTTCCGTTGACCAGCGCGTAGCCGACCATGATGTCGGTGGCATCCTCGACCGAGGCAACGTCGCGCAGAAACACGGTTGGTCCCACTCCTTTGCGCAGCGGAATATTCAGGAACTCAGACACCTTGTCGAGTACCGTATTGCTGGGCGTCATAACGGTGTAGTCACCCATCTGAACGCTGCCCGCGGGCGAAATCTGGTTGTTTTTGACGACTGCCTGCACAATTTCATCCGGCGTCAGCTCGTAGCTCCGCATCCGCTCGGGATCAACTTTTACAACCACGGTCCGTTCGTTACCACCGAATGGGGACGGGGCCGACGCGCCGGGAATCTGGGAAAACAACGGCCGGATGCGGGTAGAGGCTAAATCCTGCATCTCACCCAATGATGCCCGGCGGCTACTGAATACGAGCTGACCCACGGGCAGGCTGGAGGCATCGAAGCGGACAACCGTGGGCGGTACGGTGCCGGGGGGCAGGTAATTCATGACCCGGCTGACCTGATTGGCCACTTCGCCCGATACCTGCGCCATGTTTACGTCTTCGTAGAACGTGCATTTGACCAGACAAAGCCCCTGGATATTTTTTACCTCTACCGCCTTGATTCCCGACACGTAAAGCAGCTGGTTCTGGTAGCGGGTGGCAATAAAGCCTTCCATCTGAGCGGGTGTCATCCCGCCGTACGGTTGGGCAATGTAAATCGTGGGCAGGTTGAGCCGGGGAAAAATATCTACCGGAATCTGCAGCAGGGCCAGCACCGAAAACAGGATAAACCCCGCCAGTGCGACGATTACGGTAATGGGTTTAGCTAAAGCAGCTTTAATCATAACGGTTGAGTTAGCGGGGGAGTTGTTGGAGGAACGAGTCTAAATCGCCGGCCGTAGCCGCCCGCAGCAGCAAGGCGCGCCAGACACTGTTGGTGACCAGGGCCTGGTCTACTTCGGCCCGGTTAAGCAAAGCGCTCGTCTGGGTCAGGGCCTGAATATTGTCCAGCCCCGACTCGTAGCGGGCCTGCGACTGGATGAAAGCCTGTTTGGCACCGTTGAGCTGAAGCGGAGCCTGCTGCGCGCGGGCCTGCGCTAACTGAAGCTGCAGTACCGCGTTCTGACTGGCGGCCTGGATGCTCAGCGCCTGCTGGGCGTAGGTCTGCTGACTGGCGTTGATTCGTTCCTGCTGAGCTGACAGCGCGTATTTCGTACGCCACAAATCGGTCGGTCGCCAGATGGCCGTTACGCCCACAATGTAGTTGAACGAACGGAGCGGCAATCCCGCTCCCAGCGACGGATCAATGCGAAACGTACCGTCGGGCTGCGCCTGTTCGCTGATGCCGGAACCCCGGCCCTGTACTGAACCAAGCACCGAAATCGATGGCCGGGCTGAAGCTTTTAACAAGGTTTCGTTCGTACGGGCAAGGTCGATATTCTTCTGATAAACCCGCAGTTGTGGATGGAGCGCCGGGTTACTGCCGGGCGTGAGCAGCACCTGGGGGAGCTGGTTGTAAAAAACCATTGAGTCCAGTTGCGCAACCGGGTCTGGCTGGCCGATCAGTTCCGTCAGGCGAAGCACCTGCTGCTGCGCCAGTTGCTGGCTTTCCAGGATCTGCAGCCGGGCACGGGCCACTTCGGTATTCGCCACCGAACTGTCGATCCCCGGCCGGAGTCCGCCTTCGGTACTGGCCCGGATGATGCGCTGAAGCCCCTCGGCCCGCTGGAGATTAGCTGCTTGCAGGGCCACCGACTTCTGCGCGTTGAGTGCCAGCAGGTAGGCATCGCAGACCCGAATCTGATGGGTGAACAATTCGCCTTCGTAATCGGCCTGCGCCTGCTCAATGGATAAGCGGGCCTGGTTGCGTCGGGCCTGCCGGCGTCCAAACGTAATGGCCTCCCAATCGACAACCATCGACAGGCCGCTGGTCCAGGCCGGATCGCCCCGGAACCCGTCCGTACGTACTCCAGAGACGGGCAGCTGCAAGCCACCGTTGGAGACGTAAGCGCCCCGCACCTGATTGGACGTAGCGTTCAGTGCCTGTGCCTGCACACCCGCCTGGGGCAAAAGAGACTGGTTGAGCACCTGCGCATCGGCTTCGGCGGCTCGTATGGTCGCTAGTTTTCCGCGTAGACTCGGGTAGTTGGTGCGGGCCAGCTCCAGCGCTTTGTGGAGCGTGAGTACGTCCGTTCCGGTTGGGAAGGTCTGGCCCGACTGAGCCTGGGTGGTATTGTTCCAGCCAGTGCCGATCAGGGTTAGTAGCCCCCATAAGTATAGTATCCCCTTACTCATAAACCTGATAGAATGGATCAGGGACAAAGCTACCGGGCCACCATTAGGAGAATATTAGCCGTAGATTAGTTAATATTAGAATGAATCATCAGGCCCTGGCAGCGGTTATTGACGGCTAGGCTGGTTATAATGGTCTGTTTTTCAAGATAGATAGTTAAGGAGATCAAGAAAAGGAGCGTTTTTGAGAGACAAAGTCAACCCAGAACAGGCTACCCTTTTGTTGATGAGGTTCTGTGCATTTCTATAAGCTAATGGAAAAGCAACCAACTCATAGCAACTGACCAACGAATCGGTTGCCCAGTAAGAACCAGACGAGCTATTGACCATTTACTAATTTGAAAGCCACTCTCCGCATCAACCAGTGATGAGGCTCTGTATATTTAAAAAGCCGCTTTTGTCCTCATGCACTATGCCTACTTGGGTTATTTCCTGGCTGACGCCTTTACTGCTCTGGACGGTCTGGTTTAATGCCACCGCCCAGCCAGCGGACCTCTCCCTACCTGCTCATCAACTGAGTCGTCAAATTGATAGTATTCAGAAAGTCCACAAAATACCGGGGCTGCAAGTACTGGTCTTCACCAAAGATTCGCTGCTTTATCAGCGGTATGCAGGCTTCCGCAATAGCAAAGCCAAAACACCCGTCACCGCCCAAACCCTCTTTCCGGTAGCCTCCATTACCAAGAGTCTGGTCGCCGTGGCCGCCCTGATGCTGGTGCAGGAGGGTAAATTGACCCTCTCCGACGAGGTCGAAAAACTGGCGCCTGAAATCCAGATCGATAACCCCTGGCAAGCGACGGCTCCGGTTCGGATCGCTCATTTACTGGAACACACGGCGGGCTTTGATGACTGGTCCTTTAAAGCCTATGCCTACAATAACCCGAGGGTTTCCCTACCAGAAGGGATCCGCCTTAACCCCGAGTCCCGCCACTGCCGCTGGCAACCCGGTACATTCATGGCCTACAGCAATGCAGGAGCGCCCGTAGTGGCTCGCCTTATCGAGAAGAAAACAAAGCAGGAGTTTGAGTCCTTTGTCCGGCAGCGCATCTTCTTACCCCTGGGTATGCAACATGCCACCTTTCACCAGAATGGAGCAGCCCTAACGGACCTGGCTACGGGGTATGTGGGCGCTGACCAGCAGGAAGCTGCTTACTGGCACCTGTTGGCCAGACCATCGGGGGGGCTGAATGTGTCAGCCTTGGAGCTTATGCCGTTTGTGCAGATGCTGATGGGCCGGGGTGCCTTCCGGGGCCAGCAGCTGTTGGCCCCCGCCCTGGTGGATCGACTCGAAACGCCCCGCACCAGCTTAGCCAGCCAGGCGGGGTGTCAACAAGGTTACGGCCTGGGTACTTTTGTGACGGCTTACCAGGGTCACTTGCTGCACGGCCATGATGGGGCGGGCAAGGGCTTTCGGGCGCATTACCTCTACCACGCAGGACTGGACCGGGGGATCATTTTCCTGATCAACACCGATGGCCCGAGCTTCTTTGCGCTACGCGACGCTATTCTCCAGCGGGTGATGCAGTCGGTACCCCCACACCTTCCCCCGGCGTATGCCTTCTCGAAAGCACAAAAAGAGGCCTGGCTGGGGTATTACCGCCCAGGCTATTTTCGAACTGCCAAGACGGGCTGGTTTCTAGGCTTGACTGAACTGGCGCACGTCGAGGAGGAAAGGGGGCAGTTGATGCTCTACGATGGGCTGGGCAGTGAACCCACCCCACTCCGTCCAATCAGTCCTCAACAGGTGCTGCGATTGGAGAAGCGGGGCTACACCCCATCGCTGACGTTGGTGCACGACGAGACCAACCGGCCTGTGCTGGTGCGCGCATTCGGCGCCGGGTTAAGCGCGAATGCCCTTATCAAAACGTCACTGCTCGGGGCGTGGCTGCCTGTAGTGCTGGGACCCCTGTGCCTATTGCTCATCGTCCTTTGTGTTTTACTGGGCATAGGCTGGCTGGTTGGGGGTATCTGGCGGCAACGCCAAGGTCGCCGGTCAAGTGCCGTTCTGGTACGCACGAGTCTATTGGTGTATGGGCTGAGTTACCTGACGATGGTGCTTGTTTTGGCTGGGGGTGGTGATGAGTTAGGTGTACGCTCACTTCCATCGCTATTGGTGTTTGCGGGCTCGCTGCTGGGCCCCCTGGCGGCTTTAAGCGCGCTGATCAGTCTGCTTCGAAGCTACCAGCAGATTGCCAGCCGAAGCAGCTTAATTTTTATGATTATGGCCGTTAGTAGTGCCTTACTAGTAGTAGGTTACATGGGTGTTTGGGGTCTAATCGGCTTTCAAACCTGGGCCTAAGGGCGGTTGGTCGTTGCTCTTGACCGGACCTCATTCCCATTTTGTTTGCCGTTCAACGCTGGGGTACCGATGGCTATTTAGCTCGCTGATAGACGCCTTATTATTAGGCTTGCCAGGCGAATTTACTGGTACTTGGCTATAGGTGAACACCAAGAAAACTTGTCGTCAGGCTACCTAGCTTGAGCTTGTCAGCCAGTGTTAGAGCCAATTTGTCTTATTTGGCATATCCAATTTGCCATTACGCTGCGGCAGAGGCAGCACACAAAACACCCGAATTACAAAGAGATAAGCGGATAACGACCAACGTATCATGCTGATTGAAACAACGTATCAAACAGCTATCTCGTAAATCAATATTTTATTTCTAGCTTTTCCCTCGAGTCGTTAAGACATGATTCAGTTGATACTGCTAGTAGTAGGTAGGTGGGTTGATTAAGTTGGTTCGACGGGTAAAATTACCTCAGTGATGGTTCCCCCGCCGGGACGAGGATGGAATCGAAGCTGCCCCTGATGCAGCGTAATGATTCGGTAAGCGAGCGTCAGGCCAATACCAAAACCACCAATCATCTGCACGTTCGAGCCCCGTACCAGCGGCAGTAAAATCCGTTCTTCCTCGCCGGGTGCCAAACCGATTCCCTGATCGGCAATCTGAACACGGGCGCGCGCTTCGGTATCCATCTCCAACTGCAGCGTAATGGGTTGGCCGCTGGAGTATTTGGCCGCGTTATCCAGCAGATTGAGCAACGCCGTTTTGAGCAGATGGGCGTTACCCAGCACCGTAACGGGGGTGGGCTGTTCAAGAACACCATCACTGAATTGGACGGATAGCGACTGCCCCGGCCGCTGCTGCCCCAGCGTGTCGGCGGCATCAATGATGATGTCAATTAATTCGATGGGGTGCCGGTCAAGCTGTGCATCAACACCATCAATTCGGGCGAGTTGCAGGAGGCCGTTGGATAAAGCCGTCAGTTTGTCCAGTTCCGTAATGGCCTGGGTCATGCCTCGTTTGAGGGTATCAACGTCGGTATCGTAGAGCAGCGAGGTTTCCAGCCAGCCTTTGATAGTGGTCAGGGGCGTTCGAAGCTCGTGGGAGGCCTGGGCAATGAAGGACCGTTGATTCTCCACCAGGCGCTCCTGCCGGGTCAGCAGGTCGTTAAAAGCCTGAGCCAGCACGCCAACCTCGTCGCTAGGATTATCGGGCTTCAGGCGGAAGGTAGCCGCACTGGCGGTGGGGGTGTTGATCTGACCGATCAGGTTGTTAAGCGGCTTGAGCGCCTGTCGGGAAAAGAAATACCCCAGTAAAACGACCAGCCCGATGGCTACGGCATTACCAATGATGAACAGATCCCGTAAATTCCGCTGCCGTTGGTACCCGTCCTGATCGTAGGCCGTAACAATCGCGACGTACTCGCTGCCGTCGGGTGAGGGCGCAACGCCCGCGTAGGTCAGGGCGACGCCGTCCTTAGGGTACAGGTGGCCGGGACTCTCGTACTGAAACTTCACCAGTCGTTCACGCCGGACTCGCTGTCGAAAGGCTCGCTGAATCACAAAATCATCCGTTGTTTCACTACTGTAGATCAGGCTGTCGGCGGGGGAGTAAACAAATTCGGTCTGTTCGGGCATGGAAGAGATAACACTGCCCGCAACCATTCCGCGCAGCGTCAACAGTTGCTCAGTGACGCGGGCCTTGCGCTCAAGGCGGTCTTCGATGGAGCGTTGCCGGAAACTGGCGTAAGTACTATATACGTACACCGAAAAAATCAACAGCAGGCCAGCTACCAGCGAGGAAAACCACAGGATGAGTTTGTGTTTGATTGACATAATCAGCCCCGCAGAACATAGCCCATTCCCTTAACTGTGTGCAGTAACTTCTGACTGAAGTCTTTATCAATTTTCTTGCGCAGGTAATTGACGTACACTTCGATGACATTCGTATTGGTGTCGAAATGCAGATCCCATACTTTCTCGGCAATGTCGATCCGGCTGACGATCTTCCCTTTATTGATCATCAGGTATTCCAGCAGGGCGTACTCACGGGCGGTCAGTTCAATTAATTGTCCGGCGCGGTTTACAGTGTGGGCTTCGGTATCGAGGACGAGATCGGCTACACGCAGTACCGTTTTGATCCCCCTAAAGGCATTCGTTCGGCGGGCCAGCGCCTTGATCCGCAGCATCAGCTCGCGAAACTCAAACGGCTTGACCAGGTAATCGTCAGCCCCCGCGTCAAAGCCACTTTCCTTGTCGGCCAGACTATCCAGGGCTGTCAGCAACAGTACCGCCTGACGTGGGGAAGCCTGTTTGATATACCCGCACAGGGCAAAGCCGTTGATATAGGGGAGGTTAACATCCAGCACAATGACATCGTAACTGTTATTGTCGGCCAGCCGCTGACCCATCAGCCCGTCGTACGCCAGATCAACCTCGTAGCCTTCGCTCTCGATGCCTTTGCGGATGAAAGATGCCAGACTTACTTCATCTTCAACCAGTAATATTTTCATTAAGAAGGGTTAGGGTTCGTCTACCAGCTATTGTCTGCCGAAAAGAAGGCGCTCGGTCTGGCAGCTAAACCATAAAACTAAGGAAAGTATCAGCGTGTTTGACGGCCCTGTCGAATCCCCTGACTAACAGGCCGATGTGTTACGAGCTGGGCCGGGGCGGACTGTATAGCGTTTTTTGTGACAGTTCAGGCTTTTGCCGGCGTATCCCGTACAAAAGCCGACGATAGCCAGGCGAACGCGGTAGGTAGAAAACTTCTACAGGATTTCACCGGCAAGGCCCGTTTTCAGCGCGAAGAAATCTGACGTAAGATGCTGCTGATGGAGAATGATTCGCATCGTAGCCCTGGTAATACAGACTGCTCAACAGATCGGTGCCGTCTTCCGGTGTATAGATACGCCGAAACGATTTCGGCAAACCGGATGTCGGTGAGCAGGTGGAGATCGATCGTCATTAAAGGGAGTTATTAAACTGACTTTGCCGCCCTTTACAAGTACCTTACGTAGGTAGTTAAAACGAAAAAAATCAGCCGGGTATCGCTACTAAGAGTTGCTAACCCAGCTGAATTTGATTAGTGAAACAGCGATAAATTTCGCCTACCGGCCAGGAGGGATTGGAGCCGGAACAACGTTCGCTACGGGCTTTGTCGATTTGAGATAAGCAAAAATGGCTTTCAGGTCAGCATCCTTTATGTTGCGATAGTTAGTCCAGGGCATTGGTGGCAGTAACATTCGATTGGTTGCCAGCCCTTTTGCTTTTCCCTGGGTGAGTGCCTGTTTAAACTGCTCCTCTGTCCAGTTACCAATGCCCGTAGTAGGGTCAGATGTCAGATTGGCCGCAAACGACACGCCCCAGGGGCCTACCGCGGCTGTGTTATCGCCGTTGAACATTACCCAGTCTTTCATTGCGTCTGCATTCCGGGCTGGGAGAGGACGGTCAGCGGGATAACCCGACAGCAGTTGCTCAGCTACCGGTTCGGGCCCCTGAGCGCCCATCACTTTAGGCGAGTGACAATCGTTACAGCCCATTATACCGACCAGGTATTCTCCTCGTTTGATCAATGCCTGATCGGGAGGAATGTGGGCTACAACGGGAACAGACTTGGGTGTTTTTGTTGAGAAACCGGCTAGAAAAAGGATAGCTCCCAAAAGAATAACAAACGTGAATAGTACAGATGTCTTCATAAGAATAAGATAGATGAATGTGAGCGAATAAGAGATTATTAATTAAATAGTCAACGGTTTTTATGATTGAGTTTAGTTAGTTTATCGTTTCATGTGCTCGTCGTATTCTTCCTTTGACAAGACTCTTGTTCCCTGCCCAGCAACAAAATACCATTTGCCCTTCTGTTTGATATACGTTTCTGTGCGAACAACTCGTATCGGGAAATCGCCTTTTGTCGTAGCAAAAACGACGTCGAGGACAAAGTTTTTCACGGCCGCGTCCCCGTTGTAAATACGCAGAATAGTGGTGCCCGGCACAGGTTTGGCCGACTTAAATGTTGCCCCTTCCTCTTGGAATCCCTTTTTCCACTCATCGAAGCCGTAGGATATTCGTCCCTCTGGGCCGACGGCAATGTAGTCGTCGTTATTGAACCGAGTACTGTCATTTTTCCTGCTTAACAGCTCAATCGCTTTTCTATCTTCGGGAAAGGACGAATTGTCGTATTTGTTTGCAGGCGGGACTTGGGCATTTGCTTTTAAGGCAAAAAGCAGAACAAGGATTACTAAAACTGATTGTAGTGTCATTTTTTGTTGGCTGTTTGGCTATGTGTTGACTGAACAAAGGTTCTAGCGCGATAGGTACTGACCGTGATGCTACGTGCTAGAAATAAGCCCAGGCCAACCCGTATGCATTCGCTGAGTTGGGCCGGTAACTTTCCGGCGATACGTGCAACCTATTTTCTACGACACGGGTCACCAGGCTTTATTAATCGTTCTTCCAGGTTTGCCGTCTCACAGCATAAACCAATTCATCTATATATTCCCCATTTTTGTATAGCGTCCCTTTGAAATGGGCTTCCAATACGAAACCGTTCTTTTGAAGGGCTCGCTGGGACGCTACGTTCGTGCCGAATGGTCTGGCGAAAACCCTGTCTACATCATACGTGTCAAAGGCAAAGTCAACAATTCGGCGTATAGCTGCGCTGATAATACCTTTTCCCCAAAAAGGCTCGGCCAGCCAATAGCCAAGCTCTGCGTTCTTTCGGTGAATGTCCGTTTGAGGATGAATGCCAATCCCGCCAACCGCTTCTGTATCAACGTCTATCGCGAACAGGTGAATCGGGCTGTCTGCCGTGGCGAAGTCAATGAATGACAGCCCATCGGTTTCCGTGTACGGATGCGGAAACTTGTCGGTCATATTCTGGGCAATGTGCCGATTATTGGCGTACCGAACTAAACTGCCTAAGTCATTCTTTGTCCAGGGCCTCAGGTCAAATGCTATGCGTTGATTCATGGTGTAGGAATAGACACTGTATAAATACCAAAAGGAATTATACAGGAGCGTAAAGACTTAGCAAGAGGCAAAAAACCTTATCATTTGAAGGATTTTACTGGTCACCCGGGTTCTGGCTAACGAACAAAACGCTTATATATCGAGCCGGTCACCTTGTCGCCCGGAGCTTTGTTCACGCACAACTTTTTTGTTTCCAGCGTACACAGGGCTGATAGTGGGGAATTACCGACTATTCGTCGAAATCAGGTACTTAGAAGCTAATTAACCGACACTATCTCTGCGACTTATTTCTGCCTGCACGCTCTTCAGATTTCTTGAATATACGTTGCCCGATAAAACAGCACTAATCAGTAAAAGGATAGTCATTATAAAACCTCCTTGGTGGGTAGTGGACCAAACAGCAACGCCAACTAAACCACCAATGAACAGCGCAAATGGAGTTTTTTGTGAGTTCATCTTTTTCTCTTCCGACACCAATTCGTTAAGTGTCATTTGGGAATAGTCCTTATTGGAAAGCATAGAAGTATTGATCGTAAGAGGAGTTTGGAATATTGGGTAAGTTGTTGATAGTCAAACAAAAGACACTAAGCTCATATATTTAACTTCGCTCAAGGCTATTGGGAGCAGAAAGAGCCCAACGACCACAGGAGGCTGATAGCGAATTACGGACATGAACGGCAGGGCTATTGGCGTTGCTCTTGCAACTTGTACACTGTTGCCCGGAAGGTGACTTACGAGTTTCTGCTAATGCTTCGCTGGACTTCGAGTACGAAATCAATAGAAGTACCGATGTATTCTGCAATCTCCTCTATAGTAAGCTTTCCGCCTTTGAGCGCTTTAGTTACGGCTTCGGTTTCCTTTTGCTCAACAGCTTCTCGAATCTTTTGCTTTTCTGCTTTTACCGCTTCTGCGTTGGCTGCTGTTACACGAGCAAAATACGCTCGTTCTTCTGGAGTCATCTTCCGAGTGTCCAATTCGTCAATGGCACGTTTAAGCCATTCCTCATTCCAAAAAGCTGGATATTGTGTTGGTTCGGTCGTATGGAGCGTTTTCATGGTGTAAACCAGTTTCTCTAAATCGGTCTCTATCTCAGCCACTTGTTTGTTAAACTTAGCCAATTCTACCGTAATAAACGTCATCTGAGTGTCAATGATTTCACCTGTTTCGCTCCGTAGATTGGCAACCGTATGAAAATGAGCGGTTGGTAAAATGCTCTTCGCCAAAATGGCGATGGCATAGATTTTGGGCAAATTGGCATAATCAAACTCACCCCGTTCTACTACCGTATTGAATTTATGCAAGGCATAAAACTTCATCCGCTGAACAAAATGCGGAGCGAATCCTAACTGCATTTCCACAATGAACTGACTGCCATTTTCATCGGTACAGGCTAAATCAAAAATGCCGCTCCGGCTGTCAATGGTCAGCGCTTCAAACGCATTCTTATCAAAATGCACTTCTCGAATGGGCGTCTCTGATTTGATCAGTGCCTGCAAGGCCGTGCGTAGAAATAAGCTGTCAGCTTCGTTGCCAAAGGTTGCTTTGAATCCGTAATCGGAAATGATGGGAATATAAATACCGGTCTCCATGTAGCAAAGTTATTTCAAACAACCGGTTCACTGGTACTTACGATACTTTCCGCTTCCATCGAGCCGCAAGGAACGGAATATTACGTAACCTGCTAACGAACAAAAACCTAACTTTTGGGGTCTCGCTGTTTGTCTCACACAACATTACCGCTACGTTGTTGGCTATTTGCATCATCCAACGCCAACGGGGGTGATGAACAATAACCTATTTAACTGAACTATAAAGGTTTACAACCTTTATATTCTCGTTTGGTTGAACTGAACTTCCTCCCTCGGGACATGCGACTTTTCACTGAAACGGTAACAGACGCGGAACGAATACTCAACGCTTGCGTTGCAGACTGGACTGATAATGAAACCAATGGCTGGGCGCATCAAGCATCAAGATACCTTTCCGAAACGCCCGGCTACCAATTAGGCCATCTCTGATAACCTGACCAATAACTTCATCAGTACGAAATATAGCTGACTTCTTAAACGAATGATTCACGCCGTCGATGTGAATATCAATCCGCTTTATAAACTGCTTCCGGCTTACACGAATGAATTGGCCTACGGATGCTGAAAGAGAAAGATTTAGTTTTGTATCATAGTTGCCAATTTTGGTCAGCCCAGTAGGCGAAATGGATAGTTCATTACCTGCTCCCGTATCCAACATTATATTTAATTGATTGCCGGAAAGGCTACGGGTCAGCAACATCGGAAGACTACCACCAAGCAAATTGGCATTAGAGTTTGGTTTGTGGCTCGAACGACGTAGCGAGAAACGTTGGTTTGCGTAATCAATTGTTATAGCAAACTGCCGTAAAACATCCCAACCTAACAAGCCATCAATACCTGGAAAGGATAATCCGGCGGCAACAGCAGGCAAATTCTTTATTGTCAAGCCCCCCAGAATTAACGAATCCAGTAGTAATAATGAACCCGGTACGTTTTTACCGTCATAATTACTAAGAGTCATTTCAGTTAACTTTTTTGCACCCAATTGTTTGGCAAATCGGCGGGAAAGTAGTGTGCTTTGTGCTCCTGTGTCGAGGACTAGACGGCAAATCCGTCCATTTATCTGAACTTCAATTACTGGATGACTCTTGGGTCCAAGGTGAATAGGAAGTTCCAGGCTGTCAGTTTTTAGCTGATACTGTACGGGTAGCTGTTGAGCCAGCAGTTTAGCTGAGCTATAAAAACGGGTAGTAATGTGTAGTGAATCGGCAAGTTGCAAATAGCGCTGATAATGGCCCGGCCAGTAATAAAATTCATCCAATAGCAGACCCCATGCAGAAACCTGTTCTATTGAAGTGGTTTGAGCAGGCATGTTTAAAAGCTGCTGTTTAGCTAAGCTATCCCGCCCAAATAACCAGTGATTAACTGCTATCAGATATGTTGTTGTCAATGTATCGCCTACTGATTTTGACAAACCCCTGAAAGGTAAAAGCAGAAGGCAAACGGATAAGATAGTTTTTAACGGCACAGCATTAGTAAGAAAGATAAACAAAACATATAGAGTCAGTTCAGTCAAGGGTGTCACTTGTCAGTCGAGAGTCAGAAATGGAAGCCCAAAGCCCGGCTTGCCAACCGGGGTATTTCCTGTGTCTCAAACTACGTGGCAAACCCGAATTTTCAGCTTATCTAACCGGGGGCGTTTCTCGTCGGTCGGAGCCGGCCAATGAGCCGAAACGGCCTTATTAAAGACTTGGAAGCCGTCACACGGAAGCCTGCTACTACGTTATTGACTATTGGGACAACCCAACGACCCAGGGGATGGTGTGTAAGATAGCTCAACCTTCACATTCTTGTTCAGTTGGGATGGATACCCTCCCTCGGGATGTGCTCCCTGTTACCCAAAAGCTACCCCCGCGCAGAACGACCACAAACGTACTTTCGCTACTTCTTATATTTGAAAACCAAATAGCTCACAACCAACGGATAGTAAGTGCCATCACTAATCCGATAAGCCCCATTAGCACCTAATCGTTGGCACTCTTTGCGAAGTTGTAATTTTACTTCCTCATCTGTATTTAACGTAGGCCTGCTATTGACTGACAAAGCGACAACACCTAATTGCTCGATGTCTTGAGGGTTTTCCTTTTCTAAAAGGAAAACCCTAAGCGAAGACGTATCAGCCGGTAAATCTCCGCTAACTTGAGCAATTGACTTCGTTTGGGAAGTGACACAAGCAGATAAGCAGATGCTTATAAAAAGTGAAATAAGTGATAAGCGAACTAATGTACGTTTCATACTTGATTTCTAATAAGTTAACCTAAAAGGGGCAATTATCTTGTTAGCCAAAAGCCCGAATTTGAAGCCCCAGACCCGCCCAACCGGGGTGTCTGTGTTACCACTTGAAACCTGAAAATGGCAAACCGGAAGCTGCTTTTCGGGACGTGCGGCTTGGCGCCCCAACGCCAGCAAATGAGCAACTGCTTTAGGAAATCTCCCAGCATATAATTATACGCAAAACCACTCAATAGTCCTCGTCAAGACGCCGGAAGCTGTGTCTCAAAAACAGCCCCGGCTAGCACGCTACGCAAGATAAGGGCGTAGCCAGAAAGCCACCGTTGTGTTTATTGTATGGTAGTGCTTACACCTGCCACTCTTCTAACTGATACGCGTCGTTCCAGAAGTACCATTCCAGGCGGCTTGACTGCATGAAAGCGGCCTTCATTTGGTCGCGCTCGGTGGGGCTGGCCGATTCGGCAAGCTGGTCGGTGAGGGCGAGCATTTGGCTGACGACCCAGTCGAAGTCGTCACCGGCGTACGTGTCGATCCAGGCCTGGTAGGGGTTCTGAGGACTGGCCTGGGCATAGATGGACTTGCCTACCTCGCGGTAAATCCAAAAGCAGGGGAGCACGGCTGCCACGCCCACCGCCAGCGACTGGGTAGCCGCTGTCGCGAGCAGAAAATTGGTGTAGGCAAAGCAGGCTGGTTTCTTGCTGGTCTCCGGCTGGATATCGTAGAGCGCAAAATACTTTTCGTGCAGTATCCGCTCCACCCGGATAGCGTTAGTGGCAAACTCGGTGAATTGCAGAATATCGGCGGGTGCCGTGGCTTTGACGGCCAGTTGCGCTAGTGCCCGACTGAAATCAGTCAGGTAAAGGGCGTCCTGCTGGATGTAATACTGAAATTTAGTAGCGGGTAACGTACCGGCGGCCAGTTCCTGCACAAAGCCGTGGGAAAGAATGGTTTCGTACAGGGGCGTAATCTGCTGCCAGAGTTGATCGGTGAAGCGCATAAGAGAGTTTACTGCCAGTTGGAAAAGAAATGATGAACGGGGCCGTGACCGTGGCCGAGTTTGTAGGCTGCCCCCGCCTGTAACGTACCGGTGAGGTACGTTTTGGCTTGATCAACTGCGTCATGCAGGGGCAGGCCCTTTGCCAATCCGGCCGCAATGGCCGACGAGAGCGTACAGCCTGTGCCGTGTGAGTTGGGCGTAACGATACGTTGCGTCGGGAATAGGATTTGTTCGCCCGGCGACGGGCAAAGGATGTCCGTGCTGTCCCCGTCCAGTAGGTGCCCTCCTTTCACGAGTACCGCACCGGGGTACTGACTGCTTAGGTCATTGGCTGCCTGTCGTAAATCGTCAAAGGTCTCAAGCGTACGTCTCAGCAAAACACCCGCTTCGGGCAGGTTAGGCGTTATCACCGTTGCCATGGGCAGTAGGTAGGTTTTGAGCGCGTCGATGGCCTCGTCCTGCAGGAGTTTATCGCCACTGGTAGCCACCATGACCGGGTCGATGACGATGGTGTACACGTCGAAGGCGGTCAACGTATCGGCGATGGTTCGGATAATGTCGGGTGAGTGCAGCATACCGATCTTGACCGCGTTGGTACCAATGTCACTCAGGACAACTTTGATCTGTTCGGCCACAAAAGCGGGCGGGACGGGGTGAATGGCCGTAACGCCCAGTGTGTTTTGCGCCGTGAGGGCCGTAATAACCGACAGCCCGTAGCAGCCCAGCGCCGAAATCGTTTTCAGGTCGGCCTGGATGCCAGCGCCACCACCGCTGTCAGAGCCGGCAATTGTCAGAACCCGGGTGTATGTTTTCATAAGATTGAGCGAGTTGAATGAGTTGACGAGCCGCGTCGTAGGGCGACGGATGCCCACAAATAGCGGACACGACAGCCACCCCCGTTACGCCCGTTTGCCCAATGGACTGAAGGTTCGTAGCGTTGATACCACCGATGGCAAAAGTCGGCAGGTGGGTTTTTAAGCAGATGTCCCTTAACCCCAGCGCACCGAGTTCGCTGACGGTGTCGAGTTTAGTGGGCGTAGCGAAAATGGCCGCCACGCCCAGGTAGTCGATGTCGGCGTATGCCTGAGAAGCCAGCAGCTCGATCATGTTGTTGACCGACAGACCAATAAGCTTGTCCGGGCCGAGGAGCTTACGAACCAGCGGGTAGGGCATGTCGTCCTGACCGATGTGCACACCGTTAGCATCGATGGCCAGTGCTACGTCGATGCGGTCGTTGACGATCAGTCGGGCACCGTAGCGCTGCGTAATGGTTTTGAACGTAAGACCCAGTTCGACAAATGAACGAGTTGACATCGTTTTTTCGCGGAGCTGTACCCAGCGGATACCCGCCCGGCAGGCTTCTTCCACCACAAATGGTACCGTATGGCCCGCCCGCTGGCTGATGTCGCTGTCGGTGACCAGATACACGCGGTTGGTTGTGCTCACAGCTGTCCCAGTTTGAGGTGTGCCGCTACGTCCTGCGCAGTCAGTTGGTAGAGCGCATCCAGAAAATTGAGTTGCAGACTACCGGGGCCGGGCGACCGACGAGCGGCCAATTCTCCCGCCAGTCCCATCACGGCCATGCTGTGTACGGCCGCCTGGAAAGAGTTGGTGTTGACGGCGACAAATGCGCCGATTAGTGCCGTAGCGGTACAGCCCATGCCCGTTACCTTGGTCATCATGGGGTGACCATTGGCGACGGTCGCAACCTGATCAGCGCTGACGATATAATCCTCGGCTCCACTCACGACCACAACGCTGCCCAGTTCGGCGTTCAGTTGGAGGGCGCTGTCGAGTGCTGCCGATGAGCCATGTACGCTGTCGACTCCTTTGGTCCGGGCGTTCAGGCCAGCCAGCGCCATAATCTCCGACGCATTCCCCCGGATCACAGTAGGCGGGGCCAGGTCCAGTAGTTCCCGGCTGATCTGGTTGCGGTAGGGCGTAGCACCCACGCCAACGGGGTCAAAAACAATGGGTTTGCCCAGATTTCGGGCTACGTGGACGGCCTGGCGCATGCCTGCGACGAAATTCTGGTCCAGTGTGCCGATGTTGACCACCAGCGCGCTGGCAATGGTAACGAAATCAGCTACTTCTTCTTCGGCGTGCACCATAGCCGGAGAGGCTCCCAGCGCCAGCAGGGCGTTGGCTGTGTTGTTCATGACAACAAAATTGGTGATGCTTTGTACGAGGGGCGACTGCGAGCGAATCTGCTCAACGTCGTTCCAGATGGATTGGGGTGTTGCGGTCATACGGGTTGCGTTAACAGAGAAAATGCAACCTCAGGGGGAGAAAAGACCGCAGTCTGGCAGAGCAGCAAGCGGAGCTAACTTTTCCCTACGGCAGTACGAACTGCATCAGGTAATAAGGGTATTGTCTCAGTCGATCCGTTTGCAGATCGACACCCCTAAAGTTGTGCGGTAAAGGTACGTGAATTTTTGACAACCGATCAACCTGCTCTTGGCCAGAAGAGAAGCATTGGCTCAATCCTGTTACCTTTGGCACGCTATGCCTACCAAATTTTTCCCGTCTCTCCGCGCTATGTGGCTGCCCCTGTTCGTGTTGTCCTTTTTGCTCACGCACTGCCGCTCCCGCCAGACAACTGAACAAACACGGGTAACCGACAGCCGCCAAGCGAGTCCGTCGACGGGACAAGTTTCCATCCGACACGCCAAAGGCTTTTCGGTTGAGTACCTGCCTGGGTACAAACGGGTTCGTATTTTCAACTCGTCGGCCGCCGACAAAGACACGGCTACGTACGTACTGATTCCCCGGGGAGCCGCCAAACCGACGAATCTGCCAGTTGGTCAGGTGATCGAAACGCCCATTCGGAGCCTTGTTACGTTGTCATCGATGCACATTGGTTTACTCAGTTTCCTGAACGCCGAGAACGTATTGGTCGGCGTCGATAACGCGACGTATATTTCGTCGCCCCAGGTGACGAAGCGGGCGGCTGAAGGGAAAATCAAGGAGGTTGGTGGCGATCAGACGCTCAATGAAGAAGCCTTGATCGCCATGCACCCGGACCTGTTAATGGTATCGGGAAGCCCCACAGCGCAGCTCAATCGGTACCAGACATTAACCCGGGCGGGTGTGCCGGTGCTAATCAACTCCGAATGGCTGGAAACGACCCCGCTGGGCCGGGCGGAGTGGGTCAAGCTGGTGGCTGTGCTGCTGGATAAAGAAGCGCTGGTCAATCAGAAGTTTACCGAAGTCGAAACGGAGTATAATCGGCTAACGGCGATGACGAAGAACGTACCGAAAAAACCCAGTCTGATTGCGGGTATGAGCTATAAGGATGCCTGGTTTGTGCCCTACGGCGACAGTTACATGGCGCAATTTTTCCGGGATGCGGGCAGTACGTATCACTGGAACGACACGAAAGGGCAGGGGGGACTTGGTCTGAGTTTTGAAGCCGTTTATCCTGTCGCTCTCACCGCCGATTATTGGGTGAATGTAGGTACAGCTATCACCAAAGGGGATATCGTGGCGCAGGACGTTCGCTACGGCGATTTCAAAGCGTTCAAAACGGGGCAGGTATTTAACTACAACAAACGCGTGAACAAACAGGGGGCCAACGACTACTGGGAATCGGGCGCTGTCAACGCCCACCTTGTCCTCGCCGATCTGATCAAAATTCTGCACCCCGATCTATTGCCGGAACATAAGCTGGTTTATTACCAGCGGGTTAAATAAAGTCGTTACGTATTCTACTTTGTTTTTGTCATCCCGACGTCAGGAAGGATCTTCGGTAAGAGTAGTCAAAAAAGCCAGCTAGCGAAGATCCCTCCTGAGGTCGGGATGACAAAAAAGTGAAAAGAATTACGCTTCGACCCAGTTTACTTTTTCTTCGATGGGTTTGCGGATGGCGGGCTTAGGCTCGGCGTTATGATAGCCCATGTAGAAGAATCCCAGACATTTTTGATTGTCGTTGAGGCCCAGGAACTCGTGTAGTCGAGCCGGGCTGCTTGGCGAACTCCAGTAGGAACCAATCCCCAGGGCCGTTGTCGTGAGCCACATGTTCTGCACGGCGCAGGCTACGGCGGCTACTTCTTCCCATTCCGGCACTTTGTCGCTGTGTACGTCCATGATGATGGCCATGACACAGGCCGATTTCAGCACTTTGGTCCGTACACCTTCGTATTTCGCTTCCGAATAGGCTTCTGGCGCCGTTTGCGCTTTGTAGGCATCGCCGAAGAAATCGGCCAGTTTCTGTAGACCTTCACCCCGGAAAACAGTGAAGCGCCAGGGCTGAGTCAGGCGGTGCGTCGGCGCGTAGTTAGCGCTTTCGAGTACCTCTTCAATTAGCTCACGCGGAATTTCCTGATCGGTGTAGCTAGGTGGAAAAATACTCCGGCGGGTTTTGATAAGTTCGGTGATTGTGTCTGCGGATGTTGTCATATTACTACGTTAGTGTCTTACAGCCAGATGCTATTTCTGCTGAACCTTGAATAAACACCGGCGCGTTAGTTCGCGCAGTGCGATGGTTTTACCCCCGCTAAATTACGAGGAAAGTGGGAGGGGAGAAGCTGTCCGCAAAGATTCGGTGATCAGCCTGACCTACTGACCCGACGAAACCTTCATCAGAATAAGGCCCGCGACAATCAAAAGAGCGGCCAGAAACCGAGTCGCGTTAATCGGCTCGCCAAGCAGAAGAATGCCGACAATAAAGGCACCTACGGCACCAATGCCCGTCCAGATAACGTAAGATGTGCCCAGCGGCAGGGTTCGCATCGCCAAAGCCAGCAAACCAAAGCTGGCCATCATGGCAACAACGGTGATGAGGGAGGGGACGAGCCGGGTGAAGCCTTCCGACTGCTTCATAAAGTAGGCCCAGACGACTTCTAACAGACCCGCGAAAACTAAATAAACCCAGGACATGACCAAGACGGTTTTAGAGTAACCGGGCCGTCCCGAATGCGCTTCCCGCTCTGGGGGAGGTCGTCCTCCTGGTTTTTACTAACCTGTTGGTAAAGGGTGGCAGGCAATACAAAGTGCACACACTCCAGACAAAGAGGGGCAATTAGGAGCAACTGGAGCCATTCAGGTAGTTACGATCGATCAGTAGTCGCGCTCTGAGACGTCTCCTTCTCATCGGCGGTGGATCGTTTCTTCGTCCACAGAAAGTTTTTGGGCTTCTGGTTCTGATCAGCGGCTTCAACGAGATCAGCAATTCGCTTTTGCCGGGTCTCCGGCCGCTTAGCCAGCACCAGCCATTGTAGCAGATTCCGTCTGTCAGACCGGCATAAGCTCGAAAAATAACGTTCGGCGCTCGGCCTTGTCCGAAACGCGTCGGCCAGGTCGGCGGGAAGTACCAGCGCTTCCACCTCATCCAGAATTGTCCACGAGCCATTTCGCCTGGCAGTATCAAGGCTGTCAAAACCAGCTTTCGTCATCAGGCCGTTATCAACCAGTCGCTGAATACGTTCCTTGTTGACCTTCGACCACGTACTGACGGGTTTGCGCCGACTAAAAAACTGCCGATACCGTTCCGCATCGATGGGTTTTACCGTGCTGTCAATCCAGCCAAAGCAAAGCGCTTCCTCAACGGCTTCGCTGTAGGTGATCCCTGTAACAGCAGAGTTCTTCTTGTGGTAAACGAGCCAAATAAATTGCTTTGTGGCGTGGTGCTCATTAAGCCATTCCCGCCATTGCTGCCGGTTTGTGGGACAGAACGTTTCGATCTCCTGATCAGCCATTTGTTGTTGTGTTAGTTTCGACGTGCCGAACGTAACTGACATAAACGAAAATGAGGATAATGGTTTTTGTACAGCAGATGACAGAAAATAAATGTTACATCAACTACTAACGCATCGCGACCAGAATCATATTGACAAGGGCCATCCCAACCAGGTGATAACTACCCGTTATCAGGCCGTACAGGAAAGGCCGGGGGATGTTGGGATTGATAGCGATGTTGACGGTGTTGGCGAACAAGTAGCCAAGACCGACGATCAACGTAAACTGCAAGGCGTTGGCGTAAGACGTTACGTTCAACGCCTGCAAAAGAACGGCACAGGTTACGGTTATGATCAACGCGCAGACGGCCGGTCCAACAATGTAGAGCGGGTTCAGGCTTTGGGGCTCATTCGCGTCCCGGCCCAGGGAAATACGGTAGGGTTTCGGGAAAAGGAGCATATACCACAGAGAACCCAGCAGAAAATAAGGAACAAAAGCGGCCAGGACACTAAGCCAGTTGATGTCGGACAGTACGTTAAACATAGCTGAAAATGAGAGGTGAGAATTGTTGTCGTTTGACTTGACAAAGGTCACCCCATCCACTGACAGCCCTATGTCATAGGTCAATCGGGAGCGCAAAAAAAATCGTGTGCCCGCTGCGCCAGCTCACGCAACTGATCCCGCAGGGCGGGTGGTTCCAGGATGGTAACTGCCCCCGCGAACGGTAATAACCAAGTGGCCAGGTAAGGCATATCCCCGATCAGAAACGACATCTCCAGGCCACCGTCGGGCTGGGGTTGTTCGTCCGTCCAGCCATACTGATGTTTGGTATCGTGCAGGTGCTGTGCTAGGGCGGGCAGGACGGCTGCGGGCTGGAAATGAATAACGACTTTTTCTCTTGATCGCCGACTGGCTTCGGCGGCCCAGTACTGCTGCAACGTTTCGGGCCGGGCCGTAAAGACTTCCTCAGTAACGACCAGGTGCTTGATGCGGTCAAGCCGGAAATCCCGGAACGCCTGCCGCAGTCGGCAAAACGCCACGACGTGCCATTGCTGACTTAAATAAAGCCCAATGGGTTCTACGTCACGAACGGTGGGCATGCTTGAATCGGCGGCAAGGTAGTCCAGACGGACTACGCGCTGGTTAGTGATGGCCGTTACCAACTGCTGGTACGCATTAGGCCGGTTCGATTGCCCCGCTGCTCCCAGCACCTGAATGTGTGGGTCGAGGCTTTCGAGATGGTCGCGGTCGGCGCGACGTAACGCGGCCCGTAACTTATCCATAGCAGCCCCACTGAGTTGAGCCGTAGAGGCATCGGTAAGGCCAGCGGTCAGCTTTTCGGCCGTGAGCAGGGCAATGGCTTCCTCCCGCGTGAACATGACCGGCGGCAATCGGTAGCCGTCCAGCATCGCATAGCCTTTTCCGTCCTGGGTTACGATGGGAATTCCGGCTTGCTCAAGCGTCCTGATATCGCGATAAATGGTCCGTGTACTAACCGAAAAGCGCTTTGCCAGCTCCGTCGCCGTCAGGATTCGTTTTGTTTGCAGTAACGTCAGCAACGCCACCAGCCGGGAGAGTCGGGTTATTTCGGGATCAACCATTGGGCTAGCTGGGTACAGATTTGTGTTCTCAAATTACTCAATGATCTGTCAGTCAATAAAGCAGATTCTTAATGAAGTCTGACATGTTTAATCGACGTTCCGGTGACTGTAAGACGTTGGCAATTATCACCGCTACAACCTATTTGTTTCTGCGATTTGATGCCAGCCCAAAACGGTTATTGACTCATCTGGCCAACAGCCGTTTTGGGCTGATGATTAGCAGTGGTCGCAGCAGGTGGCGTTATCTTTTGCTTTCTCAAAACTTTCCTGGCCTTCTTTAAACGAAAACCAGGCCAGACCAAGCATACCGGCTGCATCGATGAAGGGCAGATGCACCAGCGCATAAAGGACACTTGACACGAGCAGAACCACCGACATGTATACGCATACCATCGTACATTTACCGTCGGCAATGATAGACGCCGAACGAAGCTGTTTACCCGTCCGAATTTTCCAACTGGCCAATAGGCGCATAATGACGATCGAAAGCACGGATACTATAATCCCGGCTACAGTTGTTTCAGGCTGTTGGGACTTCCATATGCTGATGCCGGCTCCCAGAAGCAGCCCCACAACCAGTACATAAAAACAGGAGCCGGTAATTTGGAGGGCCAGCTTTTCGGAGCGCCCCCGTTCGGCGCTGCCATACCGCCGTAAGCGGGTAATCATAGCCAGAATACCCAGACCTGAAATGACTTCGATAAAACTATCTACGCCAAAACCGGCCAGCGTCAGAGCCTCGTCGTGAGCGCCAAAATAGAGCGATACCAGTCCCTCTCCGATATTGTAAAGTACCGTAAAAACGGCCAGACCGGTGGCTATTTTCCAGCCGTTCTGTGTAGAAGTATTGAGCGTCGTTTCCATAACTAAACTACATGGAGATCAAAGAAATAATTTTAAACCGCCATTGGCGACAAATCCTTCGAGTGGGGCCCATACTTCCCGGAAGGAAGGCTGGTTTAGAGGGGGTAAAATTACGGCCTGGTAGCGGTCCTGTCGGATGTTTAGGATATTCTCGAAGTTGATAAACACACTGAATTTCTTCCAGCGCCGTTCCCCCATGACGCCCATCAGCCAGTAAGAACGCGACCAGTCGCCGGTCGAGAGCGGTTTACGGCTATAATAGTACGCTTCCAGCCCCAGGCGAAACTTACCTTCCAGCTCGTAGACGCCAACCAGATTTACCCGATGTTTGGCCGTAAGGGGCACCGGGCTATTGTACTCGACTCCGCTGTAACGTCGGCGGGTATCGACCAGACTGTAACCGGCGTAAAGATTGAAATCTTCGTAACCAATACGCAGGTTGGTTTCCAGGCCCCGGCTATCGATGGGGCCATCAGCGTTCGCGAATTGATAAACTGCATTCGATGAGCCTGTTGGAATGATAGCTGGAATGTCCAGCACCAACGCATGATTGAGCCGGGTGTAAAAGAACAACTGATTAATTGATACGTCCAGCCGATCGAACAGAGTAGTCCGGTAATTTAGATCGAAGTTGCCCCCAGTGGAGGTTTCCATCTGCGCGGTTGCCGGATCAATGGGGCGTACGTTGCGAAAAGCTACACTTTCGGCATCTTCGGTAAAGAGAGTAGGAGCTTTATAGCCTAGCCCACCGCCTAAGCGGGACGTTAATTTGTCTGAGAGTTTGACAAGCAACGACACGCGGGGCAGGGCGAAAAAGCCAAAGCGGTTATGGTAATCACCCCTAAGGCCGGTTTCCAGCGTTAGCCAGGAAGCGGCTTCGTAGCTGTTCTGCAAAAAACCACCAACTGTTGTATACTGGTAGTTCCGGTCCTGGTTGCTGCCTGTTTCGGTGAATTGTTCCGTCCATAGATTACCCCCGCCAATCCATTCTGAGCGCTCACCGGTATGCCTATAACTGACCTCGGAAAAGCTGGAAACCTGATACCCGGCAAACCGATAGTCTGGCTGGGTAAGAACCCGATTAAAATAGCTGACACTATTCTTGACTGTCAGCACTGAGCCAGCAAAACGCTTATCGAGCTGGAGCTGCGACGCCAGCCGATCCGAACGGTTTTGCTCAAAATAGCGATTTGTATTATCACGTCCCTCTTTTAGCACCTGCATATCGCCACCAATCCTGTTTTCCCAGTTGCCCATACCGCCCACGATCAGGGTCGTTGTGGGGTTGATGTAGAGATAAAGGCGTGGATTTACGGTATAACGTTCGTAGTTGGGTAGAGCCGAAAATCCCGTCTTTCCTGGATCATATTCGCGTTGCGTATTACGGGCGGCAAATAGAGTAATACCTGCTTTTTCCCACTTCTGTCCCCAGAAGCCACTTATATCGAGCCCCTGTGCCGTGGTTCCGTTGACCATGAAACTGAGTTCCCGTTCGTTGGTAGGTCGCTTAGTTACCAAATTAACCAGGCCCGCAATGGCTCCTCCGCCATAAAGTGTAGAAGCGGAGCCTTTTATTACTTCAACCTGTTGCAGATTCAGCGGAGGTATCTGCAGGATGCTCAGACCAGCGGCAAAGCCAGCATAAATAGGCAACCCATCCTGCAAAATCTGGGTGTAGCGACCATCTAAGCCCTGAATGCGGATGTTGGCGTTGGCCGAAACGGGCGACGTTTGCTGGACCTGAATACCGGTGCTCTCGTTGAGTTGCATTCGGATATCGCCCGGTCGCATATTGGCCTTTTCTGCCAGTTCTTCGCCCGTAATTACTTCAATACGAGTAGGGGTATCATCGATGGTACGATTGCTCCGGGTAGAGGTTACCACCACCTCATCGAGTTCTTCTCCCTCGGATGGGGTAAGCTGGATCACGAACGAGTTTGCTGAGTCTGCTACTATTATGCTGTCCGTTCTGCTGTTATAACCGACAAACGAACAAGTAAGCGCGTAGCGGCCCGGTCCTGGTGGTGTCAGCACGACTCTACCGGCTGAGTCTACCGGCATGCCGATGGTACCTGGCCTAAGTTCGACAGTGGCACCAGGTAATGGATTACGGGTTTCGGCATCCTGAACGGTTACCCGCAGGCTGGTTTGGCCCTTGGCTATAAGTATTACAGAGAGTGTCAGCCAGAGCGACACAATTAAAAATTTCATGGAACACAGTTGGTTTGATTAGTCAATAACTTCCTGACCCACGCAGAATGAGCAGGTAGCGAACAACAGTGATGACTAATCTAGCCGGGGTGGTTGCCAGATACGCTCCGGTACGTCGAGCGTGTGCGGAGTCTGGTACGAGGACATAATGGCTACCGTAATCAGAGTGTCTGACAGCGGGGCTTCCAGAAACTGGCGAGCCTGTGGAATAGTGAAACCGGAGCAGGCAGCACAAAGGCAGAACGGCGAACAGCGCTCGTCATGTTCATGCTGGTCAGTGTCTGGCAACGATGCCTGATTTGTAATGGGTTCTTCTGGGCAAAACGCTTCGCAGGGGAGCCCAGAAAGCACCAGTACGTACATTGCCAGAAGAAACATCCACCATTTCATAAAGCAAAGGTAGGTAATTAGTGATACCCTGTAACGGCAACCTGCCTGTATCTGCAATTGGGAAGCCTGTTAAAAACATGAACAGGTTCTATCAACGAGCGTAATAGAGAAAACAGGCCTGGCATCCGCTGAGTCTGATTAAGAACAATCAGTTTTTCGTGTTTTTCAGGCAAATAAAGGCCCGGATACGGGAGCTGGTCAAGACACCGGATTGGCAGGAGGGCTAGGTAGAATGCTGATCGTATATAGACCAAGGCAAGTTTTTACGAGACAGGTAAAATCGTCAGCTTATTTCAATTCCCGGTTGATCTCGCTCAGCAGATACGTTTTTGGGTCGTTGAAATACTCCCAGAACATGACGCCTGCCAGCCCTTGTTTTTTTACGTAGCGGCATTTCTCTTTGATGGATTGCTCGTCGTCGTAGGAGACGTAACGTTTCAGGTCGGCGTTGTAGAGGTAAGGGGCTTTGGCTTTCTTGTCCCAGTAGCGTTTGTAGGCCGGATTGGTCAGCAGGCTGTCTTTGATGAACGTATAACCACCCCCGCGCTCAACCTTCGCGATGGTGCGGGGCTCCTGCTTTGGATCATCGTTCTGCAACTGCCACGCCCGACCGTAGAACGCTACGCCCAGCACGAGTTTGTTGGCCGGAACGCCCGCTTTCTTGAACAGTTCGATGTTCCGTTCGCCAGACTGGCCTTTGTAGTCTTTGCTCGGGGTTGCCAGATTCGTGTGGTGCCCCGCCAGCGGACCGCCGGTAAAGTAGTCGTACGCCATGACGTTGACGTAGTCCATGTACTGCTGCGCCTGGCCCATGTTGGTATGCGTGAAGATTTCTTCGAAACCCGGCACGGCCGTCGTAACCAGATAGTCTTTGCCGGTTTGCTGCTTGAGCGCGTTCAACTGCTCCCGCAGGGATTTGAACATCAGCGTAAAGTTCTCTTTATCCTCGGGCCGGAATACGTTGTCCTCGCCTTTCATGCCCGGGTATTCCCAGTCGATATCGATCCCATCCAGCTGGTACTGCCGGACAATATCCACCGCCGACGCAGCAAAGGCCGTTCGTGACGTATCACTCAAGACGGCATCCGAAAAGTTTTCGCTCCAGGACCAGCCGCCAATCGAGATCAGAATTTTCAGGTCAGGATTGCGTTGTTTCAGCTCGTTCAGTTTTCGAAAATTAGTCGAGTCGGTGGCGAGGTTGGTCAACGTAGCGCGGTTATGCTGCACGTTGACGAAGGCGTAGTTGATGTGCGTCAGTTTCTCGGCCGCAATGTTGTCGGCGTCGATCAGGCCCCGGAAGCCGCCGACGTAGGCGAGCACGATAGGTTTGGTCGTCGGCTTTGGTTTAAAACCAGCGCTGAGTCCGGCAATCAGCAGGAGGACGGGAACGTAATGAAGAATACGATGCATAAAGAAAAGGTATAGACAGGAAACCAGGAAAACGGATGTTTGTCTGCACGAGTTGACTAGCGGGTTTTCCCGGAGCCAATTAGTCAATGACTAATTGGCTCCGGGAAAACCTTACCAGACCGTTATTCGGTTCTTTTCCGGTTTGTACATTTTGTCGCCGGGCTGTACGTTGAAGGCGTTGTAAAAAGGCGTGAAATTCATCAACGGTCCGTTGACGCGCCATTTAGCCGGGGAGTGTGGATTGGTGTTTACGTACATACCCATGTAGGCGTTCCGGGTTTTGACGCGCCAGATCCGGGCGATCGAAATAAAGAACCGCTGATCGGGGGTAAAGCCATCCAGTTTATCCGCGCTTTTGCCCTGCTCCGTCATTTTGAAGGCATCATAAGCAATGGCAACCCCCGCAATATCGGCGGTGTTTTCGCCTACAGTCAGGGCACCTTTTACGCGGACCGAGTCCAGTACGGTAAACTGATTATACTGGTCGATCACCTGCTGGGTTCTGGCTTTGAACTTCGCATAATCGGCTTTGGTCCACCAGTCTGTTACGTTGCCGTCCTTGTCGTACTGTGCCCCCTGATCATCGAACGAGTGCGTTATTTCGTGCCCAATCACCATGCCGATGCCGCCGTAATTCAGGGCATCGTCGGCGTTCACATCGAAGTAAGGCGCTTGCAGGATACCCGCCGGGAAGACGATTTCGTTGAGTGGAGGATTGTTGTAGGCCGTTACCGTGGGTGGGGTGGTATGCCATTCGGTTCGGTCGACTTTCTGCCCCACTTTAGCTACGTTGTAAGCATAATCATTCTTGTTGGTCGACAGGCGATTTTCGAAATAAGCGTCCCGCTTTATCGTCACCGTCGAATAGTCGCGCCACTTATCGGGGTAGCCAATTTTCTGGGTGAAGGCATACAGTTTTTCCTTCGCCTTTGTCTTGGTCGAATCACTCATCCAGTCCAGCCGGTTGATACGTACTTCAAACGCTTTCTTGAGGTTGTCGACCAGAACGGCTATCCGTTTCCGGGCTGCTTCCGGAAAGTATTTCTTTACGTACAGCTGGGCCAGCGCGTCACCAAGCGACCGGTCGACGGCCTGTGTCATTTCCTCCGCTCGTGTTTTCTTGACGGCCTGCCCGGTCAGCACTTTTGCGTAGGCAAACGAGGCATCGACAAACGGCTGACTCAGCAGGTCCGCGTAGTTAGTCAGTGCCTGGGCTTTCAGATAAACTTTCCAGTTCTGGAGAGGAACGGTTGCTACCATCGCGTTCAGCTTGTCGTAGTAGGCTGGCTGGCCAACGTTAACGGAGTCTGCTTGTACGCCCAGGTCGGTCAACAAGGTAGTCCAGTTCAGAGCAGGCTGTTTTTGCGACAAGTCGGCAATGGCCAGTTTGTTGTAATTGGCTTTTACGTCCCGGAGCTCGATGTTGGTTCGGTGTGCATCGGCCAGTTGTTTTTCAATGTCGTACGTTACGGCTGCGTTTTGGGCAGCGACAGACGGCTCCGCTCCCGTCAGCGCAAACAAGCGGGTGAGGTAAGTTTTGTACGCGTTCTGAATAGAAATCGTCGATGAATCGGTCTTGAAATAATACGCCCGTTCGGGCAGGCCGATACCCGTCTGAGAAAACTGAGCGATATTGATCGAACTCTGTTTGTCATCGGGACCAACGTAAAAACCGATGATAGAACCGTTGCCGGCTTTCTGCTCGTCGGCCACTAATTTCAGCAACGACGCGACATCTGCTACTGCATCGATGCGGGCAAGCAGGGGTTTGATGGGATCATAACCGCGTTTGTTGATCGCGGCTGTGTCCATACCCGACGCGTAAAAATCGCCTACCTGCTGTTCGATACTCCCCGCCGGATGCCGGGTTGTTGAAACGCTGTCCAGAATGCCCTGCAACCGTATCCGTTGCGGGTAATTCAGGAAGGAGTACGAACCGACGCCAGTCTGGCTGGGGGGTATCTGGACGGTATCATTCCAGATGCCATTGGCGTAGGTGAAAAAATCGTCCCCCGGTTTTTTCGATGGGTCAATGCCCGTCAGGACAACGCGCTTTGTTGTCGGCATAGAAGCGCGCTGGCAGGCGCTTGCTGACAAGAGGGCCATGGCTAAGTAGACCAGTTTTTTCATGGGTTGTATTGCTGTAGACCCGTCAAGATACACCGACTAATTCACATCAAGCCAACATGCTTCAATTTAAATTGGCACAGACGGGGCGGGTGACGAGTTAGGGCAGCACTACTTGTTCTGACGCCACCGCTTGAGCCAGTCGCGCAGGAGTAGGGGCAGGGGTGGGTAATCGTGCGTTTGTTCACGACTTGCTGAACTGATTTCCTGGCCCAGCTCGACCGGAATGGCCCGCGATTTAGGGGTGCTCAGCAGTTGTGACGTGTACAGACTCTGGTGCCCCGACATCAGAAAACTGATCACGCAGGATACTGCCGCGTATGGGGCCACCGTTGCCCCGAACAATTCAATGGCCAGGATGCTGGTAGCAATGGGGGAGTTCGTTGTGCCGGCCAGCAGGCTGACAAAGCCGATGGCGGCAAACGTAGCGCGGTCGGCTCCCACCAGATCCGCGTAGAAACTGCCAGCCGTCGCGCCAATGAACAGGATAGGCGTAATGACGCTGCCAATCCGGCTGATGCTTAACGTAATGATGGTGAACAGTGCTTTCAGCAGAAACGCATACCATAGCACCGGAACGCCCCGGATGGTATCTTCCATGAGATTGAGTCCCAGGCCCAGGTAGTCGCGGGAGAAGAGCAGCGCGAGCCCCACCAGCACCAGGCCGCCGATTAGCCCTTTCAGGGGGCGCCAGATCGGTATTCGGGCCGTCAGGGCGGTGCTGCGACGAATGGTACGAAGCAGCGCAAAGGCGCATAAACCGAAGAAAATTCCCCCGGCCAGCAACCGGATAAAAAACCCTTCTTCAAAGGCCGGCACGAAATCCAGCGGGTAATAGAAGAACGTAATGCCCAGCGCCGAGGATACCTGGTACGCCGTAATGGAGGCTACAAAAGCGGGCAGCAGGACGTCGTACAGGATGATGCCCACCGCCAGAATTTCAATGCCGAACAGCGCGCCAGCCAGGGGAGCCCCAAATACGCAGGCGAAACCAGCGCAGAAGCCACACAGCACCATCTTCCGGCGATCGACGTCATCGACGCGCAGCAGCGTCGCGATGACGCTACCGATGCCAGCACCAATCTGGGCACAGGGGCTTTCCTTCCCCGCCGAACCGCCCGTTCCCAGAATCAACGATACGTTAATGACTTTGGTCGGAATGAACGTTCCGTCGATTTTACCGTAGTTTTTGTTGATGGCTGAAATCAGCGCATCGGTGCCCAGGTGACGTTTCAGCACGAACTGGCTGAGCAGGTTGGCGGTAAAGAAACTAAGTGGCAACAGGTAAAACACGTGTTCGTGCTGATTTCCCAGTTCGATGATGTGGTGAATGAACAGAATAAACGCCGATGCGGCTCCACCAACGAGTACGCCAATCACGGTTGAAATAACCAACCATTTCAGGACGGAAAAAAAGAGAATCAGTTCGTCGTTCAGGCGCATAGGCAGCAAAGTTACCAGCTAATGTGAATTTGATCGCCCACTTTTAACTGCTGCCAGGATGGATTTTTGGCTCGTAGTTGTGTCGTCGCTGTTTCAAGCACCCACTGCCCGGTTGGGGGGTCAAAGTATAACCGCTCAATCCGTTCGCTGTTTGCAGAACCTGTCATCGCAACTACCGTCTCCGCCCGAATTCGGCCCTGATCGAGGTGAATGATCCGGTCGGCCAGTGCCCGTACGTCGGCCTCATGGTGACTGACCAGCAGGGTGGTCGTGCCCCAGCGCTGGTGGAGGTCGAGCAAGACCTGCCGGAGGGCCTGGGCCGACGTGGTATCCAGAGCCGCGAACGGCTCGTCCAGTAAGAGCAGCTGCGGCTGGCGAACCAGCGCCCGGGCCAGCGATACCCGCTGCCGCTGCCCACCCGATAAACGAATCGGTTTCTGGTCGATGAACGGCTGCAAACCGGTCTGGTCGATCAGTTCGTCGGCCAGTGACTGCTGACCGGGCGGGGTAACAAACCGGATATTCTCAAGCACGGTCATATTTGGAAATAGGGCTGAATCCTGAAAAACGTACCCGATTGAGCGATCCTGCGGACGTCGGTTGACGCGTTGCTGAGTATCCAGCCAGATGGCGTCCCCGACGGCGATACGTCCCTGTGTGGGTGTTTCCAGCCCCGACAACAGGCGTAAAATCGTTGTCTTTCCCGAGCCCGACGGACCAACCAGTGCCGTCAGGCTGCCCATTGGTAGTGACAACTGTACGTGCAGGGTACCCGAACCCTCTGCAAACAGGCGGGGGAGCGTCAAATCGGTCTGGATCATACCGTAACGCGTTTGTTGATGCTATAGACCAGCAACAAAATGACGAACGAAAGTGCCAGCAGCAGCGCAGCGTAGGCGTGAGCTGTATCAAAATGCAGCAGTTCAACCTCGTCGTAGATAGCAATAGATGCGACCCGTGTCTGACCGGGCAGGTTACCACCAATCATCAATACCAGACCAAACTCACCGATCGTGTGGGCAAAAGAAAGAACAATCCCCGTCAGCAGGGCCGGTTTGCAGTTGGGGAGCAGGACCCGCCAGAAGGTCCGTACCGGCGACTGGCCCAGCGTGTAAGCGGCCTCGCGCCAGGAGGCTGGCAGATTTTCCAGACCTGCCTGAATGGGGTGCACCATAAACGGTAAACTATAAAGCAGCGAAGCCACCACCAGCCCCTCAAAGGAAAAAACAAGCTGTATATCCAGGTGTCTTAAGAGCCAGGCACCCAGCGCACTGGTTGGGCTGAAGGCCAGCAGCAAATAGAAACCGACTACCGAGGGCGGCAGTACCAGCGGCAGACTGATCAGGGCTTCAAGTACCGATTTGCCCCGAAATTGATTCAGAGCCAGGCCACCCGCTACTGGCACGCCAATGATAAACAATACCAGTGTCGTAATACTGGCTAGCCGCAGCGTGAGCCAGATTGGTTCCCAGTCGATGGGCATAGGCAAGAAAGTCAGACGCAGAGCGGATAATAAACGCTCGTACCTGTGCAAAGTACGGGTTGCAGGCGCATATCGCAAAAAGTGCGGCTCGCAAGGCAAGACAATATGCGCCCTAACCAGATGGTTATTTTTCGAAGGAACCGGTTACCGGGATACCACAAAAAAAAAGCCTTACTTCTCCAGGTAAGGCTTTTGTACGGGTACTCCGTCTAGGTTAGTGAGGAAGCCGGTTGGCGGTACGCTATTAAAATTAACTCAAAAGCTCTGACACATTGCTGATAGCTATGATAAGGGCTATCAGCACACGTACACCCAGATTATCAGTCTATTACAGCTCCAATGTAAAGCTGCTAAGCGGGTGTTGGCCGTGTTAGAAGATTACCTGTATTAACTCAACAGCTACAGTGGCTGCAACAGAAAAAACGGTAGTCCAGGTAACTAGATTGGTAATGTCGATGGAACTTGTACGTGATGAGGTCATGGCGGTTTATAGTACGTCGGTGAATGGTTGAATCAAAGGTAACGAAAAATACTTAAGTAATTAGTGCTATGTGCGAAATTGATTTATTTTTAATCGTTTATAAGTCAGGTAGTTAAGTAGACTTTAGATGTTTGTGGGCTATCAGCGCTAACAACCAGACGAATGATCGAACGCATACAAACGATACCAGGCCGAGCTCATTCGCTGAATCGGTTTTGCGTCCGGAACGCTTAACTTCGTGCCCGCTCTTGAAAGCAGCGAACAAACGCCATGTCGAAAGTTATACTGATAACCGGGGCCTCTACCGGGCTGGGTGAACATATTGCCAGTTATCTGGTCAAGCAGGGACACATTGTATACGGCACCTCCCGTAGCATCGAACAACTCACCAAACCATTTCGTACGCTGAACCTGGATGTATGCAGTGAATCCAGTATTCAGGCTGCTATTCAGCGTATTTTGACGGAGCAGGGACGGCTGGACGTGCTGATTAACAACGCCGGGCTCGGTATTGCGGCTCCGGTTGAATCCTTGCCTATTGCTGACGTACAACGGGTGTTCGATACCAACGTGGTTGGCGTTATTCGGACCATTCAGGCGGTATTACCAACCATGCGGGCGCAGAGATCCGGGCTGATCATCAATGTCAGCTCGATTGCGGCAGAGGCAGGTTTGCCTTATCGCGGGGCTTATAGTGCCAGCAAAGCGGCTGTTGACCGACTCACTGAAGCGCTGCGGCTGGAACTGGCTCCGTTTGGTGTACAGGCTTGCTACGTTCAGCCTGGCGGCACCCGGACTGATATCAACAAAAACCGGCTGAAGGTGTCGCTGCCAGCCAATAGTGTCTATAAAAAGACCTTCGACCGCACCTACGAACTCATTGATGAGAGCGTTAGTCAGGGGATTGCGCCGGACGTATTCGGACCACTAATCGAAAAAATTATTCAGTCTCCCCAGGTCGAACGGGCGTATCGCGTCGGTAAACCGCTGGAAAAATTCTCGGTTCTCTTAAAACGCCTGCTGCCTACGGGGGTCTACGAGCGCATGATTAGAAAGCACTATGAGATGTAGGCGATTTGCGCCAGCCTGTCTCGCCGTGCTACAGGTAATAGCCCTTAAGTAATCGCATGGCCGAGCGTTCGTCCGGCGCGCAGGGCTGACAGAACGTACCAACCCCATTAACGGGGCCTTCGTACTGCCAGGAGAACCGCTTGACGTACTTACCAGGTCGATCGGTGATCATTAACGTAATGTCCAGCGGAACGGCGTATAAGGTTACACCATTGGGGAGTCCCAGCTTGAAAGCGGGTTTGCCGTTCAGGCTGCTTTTACCGAGGTACTTCACTTTAGCTTCTTTACGGTCGCGCCCATACACGTATGAGATAGTCGACGCTGTATTGTTCCGAACCCAGAACGAGAATTCTTCGTACCCGTCGGTGCCGGGTTTGCCAGTTGAGTAATTGGCAACCTGACCTGGCTGGGCCTGACCTGGCCGGGCTAGTGTAACCTGTCCAAGCAGCAGAAAAAAGGCGAAGATCGTTTTCATAACCGTCGATTGATATGGAATAAGTGACAGAAATCGCTCAGTATAACTGAAGCCAGCAATTTTTGTCACTGGTAGGTCATTCGTTGAGCATCGCTCACGCTGATTTACATCCTGTTCCCCGGTGTATTTATGAAACGACTACGTTGCGTATGTCCGCTCTGCCTTATCCTTACTTTGTTACTGGGCGTACCTGGTGTACGTGGTCAGTCCAAACCGCCAATTCCGTTACAGCACATCGTTTTCAAAGACAACGTACTGCCCAGTTTCATCGAGATGTTTGCCGGCAGAAAAAAGAGGGCTGTGCGGGTAAACCTACGGGAAGCAGAAGAAGGCTATACCTGTAATCTATCGGATGTGTATTTCCTCAACGAAATTATTGATCATCCGCCAACGCGCTGGGCTGTCTGGAAGGGTATTGTTGTGATTGTTGAATCAGCCGTGCGGGCAGACTCGATTTTTCAAATAACGGATACTGCACCGGTTGCGAATCTGATCAGCTATGGGGAACCGTTTATGGAGAAATATCAATCCGTTAATGACCTTGGAAACGGGCTGCTGATGATGGACGTCATACTCGTTCATGGCGGCCTAGAATGGCAATTCAGGGTAAAAAACGGTCGGGAAGAATGGTCCCGGAACAATCGTGGGTTTGATTCACGGGATATACCGCCCTTGCCGCCGACAAACGATTGATGCGTAAACGAACCGCCCGACTTGCTGGATAGCGAGCCGGGCGGTTCTTATATGAGTTTTACGAAGAGTTAAATCGGCCTCTTTTTTCGCTATTTACCACCCCCTGCCCCCTCCTAGAAAATTAGGAGGGGGAACATTCAGAAGTGACCTTTTTTATCCCCTCCTAGAACAGGAGGGGGTAGGCGGGGCGGCCCATGCCGGTGGTCAGAACACCCGCTCAATACCCCTGATTCTGCGGGAACGTAGTTGGATTATTGTACACATCAATTTCAGACTGCGGAATTGGGTAAAGAACCCGGTAAGCGGGCATGGTGATACCCGTTACTTTGATCGCTTCGACGGCGGTGCCCGTCCGGATGAGGTCGAACCAGCGGTCGCTTTCAAGGGCTAGTTCCAGCCGGCGCTCGGCAATGACGGCCGTCTGAAAAGCTTCTTTTGTGGGGAGCTGAGCGCTGGTGTACGTAGCGACCCCCGCCCGGGTCCGAACCCTGTTCAAGGCCATGAAGGCATCGCCGTTGGCCTGGTAGCCCACCTGGTTCAGGGCTTCGGCATAGAGTAGCAGCACGTCAGCGAAACGTAATACCGGAAAGTCGTTACCTACGTCGTTGGTTGAAGACAGTTCATCATAAAACTTTCGAGGAACGGCGTTGATACTGCTTGGTACCGGCACCTGAACGGTGAGCGGTAGCCGTTTGTCGCCAGTCGGGTAAGCCGCCCGCAGGGACGGTTCGATATTGTCGCCAATGCTGGTGCCGAACCAGGAGCCGTGCCCTTCGCCCAATAAACCACCTTTCCGGTACTTCACCGCAAACAGCAGTTCGGCGTTGTTCTTGTTCGTCACGGCAAAGACATCAGCCACGTTCGGTAATAGCTGATAGCGCGTGCCGGTAACCAGTTCGCGCAGCGTTGATACGGCCAGGTCGTATTTCTTTTCCGTTACGTACACTTTACCCAGCAGACCGCGCGCCGATCCCGACGTGGCCCGGCCAATGTCGTTGCCGGTATAACTGGCGGGCAGACCCGCTATTGCCGCCGTCAGGTCGGTTTCGATAGCGGCATAAATGGCCGCCACTTCGTTGCGGGTGTACGACCGGGCGTCGGCAGTAGTACCGGCCGTCAGAACCAGGGGTACCTTGCCCCACAGCCGGACCAGATTGAAATATGACAGGGCGCGGATAAACTGAGCTTCGCCCTTGTAACGCGCCTTAAGGGTAGCGTCCATTGTCACGGCATCGATCTTGTCCAGAATCAGGTTGCAGCGGTTGATACCCGTGTACAGGCTGCCCCAGGTATCGCGCAATACCGTATTCGTCGTTGGTTCAATAAACCGGTCGATGTTGTACCGCAAGCCAGAACCCGACGAAGGATCGTTGTCCAAGACGTTGTCGCTGCGGGCTTCGATGATTGTGTTGAACTCGCTGCCGTACTGGCTGGGGTTCTGTAAAGCATCATAGGCCCCGTTGACGGCATTATTGAAGTCGCTGGGTGTCCTGTAAAAATTATCCACGTTGGGCTGCGACAGGGGCGACAGATCAAGGAAGTCTTTGCGGCAAGCTGTTAGTATAAGCGTGACAAAGAGCAAAAGAGTGCCGCAACGGAAGTTGAAAGAGTGCCGCAACGGAAGTTGAAAGAGTGCTGCGCTACTTATTGACTGAAAGCGTGTTTTTTTCATGGCGCTGGGTGGGTTAGAAAGACAGGTTAAGACCAACCGACATCGTACGGGGCAGGGGATACGTACCGTAATCTTCCCCCGACGAAAGAGCGCTGTCCGGGCGGCTGTTTACCTCCGGGTTATAGCCCAGGTATTTAGTGAATGTGAACAGGTTTTGCCCCGTTACATAGATGCGCGCCCGGTTCATGTGCCAGCGCTGCATAAGCGTCGACGGAAGCGTGTAGCCCAGCGTGAGGGTGCGAATACGAACGTAGGAACCATCTTCAATGTGCCAGGTCGAGATCTCGCCGTTCGAACCCGACGCCAGTCGGTTGGCCCGGTTTACGATACCATTGCCCGGATTATCGGGCGACTGCCAGCGGTCGAGCGCTCCCCGGAACAGGTTGCCGTTACCTTCCAGGTTGTAGATATACCGCCGGATCAGGTTCAGGATCTTGTGACCCTGTACGCCCTGCACGGCAACGCCCAGATCGAAACCCCGGTAGGCCAGGTTGCTGTTGAAACCAAAGGTGAATTTGGGAAAATAGCTGCCCGTAATGGCCCGGTCACGGTTAAAGTCGATTGTTCCATTCCCATCCGTATCCCGGAACTTGAAATCGCCGGGGCGGGTCGTCGATACGTGCGGGTAAGCGTCAATCTCCGCCTGATTTTTGAAAACACCGTCGTTGATCATGGTGTAGTACTCACCAATCGGACGATCGATCTGCGTAATGAACTGCGCGCCCGCTACGCCACCCTGCGTAATGATCGGATCGCCGGCGGGGCCAAGTGCCTTGACGCGGTTGCGGTTACTGGCGAAGTTCAGGCTGCCGTCCCAGATCAGTTTGCCGAACGTCTGCCGGGTTCCCAGGGTGACTTCAATCCCTTTGTTGTTCACTTTGCCGATGTTCTGCAATTCGGTGCTGAAACCCGACGCGCGGGGGACCGGTACGTTCAGCAACAGGTCCGAGGTGTTAGCGTCATAATAGTCGACGGTCAGGTTCAGGCGGTTGCGCCAGAAACTCAAATCGAAGCCTACGTCGAGCATGGCTGTTTTTTCCCAGCGCAGCCGGTCGTTGGCCGAGTTGCCCGGAGCCAGCCCACTAACGATTGTCTCATTGCCCAGGATATAGTTCTGGTACGTCAGCAGGCTGACCGACCCGTAGTTGGGAATCTGAAAGTTACCCGTCAGGCCGTAGCTGGCCCGCAGTTTCAGGTCGCTCAGCCAGGTCGATGACTTCAGAAAAGACTCCTGCGAGATGTTCCAGCCTGCCGACACCGATGGGAAGTACCCCCAGCGATTGTCGCGCCCGAAGCGGGAGGAACCGTCCGCCCGGATCGCGCCCGAAAACAGGTACTTGCCGTTGTAATCGTACTGCACCCGGCCCAGGTACGACAGCAGCGACCACTCCTGAATGTCGGAACTTCCCGACGATACCTGCCCGGCGTTCAGCGTGTAGACCAGGTCGTTCGGGAAGTTGGTGGCCGTTAGTTCGTTGGCGATGCGCCGGTCTTTCTGGGCCGTAAAACCCGCCAGCGCCGACACGGTATGCGCTCCGAACGAGCGGTTGTAGTTCAGCGTATTCTCGACCAGCCAGTTCACAAAGTTCTGCGCCCGTGAGAAACCCGTTGGCGTCGATGGGCCTTTGCGGTCCCGGATCTCGAGCGTTGAGGGCCGGTAGTAATCCCGCTGGAAGCTGTTTACATCAGTCCCCAGATTGAGCCGGTAGGAGAGGCCATCAATGATGTCGTACTGCGCGTACGTATTGCCCAATATCCGGATCTGGCTCAGTTTGTCGGACACCTGATTGGCAATAGCTACCGGGTTCAGAATCGACGTAGCGCCGTAGCCCCAGGCGTTGCCACCAAAATTGTACGAGCCGTCAGCGTTGGTTGCCGGCCAGATCGGCGCGAGCTGCAGCGCCAGACCAACCACCCCTTCGCCCAGATACGGACCTTCTGCCTTCACCAGATCGTGGTAGCCGTACGTTGGGTTGAGGTTCGCACCGACCGTCAGCCGCCCTGTTTTAATTTCGACATTGGCGCGGGCGCTGTACCGTTTGTAGCCCGAACTGATAACTACCCCCCGCTGGTTGAGGTAGTTGCCCGATACGTAGAATCTAACATTGTCTTTACCGCCAGAGATGGAGATCGTATGATTCTGGATGGGCGCTGACCGAAAAATAGCATCCTGCCAGTCGGTATCGGTTAGATTTGCCTGCCCGTTCAGGTACGGAACAATTTCGGGCTGAATTAACGTACTGGGGGCCCCCACGCCCCGGTTGCGGATGTCGTTCGAGTCGGTGGGCTTGCCGGTTGGGTTGCGATCGAGGTAGGCGTTGTTTTTCGCTTCGTAGCTCAACTGAGCGTATTCGTAGGCGTTAAGCAGGTCGATCTTTTTTGATACCTGCTGCACCCCCACGTACGTATCGTAGTTCACGACCGTCTTGCCTTCCTTGCCCCGTTTGGTAGTTAGCAGCACCACGCCATTGGACCCCCGCGATCCGTAGATGGCCGCGGCCGACGCATCTTTCAGGACTTCGATGCTCTCGATATCGTCGGTGTTGAGCGTACTCAGGACGTTGATCGGGTTGTCGGGAAACTGCGTGTTCGTGCTGCCGGTGGCAAACTTGGTATCGCGCGAAAGCGGAATTCCATCGACTACGTAGAGCGGATCGTTCCCCGCGCTGATGGACCCCGTGCCGCGTACCCGAACCGACAGGGCTGCACCGGGCGCGCCCGAGGTCTGCGTTACCTGCACCCCGGCAATTTTGGCCGCCAGCGCCTGGTCGAAGCTGGGCACGGGCTGGTTCGCCAGATCCTTCGCCCGAACGGAGCCGATCGATGTGGTGATGTCGCGCCGGTTCTGCACGCCGTAGCCCACAACGACAACTTCGCTCAGGGCGTTGTCAGTAGCAGTCAGTCTGGCATCAACCACGCTGCGATTGCCAACGGTGACTTCCAGTGGCTGATAGCCAATAAAGGAAAATACCAGCACCGTACCGCCCGCGGGCAGATTGAGCTGGTATTTACCCGCGGCATCGGTAGTGGCTCCCACCGAGGTTCCTTTAACCTGAACCGTTGTTCCGGCCAGTTTCTCGCCGTTGGCGGCATCGGTGACGGTGCCCGTAATGAGCGTTTGTGCCAGGCTGACCTGCGCCAGAAGGAGCAGGAGGGCTACACTTGCCCAGAGGTGGATGCCGCGCCGGACTTTTATGCGTAATGGTACAAGCATACTGATTGAGTTAACTGATGAATACCTGATTAGCAAATTTTCTACTGGCTGGATCAGCAGCACAATATTACGTGCTAGACGAGCATAGAATTGAAAAATTTTAATGCGATTTTTAAATTGGCGACCATAGCTGTCAGTTCGGACTAATGGCCCGGAAAGAAACTGACTACATCCAGCAAGCAAAAGGGGGCAGAACGACGACGAACGTAACAATCCGGTTGATTTTTCGCTTGTACGAATAGTAAGGCTGCATCCGGATTGCTTTCTGTATGGTAAGTACGATAGTTGAGTGGTGTAAGACGAGCGATTGATCAATACGACCTATGAAACAGAAAGCGACCATCTGGCTGGTTGACGATGACCAAAACGTTGTTGATGTCATTCAACGGGCATTTCAGCGGGAGAACCTGAGTTGCCAGGTTATGAGCTTTCCGGACGGCTCCTCGTTGATGCAGCAATTGTCTCACAGTGACCACTTGCCTTCGTTACTGGTGGTCGATTATTACCTGCCGGGTGATGATGGCCTGAAAATTATTGAAGCACTAAAGGCAAATCCGGATACCAGTACGCTGAAAACGGTGCTGTTCAGCCAGAGCCTGAACAACGAGATTGTGTCAAAAGCGCAGGACATGAACGTATATCAGGTAACCCCTAAACCGACCAGCTTCAAAGAATGGCGTGATTTTGCCGATGAGCTTTGCCTGGCGGGTTATTTCGTCTAACTGTCCGGTTTCGTTATCTTACCGGGGTTATGACGATCCGTTTTGCTACCCTCGCCGATGCGCCTGCCCTGCTGGCTATCTACGCCCCTTACGTCGCCGATTCGTTTGTGTCTCTGGAGTATGAGGTGCCGTCGCTGACGGAGTTTACCCGGCGAATTGAAACCATTCAGCAGCAGCTGCCGTATCTGGTTGCCGAAGCAGACGGACATGTGCTGGGCTACGCGTACGCGTCGAAGCACCACGACCGGGCCGGGTATCAATGGTCGGTCGATACGTCGGTGTATATTCATGCTGACGGCCACCGGCAGGGTATTGGTCGGCAGCTCTACGACCATCTGTTTGATTTCCTTCGGCGGCAGGGGTATTATACCGCATACGCGGGCATTACGATCCCGAATCCAAAAAGTGATTTCTTCCACCGGTCAATGGGTTTCGACCTCGTCGGAACGTACCATAACGTCGGTTACAAGATGGGTGCCTGGCGGAGCGTATCCTGGTTCCAGTATACCCTGCAACCGTATCCGATCAATCCAACTCCACCTTTGTCAGTCCACGAGATTGTCTAACCAAACCTGAGCTGGTGCTTTCGGCGAACGAAGAACCACTCGGCCACAACCAGATTGGGTACCCAGCAGAGCCAGGCTACAATGCGGTAGGCCACAGGAAACGGGAGATGAAATACCGCCAGTTCCAGCGGCAGGATGATGCGTAACGTAACGGCCGCCAGCGTGAGGGCGTAACTCCGGTACATCCACTGCTGATGCAGCCGCAACTCGCCCCGCCGAACTGTCGCGTAGGCCTGCCAGGTGGTGTAGAACCAAGCCACGGCCAGACCGGCAAAGCCTGCTGCCGCAATCCAGCCCGTATCGGCAAACCAAGAAATGTAAAACGCTACGGCGCTGGCTATCAGAATACTGACAACGTATACCTTACCAAGTTGCCGGTGCAGCGCCAGTCGACGCGCCCGCATCCGGGTCGAAAACTGAATTGGTCCCAGCACCAGTGCCGTTGCCCCCAGCAGAACGTGCGTCCAGAAGGCAAGCCGCCAGAGCAGACTCCCCAGCGGTTTGTGTTGCAGAAAACCATCGTGCAGGCCGGGCACAAAGAACGTCAGCGCGTAGATCGCAACGGCGACAATCAGGAAATAACCAACGTAGTTAAACGTCTTTCTGACGAGGGTAAGCATGGTACTGGCGTTTGTATCAGCTAAAGTAAATAGCGCTACTTAACTACGGGGTTGAAAAGCGACAAAGCGGTGGTTTTCCGGGATAGACAGGGAATAGAGACGGATAAAGTAGGCGCTTCAGGAAAAGTAGTAGATGAAAGGGGACGGTCGGGCATGGCTTCCCTTTTTCGTTTCTGAGAGTAATTAGCACTGATGTCCCTTATTGTTTTCGTATAGTTTACTGCTCTGATTGCTAAGAACCGAATGAGTCAGGTCAGAACTATACTGTCGTTTACCAGTTCCGAGAAACTATTAAAACAATACTATTCAAACAAAATGGCTCAATTGGAAGGCTATAGAGTTTGCTGATTATCAGGAGTGAATACAAGCAGACTGCTATGATGGAAAATTTTAATTCTGGAGTGACAAAAGCGATAAAACTCATTCTTATAAGAAGAAAGTAATCTTGAAAAATTATACTTAATCTAGTGTATGGTTACAACAGAAGTAACTAATCGGCAGACCGTTAGGAAGGTCGACAAGCGAAGCAATCTTTCCCGCCAGGAGTTGCTGGAACAATACATTGAACCCGAACTGCCCGTTGTTGTAACCGATGCCACCCGAGATTGGTCGGCGATGGGAAAACTGACGCCCGATTTCTTTAAGAAGGCGTATGGCCACATGACGAAGGAGATCAAAGGAAAAACCTACACGCTGTCGCAGTACGTCGACATGATGATGGAGTCGACGCCCGAAAATCCAGCGCCCTACCCGTTCAACCTCAATATCAAAAACCATTGTCCTGAATTGCTGGACGATCTGAAACCGGAGATCATCTACGGCAAATCGGACCGGATCAACCACCCGCTGCTGCCTAATTTTATGCTGCACGGGACTGATATCTACGAGTTCTTTTTCGGGGGAAACGGGGCTAGTTTTCCGTTTCTGCACGTCGATGCGCTGTACCTGCATACGCAGATCACCCAGCTTTACGGCTCGAAAGAATTTATTCTTTTCCCACCCGAGCAGGCTGCGTTCATGTATCCCCGGCCTGACAACGACAAAATCTCCCAGGTCGACGTATTTAATCCCGACTACGAGAAATTCCCCCTATTCCAGAACGTAGAGCCGATTCGGGTAATCGTGGAAGAGGGCGAAACTATCCTGTTTCCGACAAAATGGTGGCATACAACCCGGATTCATGAACCATGTATTTCACTGGGCCGGGTGCAGCTGAACGCGGGTAACTGGGACGATTTTACCCGCGACAACTACAAATCCTGGCAGCAGTACCGGCCTGGTATCGCCAAACCCGCCCTGCTATACGCTAAAACGCTGGGAAAACTGATGGACATCCAGGAGAAGTTTAACTGATCCGGTTGCATCAATAAAAACGCGGGCGGCCTGATTCCAATGGGAACGGGCCGCCCGCGTTACGTTTGTGGTATAAAGATGACTAGTTCAATCCCAACTCCTGCGCTTTAAGCGTCTCATACACGTCCCGCCGGACAAACGTGCGTTTGAGGTTTTCCGTTGAATGCACGAGTACGTAGCCCGCTTTTTTCAGTTTATCGCAGGATTTTTTGATCCGGAAATGGAAGAGTTTGTCTTTGGTGTTGAATACCTCGTCAAATTCGACCAGAATGACCTTGACGTCCAGCTTGTCGTCCACGATGGTGTCGATCACGGTATATTCGGCCCCTTCGATTTCCATCTTAACCAGATCGACCGATTGATGACCGAGTTGTTTCATCAGATTGCTCAACCGATCAACAGGCGCTTCGATGTACTTACCCGTGTCCTGAAACAGATAAACCGAGTGGGAAGGGTAGTCGTCGCGGTCGGGGGCAAAAAACTTGAGCTTCGTTTTGGCATCCCACACGCCGACCTCCACGAACGTTATGGCGTCCACCTGCTCTTTGTTAACGCGGTACGTAAACGGAATGCTGGTATGAATAGAAAACGGCTGGTTCCGGCTGGCGTATTCTTTCAGCTTCTCAAAATGGTGAATGCCCTCGGGCATTGGGTCGAAGATGTACACGCGCGAATCGAACCGGTATTTTAGTTCTGTATCGAAGGAGATGTCCTCGCCCGCACCGATGCAGTAACAGACCGAGTCGGGAGTAAGGAAGTTCTCCGGTACGTGGTAACCGTGAAAGGTGGAGCCCACGTGGGTTAAATTACGCAGCGGCTGAACGCCCTGTTGCGGATGAATACCGATAATTTTTTTGGTAACGCTCGTGATCGTTTTCAGCATAAGTACATGAAAAACCAGGTGGACCAATACCGCGTGACGTATGCCGGTTATCGACTTGCTGTAGGCGGTAACAATTGGTTTATTCTTCTCTATGGGACATCACCTAATCAGATAAGTCACGTACAATCTGATATTTAACGTCACTTCCTGTTCACGAATCAGGCCGTTACCAGCAGTAGCATATTCATCAGGCCATCGGCCGAATGGAGGGAGGCTGTTTGCTGTAACGTAATGCCGCCGATATCGGCAAATCGGAGCAGCATCTGCTGTTCGTAGGCTGCAATGGCCATTTTCGTGCTTGTAAAGTTCTCATCAGTCAGGCAGCGGCTCAGCTCCAGTGCGTCGAGCATAGCCATGTTGACGCCTTCACCGGCGTAGGGCGGCATGAGGTGAGCCGCATCGCCCAGCATGGTCAGGTTGGGCAGGCTTTCCCACTGCTGGTCCAGGGGCATGCAGTACTGCGGACGGGGCGTAAAGGGCGTTGTTGCTCCATCGATCAGCTCCAGCCAGATTGGGTTCCAGTCGCCAAACATCTGCTCGAACCAGGTCCGGACCTGCGCCTTATGGCTAAAATCAATGCTGCTGCTACCTACCCAGTCTTCATCCGTTTTGCAGCCCGTATAGAAGACCAGACTCCCGTCGCCTTTGGAACTGACAATAATCGTTTTCTCGTCGCTAATGGCAAAAATTTTACCGCCCTTCAGCAACTCGTGGACAGCCGGTGCGTTGATCGCTGAGTTGTATACCGTGCCTTCCACGATGGTAACACCCGAATAGAATGGGCGGATGGACGTAACGAGTGGCCGGAGCTTTGAGTTGGCTCCGTCGGCGGCAATGACCAGGTCGGCCACCGCCGACGTATCATTCTGAAAGTTGATCTGCCAGCCATCACCCAGCGGTTTCATATCCATCAGGTGGCTGTTCCAGACAACCGTACCGGGCAGGAGCGAATCCAGCAGGATGTCGCGCAGGGGACCGCGATCAATTTCGGGCCGACTGGCGTCCTTATTCTCGTTCGTGTGGTCGTCCAGATGGATGGTAGCGTCCGCATCCACAATACGGACCCGGTCGGCACCAGGGCGGTGATTCGTAACAAAGGCGTCCATCAGTCCAGCGGCTTGCAAGGCCATTAGGCCCGATTCTTCGTGCAGGTCAAGTGTAGCGCCCTGCACCCGGGCGTCCCGGTTGAGATCACGCTCGTATACGTGCACATCAGCACCTTTTTGTTGCAGGAGTCGGGCCAGGGTAAGGCCGCCAGGGCCTCCGCCAACGATGGCTATTTTTTTGTTTGTTACGGTACTCATGGTCTTACTTGTTTTATAAGATTATCGGCGTAATCCATTGATAACGACCTGGCAGCAGGCCCGTATAGTTTTTTCAGTAATGATTTGTTGGGGGCGGTCGAGGTAGTCGAAATATTCGCTGACGAGGTCAAGCAAGGGGGCAAAGAGCAGCGCTCGGTAGACGTCAAACGGAAAATCGGGAATAATTCCTGCCTGACTGTGCCGGCTCAAAAACTGGTGGATGGGCACAAAATGATGCGCCTGCTCGATGTTGCGTTCCTGATAGGCTTTGTTCAGCAGGGGCGATGATTTGCCGTACTGCATCAGAACAAAAGCGTGTCGGTTGGCTGTCAGGTAGCTGAAGCTGTTGAGCCAGATTGTCTGCACACCTTCGGTAAAGTCCATGGTTTCGTCGAAGCCCGTCAGGATGGCGGTTTCGTAAGCGTCGAGAACCTCTTCAATAAACAGCTTGATGAGCAGATCCTCCTTGTTTTCGTACTTCAGGTAGATCGTGCGAGGAGATATATTCGCTTCTTTTGCCAACCGCTGCATGCTCAGGTTCTCCAGCCCTTCGTCGGCAATCAACTGAAGAGCCACGGCTACAATCGCCTGTTCTTTTTCTTCGCTTCTGGGTCGCATAAAATGGACATGGGTTAAATCATTATTGACTTAACAAATATAGTAAGTAAACGTTCATTTATATTACATTTTTTGACAAAACGAATTGTAAGGTACCCTGGACCAATGAATCGGTTGAGTATGGGGCGTAGGTTGAAAAGCGCTGAGGGTGGGAGTCTGACCTATAGCGATGTTAGCCGGATGGTTGTTGTTAAGTAACCACTCGTTTAGGTTGATTTGCGTTCGATTTTTGGATAAGTTGCCAAACTGTGCTAAACCTATTTCGTAATGATCCGTACAATTACGTTGGCTGTCCTGATTAGTGGATGTCTGTCAACTGTCAGCTGGTCCCAGACTGGCTTTCCCAGTGGAGTGAAAAATGGTAGTATTCTTACATTTTCTTCCGAGGGTGTGCCAACGATGGCGTACTCAACCCAATCGGGATTGAAAATACTGTCGATCGGCGGGCGGGCCTTCAAAGACCTGAACCGCAATGGTAAACTCGACCCCTACGAGGACTGGCGGCAACCGGTTGAGGTACGCGCCAAAGACCTGGCGTCGAAGATGAGCATCGAGCAGATTGCCGGGCTGATGCTATACAGTAAACACCAGCCCATCCCGGCGGCAGCGGGCGGTCCTTTCGCCGGCACATACGGTGGAAAGGTCTTTGCGCAGAGTGGTGCTAACCCCGCCGACCTCTCCGATCAGCAGCGCGAGTTTCTAACCAAAGACAACCTACGACATGTCCTGATTACGTCGGTGCAGAGCCCAGCCATCGCAGCCGAATGGAACAACAATGCGCAGGCGCTGGTCGAAGGTATGGGCCTGGGTATCCCGATCAACAGCAGCTCTGACCCGCGCCACGGTACCCGGGCCGATGCGGAGTACAATGCTGGTGCTGGTGGGACGATTTCGATGTGGCCCGGCTCAGTTGGTTTGGCCGCTACGTTCGATCCAGCCGTTGCCAAACAGTTTGGTCAGATTGCCGCGATGGAGTACCGGGCGCTGGGTATTGCTACGGCCCTCTCGCCCCAGGTCGATCTGGCGACTGACCCGCGCTGGTATCGGTTCAGCGGTACGTTCGGCGAGGACCCACGTCTGACGACCGACCTGACCCGCGCTTATATCGACGGCTTTCAAACGTCGACCGGGAAAAAGGAGATTAAGGACGGATGGGGCTATACCAGCGTCAACGCGATGGTGAAACACTGGCCGGGTGGTGGCTCGGGCGAAGCGGGGCGCGATGCGCACTATGGCTATGGTAAATACGCGGTTTATCCGGGAAACAACTTCGATGCGCACCTGCTGCCGTTTACCGAGGGCGCGTTTAAACTAAATGGGAAAACCAGTAAAGCCGCAGCCGTGATGCCGTACTACACGATCTCGTTCGGACAGGATAAGAAGAACGGCGAGAACGTGGGTAACAGCTACAACAAATACCTGATCAACGATCTGTTACGTGGTCAGTACAAGTATGATGGCGTTGTCTGTACCGACTGGAACATTACGGCCGACGAAACAGCGGTAGACGTTTTCCTGACCGGTAAGCCCTGGGGGGTGGAGAAAATGACGGTGGGTGAACGGCATTACAAAATCCTGCTGGCGGGGGCCGACCAATTTGGCGGAAACAACGATGCGGGACCAGTGATGGAAGCCTATAAGCTTGGGGTTCGCGATATGGGGGAGGCCGCCATGCGCGCCCGGCTGGAGAAATCGGCGGTACGTTTGTTACAGAATATGTTTCGGACGGGGCTGTTCGAAAACCCCTATCTCAATCCGGTGGAGTCCCAGCGAGTGGTGGGGCAGTCCGAATTTATGCAGGCTGGCTACCAGGCGCAGCTGAAATCGGTGGTGATGTTGAAAAACAAGGGGAACGTATTGCCGCTGGCAAAGGGGAAAAAGGTATACATTCCCAAGCGTTTTACGCCCGCTGGTCGCAACTTCCTGGGGATGGAAACACCCGAGAAACTGGAGTTGCCAGTTAGCCTGGCCATCGCGCAGAAATACTTTACGGTGACGGACAAACCCGAGGAGGCTGATTTCGCACTGGCCTTTATCCGGAGTCCGGACTCGGGCGGTGGCTACAGCCAAGAGGATGCCAAAGCTGGTGGCACGGGCTACGTTCCGGTCAGTCTGCAATACAACGATTATACCGCACAGGATAGCCGGGACCCAAGCATCGCCGGTGGTGACCCACTGGAGAAATTTACGAACCGGACGTACAAGGGTAAAACTGCGAAGACGATCAACAGCCGGGATCTTGACATGGTGACGGAGACATACGCCAAGATGAACGGGAAACCAGTGATTACGATCATTCAACTGGCTAACCCGACCGTCTGCCGGGAGTTCGAACCGCAATCGCGGGCAATTCTGGCGCATTTCAGCGTACAAGATCAGGCGTTGCTGGAGATTCTGACCGGCGTAAGCGAACCGTCGGCGCTGTTACCGCTGGTGATGCCTGCCGATATGAAAGCCGTTGAAGTGCAGGCCGAGGACGTGCCGCGCGACGTAACACCCTACGTCGACTCGGAGAAGCACCGCTATGACTTCGGTTATGGCCTTAACTGGAAAGGCGTCATTCAAGACAAGCGTACCGCTACGTACCAAAAGCCGGCGTTGCGGAAATAAAGCGAGGTTTGGCTAAAAGAAGAAAGACTGACAACAGTCATTCTTACGGCTTTTCTATTACTACAGCGTTTTACCCAACCTCAACCCTTAAAATTTGCTATTTACCACCCCCCGGCCCCCAGGGTTGTTAAGTTCTCTGATTGGGTCTACTACTTACCAAATTTCCTTCGGCTAGCCTTACCCCCCGCCCCCTAAAGGGGGAGGAAATTGCGCATAATCTTCTCCCCCTTTAGGGGGCGGGGGGTATAGCCAACCAGAACTTAACAGCCCTGCCCTAACCCCCTCCTAAAACAGGAGGGGGAGATTAGAAGAGATTGCTGCTGACACTCCCCCGCCTGTTTTAGGAGGGGGACGGGGGTGGTAAATAGCGGCAAACTAAGACAAATTCATTGCCGCGTAAAACCCTTAAAAGAGTGGCCAGTAAGGAGGGAGCACCGAGTTTTTAAGACGTAAAAGGGGGAAGAAAAAAGATTATTTCTAGTCTTTCTTCTTCCCCCTTTTACGTCGACGAGCAAAAACTACTTGAGGGCTACAGGGACTTCAACATCGCCCCATTTCAGCGCGAAGCCATTTTTGGTGACATCGTATTTCAGGCGCTCGTTCATTGACGACGATTTCTTAGGCGTAACCATGACGCGCAGGGCATCCTGACCTTCGTCGTACTTGTAAGCACCCCACTGCTTAGCGGTTTTGTTGAAGATCACCGTCCACTGATTCTCGGTTGGAATCGTGAAGAGGGCGTATTTACCCGCCGGGAGCGTTTTACCTTCTACTTTGATGTCTTTGCTGGTTTCGAAGGTGGTGGCATCGTTGGCACCGGCCCGCCATACTTTCCCGTATTTTTCCAGGGCCTGCGATCCTTCGGGGCCAAAGAGCGTCCGGCCTTTCACGGCTGGACTGCCGTAGTTGATCGTAATATCCGATCCGGCTACTTTACCGGTAGCTGTAGCGGGTGGGCTGGGGACTTCTTTTTTCTCCTGCGCCCACGTGAGTGTGGTCAGGAAAAAGCCGGTTAAAAGCAGCGTAAGGGCTGTCAGTGTGCGTGTTGTTTTCATTAGGTTTGACTGGTTATCGCGCCAATATCAGCAATTATTTCAATAGAATCTTGCCCCGACGCTGTCTTCTTAGTGTACGAACCGGCTTGATTCGCTACGTTCACAAATGAACAACAAGTTTGGCGTGCTGCCCCTGGCTGGCGGTAACTATGGCGTCCGGCAGTTGGTCGAACGGCAGGTGCTGCGAAATGATCCGGCCCGGTCGAATAAACCCTTGTTCGATCAGCCGAATTGCGCGCGCAAAATCAACCGGATGCTGGTAAATCATGGACGTAATGATGTTAATCCCCTGCCTGGGAAGAAATCCACTCGCCAAAAAATGAGAAAGGGTTGCTTCCGTTACGTCATTGCCGTACGGAAAAGTTTAACAGACTTGCAACGGTGGCTAAATAAACCGGTGTCTTTATTCTTGACCTTAGGTTCCGAGCCTCACCGGCGCGGAATGTGATAGTCGGTCAAGATCGCACTAATCAGTCGCTATGAAAGCAATCGGATGGCTTGTTCTGCTTGGGCTCAGTGTCAGCGCCTGTAACCGGATTATCGATTCGCAGCCAGCCCCCGTTGACTCCGAAGAGACGGTTCCCACCAGCGCCATCCGGCCGGTCATCAGCCGGTATCCGCAGGCGACGGACCTGGTCTTTACCGCGCTGGAAAAGAATCAGGTTTGGCGCGTTACGTTTCAGCAGCAGGCCATGCACTACCAGGCCGTCACCAATCAGCAACTACTGCTGACGGCCTACCAGCTGGCTCCTGCGGTCTCGCCTGATTCGTTACGTGCTACACTGAAGAACACCCTTATCGACGGAGGAACTTTATCGAACATCAGACGGCAGGACTATTCCTGGTACCGGGATGTTGAGCCCATAAATAACGGGGCGGTTTTACTGGCTGATTACGTATGGCGGGGTAACACGTAAACGGTCCGCTGGACCAGCGCGGATGTGTTCGGTCAGATGACGTACCGCACCGAATTAATACCCCGACGCAGCTCGATTATTACACCGTTACATTGGCCGATTTGCCCCTCCCGATTCAGCAATCACTAGCCGAACAGCAAATCGGCTTCACGCGGGCAAGAGTACAAACCGACGGACAAGGGCAGAAGCTGTATACGCTTACCGTGCTGCAACCTAACAAGACGCAAACATCTCCCCCTTTAGGGGGCGGGGGAGGTTTACCCAGAACTTAACGGCTTTGCCCTTTATGAAATATGGGTGTCATTCTGGCAAGAAATAACCCAAACCAACTTACCGGATTTGCTTCTAAAGAATTAGAGTTCTCTTGTCATACATTACCGAATGGGTGTATCGCGCGAGTCGGCGTAGGCATTGGCGAAATTGATCTTTTTCACCTGCCCCACCACGTAGCGGAGTCCCTGAAAGATGTGCTGGACAAACTGCGGATTTTCGTAGTCCTGTTTGTCGTGGCCGAGGGTAGTGCACCAGGTATGGCCCCCGTCGAAATTGTAATACCAGACCGACGGGTACAACTGCCCGAACGAACCCCGAAACTGCTGGACCTTCTCGGGTTCTTCGCCGTCGAGTGAGTTTATGTCGCTAGCCATGACCACCGTAGGGCCGGGCGACATCTCTTTAATGAAATAGAACTCGTCTTCCCGCTCCCAGGCCGGCGGAATGCCCTGTGTGGACGGATGCTTCGTATCAATCACCTGCACCCGAAACTTTTGAAAACGAGGGTGCCAGGCAAACGTACCGCCGATCATGCGTTTGAACCAAGCCCAGTTACGCTCCGTACCCACGACGGAGTGAATGCCCACGAAGCCGCCCCCCGCTTCGATGTAGCGCCGGAACGCCAGCCGTTGGGCGTCGGTATCAAACACGTCGTTGTTGGTACTAGGAAAAATGATGACCGTATAATTCTGCAGATTTGATTCAACGAAAACGCCGGGCTGGTCAGCCACTTCCACCTGGAAACCGTGCTGCTGCCCCAGCTTCTGGATGCACTGAACGGCAAACGGAATGTTATCGTGGACGTAGCCTTTACCGTTTTTGGTGTAGACCAGCACCCGGACTTTTTTCCAGTTGATGTCGTCTCTGGGTGGCATTTCTCCGGCCGTGACGAGATTCCAGGTCAACAGCATAGGCAGCAGAATGATCAGACACTGGCTCATCATACGTTCGCTATTTTTTAAGGTTGATCGTTTCGGCCTGCTTCTGCGCCTTCAGGGCCAGTTCGGTCGCCAGGAAACAGTGCTCCTGCGACATGGCCGTTTCGGTACGGTTCAGTACGTCGTCAACGAGTAGTTGGCCGTAAGGCAGATTTTCCTTACTGCAATCGATATAGCGCGTTTCTTTTTTGTCCGTAATGAACAGGTGATTGCCTCCCTCGCGTCCGCCGGGATCGATGTTCTTGCGAATCTCGATGTAACCGTCGGTGCCCAGGATCGTCAGGCGACCATCGCCCCAGCTTTTCAGGCCGTCGGGGGTAAACCAGTCGACGCGGATGTAGCCCATGCCACCATTACCCCGCATCATTACGTCGCCAAAGTCCTCAAACTTTGGGTGCTGCGGGAAATGAAGGTTGCCTACCTGCGAGGCAACGATGTCGGCCTGGGTCGAGCCGGTGAAATACAGGAACTGGTCGAACTGATGCGAGCCAATGTCGCAGATGATACCGCCAAATCGTTTCTTGTCGAAAAACCAGTCGGGCCGCGACGAGAGCGTGATACGGTGCGGTCCCAGACCAATGGTTTGAATGACGTTGCCAATGGCGCCGGCTTTGACCAGTTCACCCGCTTTCACGGTGGCTCTATTTTCGAAGCGCTCACTGTACATGATCGAGTAAATACGCTTGGTAGCCTTCTGTACGCGACGTACCTCGGCGAGCTGGTCCAGGGTCGTGATACCGGGTTTGTCAGACATGTAATCTTTTCCCGCTTTCATTACCCGGATACCCAGGGGCTCCCGCTCGTCGGGAATGATCGAACTGAGAACCAGCTGGATAGACGTATCGTCCAGAATTTCCTTTTCACTGCGGGCCTGTTTCGCGTTGGGGTATCGCTTGGCAAAGGGGGCGGTCAGGTCGGGCTCCTGCGCATAGAATGATACGAGTTCGCCACCACCCCGGATGACGGCTTCAACCTGCCCGTAGATATGGCCGTGGTTCATCCCGATGACCGCAAACCGAATTCGGTTGGCTAACGGAGCACTAGACAGAATAGAAAACGAAGCCTCACCTGGCTGGTTCTCGCCTGGCTGGACGAGCGTAGGAAGGGTAGGCGAAACAGCCAGACCGGCGGCCATTTTTGCTGAATCTTTTAAAAACTGACGTCGAAGAGGCATAGGTAAAGAGCGAAAGAATGAATGAGTGAAAGAGCGAAAGAGAAAATCAAAGAGTGAAAGAGCGGCTGATTGCGTTGGCGCGAGCTAATGCCTAGCGAGCTGCTTTCGCTCTTTCATCGCAACGGCGACCCGGTCTTACTCTCTTTCGCTAGCTTCAATGCTTGTGTTGTCGTGTAATACTTGGCGATCATGTTCGGCACTTCCCAGGCGGGGAGCTTACCGGCCTGCAGGTAATTCAGGAAATTTTCGGTAACCTGACTGAAGTGGGCTTCGTGACCAACGTTGTACTTCTCCGGGATAGTTACCTCCCAGCCTTTATTGTTCTTCTTCACCGAAACGCCCGGATAGCGCTGCTGGAGCGTATTGACAGCTGCGGTCAGGCCGCTTTCGTAGGCGGCATCGGTGGATGCCGGCTCAATGTAGAGGGCCGGTTTATACTTCTGTTCGGCTCCCTGCCGGATCACTAGGTTGGCTTTGGTGCCACGCATGATGGAGTAGTGCGTGTCGCCACCACCCTCCGGGGCCTTATACGCCCAGGTTACTGATACTTTCGCGTTGACACCCCGCAGTTGATAATTGATCTCGCCATTGCTGTAGATTTTGAGGAGAGAATCGTTGACTACGTCCCGTTTCAGATAATCCGGGAAGTCGAGCAGGTTGGTGATGGTTTTGAACTGACTGCGCGTCATATCCGTCGTCCACCGCCGGGCTGAATTCAGGCGAATATCTTTCTTGTAATCGATGATTTGCTCGGGAAAACACTCCCACTGCACCAGGTCAACAAGGTGTGTCGTTACGTCGACGATACCTTCGCCCTGCTGCGTTACGTCCATGAACCAACCTGGACGTTGGAGAACGCTGCCCGACACGTACTTATAGAAATGGTGGACGCTTTCCTTCGTCACCGCCGGATTGTCGGGCGTACCTTTTTCGAGCATCCCAAACACAGAGGGGATCATCGAGAGTTCACGCTGCAACAGGGTTGTAATCTCCGACCGCTCGGTCATGGTGTCGTAGAGCAGGACTTTTTTCTGGGCGGCCGTCGTAAACGTAGTCCGCAGCTGGTCGAAGTCCCGCGCGTCAATCACCATCGGTTTGTCAGCTAACACGTTAAACCCGGCGTCAATGGATTTTTGAATGTACTCGGTCTTTTTCTGGTTGTTGCCCGCAATGACAACAACATTCCCCGCTGTCGCGCCCGACCGTTTGTCTGCCAGCATTTTTTCGAGGTAGTCAGGACCGATGTACACCTTCTCGTCCCAGCTCGTCGGTTTGTCAGCGCGTTTGTTATACGACTGAATCCGGGCTAGATGCAGTTTGACGTCGGGTGTCTCCGGGGCATACACCTGCACGACTGGGCTAACCTGAGGATACATACTTTTCTGCACGAGAGCCGCGTGGAAATGACCGGGATCTAACGTAACGAGCCGAACCGTAGCATTTGGGGGGGCGGTTTGCTGCGCCGACGCACCCAGTGCAGTCATGAGCGGAATGAGCATGAACGGAGTACGAAGAAAAGAATTGCGTGTCATGTAGCTTGTTTTCAGAGTTGTGTAGGAGCGGGGTTTGATAGAATCTACCTCACCGGCATTCTCTCTCCTAGAATATAGTCTTGTAGGGGCATAACGAGGGTTTGCTCGGTTTGCTCTGACCACCCCCCAGCCCCCTCCTAGAAAATTAGGAGGGGGAGAGTAAAAGGTCACTTCTGCATGTCCCCCTCCTAAAACAGGAGGGGGCAGGGTGTGGTCAGAACAAACCTCGACACGATTAGCCTTTAAGAAAGGGGCTAGGGAACTGCCGTAGATTACCTACTTCCCAAGCGTATTCTTCTGGTTAGCGGCCAGCTTAATGGCGTACTCCTTACGTTGGGGCCGGGATAGGAGTTGATTGGCTTCGGGATCGTTTTTGAACTGTTCCTTCTTCGGGTCCCAGTATAGTTTCCGGTTCAATTTCATGGCGGCATGGTGCAGCAGGCAGGCTGAGCAGGAACGGTGTCCGATTTCGGCGGGAGCGATGGGCTGCTTGCGGCTCACAACACTCTCCAGCCAGTTGCCATGATGCTCCTTGCTGACAGCTAGGTGAACTTCGTTCGGACCAATGACCGATGTTAGTAATTTAGGATCGCTGGCGTCCAGTTTCTTAGCCGCCTGCTGCTTGGCCACCGGATCGCTGGCCGTAACCGACCCATCGCCCCGCGACACGAAAATCCAGCCGTCTGTACCCTCGAACTTGATGCCGTTCGGAATTTCGTTGCTCACGATCATGTGAACACCGTTATCGTACAGCGCTTCCGTCCGGAAAATACCGTGAACATCCCAAAGCCCTGACTTCGGGAAATCAGCTTTCCCCCAGATTTCGACCGGACCAGTATGTTCCGTATTCATGGCCCAGTGCGCGCAGTCGATATGGTGCGATCCCCAGCCCGTAATCATGCCCGCGCCAAACTGCTCGCAGCGGAGCCAGCCCGGCCGGTCGTAACCCACTTGGGGATGAACCCGCTTTTCGGTGTAGTAAACATCCGGCGTGGTGCCCAGCCACATATCATAGTTCAGATTCTTGGGAACGGGCATCTGCGCTTCTTCATCGCCCGAGGGGTCGCCGGGAAGCCCGACGTACACCGTTTTGAGCTGCCCGATCCGGCCGTTACGTACCAGCTCGGCCGCGTAGCGGAACTGCTCCGACGACCGCTGCTGACTACCCACCTGCACAATCTGCTTCGACTGGTTAACGGCATCGGCCATCATGCGCCCTTCGGCAATGGTCAGCGATGCCGGTTTCTGCATGTACACGTCCTTCTTCGCCCGAACCGCATCGATTACGATAGGCGCGTGCCAGTGGTCGGGGGTGCTGACCAGAACAGCGTCGATATCCTTGTTATTAAGTAGCTCGCGGTAGTCCGTGTACACCCGGACGCCGTCGTACTCCTTTCCTGTCTTTTTGGTGTAATAGTCGTTGACAAGTTTCTTGGCGTCCTCCGCCCGGATGCTGTCCAGATCGCAGACGGCCATGACGCGCGCATTGTCGTACTGCCAGACGCCCGGCAGATCATGGCCCCGCGAGATGCGGCCGGTACCAATGGCTCCTACGTTGATTCGATTACTGGGGGCATTTTTACCAAATACCGAAGCCGGTACAATAGTGGGGAAGCCGCTGATGACAGTCGTGGCCAGTGCGCTGGTTCTCAGAAAACTGCGCCGGGTGATGGTTGAATCGGAGATCGGTTTCATAGACCGTGTCGTTTAGGAGATATACCTAAAAGAAACAAACGGTCACGGTCTACTAGCAGCGGATTGAATAGAACGGTTAAGAGGGGAACGTAACGCGTAGTAAAGCCAAACTACTGTTATTCTTTTCCCCGGCGACAGAGCTGCACGGATTCTTCCAGCTTCTGCTTAATCTGCTTCACCAGCGATTCATCGGTCGTGTCCAGCCCGAACGAGGTGTTGTTGTCTTTGCCTTTCTCTTTGTCGTCAGTGGTATATGAGCCGGAGAAACCACCTATGTTCATTGCCATACTCACTTTGTCGGCTGGAACATCTAACAGAAGTTTGTATTGCCCGTTTGCTTCTTTCTTGTAGCTCACTTTTCGAACGTCACTCAGCAACCAACCCATATTTATGTTGACCGAGCCGTCTTTATCCTTATCGGCAACTGCCATGTTCATCTGGCATCCTTTGAACGTAAACGTAGCCGCATTGTCTTTGTCGGTTACCAGTTTGGCAAAATGCTTTTCGAGCCAGGCCCCATTTTTGGCTAGCGTCTGGGCGTGACTGGTTGGCGTCAACAGCAGAGAGAAGCAGACGAAGGCGATACCAGCAAGAAGTTTGGTAGGGAGCGACATCACGAATAGAAAAGGTTTAGATGTGTACCTGATTGATATAGCTTTAGATAGGCAGTTCTTTTTCGCTGGCTGTTTACACCAAAACACCGCTCGGTATTTTAAAACGAAATTGATTTTCGGCTGTAGTCGACAACAGTTACGATTGATTCCCCAAGCTGTGCGTAATACCCATCTCCAGCCCCCGTATCTCGGCCAATCCACGCAGTCGCCCGATGGCTGAGTAACCAGGATACGTCTTTTTGTGGAGATCGTCGAGCATCTGGTGACCGTGGTCGGGACGCATGGGAATCGACGGGGTGCCAACACCCGTTTTAATCCGTCGCTGTTGTTCGAGAACAATGGCTTTGACAACGGCGTACATATCCACATCGCCCGCCAGGTGGTCGGCTTCGTAAAAGGAATCATACCATACGGTCTTCTTTGGACCTTCCCGTTTGGTCGTGCGCAGGTGGAGAAAATGAATCCGTTCGCCGAAGCGCTCAATCATTCCCGGTAGATCGTTGTCGGGTCGGATACCCAGCGAGCCGGTACAGAACGTAATGCCGTTGGCCGGTACGTCGCAGGCGGCCATGAGCTGAGCCAGGTCGGCTTCGGTGCTGACCACGCGGGGTAATCCCAGCAGCGGCATCGGCGGATCGTCGGGGTGAATGCAAAGATTGATTCCTACTTCCTGCGCCACCGGGGCGACCTGCTGAACGAAATAGTATAGGTTATTGCGTAGCTCCGCGTCACCAATCTGGGCGTATTCGTCGAGCAGGCTCTGGAACGTATTGAGCGTAAAGCTTTCTTCCGAACCGGGCAGACCGAGCAGGATCGTGTTCTTCAATTCGGCAACACGTTCCGGCGACAGCATCGTAAACTGCTCGTTCGCCCTGGCGGTGACTTCCGGTTTATAATCGGTTGAGGCTTCCGGTCGCTTCAGGATAAACAGATCAAAAACGGCGAAATCGTTCCAGACGAACTGCAATGCCTGCGAGCCGTCGGGCATAACGTAGTTCAGGTTGGTCCGCGACCAGTCCAGTACCGGCATGAAGTTGTAACACACCGTCTGGATGCCACAGGCGGCCAGGTTTCGCAGCGATTGCTGGTAATTGGCGATGTACGTATCGCGCTCGGGCTTGCCCTTTTTGATTGCTTCGTGCACGGGTAAGCTTTCGACCACCGCCCAGTGTAACGGTACGTATTGATCGTTATCCGCTTCGATCAGTTGCTGGCGCTCCCGGATGGCATCGACCGGCCAGACCTCACCAACCGGAATCGGGTGCAGCGCCGTCACGACGCCGGTGCAACCCGCCTGACGAATGTCCATTAGCGATACCGGGTCATTCGGCCCGAACCACCGCATTGTTTGTAACATACCCATGGGTATCGTTGACGTTATTTAGTAGATAGTTTGTAAACGGTTGTTGACTGGAAGCGCTCGCCGGGACGGAGTGTCGTTGTCGGGAAATCGGGGTGATTCGGCGAATCGGGGAAGTGCTGGGTTTCCAGGCACAACCCGTACCGGCTCGCGAATGCGACCCCCTCCTTGCCGGTCTTATTGCCTTTCAGGTTGTTGCCCGTGTAGAACTGAACGGCTGGCTCGGTGGTGTACATCGTCAACAGACGACCGCTAGTCGGTTCGTAAACCGTAGCGCCCAGTTTCAGCTTGTTCGATTGATCCGGAAAAATCCAGCAGTGGTCAAACCCTTTGGCGTAGTGGAGCTGCACGTTAGCGGGCTGCTGACCGGTCGTGTCGTTGATGTGCTTCCCGACGACGGTAGGCTGGTTGAAATCGAAGGCTGTACCCTTAACGGCCAATCGTTCGCCGGTTGGAATCTGCCCTTTGTCGGTTGCCAGTACCTGATCGGCGTTGATCATCACCTCGTGCTGCTGAATATCCTGCTTCATCCCACTCAGGTTAAAATAAGTGTGATTCGTCAGATTGACGACGGTTGGCTTGTCGGTTGTGGCCTGGTAATCGATACGTAAGGCATTGTCTTTCTGAAGGGTGTACGTAACATCGACCGACAGCGTACCGGGGTAGCCCTCCTCGCCGTCGGGGGAGGTGTAATGCAGTTTAACCGCCGGTTCTGCGCCGTCAACGGGCGTAGCGGCCCAGAGTTTCTTGTCGAAGCCTTGCGGGCCACCGTGAATATGATTCGTGTTGTTGTTAGCCGCCAGCGTATAGGTTGTACCGTCCAGCGTGAATTTCGCTTTGCCAATGCGGTTCGCAAATCGCCCAACGATGGGGCCGAAGTTGGGCGTACCGGCCAGATAATCGGCAAAAGTTGGGACACCCAGTACAATGTTTTCCTGCTTGCCTTGCCGGTCGGGAGCCGTCCAGGAAACGATGTAGCCGCCGTAGTTGGTGATCTGAACTGTCATGCCAGCCGCGTTACGTAATGTGAACAACTGGGCTTCGCGTCCGTCGGGAAACTTGCCAAAAACGGTCTGATCAACACCCGCCTTCTGGGCGAGTGTCTGTTGTGAATCGAGCATAAAAAAGAGGACAGTACTGACGAATGAGAGCTGACGAAGAAGGTTGGAGATACCAGGCATGAATAAAGAAAGATGGATGATACGGTAAGCTAAATTCCGTTCATTACTACTGATGGCAGGGAAGCGGGCCGAGTTATGTCGGCCCGATAGAGTCCCTGGCCTTACTGTTTGACGAGGGGTTACCACTTAGTCGATTCCAGTAGGTGAGTTGGTCAACATAGTCCTGGCTGTAGCGCACCTGTTACTCGTAGAACACGACCCTGGCCCCGAACTTAAAGACGTTTCCTACCATAGCCTTGTTGGGGAACGCGGATCCGTCCGAAATACAAACCCATTGCCATTTGTTGCGAAACTTTGTCCAGTAATACCCTTTGCCAATTTGGTCATATTCTTTTTCCCTGGTCATACGGATAAGCGGACAATCCGATTTTTGCTTTTTCAGCGACTGATTTTTGTAAATGAATTCGTTGTGGCAGATAAACTCAAGGCCGATAAAAATACCTTCCACAGGGAACGGAACATTGTATTTTTCTACCGATAGCGCAATGTCATGGGACAAAGGAGTGATGCTGACAATAATGTCTTTGGGTAACAAATCGTTACCGGGCAAGCCGGTTTCCGGATCGTAACGCATAATCCGAATTCGGGCTTTCGAGCTCCCCTGTCCTGGATTAGAAGCTTTCAGGTCGAACAGCAACCGGGAAAGCAATCCTTCCTTCCCCTCGTTGTTTTTGTAATAGTTGACAAACACCTGGTTGTCTGATATGCCGCCAGCCGCCATACCTCGTTTTGAGTTCGGAGGGTAATGGTAGAAACCTATCTCCTTCGTCCTTTTTCTAGTGCCGGGTTTAACAACAAATTCCTTCAGTATAACCGTATCAGGGCTGAGGGCAAGTCGATTCATCCGGTCCTGATCGAGCAGATCAAAGGCAACTTTGAGCGGTTTATAACCCACGCAGGATATAGCCAGCGTATCTCCGCTACGCGTACTTCCCCACTCGAAATAACCTTCTTCGTCTGCGTGTATACCTGCGCCCGTCTGCGTTGACGCTATGCTTACATAAGGGACTTCTTTTTGGGTAAGTCGGTCCACTACGGTGCAACGAACGACCTGTCCGAACAACTGGGCAGGCTGATGGCATATAAGACCAATAATCAGGATGAAATAAAGAGTAATAGGGGGCTCGATACGCTTCTTTATTGTGAACCGTGCTGATGGAGGCATAAATAAATTATGAAAATTTGTGCATTTAAGTGCGTAAGTAGGTGGTGGGGTTTTGCATTCTTGTCGGTCGCACGAAAAAAGGAAGAAAAGGCTAAAGAAAATGGTGATAGTTGCAGTAAATTTCATTGGGTAATTCGGGGCTGGTTGACATCATTAGGTAGGGTTGTTACGGTTGCAGTATGTTCCCCGCCGATTTGCCTTTACTAGGAAAACTATCGCAATCTGATTGTCTGATGAAGGATTTCACGCTTAATCGCCGTCATTTTTTGCAGGGTACGTCGGCCGCACTCGCGCTATCGGCGCTGGAAGGTAACGCTATGGCCGCTGATTTACTGGCCCAGGACACTACGATGGCCCCGCTGCGGGTGGCGCTGATCGGTACCGGCTGGTACGGCAAAAGTGATCTGTTCCGTCTGATTCAGGTGGCCCCCGTTGAGGTTATTGCGCTCTGCGATGTCGACAAAAACCAACTGGACGGCGCGGCTAAACTCGTGAGTCAGCGCCAGAAATCAGGCAAAACGCCCAAACTCTACGGCGACTACCGGAAGCTGCTAGCCGAAAATAAACTGGATATTGTGCTGGTCGGTACTCCCGATCACTGGCATGCACTACAGGCCATTGAGGCCATGAAATCCGGAGCCAACGTGTACGTGCAGAAACCTATCAGTGTGGACGTTATGGAAGGGGAGGCTATGGTCGCTGCCGCCCGGAAATACAAGCGCGTGGTGCAGGTCGGGACGCAGCGTAAAAGTACGCCACACCTGATCGACGCCAAGAAAACGGTCGTGGATGCTGGGCTACTGGGTAATATAAAGCACGTAGAAATGTGCTGCTATTATCACATGCGCAACAACGGGAATCCACCCGTGGAACCCGTACCCGCTTTTCTGGACTACGAAATGTGGACCGGTCCCGCGCCCCTGCGTCCGTACGATGGTTTGCCGCACATTCGCTGGTGGCGGACGTTCAAGGAATATGGCAACGGAATCATGGGCGATATGTGCATCCACATGTTTGACACCGTACGCTGGATGTTGAAGCTGGGCTGGCCTAACCGGATCAGCTCAACGGGCGGCATCTACGTGCAGAAAGACGGAAAATCCAACATCACCGATACGCAGTCGGCCCTGTTCGAGTATGATGATCTGAACTGCGTCTGGCAGCACCGCAGCTGGGGAACGCCCAACAACCCGGACTATCCCTGGTCATTTACGCTGTACGGCGATAAGGGAACGCTCTGGGCCAGTACAATGAGTTACGACTTCATTCCTGAAGGCAAAGACGGGCCAACGAAAGGAGAGAAGATTCATAAGGACGTCGTCTACGAGAAGGAGAAATATCCCGAAGACGTAACCGAAGACCGGATTGAACTGAATGCCGCTCCGGCCACGCGCCTGCACATGCTCGATTTCCTGAAAGCCATCGAAACCAACGGCCGACCTGTTGCCGACATTGAGGAGGGGCACATTTCGACCGCAAGTTGCCTGCTGGCCAACCTGTCGATGGAGATAGGACGTCCGGTAGTATATGATCCGAAGAAACGCGAGGTCGTAGGGGATCCGGAAGCGACCAAACTGCTGAAACGACCCTACCGCCAGCCCTGGCAGCACCCTGACCCAAAGACGGTGTAGAGGACAGTTTTTTTATTTCTTTGTCATCCCGACCAAAGGAGGGATCTTCGTTAGCAAACAGGTTTAGTTGACTTTACAGAAGATCCCTCCTTTGGTCGGGATGACAAAAAACACGTCTACTCCCGCCAGCCGGCAGGTTTGAATGGTGTACGGCCGTCGTTAGGGGAGCAGATGGCCGTATAGGGCTGGTTAGCGCCCTGAACGACGATGGCTGGGACGGCCGGGAACGTTGGTTCCGGAATGGGATTCCGGCCGTTCAGGGCGCGGAACAGTTCGGGCGGGATACCCTGCGTATCCTTGCGGTCTATCCAGTAGCGGGTCGTGGCTACGGCAGAGGCTGTAAACACACCGAACACAATTTCCCGGTCGTTGACGCTGTTTTTGACGTTGCCCACCGATGCCGTGGGTGGCGTGTCGACGATGCCGCCCGTATTCTCAGTCTGATCCTGAAGCTGTTTGTAAAACTGATAAGCCGAGGGGGTAAGTCCTGCCTGCCGGATCTCAACCAGACAGGGACTTATCTGATAGAATGGAATCTGCGCGACGCGTTTCCCCAGGATAGGACCACCATTGGTGTAGGTATCCGAAAAAACACTTAGTTTATAACTGGGGATAATGGCCCAGCACTGCGTCCGGCAGTTGTAGTCGTATGTAAACGGCTTAATAGCCGGGGGCGTTGATGGATAATAGAAACAGTCCTCCAGCAACGAATCGCCCAGCGCGAAATAGCGAATACCATTAACCGATGTCCTGATCAAGACGTTGTTGATGGAATAAATACCGTTGGTACACGTACGGCACCAGTCCTGCTTTTCCCATAATTTCCAGGTCCAGCGATAGAAATTAGTTTGCCCGGCGGGGTCCTGCGTATCGATGTAGATATCGTGAGCCGCCCGGAAGCCGTCCACCTCAATTGGTGCTAAACTGGTTGGGTTAAACTGGGCCCGGACCCGGTCGATGGGCGGTACGTCGGGCATAACCTGCTGATCGGAGACGTAGCGTGTGCCGTCGGTGAGCGTAAACCGCAGCTGATAGGCGTGGCCGATCTGCCCCTTGAAATCAGAAGGTAGCTGGTAACGACCGTCCAGCGTCTCGTGGGCCGCAACAACCTGGTTTGAATCAACAACTACTTCTACGGTGGCTTTAGTCAGCGGAAACGAAGCCGGCCGACCACTGACCGGGTCCGATTCCGAGCGGGTCAGCAGGATGACCTGCGATTCGTCCAGGTTGGTGATGGTGCCATCGACGACAACAACGTCCAGTACGCCGGGCAGGGTCTGGTCGATGGGGTCGACACAGCCGGTCAGGGCCAGCAACAGCGGCAACCAGCGTAGGGAAAGCAGACGAAAGAAACGCATGGGGTAAGAACGCTGGGTTAATGAAACTGAAAATTGTAGGTCAGGCTGGGAATTGGGGCCGCGAAGATGCTCAGGCGGTACGGGTTCGTGGCCTGCCCTTCGGTCCGGTAAAAGATGGAATAGACGTTTCGACGACCGTATAGATTATACACCGTAAAGGTCCAGTGGCCCTGCCAGCGCCGGTTCTTCAGGCCGGGATTATAAATATTCCAGGCAAAGTCCAGCCGGTGATAGTCGGGCAGCCGGCTCTGGTTCCGCTCGTTGTAGAACGGGTAGTTCCGGTTCTGGTAGCGGATAAAGCCCTCCGGTGACGTATACGGCCGACCCGTGCTGTAGGCAAAATTAAACGAGAAACTATGGTGTTTCCCCTGGTTGATGGTCAGGCTGGCGTTCAGGCTGTGCGGCCGGTCGTAGTTGGCGCGGTACCAGTCCCCCCCGTTAATCCGCTGCTGGAACGTAGCCCCCTGATTCACCTGATTTAGCGTTCGGGAGTAGGTATAATTGACCCAGCCCGTCAGTTCACCTTTTTTCTTGGCGACCATCAGTTCCAGCCCATAGGCCTTGCTGCGTCCGTCCAGTAGCTGCGTTTCGGGATAGGCCTGCAACAGAAAATCGGCGCCTGGTTTGTAATCCAGAATGTGCTGCGTACTGCGCCAGTAGATCTCCGCCGAGAGTTCAAAAATGTTGTTCCTGGAATTGTGCGAGTATCCCGCCGACCACAGCTGACTCACCTGCGGCCGGATGTGGGCGTCCGATGTTTTCCAGCGCGAGGTGGGCAGGGGCGTTGTCGTATTGGTGATAACCTGCAGATACTGCCGCATCAGGTTATAGCCAAACTTGACCGACGAGTTGGGCGACAGGGCGTAGCGTAGACCCAGCCGGGGTTCAAAACCACCGTACTGCGCGCTTACCTGCCCGGTCCCGTACCGGATCGAATCCACTACGGTCGACGCATCAAAACCGGCTTCGCTAATGCTATACTGACGAACAACAGATGGGCCAAGCGTCAGAAAATGGGAGTAACGTAACCCCGCCGAAATGGCCAGTTTATCGGTGACGCTGATCTCGTCTTCGGCGTGCAGGGCCAGTTCCAGCGCGTTTTCCAGCGGTGTTTTCCGATAATCGACCGACGGGCTGCCGTTGGGGAGCAGCTCCCCTGGATTGATCTGGTAATGCGTGCCGCTAATGCCCAGTTCGATCTTCTGGTTCGTCAGCTGGTAGTTCAGGTTCGACTTGATCTGCCGCTGCAGCAGCGATTGCTTCAGCACCACCTGATTACCCGTGCTGTCTTCGGTCGATATGATTCTGGGAACGTAACGGGCAACCAGCGCCGTCGTCTGCAGGTTCAGCTGGGGCGTAAAGGAATGAAACCAGCGTACCATGCCGTTGGCGGTCTGCTGGGCGTACTGCGTATTGATGGCGTTCACGTTGGCCAGACTACCCAGCAGATTCGTCTGGAACTGGTCGGCACTGTAGTAACCCATGGCCGTTACGGTGTTGCGATCATCGACCCGCCAGAATAGCTTGGCCGTACCGTCGCCAAACTTAGCCCGGATGTCGGTAAGCCGGTCGGACACCAGCCGCAGCAGAAAATCGTTGAACGCACCCCGCCCCGACACCAGCAGGCCCAGTTTGCCTTTGATCAGTGGGGTTTCAATAGTCAGCCGGTTAGCTACCTGACTTACCCCCCCGTCGAGTTTGGTCTGGTTCAGGTCGGGATTGCGCAGGTTGACGTCGAGGACCGAAGCCGCCCGGCCCCCGTAACGGGCCGGTACGTTACCCTTGTACAGATCAAGTCCGCTGACAGCGTCGGGCGGAAAGACCGAGAACAGCCCGAACATGTGGGTGGGGTTGAAAATGGGCGTATCGTCGAGCAGAATCAGGTTCTGATCCGTAGTGCCCCCCCGGATGTTGACCCCGTTGGCGGCCTCGCCCACGCTGCTGACGCCGGGCAGCATCTGCAGACTGCGCAGAATATCAGTTTCGCCCAGAGCCGCGGGCATTTTCCTGATGGCCGTCATGCTGATCTGGCTGACACCCAGCAGGGGCTGGCGAACGTTCCGGTCAAAACCTTTGCTGGTAACGGCTACTTCTTCCAACTGGCTGGCTACGGAGGCCAGGGCAATGGTCAGGGATTTATTGTCGTGAACGGAAAGGACTTCGCGGTAGGGGACGTAGCCCACGTAGCGCACCACGAGTACGTGTCGGCCGGGACTGACGTTAATGGAAAAACGGCCGTTTGCATCCGTGTAGGTACCTTTTGCCGACTTCTCGTAGTCCAGCACGATAGCCGCCCGGACGAGCGGTTGCCGCGTGGTGGAATCGATTACCGTACCAGAAAGCAAATAAGGAATCTGGGCGTGGTTTTCCAGCGCGCAGACGAGCAGACATAACCCCAGTAAGAAGTATTTCATAAACATTAAGTCCCATCCAGACGTAGTATAACTGGATAAACGTGTTGTCTTACCCATGACAGTCTCGCGATGTAGCCGGACGAAAGTTGACTAATTCGCTCGCTCCTGCCTGTGACTAAAGTAGAACAGGATACTGCTACTACTTAAGCAAAGGAAATGAGTGAGTTACTCATTAAACAGCGGTCGCTCCGGCCGAATTATCGAATCCTAACCTGGTTTTAATAGACTCCTGTCTGGTATGCACGCTTATTGCATTATTAGCCTTTTTTTGAGTTCGCTGCTTATGACTACTACCACTCCGCAGCCCGTTTCCGTAGCCTATACGGCGGAAGGGGATTCGGCGAATCTGATCGCGCCGGGGGCTACGCTGCAACGCGTGTCCGACCAGTTTTCATTTACCGAAGGCCCTGCCGTCGATAAAGACGGTACTGTGTACTTCACCGATCAGCCCAACAACAAAATCTGGCGCTACGGGACCGACGGTACGCTGAGCCTGTTCATGGACAATGCCGGTCGCTCGAACGGCATGTATTTTGACGCAGCCGGTAACCTGATTTCCTGCGCCGACGCCAACAATGAACTCTGGTCAATCAGCCCGGACAAAAAAGTGACGGTGCTGATGTCGGGTTATAACGGCAAACGGCTCAACGGTCCGAACGACGTATGGGTAGACGCCAAAGGAAATTCATATTTCACCGACCCGCTCTACAAGCGGGACTACTGGACCCACAGCGGTCCCGAAGTTGACGGGCAGAACCTGTTTTTTCTGCCCAAAGGCAAGAAAGAACCCGTCCTGATTGACGGAAACTACAAACGGCCCAACGGAATCATCGGTACGCCCGACGGCAAAACGCTGTACGTAGCCGACATTGGCGACAGCAAAACCTACAAATACCAGATCAATGGGGATGGTAGCCTGAGCAACCGCCAGTTGTTCACCAATCAGGGATCCGATGGGATGACGCTGGACGAAAAAGGAAACGTGTATCTGACCGGAAAAGGCGTTATGGTCTACAATCCGGCGGGTGAACTGATCCTGACGATTCCCGTGCCGGAAGGCTGGACGGGAAACATTTGCTTTGCCGGTAAAGACCGAAAAACGCTGTTCATAACCGCATCAAAATCGGTCTACACGCTGGCGATGCAGGTGGCGGGCGCTCGATAAACGCCAACAATCAGGGCCAACAAGGGGTTGCTTCTAATGACTGTAAACAACCCCGCGTCAGGCCATGTCGGCACAACGTCGCCATGGCCTGACGTTTTTTTTTGCATGAATCCGAAAACTATCGTTATCGTGGGTGGAGGGGCCTGTGGCGTTGCTACATTTGCCCACCTTGTCCTGAAACTCGTTGTTGAACCCGGAGCTGATCCGGTTTCGTTTGTAGTCGTTGAAAAACGGGAGGAAATAGGTCCCGGCCTGGCCTACGGGACGGGTCAGAAGGGGCATCTGCTCAATACATCGGCCGGGCTGATGGGCATCTTTGCCGAAGAACCTGACCACTTTGTGGAGTGGATGGCCGGGCGGAAAGATTTCATCGACGAACACTTTCCCGAAACGGAAACCCACGCCGATGGCTACCCACCCCGTCAGCTCTACGGCGTTTATCTGAAAGATGTGTTTGATGAGTATGTAGCGCTGGCCCGTCAGCATCAGATGACCGTCGACATCTACCAGGAGTTGGCTATCGATGCCGACCTGACCGACAATCAGGTGAGTGTTACGCTGGAGTCCGGCCGTTTAATTCCGGCGGATGTACTTGTGCTGGCGACGGGAACGCCCCGACCCAATAATTTTACGTCCCTGGAATCATCCCCCAATTACCTGGATTCGCCCTGGCCAGCCGGACGGATTTTGAACACAATTGAGGATAAAGACGCGTCGGTCTGTATCCTGGGGGCCAGCCTGACAGCGCTGGACGCGGTTATTACGTTGGTCAATAATGGCCACCGCGGTCCCATCAAGATGTATTCGAAAGACGGACTGCTGCCCCGCGCGCAGTCGCCGAAGGAAGTACCATTCGATCGGCAGGTGCTGACACTGGCTAACATCCGCAAAGTAATTCGGGAGAACAAACGGCCATTGCAGACCAAAGACTTGTTCCGGTTGTTTCAGGAAGAAGTGGAACGCGTAGAAGGACCGCAGGACTGGAAACGATTCCGGCGCGTGGGCCGGTCGCAGCTCGAACTGATCAACGAGGACATAGCCCTGGCCGAGAAAGGAAAAAGTATTTTCCAGAATATCCTGTACTCAACCCGCTATATCTCGTTTGAGACCTGGCAGCTTCTGCCTCCCGATCAGCGGAAGCTGTTTTTTAAATGGCTGAAACCCTACTCTGATATCAACCGGCACGCGATTCCTTTGCAGAATGCCTACAAACTCCGGGATTTGCTGGCGTCGGGGCAATTGACCGTAACGGCCTACTCCGACAAGATCGACTGGAACGAGGAAACGAAACGGTTTACGCTCACGACCGAAAAAGGGCATACCGACGAGGCCGACTACGTAATCAACGCTACCGGGCCTGCCATGAACATCGAAAAAATGGATGTGCCTATTTTGCAGCAGATGCTGAAAAAAGGCTACCTGCTGCCCTGCGACGCGGGTGGGGTAGAGGCTGACGTCAACACCATGCAGGTATGCGTTCCTGACACAAAGGATGCGCCGGTATACGGCATTGGCCACGTACTGGTCGGCGAGTTGTTCGACACGAACGCCGTCTGGTTCAACGTCGAACAGGTCGACCCAATGACTACATCCATCCTCAAACGCCTGACGCATGAACGTACTAAATGAACTGCTGACCAGCGTCGTGCCGCTGTACGGCTTTATCATTCTGGGGTACGTGGCGAATCGATGGCTTGGTCTGGAAAGTAAGCCGATTTCCAAGTTGCTGCTTTACGTCCTGATTCCGCTGGTTATTTTCGATAACATTCTGAAAGCCGAAATGACCCAGCTGGCCGTGGCCATGTCCATCATTTTTCTGCTGGCGGCACTGATGAATATTCCTGGCCAGTTAGCCGGACGCTTTTTCGGAAAGGACCTGAACCAGGATCTGCTGAACTGTTCGTATTCGTATTTCAACATTGGCTGGTTCGGCATTCCGGTGGTGATGGCGCTGTTTGGCGAAGAGAAAATGCCGCTGATCATCAGTGCCTACATGGGCAACGTTCTGTACGGTGACACCGTCGGCTACTATCTGGTATCGCGCAGCAAAGACCTGCCCGTCAGCGACTCCATTAAGAACGTCCTCAAGATTCCGGCGATTTACGCCCTGATCGTTGCGATTGTTGCCAACGTAATGGGATTTAAGATGCCGGAAAGTCTGGAGCCCGTCACGAAAGGGGCAAGCTGGACGCTGTCGGCGCTAGGCATGATGATCATTGGGATAACGCTGACGCAAGTTAAGTTCAAGGAAGTCGATTATAAACAATTCAGTAAGCTGATGGCCGTGCGCTACGTAGCGGCCGCTGCGCTGCTGGGGGCACTGGTCTGGCTGGAATCCGTACTGATTGGCCAACTCGAAGGCGAAGAACAGAAACTGATGCTGTTGATGGCCACGTTTCCCATTGCCGCTAATCTGGTCGTCTTTGCGTCCTTTCTGGACACTGAAACGGAGAACGCGTCGGTGCTGGTGGCGTTTTCATCCATTATTTCGCTGGTGCTTGTACCGGTTGGCTGTCTGCTGCTGTTTCAAAACGGGGGCTAGCCAGTCAGATTCATTGTTGGATTTCAACACGGGGACTCGGAGAACACGGAAGTTTTTGGAGGTGAGTTTTGCTGCCAGAGGAGGCAGTACCTGACGGTTGATAAAGCAAAATCATTCTCATGTGTGGAAAAGCCTTGTCGGTTGTATCTTGTTGAAAAACAGCACCAGCCGATGAAACAACGAATACTGTATCTCTTTTTCCTTGTTCTGGCGTCAGCAATAGCGCGCGGGCAAGGTTTTGTTGAAGTACCTTTTCAGATCGTTGATACGTTTGGGCCATTTTCGCCCGGTTACCTCACTGTTAATTTAGTACCTCTGGCCCAGGCGAAATCCAAACGATCATATCATCTGCTAAAAGGAATTCCCGGTTCCTGGAAAGGGACAAAACAGGGACTTATTCCGCTAGATAATAACCAGTATACATTTCAGCGTAGTAAAGCTGGAGAGATTACTGGTGAGGAGTATAAGGACTTTCAGGCGGAGAGCCATTGGTCAACTTTGCCCCGGGAGCTGTCATGGTCCCCGATTCGGTGCTATGTGTACGCCGTAACCGGTGTTGATGAACAGAGCCGGTTTCAGGTGTTGATTGATAGCAATAATAATCTGGATGTAAGCGACGAGGAGCCGTTTGAATCTGCTGCCTACTCGAACATGTTCAACTCCCCCGAAACGGGCACTATCCGTCTGATTCAATTTGAGCGGTACCTGAACAGGAAAGTAGTTAAGGCGACCTCGAAGCTGGCAATCTGGCGCTCGGCAGACGAAATTAAAATTAGTTTTCCGCTTTATGCGCAGGCTACCTTCCCGGAGTCGGGCGAACGGATAGCGGTTGTCGCTACGAACTGCGCTAATCCCAACTTTATCAATTCCGTTGCTACCGTATTGACTGATAGTATGATGCAGCGGGCTAAAGAGCCTGGCAAACGTGTGTGGACGAGAGGAATGAGTAAGGAAGGAGAGTACTTGTCAATAAATCAGGAAACCTATAAATACGCGGGTGTTGATCTATTAAGGCAGGTCATTCGGCTGAAGAAAATGAACCGGAATGATACGTTGTATTCGACACAGCGGGGATTTTTGGCCCCACCATTTACGGCGGTTGAGTTTACAACCCAAAAGCCGCTGTCGCTGTCCAGTTTGCGGGGCAAATACGTATTACTCGATTTTTGGGGAACCTGGTGCACCCCCTGTCGGGCTGAAATGCCGAGTTTGAAGCGGGCTTATGAGCAGTTCGATCGAAGCCAGGTCGAGTTTGTTGGCATTGTCACGAACGATACGCCGGAAAAGCTGCGCCAGTATCTCGATCAGGAGAAAATTACCTGGCCGCAACTTCACTCCGATGAGGCCGATAAAATAGCGGAAGCGTATCAGGTAAACAGTTACCCGACAACGGTACTGCTGGACCCCCAGGGTAAAGTGGTATTGACCCATATTAGTGGCCAAAACCTGCCACAAGTGCTTTATCAGCTGACAAAGTCCAAGAACTGAACGGATTGATAACCAGGATGCGACAACTTATGCCGAACTTGCGTTATCAAAAAACACATGCTACAAACCCACATGACCATGAGAATCTTATTGTTTGTCACAGTATTGCTGCTGGGGCGCTTTGGTTACGCCCAGACCGTAGCACCCGATACGTTTGCCCTGGCTCTGAAGAAGGTGCAGAAACCACAGCTGATTGATGTGCGGACACCCGCTGAGTTTGGCGACGGCCACCTGCCGAACGCAACTAACATCAACTCGCAGGGCGCAGACTTTACGCAGTCGTTGAGCAAACTGGACAAAAATCAACCCGTTTACGTCTACTGCATGTCGGGCGGACGTAGCAAAGGGGCGGTCGAGAAACTTCACGAGTTGGGCTACGATCAGGTCTATGAACTGAAAGGCGGCTACCTCAAATGGGCGTCGCGGATGATGCCGGTCGAGGGCGTAAATCGATCGACGGACAAAGCTCAGTGGTCGACGGCCCGGTTCGACAGCCTGATTCAGGCGCAACCGCTGGTCCTGGTCGATGTGTACGCCCGCTGGTGCGCACCCTGCAAAAAGATGATGCCGCTGGTCGATAAATTAGGGGAAGAAATGACCGGCAAGCTAGCGGTTGTCAAGTTCAACGCCGATACCGAAAAGGCAATGCTGGCGGCTTACAAAGTCGAAGACCTGCCTACATTGCTGGTATTCCGGAACGGCAAGCTGGAGAAACGGGAGATTGGTTTCCACGACGAAGCTGCGCTACGTGCCCTGCTGACATCTGGAAACTAATACGGACAAAAGCGACTGATAGTCGGCTGACATTGAATGCTGGTAATGTGTATGAAGCGTTGCCAGCGTTCCTGACCCCATCAATAAAAATGAGTTCTGAACGATGGGAATCCGGCCCATTGTTCAGGGCTCATTTTTATTGATGGCCCAGAGACCCAGCAGCGGGCCGGGCAGCAATACGTAGAATAACGTTGCCGAAAAGCCAAACTGCTGCGTGAGCCACGCCATTAACTGGATAGAGACAACCGTCAGCAGGAAACCCAGGCTGGTTAACAGCGTCAGGATGCTACCCCGTTTTTCAACGGGCGCACCACTGGCAACCAGGGCCGAAAACTGGGGTGAGTCACCTGCCGCGGCTGCTCCCCACAGCAGGAGAAAAAAGGCAAAGATCGGGAGCGGTACTCGCAACGCAGCCGGAAACAGGATGATACAAAGACCGGAGGTAAGAAGGAAGGCCCACGCTACCCGGCGACTACCAATCTGCAGCGCCCGATAACCACCGCCCACGCACCCCAGTAGTCCGGCGGCAATAGCCATAAAGGCCAGAAGAGACGGATTCGCGGCTGTGTCAGGATGCATTGTGTTGTAAAGGGTAACGATTACCGGCAGAAAGGCCCAGAACGTATACAGCTCCCACATGTGACCGAAATAACCCAGCATCGCAGGCCGGAACGCCGAAGGGCGAAACAGCTCGGTTACGGTACTAAATCGAAAAGATAATCGCTGAGCGAGGACCGGTTTGGCAGGTACGACAGCCGCTAATAAAATTCCGCCACTTATCGCCAGACCGCTGACGGCCAGGGTCAGTGTTCGGTAGGGGAGGCTGGTTCCCAGTCCACGTAACAGGTGCGGAAAGGCCGTGCCTAAAACCAGGGCGCCAACCAGAAAACCCATGGCCCGGCCCAGCACCGGCCTGAACCAGTCGGCGGCAATCTTCATCCCCACCGGATAGACTCCCGCCAGAAAAAAACCGGTCAGAAACCGGCTTGCCAGTAACGGTTCAGCCCGGAGAGGGAAGAGCAGCCAGCCTGCGTTGGCCCCAGCTGCCAGAATAACCGAAACCAGGAAAACCCAGGTGCTGGGAAAGCGGTCGGGGAGAGCCAGCAGGGCATAGAGTAACGTACCACTCACAAAGCCAATCTGCACCGCCGACGTAATCCAGCCGTTGATGCCCGGCGCGTTCAACAGGGGCATGAGATCCGGGAGAATGGCATTTCCCGCGAACCACAGCGACGTACCCGCAAACTGGGACAGTACGATAACGACTAAGCCGGTGGTCGAAACAGAGGCTGAAGACATGACCAAAGATACGGCAACGCGGGCGGTTGGCTCACAAACCGGTGATCATAAAAAAAGCGGAACCGGTTTATACGGGTTCCGCCTGATTACTATCTCGCTATCGCTGCGGCTACTGCTTAACGATCTTAACCGTTTTGAACTGGGCTGCATCAGTTACCTGGAGCAGATACGTACCGGGCGTGCGGCCCAGGTTAACCCGTTGCCGACCACTTGTCTCCGTTACGTCCAGCGACTGTTCGCTGAGGGACTTGCCCTGACTGTCCAGCAAACGCATATGAACGGACTTGCCCTGCACGCCCGACACCTCGACTTCGACCTGTTCGTTGAGTGTTGGGTTACCCAGCACCTGCACCCGCAGCGTGTTTTCCACTTTGGCACTGAGCAGGCCGCAATAGCCCGGCAGATCGAACGTGAACTGGGTTGTTTTGCCGCTCTGCATAGCCTTGATCAGAAGCGGCTCGGGGGTGTTCAACCGACTTGTTTCAATAGTTCCGGCTACGTCGGTTGGGGCTGTACGTTTCACCCCGATCGCCGAGAACGTAATGGGCGTACCATCGCCCTCAGTCGTCCGGAATGTGATCGCGCCGGTAGCGCAGTCGCACTGCGGAGCTTCCAGTACCAGCGGTTTAGTAACGGCAGGAAGGACGGTAATCGTAAATGTGGTTTGTTCAGTTGGATCGATCGCTTTGATCGTAATCGGGTAAGTCCCCGGCTGGGTTGGTGTGCCCGAAATCCGGCGGGTTTTGGCGTTAAAGCTCAATCCGGCGGGTAAACCCAGAACCGGGTTGCCCGACGCGTCCCGGGCAACCCGGGCCAGGGCGCTGGCTGGAAGCTGGTACACAAAATCGCTGCCCCGGCGGGAAGTCTGATCGGCCAGATAGACTTTGCCCGAAAAAGTCTGGGCGTGTCCTGCCAGCGAAAGACCGGTAAGGGTCAATGTCAGCAGTGCTATTGTTCTGAGGTTGTGTATTGAGGAGAACGACATAAGCTACGGAGAACGCTTCTGGATAAAGTGAGGCAGTTTTTATAACGCAATATGCACATTTTGAGCCAGATAGTTATCTGGTGGTCGATTATTTCAACAAAGGATTACCTAGGTACTGTTTGTTTTGGTTCAGGGGTAAATAAAGTACAATACGATCTATTTTTTTGTCAATAGACGTGGGCTTTTAGGGGCGTGGGTGATTTCGAGAGTACCGGTAAAGCAAAAAGGCTGAGCCAGCTTTCGCTAACCCAGCCTTCGGCCTAACTATTGGCCTGCTTATTGCTTAATGATCTTCACCGTTTTGAGTTGCGTAGCATCACCGGCCTGCAGGAAATACATACCGGGCGAATGACCCAGGTTGACCCGCTGACGCTGGCTGGTGCCGTTTACGTCCAGCAACTCCTCGCTGAGCGATTTGCCCAGTGCGTCCAGCACGCGTAACTGCAACGTCTGTCCCTGAATGCCCGTTACGTCAACATCTACGTGATCATTGCTGGTTGGGTTGCCCAGCACCTGAATCTGAAGCGACTGTTCTGAAACCGCCAGACGGGCGCCCGACGAGCAGGGCGCCGGACGTACCCATTCGAGCGTTACTTCCGAAGCCGGCTCACCTACGTAACGAGCCCGCAACGTGAACGGCTTCACGTCACCCGCCGTCCGGAGATCGTAGTTGAATACGTGAGTTGGGTTGGTGCTCCAGCCCGTAATTCCCGGAACCGAATAGTACTCAACCGTTTTACCCGCGGCTGCATTGGCCACCTGGAACGTAAAGACACCCGTAGCACAGTCATAGGCTGGGGCAATCAGCGCGAAGGCGCCACCCGTTGGTGGGGGCGTCGTGCCGCCACAGGCAGCGGCCAGATCGAAGGTATAGCTTACGCTGATACCACTCTGCGTGGCGGTAATAACTATTGGTTTAGGATCCCCCCGCAGGCCCGGTTCAACGACACCGTTCGGGTTGGTGGGTGCGTCGCGGCTGATACCAATCGCAAAGTACGTAATCGGCGTACCGTCGCCGTTGATCGTCCGGAATGAGATTGCGCCCGTCGAACAGTTATACAGCGGAGCAATCAGCGCCAGTGGCTGAGCCGCATCAGTCGTCACAACAATGATATCGAACATCGCCTGGGCCGACAGGTTACCCGGATCGGTAGCCGTCACGATAACCGGGAACGTACCAACCTGGGTTGGCGTACCCGAAATCCGGCGGGTTGTTGCGTTGAAGGTCAGCCCTTCTGGCAGACCCGACACCGAATACGTCAGCGCGTCGCCGTTTGGATCCGAGAAGGTGGTTGCAGGAATCAGATAGGCAAATGCCACGCCCCGGCGCGCAAACTGGTTTTCCAGTGGCGTAGCCAGAACAGGTGGCTGGTTACCGTTCGATCCCTGGCAGTACACCCGGAAGTTGAAGACGTACGTAACGACCTGACCATTCTGCCGGGCTTTCAGTTCTACCGTTTTCGAGTTCTGATCGGCCAGGACGGGCGCGTCCAGGAACTGATTTGGATTCGGACTCCAGTCGGTAATACCAATGCCCTGGTACTCGATCGGCGAACCATCGCCACCGGTCGTCTGGAACATAATAGCTCCGGTCTGGCAATTGAACTTGGGCTCAACCAGCGCCAGCGGCTGAGCAATAGCCTGAATGGCCTTGTCGGCCTGAATGAATCCGTAACCCGTGCGGTAATCAAAACCGGCGTCGAACCCCGCCGTCAGTGGGTCGTCCATGTCCAGCGCCGTCTGCTGCATAAGTGTCAGGACACTGCTGCGGATCAGATTGTTGCCCGCTTTCTGCTGCATCAGGGCTGCCACGGCGGCTGCGTGTGGAGCGGCTGCCGACGTACCGAAGAAATTGGGAAAACCGTCGCCCTCATAATCCGAACCGAAGAACGTGTTGTTACCACCGTCAACCGAGGTGATTTCCGGTTTCTGACGATACTCTGGCTGAGCCAGACGGTTACCGGCCGCGTCGAACAGCATGGGCGTTCCTCCCGCCGACGAGAACGACTCAACCCGTGGGGTTGTCAGGTTTACGTTGAATGCCGGCGTGTTGTAGTACGGAGCCGCGGCTACACTGATACAGCCCGCGGCCATGTTGTGTCCGTACGACGCGCCACTGTTTGTATTGAACTCAACAACGCTGGTGCTGCTGCCAAAGTTAACCCACTTGATACGTCCCGGATCGGGTCCGTCGTATTTGACGATGTACACCTCAAGGTCAACCGCACTCGTGGTCGAGTTGGTGTAGGTGCCCGTTACTTCGACCGGATCACCACTGGCAATGTTATTGGCTACGCCACTTAATACCAGTGTATTACCCCGATAGACTAAAATATCCATATCGGTTGTGGCCCCAGTGCCGCCACTTACCGAGCGGAACGGCTGATCCCACTGCAGAACAAGCCGGAGCGTACCCCGGGCCGGTACGGTAATGCGCTGGCTGTATTTGCCCCCAAAATTATGCGCATAACCGAGTACGTTTGTCGCGTTGCCCGGTGCTGAAACCAGCGGACCCGGCATATACTCTTTTTCGTAGGAGGCCCGTGCCCGGTTCCCGGCCGACGAGAAATATGATACCCGGGAGTCGTTGGTAACTACTTCGTTAACCGCCTGACCGACGATGCCATCCTGGAAGAAGGGCTCGGCCAGGTAGATGATGTCATCCACGATGATATTGCAGCCGGCAGCCGCCAGGTTTTTGATGCCCTGCGCAAAGCCTGCCTGCCCCCGGTTGGCGGTGTTGAAGGCAATAGCCGCGCCCGGCGCTACGTCGTGTACGATCTCGGCCATTGCCCGCCCTTCGTCCGACGCGCCCGCCACGAGGTAATCATCAAGTACCTGCACACCGGCGGCTGGCAGGTCGCCCGAGGCTACACCAGCGGCAGCGCCACCGAGGTAATTGTACGAGTCCGAAATGACGCCAACTTTTGAGCCGCTACCATCAACACCTAGGGTCTGGCGGGCAATATCAGCGCGCAGGGCCTTGTCGCCCTGTGACGTAACCTTTCCGACGTTCAGATCGGGCTTGTAAAACGGATGCGCGTAGGTCAGCGTGCTGACGTTTTTTAGCTGATCCAGTTTGTCGATGGGCATGTAGCCAAAGATCATACCTTTAAACGCGACGCCCTGCCGCAGGCCAAGTGCCTGTAACTGGGCGAGGAGCGCCTGACCGTTGCGGTCGCTGGCTGCGGCTTCGATGGCTACGGCACCATCAATGATGACGTACTCGTTCTGAACTTCCGAATTGCGGTCGGGAGGGAGAACGGCCCCGTTCGCACTTTGCTGAAGATTCAGCAGATCGGGAGTGAGTTTGGCCGCCCGGGAAGCCGATTTTAACGCGTTCGGGTTTTGTGCTTGGGTTAGGAAGGGGGATGCTGTCAGAGCAAGCGCCAGGAAGGCTGCCGATCCCCATCCTCTAAGTAGAGGTTTTAACATAGAATAAATTGATGTGTTTTTGGGTTAGTTTAAAATAATCTATCGTACGAACGGTCGTAGACCTCGCTAAAGTAATGGCTGAACAAATATCTTGGTAGCAAAATGTTATGAAATATGAATTAATGTGACAAATGGCAGATAAAATTTACCGAAACGCGGGAGAAAGGTGCTGTTTACAGCGAACGGACAGTATTTTGCACTTTATGAATAAAAAATAAAAATTGATTGGGGGATATGGCTGACTTCCTTGTCTTATAGACACTAAACCCCTTTCACCAATGTCCGCCAATGCTTTCCCCTTTGGGCGACCTGCTGATACCAGCAGCAATGAACCGGTGCCCCTCGTCCGGTTGGATCCGGACGTGCCGCCAACACCACTGCCCGACAGTGAACTGTTTATCCGGAAAGCATTTGAGACAGATGCCCAATTAGGCTGCGAGCTGCTGTTCCGGCAGTATTTCGCTCCTTTATGCAGCCACGCCATCCGATTCGTATATGACCGGCAGGTCGCCGAAGACATTGTTGCCGACATCTTCTATACGTTTTACACAAAAGTCCTTTACCAGCAGGTAAAAGGATCGTACCGGGCCTACCTCTACCAGGCCGTACGAAACCGCGCCTACAACAGCCTGCGCTGGGAACTGGGCCGGCAGGAGAGGCTGCCCGATGGGCTCGATCAGGCCGATACGGAGGCTGCCCAGCCCGATCGGCTGATGCAGCAGGACGAATTGTACTGGGGACTGGAGCAGGCCGTGCAGCAATTGTCGCCCCAGCGGCAGCGTGTTTTTCTGATGAGCCGGTTCGAGGGGAAATCCTACAAAGAAATCGCGCAGGCCATGAACCTCGCCCCCAAGACGGTCGAAAACCACCTGCTGCAGGCTATTGCCACCATTCGCCAGATTCTGCGGCAACAAAATCTGATCAGCTGGGGACTAATTCTTTTTACCGCGCTATCGTAGCGATCAACGATACTCTATCTAACTATGGAACCTCCTAAGGAGTTGGTGTTCAGTTATTTTTCTGGTAATGCTACGCCGGTGCAGCAGCGGGTTATCGGAGATTGGCTGGCTCGCCCCGAAAATCAGGAAACCTATTTCGCCTGGCTCGATGAGTGGGAACGTCGGTTTCCCCAGTACGTACCTGATACGGCTGAACAACTAGTACAGTTTCAGCAGCGGCTTGAGCGCCCATCGGCCCTGTCTGATCAGTCCCTACGGCCGGTGGCGGACAAAGGGCATGTGCGCTGGCGTCCGGGGCGCTGGCTGGTAGCCGCTTCCATACTACTGGCCTGCTGTACGACGGGCTGGCTCCTCCGCGATCATCTGCTGTACAAAACCATCAGTACCCAGACACATCAGCTTCGGTCGCTGGAACTGCCCGATGGGTCGACAGTAGCGCTGAACAGCCAGTCTACGCTGCGGATTCCCCGTCTGGGCTACGGCTGGCTGTCACGCCGGGTCCTTCTGACGGGCGATGCGGTCTTTGACGTGAAGCATCTGCCCAACGACCAGACGTTTGTGGTACAGACCGCCGATGGGCTCGCCGTCGAAGTGCTCGGAACGGAGTTTTCGGTACGGAGCCGCCATTCCCGGGCCGAGGTTGTTCTCCGCCGGGGCCGCGTCAATCTACACTACGCAGCCGATCAGCAGCCTGCCCAGATACTGGCGATGAAGCCCGGCGACCGGGTAACGCTGAACGAGGAGAGCGGGCTGCAGTTGCAGGCGAAGGCCGATACGGCCCGGTTTGCGCAATGGCGTTACCGGTCGTTCAGTTTTAATGCCACGCCCCTGGGCGACGTAGCGAGGCAGATACAGCATGTCTTTGGCGTGACCGTACAACTGACCGATCCTGCCCTAGCCCGGCGAACCCTGACCGGAACGATTCGGGCGGGCTCGTCGAACGAACTGGCCGAAGCCCTGGCCGAACTCCTGAATCTGCGCGTCAACCAGCGCGGGCAAACACTCGTCTTTTCTAGTCCTACTGAACCCCAATTGACCCAATGAGAAAAACAGTACCACTTACACTGGCTACCGGCTGGTTGCTGGGTATGAGCTATGGCTACGCCGTTGCTCAGCCGCTGGTATTTGCCCGAAGCACAAATCGGGTGGGCGTGCAGGCTGGCTTAGCCAAAAATGCTATTCCGGCGGGCCAGTCGCTGAAACAAACCTTGTTGCAGTTAAAGACGCACTACCAGGCAGACATCCTGTTCGAGGAAACCGTCGTGTCCGGGATGATGCCGACCTCATCCGCGGAGTCGATTGACCTGAGCGCCCGGCTGGAAACGAATCTGAATGCGCTCTTGAAACCATACGGCCTGCGGTTTAAAAAGCTGCGGTCGGGCGCATACCTGATTCTGGGGCCAAAAGGAAGCGATAAACCACTGGGGAATGCAGCGACTGCCGCATCAGCTGGCCCTGTCCTGCTGCCCGGTTTGCAGACGCTGTCGGTTGGCCCGGTAGCGGAAACGGTTTCTACCGACGTTCGGATAACGGGACGCGTGACGGGCGAAGCCAACGAAGGGCTGCCGGGCGTAACGGTGCTGGTGAAAGGAACGACCCGAGGCACGACCACCGACTCGGATGGCCGTTACCAACTAAATGCGCCAGAGGGAGCCACAACGCTGGTCTTTAGTTTTGTGGGGTACGTTAGTCAGGAGCTGACCATCAGCAACCGGTCGTCTATTAATGTGCAGCTACAGCCCGACACAAAAGCACTGAACGAGGTTGTTGTTGTCGGGTATGGTCAGGTGAAGAAAAGCGACCTGACGGGAGCCGTAGCGACAGTGCCCGTGGAGGAAATCAAAAAAGTGGCCGTTACGTCGCTCGACCAGGCCCTGCAGGGCCGGGCGGCTGGCGTTCAGATCACACAGAATTCGGGCCAGCCGGGCGGTAGCACGACCATCCGGATTCGGGGTGGCAACTCGATTCAGGGGGATAACGAGCCGCTGTACGTCATCGACGGGATTCCGTTCAAAAACGACGGTGCGAACAGCGGGTCCAGCTTTAACGTACTGAGTACGCTGAATCCCAGTGATATTGAGACAATGACGGTCTTGAAGGATGCTTCCTCAACGGCGATTTATGGATCGCGGGGAGCGAATGGCGTCGTTATTATTACGACCAAGCGGGGCAAGGCGGGTAAGTCGACGGTCAATTTTGAAACCTATTACGGCATTCAGCAGGTGCGCCGGAAGTACCCGGTGCTGAACGGTCGCGAATACGCCCAGTTTGTAAACGACGCGAATACGAACGAAGGGCGCCCTGCCGTGTACACCCCCGAGCAGGTAGCGGGGTTCGGCGAGGGAACCGACTGGCAGAACGAAATCTTTCAGCAGGCGCCGATCCAGAACTACCAGCTGTCGATGAGTGGTGGGGACGAACGTACGCAGTACGCCATCGGGGGCGGTTACTTCCGGCAGGACGGTGTCGTGGTCAATTCCAACTTCGATCGCTATTCGTTCCGGGTGAACCTGGATCGGAAGCTGAACAACAAAATCAAGATCGGTAATAACCTGACCGTGAACCGTACCGTAACGAATCAGTCGCGTACGGATGCCGACCTGGGAAGCGCGGGCGTGGTAACGATTGCGGCCCTGCAATTTCCACCCATTCTGCCGGTACGTAATCCCGACGGAACGTACCTGATCACAAATCCGGCGCTGAACTTCACGGCCGATAACCCGGTGGCGCTGGCGCGCGATGGGAAGAATCGAAATACCGCCTACCGCGTCTTTGGCAACGTCTTCGGCGATTATCAACCCATTGATGGGCTAAATCTGCGGGTATCGCTTGGTATCGACGGCATTTTGCAGAAGCAGGACTCGTATTCGCCCCGCTCCGTATCGAGCGGACTGGCGCAGGGGGGAGCCGCCAGTATTTTCAATTCGCAGTCCATCACCTGGCTGAACGAGAACCTGCTGACCTACAGCCGCACCATCGGCGAAGTGCATTCCATCAACGTATTGGCAGGCTTCACGCAACAGGCGAGTCGATACGAAAGCAGCGCGGCTTCGGCGCGAAACTTCGTGAACGATAATCTGGGCTCGGGCAACCTGGGCTCGGGTTCGGTACCGCTGACGCCCTCGTCAAACATCGGCACCTGGGGCCTGCAATCGTATCTCGGCCGGATTAATTATGGCTACAAAGATCGGTACCTGCTGACCGCTTCGTTCCGGGCGGACGGGTCATCGCGTTTCGGCGCGAACAAACGCTATGGCTATTTCCCCTCGGCAGCGCTGGCCTGGCGCGTATCGGAAGAGCCTTTCCTGAAAAACGTTGCCGTGCTGAGCGACCTGAAACTGCGGGCAACCTACGGGCTGACGGGTAACCAGGACGGCATCGGCAATTATCCGTCCTACTCGCTGCTATCCACGCAGAACTACGTATTCGGTAATACCGTATCGACTGGTCTGGGACCAGGCCAGATTGCCAATCCGGACTTGTCTTGGGAAACAACGACCCAGGCGGATATGGGGGTGGACGTTGGCGTCTTGAACAACCGCATTACACTGACGGCCGACGTGTATCTGAAACGCACCCGCGATCTGCTGCTGGCCGTGACGATTCCCAGTACGTCGGGCTATTCAAGCGCCATCAAGAATCTGGGTCGGGTGCAGAACAAGGGACTGGAGTTGAGCATTTCGTCGCGGAACATCGACGGTGCCTTTAAATGGAACACGGACCTGAACATCGCTATGAACCGGAACAAGGTGCTCGATATTGGTGGAGCACCCCAGATTTTTGCCGGTAGCGTAGCCAATATCGGGCAGAACATCAACTCCGGTATTATCCGAGTAGGAGAACCACTAGGTTCGTTCTTTGGCTACGTAACCAATGGCCTGTACCAGAGCACCGAAGAACTGACGGCCCTGGCTGACCCGCAGGCGCGTAAACCGGGTGACCGCAAGTACCTCGACCTGAACGGCGATAAGAAAATCGACGACAACGACCGAACCATCATCGGGCGGGCGCAACCTAAATTCATTGGCGGGTTCAACAACACCTTCTCCTACAAGGGACTGGAACTGACGGTATTCTTCCAGGGCGTCTACGGGAATAATATTCTGAACGCGAACCGCTTCGAACTGGAATACCTGAACGCAACGACCAATCAGGATCGCGACGTACTGAACCGCTGGACGCCAACCAACACGAATACCGACGTCCCGCGCGCGTCGACCACACGTCCGGCCAACCGCATCTCGACCCGGCAGATTGAGGACGGTTCGTACCTGCGGCTGAAAAATCTGCAACTGGCCTATAATCTGCCAACGTCGGTCATTGACAAGCTGAAGCTCCAGTCGGTGCGGGTGTATGCAACGGCGCAGAACTTCCTGACCTGGACAAACTACTCAGGCTACGATCCGGAAGTGAACCGCTTCGGGCAGGACAGTCGGAGTCAGGGCTTCGATTACGCCAGCTACCCAGCGGCCAAAACGTTTCTGTTCGGTCTTAACGTGGGATTTTAATCAAAGAGCGAAAGTGTGATACCGGGCCGCCGGAGCGGAGCGAAAGAGCGTTCCATACGGTGCCTAGTTGCTCTCAACGTGTTTTCACGATAACTCTTAACTGATACAGACATGAAGTTGCTAACGATACGAACTACGACTGCCTCTCGAAAACTTTCGCTCTTTCTCTCGTTCACTCTTTCGCTCTTTGCCCTGACCGCCTGCGAGGTGCTGGAGCAGACGCCCGAGTCGAACTTTACGCCCACGAACTTTTACAAGAATGCTGACGATGCTAAGGCGGCCGTGAGCGCCGTCTATGATCCGCTGAACTCGGCCAATATGTACGGGCAGATTATGTGGATTCTGCAGGATCAGGCGACAGATGATGCCGAGTGGGGGAACGGTCGCTCTACGGCAAACCAGCCCAAAAACGACCTGGATAAATTTACGTTCACCCCCGCCACCAGTACGTTTCAGTCGATCTGGGGTACGCTCTACAATGGCATCAACCGGTCTAACACGGTGCTGACGCGGGTGCCGGGTATTGCGATGGACGAAAATCTGAAAGCGCAGTACCTGGCCGAGGCTAAGTTTATGCGGGGCTTCTATTACTTCACGCTGGTCCGGCTGTTTGGCGGTGTTCCCGTCATCACGTCGGAAACGACGTCGCTGGTTAACTTGAACGTAGCGCGGGCGTCGGTGGATGACGTGTACAAGCAGATCATTCAGGATTTCACCGACGCCGAAAGTGTGCTGCCCGTAACGTACTCGACCGTCGATCGGGGCCGGGCGACGAAAGGGGCCGCGAAGACGTTTCTGGCCAAAGTGTACCTGACGCGCCAGGATTGGGCGAATGCGTCGGCGAAGGCAAAAGAAGTAATGGACCTGAACACCTACGATCTGTGGGCCACCTACGCCGAAGCGTTTCTGATTGCGAACAAGAACGGCAAAGAAGCCATTTTCGAGATGCAGGCCCTAAGCGGGGGCAACGGCGAAGGAAGCTGGATGCAGGGGTATATGCGGCCTAACTTCGACCGGATTAACGGGATTGCGGGTTTCGGCGATGATCCCCCAACGGAAAGTATTTACCGGGCCTATCGCGCCGATGACCGGCGACGTAGCGTCAACCTGCGGCTCTACACGGCTACCAGCACCCCCGCAGCCCCGGCCAGCATCTTGTTTCCCTGTTACGTGAACAAGTACCTGGACCCCACGGCCACCAGCAACAGCGATGGCGGAAACAACTTTCCCATCGAACGCTACTCCGATGTGCTGCTGATGTACGCGGAAGCGCTGAACGAGCAGGGCGCGAATAACCCTGCGGCCTACGCAGCCGTCAATCGCGTACGGAGTCGGGCGGGGCTACCTAACCTGACCGCGAACCTGAGTCAGGCGCAGTTTCGCGATAGCCTGCTGCTGGAACGTCGTCTGGAACTGGCTTTCGAAGGCCACCGCTGGTACGATCTGGTACGTACCAAACGGCTGATCAGTGCTGTCAAGGCGCAGAACCCAACGCTGCAGGTCGAAGAGCGTCACTACCTCTACCCAATCCCCCAAACCGAACGCGACGTCAATCCACAGCTAACGCAAAATCAAGGATATTAGGAGGAAAGGGAGGAAGGAGGAAGGGGAGGAAAGGCGGCTGGCGCGTTCTTCGCGGATTCTACCCTATTCCTTTTTTCTTTCCTCCCCTTCTTCCCCCTCCTCCCTTTCCTCCTTCCCAATATGCTCCGTCGATCCTTTTTACAACGCTCATTGGTTGCCGCTCCGCTGATCTGGTCGGGTGAAGAGTTGGCGGGTTCGTCCGTTTCGGCTGGGGTGACCCCCGAGATTATCAATGCGGGCGTTGGTGGTAATAACACCGTCGATCTGCTATCCCGGATGGATGGCGATTGTCTGGCGCAGCGCCCCGAACTGACCATTCTGATGGCGGGCACGAATGATGTGAACAGTAAGAAATACGTACCGCTGCCCGACTACGAGCGAAACCTGCGCACGATGGTAAAAAAGCTGTTAGACGTAAAAAGTCAGGTGATGCTGATGACGATTCTGCCCGTTTACGAACCCTACCTGATGACCCGGCATGATCCGGCGTTCTACCAGCCCGACGGTCACGCAGCCCGAAAAATGGCTATGAATGACACGATCCAAAAAGTAGCTGCAGACAACCGCCTGCCTTTACTGGACATGCACCACATTTTCAACACCGTGGGTAACATTGGACTGGACGCCAGCAGCCTGCTGAAAAACGAAGCCAACAGCAACAAGACCGACGGGGTGCACCCCACGCCCGATGGCTACCGGACGATGGCCGTTGTTATCTACACGTTTCTTGTCCAGAACAAGCTACTCAAAAACCGCATCGTCTGCTTTGGTGACAGCATCACAAAAGGGGATGATCAGGGCCGGAATTATCCGGCTTACCTGCAACAATTAGTCACTGTCTGATTCAGTAAACCCATGACATTTCTTCCGCATTTCGTTCACCACCGTATTCGTCGTGCCAGCAAAAACTGGATGGCGGCTGGCTGCCTGTTTGGCGTAAGTCTGTTCTCGCCCGCATTCTCACCTGTTTCAACGTCGGTCCCGTTGGTACGTCCGGCCGCCGTTCGGCAGGCTGATGTAATTATTTATGGAGGTACGTCGGCGGCTATTACGGCGGCCGTGCAGGTCAAAAAAATGGGTAAGTCCGTCATCGTCGTGTCGCCCGACAAACACCTGGGTGGTCTATCGTCGGGCGGGCTGGGCTTTACCGATACGGGAAATAAGGAAGTAATTGGCGGACTGGCCCGCGAATTTTATCAGCGTCTGTATCAGCATTACCAGCAACCGGCTTCCTGGCAATGGCAAAAGAAAGAAGAGTACGGCAACAAAGGCCAGGGGACGCCCGCTATTGACGGTAGCTCCCGGACGATGTGGATTTTCGAACCCCACGCGGCCGAACAAGTATTTGAGGATTTCGTGAAGGAATACAAGCTGACTATTTACCGCGATGAGTGGTTGGATCGCTCGCCCAAGGGGCTGGTTAAACGGAACGGCGCTATCCAGTCGTTCCGCACGCTGAACGGGAATGAGTACCGGGGCAAGATGTTTATCGACGTTACGTACGAAGGTGATTTGATGGCAGCTGCTGGTGTGAAATACGCTGTCGGGCGGGAGGCCAACAGCGTCTACGGCGAAAAATGGGATGGCGTCCAGACGGAAGTTTTCCAGCACGGGCACCATTTTAAAACCAACGTTAGCCCCTATAAGATAGCGGGCGATCCGAAGAGCGGTCTGTTGCCCGAAGTGTCGGCTGAAGCACCGGGGGAATACGGCGCGGGCGACGACAAAATTCAGGCGTACTGCTTCCGGATGTGCCTGAGCAACCACCCCGACAATCGGGTGCCGTTTGCCAAACCGGCGGGCTATAACGCCGATCGATACGAGCTGTTAGCGCGGGTATTTGCGTCGGGCTGGCGCGAAACTTTCAATAAGTATGATCCGATCCCCAACCGGAAGACTGACACGAATAACCACGGTCCGTTCAGTACGGATTACATTGGTAAGAACTACGATTATCCCGAAGCGACGTACGAACGACGTAAAGCCATCATCAAGGACCATGAGTTGTACCAGAAAGGACTGATGTATTTCCTGCAAAACGACCCGCGCGTTCCGGCCGATGTGCACGAGAAAATGCAACAGTGGGGCCTGCCTAAAGACGAATTTAAAGACAACGGCGGCTGGCCCCACCAACTGTACATTCGTGAAGCCCGGCGTATGATCAGCGATTTTGTGATGAAAGAAGCCGACGCCCTCGGAAAAACCACGGTTCCCGAACCGGTCGGCATGGGATCGTATGCCCTGGATGCGCACAATGCTCAGCGTTACGTTAAAAAAGATGGTTTCGTGCAGAACGAAGGCGACATCGGCGTACACCCTGACAAGCCTTATTCCATTGCCTACAAGTCGATTGTACCGAAGGAAAGCGAGTGCAAGAATCTGTTTGTGCCAGTCTGTCTGTCGAGCACCCACATCGCCTTCGGATCAATCCGGATGGAGCCGGTCTTTATGATTTTAGGGCAATCGGCGGCAACGGCGGCCGTGCTGGCCATGCAGAACAACGTAACGCCCCAGCAACTGCCGTATGCTACGCTGGAAAAAGCTCTGCTGGCGGATAAGCAACGGTTGACTTTTTAAGGAGGAAGGGAAAAAACGAGCGTCAGCATTCTTTCCTTCTCTCCTGCTTTCCTCCTTCCCTTCCTCCTTCTCCTTGTTCCTTTCTCCCCTTCATGATGTAAGCTATCCGTTTCGGGAGGCCCCAAAAACGAAACATGAGTCATCCCTAATTTTAGGGAGCTGATTAATAAAGAACCTCCTTTCTTAGCTTTGAGCATCACCACAACGCCAAAGCCAGAAAGGAGGTCTTTTTATGTCCAGGACATACCCCCAAAAAAACAACTTTGTTTCCCCAAAGTCAACCGCGGCTTCCTTTTTACTTAACCGCGCCCAGCTTTACCTGCTACCCCTTCAGAACCAATTGTTCGAGCGGCTCGACAAACGACTCGTGGTCACCTTCAAGGAGCTGTTTCGAGCCATTCTCTTGTTTCGTAACACCAAAATGGGACTGCTGTTGAGTGAGTTAGGTAGCTATGTGGCCGGCTTTGCTCATGCACCAGCGGGCACCAAACGAATTAGCAATCTGCTGCGATCTCCCCACTGGCAAGCTGAGCTGATCGATACATTCTTCTTCGAGCGAGCTCAACAACGCATCAGCCAACTGATACAGAATAAAATACGGCCCTTATGTTTGTGGGATGACAGTCGACTGGAGAAGCCTGAAAGCTGGTTTGCCGAAGGACTCTGTCCGGTGGAAAGCAGCAAAGCCAAGCGACTCACCAAGATCAAGAAAGGCTTCTATAAACGACCCTCGGGCCGCATCTGTGTGCCAGGCTTTCACTGGACGGGTGTCTTACTGTCCGGGTTAGGCCAGGTGCCCAGCGTAGTACAGATGAGTTGGTGGACTTCCCGGGGCAAGCAAAAAGAACTGGCTACCAATATCATGTACCGCATGCTTAAGAAGCTCCAGGCTTCACTGCCCCAACCTGTGTTACATGTGCTGGATCGGGGCTACGCCAACAGCTGGACTATTGAATGGATGCTTCACTTTCAACAAGATTTTCTGATACGTTGGAAGAAAAACCATTTGTTGATTCACGCCGAGAAAGGTACTAAACAAACCCATCTCTTAGCGCGCAGTTGTGTGGCCCAGGGGCGTAAGCTGCTGCGCGACAAAGAGCGTAAGATCACCAAACACGTCAGTGTGGGCTGGTTGGCCGTTGAGCATCCTGATTTTAAGGGAACGACTTTGTGGCTGGTTGTGGTACGGGATAAAAAGCAACTGCAACCCCCGATGTACCTATTAAGTTCGGTCGGCATTGATTCGGTGAGAGATGCCTGGTCATTGGTGCACAGCTATATGCACCGCTGGCAGATCGAGCAAGCCTTCCGGGTGGGAAAGGCCGAATTGGGGATGGAATCACCTCGGTTGAGGCTCTGGGTGAATCGACTAAAGTTACTGGGAATAGTGAGCTTGGTGTATGATTTCCTGCTGTCCTTACTACGAAACTGGCCAGGCTGGGTACCTATTTTTCTGAAACGGTGGGTGCCCCGGACAGGCAATCGGCACCGAACTGCTTCGGTGCCGATTTATCGATTACGCTTAGCCATCGCCAATGCGTTGATGGTCGCTTTCGCTATCAATCAAAATTCGGGATGACTCATGTTTTCACGTTAACAGGAATCCTGTCTATTATTCTCCGTACACGTTACCGTCATAGGTAACGCTGGATACTTTTTTGTCCAGGTAGTAGAGCTGATCGGCTGGGATCTGATTGAACAGATCCAGGCAGCGACGAGCGATGTATTCTTCTTCCATCTGTTCTTTTACGTACCATTTCAGCAACTCAGCCGTAGCGTAGTCGTTTTCGCGGTGGCAGGCCCCCATCAGGCGATTGATCGAACCTGTTACTGCAATTTCCTGATCCAGAGCGGCTTCGAAAACCGACCGCAGTGAATCGAACTCCTGGTCAACGGCAGGAATAGCCGGCGAGAACGCCGTACCGCCCTGGTCGCAGAGATAATGAAACAATTTCATGCCGTGCTCACGCTCTTCTTCCGACTGTTTGTAGAAGAAGCCAGCGCTGTAATCAAAGCCATTCCGGTCGCACCAGCCGGCCATAGCCAAATATTTTGAAGACGATGTAAACTCCATTTGAATTTGCTGGTTCAGCAGTTGTTCAATGGCTTCTTTCATCGATGTGCGGAGTCTGATTAAATCTTTCATACTGTTATATATCGGTTCGGATATTTCGTTCTTGATGTGACAAAGTAACTACAAAAAAACCAGCCCTGTTTTAGCGCTGGTTTCAAAAACTGAAATATATAGACAGTCTAAATAATACTTACTCAGCTACTTAGTTGGCAGAAAGTTCGCAGCCGCATTCGCGCAGCAGGCTATTTAATTCGAGCATAAGCCGGGCGCCGTCGAGCAGTTCGCGCAGATGGACGATCTCACAAAGCGTTAAGACAAAGCACAGTTCGGTCCGGGGCATGGACAGAATTTCCAGGTCGTGCGAGTCGTCGGTACTCATGGCCATCTGGCGAAGATCAACCGTTTCGACCATGCGTTTGAACTGCAGATAATCCTGGGCAGAGAACGCCGTATGAGTCCCCCAGAACTCCAGAATCAGCCGGTTTGTAACGTCACATTGATAGATCGCTCCGTTTTTCGTCCGAAAGAGTTCCTGCCAGGTTGTTGCGTTACTAGTCACAATAATTGTCTGTTCTGCTGATCTGTTTATGCAAATATACACAGCACCTCTTTTCAAACGATGACTCGTTTAGAAAAATTCCAAATAAACGTAAGCGTATCCTGCCGGCTTGTCGGTTGTAGAGCCAATTAACAGCAAAAGCACATCATGCACTGGCGGGATTCAGACGCAGAAAGCCGGTTTATGGGCTTAATTTGTGTATGTTTCCGGTGCAGTCACTGCCTGTCGCTTTACCAACTCGATCATGTTCTTTCGGTTTACTTTTCTGGCCTGCCTGATGCTGGTCAGTTTGCTTCGGTACGTAGCCGCTTTTGGCCAGAATACCGCTAATTATCGGTTCGACGTTCGAATGGAGAATCCCGCTTCTCACCAGTATCACGTTACGTTCCGCTGCCCTGCCGGGAAGATGGATCAACTGGACGTGAAAATGCCGGCCTGGACACCTGGTTATTACCAGATGATGAACTACGCGGCCAACGTTGGAAACGTCCAGGCGACTGACGAAATGGGGAAAGCGCTGGCCTGGAAAAAGACGGGCAACAACACCTGGCAGGTACAGACCAGACAGGCGAAAACGCTGGTGATGACCTACGACGTAACGGCCACGCGCAACTTCGTCGCCAGCCCCTTTCTGGACGAGAACAAGGGCTATATTTCACCGGCGGGGGTGTTTATGTACGTAAAAGACCAGTTGCAGCAGCCCGTTACGGTAACGGTTCATCCCGATAAAAACTGGAGTCCAATCGTCGCAACGGGACTGGATTCGGTGGCCGGTCAGGCGCATACGTTCATGGCTCCCAACTATGACATTCTCTATGATAGCCCCATCCTGATGGGCAAGCTGGAATCGCTGCCGTCGTTTACGGTACGGGGGATTCCTCATTATTTCGTGGGCTACAACATGGGGCCGTTCGACCACGCCCGGTTCATGGCCGACCTGAAAAAGATCGTGGAAAGTAGCGCGGACATCATTGATGACATTCCCTACAAACACTACACTTTTCTGGCCATCGGGCCGGGTGGGGGTGGTATCGAGCATCTGAACTCGACGTCGATCAGCTTTACGGGAAAGGGCCTCGATACGCCCGAAGGCCGATTCCGCATGTACAGCTTCCTGGCTCACGAGTATTTTCACCATTACAACGTCAAGCGCATCCGGCCAATCAACCTGGGGCCGTTTGATTATGAGAACGAGAACCGCACCAACATGCTCTGGGTATCGGAGGGCTTTACGGTCTACTACGAGTATCTGGCGTTACGTCGGGCGGGGCTGCTGACACAGGACGAACTGCTGACGAACCTGCAGAACCAGATTCAAAACTTTGAAAACAAACCCGGCCGCTTATTTCAGTCAGCAACGCAGGCCAGCTACGATACCTGGGCGGACGGCCCTTTCGGGCGCACCGGCGACGAGGCTTACAAAACCATTTCGTATTACGAGAAAGGTCCATTGCTGGGTACGTTGCTGGATTTCGCCATCCGGAATGCCACCCACAACAAAAAATCGCTGGACAACGTCATGCGGACTCTGTACCAGGAGTATTACGCAAAACAAAACCGGGGATTCACGGACGCGGAGTTTCAGAAAGTCTGCGAAACGATTGCTGGTACGTCGCTGAAAGAAATCTTTACTTATGCGTCAACGACCAGACCCGTCGATTATCGGAAATTCCTGGCTTATGCGGGCTTGACCTTAACCGAGAAGCCGAAGGAACTGCCGGGCGGCTGGCTGGGGCTATCAGTTCGGGAGAAAGCAGACAGCGTGCTCGTAACCGACGTAGAGTGGAACTCCCCCGCCTGGAAAGCCGGTATCCGAACTGGTGCAGTAATTCGTACGCTCAACCAGCAACCAGCTAAAGCGGCTCAGATTCAAGAACTGAGCAAAAGGAAATCGGCGGGCGAATTAGTTACGATGGCGCTCATTCAGAACAATAAGCCGGAAGAAAAAATAATCAAACTGGGGGTGAAAACTATCCGGAATTTTCAACTGACCAAAGACCCGTCGCCAACCGCTTTGCAGGCCGCTATTTTGGCCGACTGGTCGCGGGGGAGGGGTAAAGGCGATGAATAACAAACTAAAAAACCAGTTAACTCATGGACTTACAAATTGCGGGTAAAGTTGCCTTTGTCAGCGGTTCAACAGCGGGTATTGGCTTTGCCACCGCCAAGCGGCTAGTACAGGAAGGGGCTCAGGTGATCATCAATGGCCGGACACAGGCAGGTGTCGATACCGCCGTTGCGGAATTGAGCGCTCTGGTGCCCGATGCGAACGTATCAGGGATTGCCGCCGATTTCTCAAAAGCGGATGAGGTCCAGCGGTTGATTGATCAACTACCGACCATCGATATTCTGGTCAACAACGCCGGGATATTTGAGCCCAAGCCCTTCGTTGACATTCCGGATGAAGACTGGTTTCGCTTCTTCGAGGTAAACGTGATGAGCGGTATTCGGCTGGCCCGGCATTGCCTCCCGACGATGCTGGACCAGAACTGGGGCCGGATCATTTTCGTCTCCAGTGAGTCTGCCGTGTTCATTCCCAGCGAGATGATTCACTACGGTATGACGAAAACCGCCCAACTGGCTGTTAGTCGAGGGCTGGCCGAACTGACGACGGGCACGAACGTAACGGTGAACGCCATTCTGCCCGGACCAACCAAATCGAAAGGCGTGGGCGGATTTCTGGACGAGTTGTCGAAAGCCGGAAACAAAACTGTTGACGAGGTAGAACAGGAATTCTTCCAGACGATGCGCCCCACGTCCCTGATTCAGCGGTTTGCGTCGGTGGAGGAAATCGCCGACACGATTGCGTACTACGTTAGTGGGTTAGCTTCGGCCACGAACGGCGCGGCCATCCGGGTCGAGGGCGGGCTGATCCGGTCGATTCTTTAAGGCGAAAAATTGAGTAAGTCTCCTGATGCATTGACGGCTTAGAAGCGGTGCATAGGGGCAATTTGCATTCGGCTTTCTCTGTTCTACCGATACTTCTTAAGGAATGTAAGCTGGCTGCTTACCTGCTTTATCCATTCCCGCGCCATCAGTTCATGGGCGAATACGGTCGGATGAATACCATCCCAGATCCAGTAATCAATGGGGGCTTTCGTCAGCGCTTTGTCGAACAGGGCGGGATAATCAACGAGTATGGCATTGAATTCGGCGGCTAGTTTTCGGACAATACCTTGTCGTTGTGCCGTGTCATCACGCCAGCGTTCCCAGTTTTCGCTACGTTGTCCGACGGGATAGACGAAGGGAAGCCCTAGAACAAACAGGCAGGCTGCGTGCTGGTTTCGACTGTCGGTAAGCAGCCCCCGATACGTGGATTCGAACTGTTCCAGGCTGGTCGCTTCGGCTGGTTTGTTGACAACCAAATCCGTATCGTTGATCCCAACCAACAGGCTGAGAACATCGGGTTTGAGAGCAAGCGTATCAACCGACCAGCGTTTCTGCAGATCAGTAACGGTATTGCCGCTAATACCCCGGTTATAAAAGCTAAATCCACTCTCCGGAAAATCAGCGCCTATGCGGCTAGCTATGGAAAATGCGTACCCATGACCCATAATATGGTTTGGGTCTGTGGTGCGCCCTCGGTTACCATCCGTGATGGAGTCGCCCTGAAACAGAAAAACAAGTCCTTTTTCGGCGCGAGGTTCAGGCATCGGTACGGGGGCAGCGACCAGCAGTGGTTCGGCTGCTAAACCGGCCAATGCCGACGATTTGAGAAAGGCACGTCTTGAGGTGTTGGATGACATAGAAAATTTCAGCCTTAGGGGATCAAAAGTGGTCCAGCCGGTTCGCACCAGGTAGTATTTCGGGGTATTTTGATGTATACTTGCCTGAATATATATCAAGAATCGATCATAGGGCTGGCAGGTTTTGCTTTGTCAGATAACGCGGTTATTTGGGGAACTTGCTCCGTAAAAGTACCACGCGATAGCCGTAAGAGTTTGTCCGGGCATGTGTTCGAATGCAGAAAAAGGAAAGATTTGTACCGCATTCGTCAAGTAGGTATCGAGTTTGGTTTTGTTTTCAAGTAGTTAATCAGGTTTATTGAATAAAAAAGCAAATATGTTTCGGTTGATAGGGATAGTCGGTGCGGCCCTCTGGGTGATGGCGGGCATGGTGACTAAACAGTCATCGTCCCCACGAATGAATGGAAGTCTGTTTCGGGAAGGTTCTGATACGTTGTTGAAAGCCGCCAGCTGGCCCAACGAATTGATGATGAACGCCTTTACCGGGCCATCACTGACACCCAGCCCGGCCTGTATGGCAGTAGCGCCTACGGGTGAAGTGTTTGTGGGGGTTGATAAAATGGGATCGCTCGGGAAAGAACCCGGTAAAGGAAGTATCGTCAGGCTGGTTGATGCCGATAACGACGGGCGGGTAGATCGTCATACTGAATTTGCGCAGGTCGATAATCCACGGGGAATTCTGCCGCTGGGCGACCGGCTGCTGGTGCTGCACACCACCTTTTCGCCCGAAACTAAAAAAGCGACTGGCATGGACCTGGTTGTTTTTGAGGATAAAAACCAGGATGGCGTCGCCGACGGGCCATCTAAGCCCCTGATTCAGCACATTAGCAACGTGAATTTTATCCAGAGTCGCGGGACAGACCATGCGACCAATGGTATCCGGATGGGTATCGACGGCTGGGTCTATATTGCAGTAGGCGATTTTGGCTTCTACAAAGCAATCGACCGGTCGGGTAAAGAACTCACCATGCTCGGGGGCGGTATTGTTCGAGTTCGGCCCGACGGTACCGAAATGGAAATCTACACGCATGGCACCCGTAACATTTACGACGTCGCAATCGACCCGTACATGAACACCTTCACCCGCGACAATACGAATGATGGAGGAGGCTGGAACATCCGGTTTTCGCACCATATCCAATCGGGTGAGTATGGTTACCCCGTTCTGTTCAAGCACTTTACCGACGAAATTATTCCGGCCCTGGTGGATGTGGGTGGTGGATCGGGGACTGGCTCGCTCTACATGGATGAGCCTTCCTGGCCCGAAAAATATAACCGCGTGCCTATGATGGCCGACTGGGGCCGCAACCAGCTGTATCTGCACCGGGTTACGAGCGACGGGCCCAGCTTTGTGCAGAAAGAGGAAGAGTTTATCAAACTGCCCCAGATTACCGACGTGGACGTAGACGGATCAGGACGGATGTACCTGGCTGCCTGGGATGGAGCGGGTTATACCGGAAATCCCGGCAAAGGCTACGTGGCGCGGGTCATTCCAAAAGACTGGCAGTACGTTCCGTTCGGGAATGTCAAGAAAATGTCGGTCAAGAAACTGGCCGATCTGCTGAAGTCCGGCAGTGCCGTAGCCCGGTTGGCGGCTCAGCAGGAATTATTGAGCCGTACCGATGGGAAAACGCAGAAAACGGTCTGGGCGATTGTTACGGACAAACGGGTGTCGCTGCCGGGCCGCATTGCCGCCATGTATACGTATGCTCAGCTGGCCGGTGCTGATGGAACCGGGAATCTGGTGCGGCTGGCTGCCGACGAAACGATGCAGGAATACGCCCTGCGGGCTCTAGCCGACCGTAAAGCATTTGTTGCCAACGTACCGCTTGAGCCGTTTCTGACGGGATTGACCAGTACGTCGCCCCGCGTGCAAACGGCCGCCATTATTGGGATCGGTCGTCTGGGAAAGGCCGAAGCAGCTCAGGCCCTGTTAAAAACTGTTGTACCAGCTACGTTTGTGGCTCCGGCACCAGGCACCGAAGGGCCCCATGCTACGCCCAATTCATCCATTGTTCCGGCCCACCTGGCGGTTCGGGCGCTGGTCAGCCTTCGGGCGGTAGACGCCTGTGTAAACGCGCTCAGTACGAATCAGTCGACCCTGGCTCTCTGGGCATTGCGCTACATGCACGATCCCAAAGCGGTGAATGGCCTCCTGGCGGCTTATGCAAAAACAACTGATGCTGCGCAGAAGCAGCAACTGTTGACTACGCTGGCCCGATTGTATAAGAAGGAAGCGGACTATGACGGTTCCTGGTGGTGGAGCACGCGTCCGGATACCCACGGCCCCTACTACCGGGGCATCGAGTGGGAGTCGTCACCAGTGATCAAAAACTTGTTGGTTGGCGAATGGCAAAAAAGCGATCAGAAGCAGTTTTTCACCGATCTGAACAGCCGCCTTCGTCTGGAAATACCTGAATTTGGCGTGGAAGAAACCGTTGTTGCTAAAGAAGAACCAAAGGTCGATCTGGAAAAAATAAAGAATAAAAAAGGACAGATCGGTGAAGCATCGATTGAAGACGTGATGCTGGCGATGGCTAAAATCAAAGGCGAAGCGGCTGTGGGCAAAACCTTGTTTACGCAGCAGGGGTGCGTTGCCTGTCATAGCCTCAGCAAAAACGAACCCATGAAAGGGCCGTTTATGGGACAGATTGGCTCGATTATGACCCGCGAGCAAATTGCGGAGTCGATCCTCAAACCGGATGCATCCATTTCGCAGGGTTTTGCTACGGTATTCATTACAGCCAAGGGTAATAAAAGTTACACCGGCTTTGTTACGGAAGAATCGGCCAGCCGGATCGTCATGCGCGACATAACCGGACAGGTGTACACAATCAAGGCGTCGGACGTGGTTTCCCGGAAAGAGATGGAAAACTCCATGATGCCTACGGGCCTGGCCAATGCCTTGTCCTACGAAGAATTTGCGTCATTGATTACGTTCCTATCCCAGCAGAAGAAGTAAACACGAAACCCCCTAACGACAACAGCCCGGCCAGATGGCCGGGCTGTTGTCGTTAGGGGGTTTCGGAATAATACGGTATAGGGCAGGATTACTTAGCGGTTTCGGCTGTGTGGAGCACGCCCAGTTCCTGGCCAACTTTGGTGAAAGCGGCTACGGCGCGTTCCAGGTGTTCCTGCTCGTGACCCGCCGAAATCTGCACCCGAATCCGGGCTTTGCCGTTGGGTACGACCGGGTAGAAGAAACCGATGACGTAAATGCCTTCTTCCAGCAGCCGGGCAGCAAACTCCTGCGCCAGTGGGGCTTCATACAGCATAATTGGCACGATCGGGTGCTCGCCGGGCAGAATGTCAAAACCGGCCGCGGTCATGGCCTCCCGGAAATAGCGGGTATTGTTTTCCAGTTTGTCGCGCAATGCGGTCGATGCTTGCAGCATGTCCAGCACTTTCAGCGACGCGCCTACGATGGTTGGGGCCAGCGTATTAGAAAACAGGTACGGACGCGACCGCTGACGCAGCAAATCAACAATCTCTTTCCGGGCCGCCGTAAATCCCCCCGACGCGCCACCAAGCGCTTTACCGTACGTACCGGTGATGATGTCAATCCGCCCGAATACGTTCCGGAATTCGGGTGTACCACGGCCGGTCTTGCCCACAAAACCGCTGGCGTGGCATTCATCGACCATCACCATCGCGTTGTACTGATCGGCCAGATCACAGATTTTGTCGAGCTGGGCAATCGTGCCGTCCATCGAGAAAACCCCGTCGGTTACGATCAGGGTCCGGCGGGCCGACGATGCCGCCTGCAACTGGGTTTCCAGATCGGCCATGTCGTTGTGCTTGTAGCGAAACCGTTTCGCCTTGCTCAGCCGAATTCCGTCAATGATCGACGCGTGGTTCAGCTCGTCTGAAATGATGGCGTCCTGCTCGCCCAGCAGCGGTTCAAATATTCCACCATTGGCATCGAATGCGGCTGCGTACAGAATACAATCTTCGGCCCCGACGAACTCGGCTGTTTTCTGCTCAAGTTCTTTATGGATATCCTGCGTACCGCAGATAAACCGCACTGACGACATACCAAACCCGTGGCTGTCGAGGGTCTGGTGGGCCGCTTCGATCACATCCGGATCGGACGACAGACCGAGGTAGTTATTGGCGCAGAAGTTCAGCACTTCCCGGCCGTCGCGCACGGCGATCACCGACGACTGGGGCGATACAATGATCCGTTCGGACTTGTAGAGTCCCGCTTCTTTGATGCTGTTCAGTTCCTGCTGAAGTTGTTCTTTGATGGATCCGTACATGGGATTTATGGGATTGAGACCAGCGGCTGGTAGACGGCGGTCAGGTTTGAAATCATCTCCTGGGTCATGCGGGACAGATCGAAGGCCGGTTTCCAGCCCCAGTCCTGCCGGGCTACTGAATCGTCGATGGTTTTGGGCCACGACTCGGCAATAGCCTGTCGAAAGTCAGGTTTATAGTACGTAACAAAATCCGGAAAATGGGCTTGGATGGAAGCCGTCTGTTCGGCAGGAGTGAAACTCATCCCTGCCAGGTTATACGACGTCCGAACGCTGATCTGCTCGGCGGGGGCATCCATCAGTTCCAGCGTGGCTCGGAGAGCGTCGTCCATGTAGATCATGGGCAGACGGGTATCAGCGTTCAGAAAGCAATCGAACGACTGGCCCTGCACGGCGGCATGATAAATCGCCACGGCATAATCGGTGGTACCACCGCCCGGCATCGACTCGTAGCTGATGACGCCCGGATACCGCAGCGAGCGTATGTCGAGCCCATAACGTTTGTGATAGTACATCGACCAGTTTTCGGCGGCTACCTTGCTGATGCCGTATACGGTAGTGGGGTCCAGATAGGCGTTCTGTGGCGTATCGTATTTAGGCGCATGTTCGCCGAAAGCCGCAATCGAACTGGGAACGAACACTTTCCGAATGTTGTGCAGTCGGGAGACCTCCAGTACGTTGAGCAGGGTCTGCATATTCAGGTTCCAGGACCCGATCGGATCGCTTTCGCCCTTTGCCGATAGGATTGCGGCCAAGTGATAGATCTGGGTTATCCGATACCGCCGAACAACTTCGGTCAGAGCCTCGGGCTGGGTTGCGTCCAGTAGCGTAAACAGACCAGAGTCGTTGGCTGGTTTTCGTAGGTCAGCCGCAATAACATTGCTGCTGCCAAATTGATCCCGTAAGCGGGGGAGAAGGGCAGTACCGATTTGCCCGTTAGCTCCAATGATTAAAACAGTTTCGCGCTGCATCACCAGGTTAAATAAGATTGTGAATACGAACGGATTGAAAAGAAATAATAACGCTTATTAATTGTAAGTGTTATTTCCGGTGCAAAGTTACTTTTGCCAATAATAAAAAGAGATGTCTTGGATAAGTAAGTAAATATTGTGGTTCATGGGGTAAAAACGCGTGAAATTTTCTAAAACGTAAGTCTTGTTAAGTGTTATTTAGGAAAATTTTTGGTCTACTTTTTAACGGTTTAGTACTATTTTCTGTTTCGCTGAACTGTTCTTCCGTGCGCAATTAAACTGGCCTTTCCGGATTTTATGAAATATAAAGATGGCGCCGGCCGATCAGGCAAAAAAAGCTTCTGAGCTAGGGTAAAAAATGACCGGCTTAACTGAGCCTGCTACGTTGTCTGACCGATCGAACTGCCTGCCTGCTTAATGAGTTAGGAGGCAATATATCAAGACAATGGCACAACAAAACCACCATACGGAGTACATTATCACCCAGCAGGCATACGACAACGCCTACAGCAGTTTACCGGAACAGGGTACCGACAATCAGATCGCTCAATCAACGAAAGTCGTGGCTAAGCAGTACCGGCTGAATGTGAGTAATACGGTCCACGCGGGCAAATGGAGTATGTGGGCGATCAGCGAAGAATCGTTCGAGTTTACCTGGCAGAACGGTGCCTGGCAGCCACCCCAAAACCTGGTTGTGCTGAAATAGACTGGCGACAATCGGTGAAAACTAATGTGGGTATATGATTTACCACATGTAGAAGTCATATCAGGCACCGTATATTCGATAGAAAACGTCAACACTGTCAACCTGCGTGGATCCGTCAATTAGTTGACTGCTGATACAGATAGGTTTTCCTGGAAATGTATTCGTAATCCCGTTGGGAAACTAAGGCTCGTTTTAGATAAGCGCATCGCTATACTAGATTCCCTGTATAGCGATGCGCTCAGTACGATTTGTGACGTTAATTCTGGCTATGGTTTGATGACAAACGCTTTTAATTCGGCCATTTTTCCGTCGCGAAATCACCATATATCGCAGTATAAATAGGTTGTCGTTCCTCCGCTTTCGTCCTTCAGATTGATGGTACCAACTGCGGTAACAAAATCGCCCTCGGCAATCAGGTTATCAACTATAAATATTGGCGGTTCTGCGTAGGCGGTTACCATCCACTGCCGAACCGCTTCCTTTCCCTGCAGGGTCTGCTCACCTACAAATACCCATTCGGTATCTTCGGTGCAGTGAGCCAGAAAACCCTCATTGTCGCCAGCCGTAACGGCCGCGTTTGCCTTTTCTAATGTTGCTTTATTAATCTCAATCATCTTCGTCTGGCGTTTAATCAAAGAATCTTTTCAATTAAGAGCCGGGAACAGCGGCTACGTTATTCCCGATCTACCACGGGCAAGTGGCTGGCTCCGGGAAATATTCTTCGCTGATAAACCGGCCACTCGGGCCGCTCTGATCAATCAGCGCATACTTCGCAATACGTTGCCCGGCTTCCTGAACGGTGCTTGTGCCCTGATGACCCGTAAAGTCGGTCTGGGTGTAGCCAGGACAAACCATGTTCACTTTAAACGGGCTGTTACGAAGCTCGTAGGCCAGGTTGATCGTGTACATGTTCAGGGCTGATTTGCTCGATTGATAAACCGCTAATTTGTTGTCGTAGCTGCTCCCCAACGTATCGGCCGCCAGGGTAAGCGAGGCCATTGCAGACGTTAAGTTAACAATGCGGGGTTCAGGAGCTTGCCGGAGCAGATCAATAAACGCCTGCGTAACCCGAACCACGCCGAACAGGTTGGTATCATATACGGCTTCGAATTGATCAATTGAGGCCGTCAGCGCCGACTGCGGAAATCCCCCTGAAATCCCCGCGTTGTTGACCAGTACGTCCAGGACCGGTGTTTTCTCGCCGATCAAAGTACGGGCTGCCTGAACTGATTCGGGATCGGTAACGTCCAGCTGGACGACTTCGACCTGATTAATGCCGTTCTTTTTAAGTGTTTCGGCTGCGGCCAGCCCACTTTCCAGATTGCGGCTCCCCAGATACACAAAGAATCCGTTCTGGGCGAGCTGTCTTACTACTTCCAGGCCAATACCTTTGTTGGCTCCGGTGACTAATGCTGATTTCATCCTGATAACGACGTTAAAACTACTCTGGCAAAAGTAGATAGCCCTAAACGGGTCGATAGGGACAAATCATCTCAATGTATGGACAAATTCTGCCGCTCCGCCAGAAAGGTACTGACGTTCTTGCCCGTTCTCTTTTTGAACAGCCGGGAGAAATAAGCTGGATCGTTGAAGCCCAGTTCGTAAGCCAGTTCTTTGATCGATGGGGCGGAGTACTGGAGTTTCCGCTGGGCTTCCTGGATGAGCCGGTTAGTGATCCACTCTTTCGGCGAAAGTCCCGAAAACTCTTTCACCAGAGTGTACAAACTGCCGGGAGTCATGGCCAGTTCGTCCGCAATGGTATGTACATCGTGCTGCTCGGTGAGGTGCGTTTCTACGGCCAGCTTGAAGGCAATGTACTTTGACTGCCTGGGATTGGCCGTAGCGCCGGACTGGTTATGGGCGAAATAAGCACTGTTAAACTCAGTCAACAACGCGTTTACATACGCCAGAATAACCGCAGCATGCTGCTGCTTGCCGGGCGTATGCACTAATTGAAACAAAATAGACAGGGTTGCTTTGACCCGCTGCCTGGCAGCCGGATCGAACGTAATGGCGTTTGTGTTGGCTGGATTGACCAGAAACGGGTAAGCCTGCGGCAGCAAAGACAGTGTATTCTCATCAAAGCTGATCTTATACTGTTGGTTGTTTTTGTCAGGGGCTGCATGCGCGAAAACCTGGTTGGGTAACCCAAAAATCACCTGGCTATCGGCAACCGTTCTGTCCTGAAAATCGATCTGACAGGTTTCCGACCCCCGGTCCATAAACATAAAATAGTAGTAGGCCAGCTTATGGGGCTGAAGCAGGGTTGGTAGGACAGCTTCGGGTAGTGGAATAGCACAGTTTTCATTGATCATGAGTGGAACCTGATCATGATGCCTGATTTTATCGAGTACTCCTTTGGTGTCCTGCACAGCTCGTTGGAGGCTAAATGTTTAGAAAGGACCAGATGGTGGGGCTTATCTCCCCTAAACAACATATTAACGCTCTCAACTGGCAGCTGAATTCAATTAGTTCAATGGGCTGTGATTTTACGCGGAGAAAGTCGGGGAGACAACGTACTGAGAGGCAGGAGCAGACACAAGTGCCTCGAAGAATAAAGATCTGTGCTTTACGTAAAAGAAAAGCCTTACCCTGGGCAAGGTAAGGCTGAAGAAACATAACAGACTATAAACGCCGATCCGGACGATTTATTGTGTACTGTGAATCATAATGAATCTTATTTTTCACTTTTTTGATTCACGCGGCTAGGTAAGATGCCCACGAACCTGACTGAATACCTATTTGTACCACGCGTCGAAAGCGGCTACTACGTCAGTCCATACGCTCGTGTTTGGCTTTGGGTCGGAATTTACCAACACCGCTACGTAGACTTCATTCTCGAAACCAAACAACCAGGCGCCGACTTCACCCGCGTTATTTGATGCAGGATAGCCCCCATTTTTCTCGATGTACTTAAGACCCGTACCGGTCATGATGTTCGCATTATCGTAGCCCAGTGTGTCCCGGCGCATGGCATCCGCCACATTTTTGGGGAGGATTTTGTACGTATGGTGCAAGGCGTTCATGAACGTTGCCATTTGCAGTGCTGACATATTCCAGCCGCGCTCAGCGTTAGTCAGACTCATATCGCCCCAGTCGGTACCGTTACCGTTGGGCGCTGCCCATTTGTAGCACAAGGCCGGATTGGCATCCGTGGGCTTGCAGGCCATGTTGGGAGCGATGCCAATTTTATCGAATACGTTGAGCTGGCAGTAGTTCATGTACGCATCGGTGTATTCCTGCGCCTGCTTCTGCTCGACCTCACTGATTTTCTGGGCGGATGCATTATCCGGCATTGGCGTAATGGAATAACCTCCGGCTACATTCGGAATCAGAAACCGCATGAGAGCAAAGTTCATATTCTGGTAGCTAAAGGTCAGCCGGGAGGAAGTAGCGCCTACGATCATGGCCGCCTTCAGCGACCCGTAGTCTGAGAGTACATTTTTGGGGAAGCCACTGCGCATGGCCAGTAGCTGCCGGAAGGTTATGGTTTTGATGCTGCTGTGCAGGGGCCAGTGTTTAGGAAGGTACGACCATACGGGCGAATCGACGCTGACATTTTTGGCGTTCAGGGCATGCAGCAGAGCCGCAGCCGTCACGGTTTTGCTGACGCTGGCAACGTTGATTTTGTCGCCAATGTCCATCTTGCGCTCCGGCGCATCGGCAGCCCGTCGAGCATTTCCTCCGGCACGGGAGGCTCGTAAGGAACCATCGGCAAAGACGACAATCTGGTATCCCATCACGTCGGGTTTAATGCGCGCTTCGATGTCATTGGCCAGGGCATCAACATCGAGTGTTGTTCCGTTTTTGCCAACGTCAGCGGTTGGCTGACAGGCATTCAATAAGGTAGCAAGAGCTGCTGCTGTAATGGCAGAACTAATAAATGATTTCATAGCTAGTGTGGTCTTTGTTTAACCGGAACAAAGCTAGCTAGGGATTCAGGGGTCAGACAAGCGCATAATCTCTTGTTATACAGACAGTTTTTACTGTTTTTCTGGCTGCGTAAAACTACGTTGGTTTTCGGTTGGCAATACGCTTCATTGATCGGAGTTCTACTCGCAGCTGACTTAAATAGCTACTTGCCGAGCCAGTCTTTGAAATCCGTCAGGCGATGGATGCTGACAAATACTTCCTGTCGGGTAGGGGGCTGTAGGTCCAGTTTTACCTTCCCCGCCGAATAGGTCTGGATATTCCGCAGGGCGCTACGGGCTACCAGAAACTGCCGGTTAACCCGAAAGAACTGCGATGGATTCAGCAGCCCCACCAACTGATCGAGACTGTAGTCGAGCGGCAGAAACTGGCCTTCTTTGGTCATTAGAAACGTAGCCTTCTCTTCCGAATAGAAATAAGCAATGTCGGTCGTTTCGACGCTGCGGATGCGGGTGCCGATGCTGACCATAAATCGCTCTTTGAACGTTGGCGGTGGCTCCCTGAACTGCTGCATCACGTGCATGAGCTGCGTCAGATCCGGACTAACGGCGGCACTACGTAGCGTCTTGTATTTATTGAGCGCGTTGATCAGTTCGTCTTCGTCAACCGGTTTGAGCAGGTAATCGATGCTGTTGACCTTGAACGCCTTGATCATATACTCATCGTAGGCCGTCGTGAAAATGATGGGTGCGGTTAGATTGATCTGATCGAAGATCGAAAAGGCCAGTCCGTCTTCCAGGTGAATATCCATCAGCACCAGGTCGAGCCCCGGCGCCGGGCTGTTGCTTTGCTTGGTAAACCAATCGACGGATTCGCGCACCGACGGGAGTTGAGCTAGTACCTGGATGGATGAGTCGTAGTTTTTCAGCATCCGTTCAAGCTGGCGGGCAGAACGGGCTTCGTCTTCAATGATAAGTACGTTCATGGGTAAAGAGAGAAAGAGCGAAAGAATGAAAGAGCGATGGTTGACATGTGAAACCGTTTTCGGTAAGGAGCGAAGTCATCTGGATGGTATCGCTCTTTCATTCTTTCGCTCTTTAAGTTAAAAGGGGAATGTTTACGATAAAGGAATTCCCCTCCTGGCTGACCGTGACGGGTTGGTCGGTGAGGAGGGTATAGCGGTTGACAATGTTCCGGAGGCCTACGCCGGTCGACGGTTCGGGCTGATCTCTCGCCTGAATAGGGTTTTCGACAACCAGCCAGTCACCCTGCGTGTAGATACGTACCAGGAGCCGCTCCTGAAGCGACATGCGGTTGTGCTTCACCGCGTTTTCAACGAGCAGCTGTAACGTGAGTGGCGCAATCCAGTACCGGAGCTGGTCTTCCGGGGGAACGTCAATCTGCACCTCGAACTTATTCTCGAACCGGATCTGGAGCAGGAACGTGTAAGCCTGAATAAAGTCGAGTTCGGTTTTCAGAAGCACCTTGTCCTGATCACGTTGTTCCAGAATGTAGCGGTATGCTTTGGACAGTCGTTTGATGAACTGTTCGGATAGGTTAACGTCCTCGTGAATGAGGGAGGTCAAAATGCTCAGGCTGTTGAAGAGGAAGTGCGGGCTTAGTTGATTTTTTAACGCTTCGAACTGACTCAACAGGGCTTCTTTCTCCAGTCGCTCGGCCTTCAATTGCACATCCCGGAGCTGCTGAAACGCCCGCATGCTAATGGTCAGGTAAAATGCGGACAGCATAATGACGACCGAAAAAACGTTGTGAGCCCGCTCAATATACGTCAGCACCTCGGGCGTGAAGGGTGACGGTTTTGACTGGGTTGCTGATGGTGGCCAGATCAGGTGGATGACGAACGCAATGGCGTCGAGCACCAGGTGAAGCGTCTGGGTAAATAGCAGGGCCAGAACAAGTGAAACAACAAAGGTCAGGAAAAAGGATTTGCCGTTGAGTTCCGTTAAAAAATCGTTGCCCAGCCAGCGACTCAGCTGTCGCTGGCACCAGTCGGCTACGGTGATGCTGACGTAATATAGACCCAGATTGATGAGCACAAAGACAGCAATGAAAGGCAGAATATGAATAATAGCCGACCAGCTACGGGCCGAATCCGGCAGGTTGATGTAGAGCAATAAAGGCGTAAAAAGGCCCAGCAAATACAGGGCGATCTGCCACTTTTGAGCCGAGGTAAGCCGAGTTTGCATAAAAGCAGGTTAGAGCGTAGCGGTAAAGTTACCCGTCAGGGGGCAGTAAGGAACGAAAGCCGTATAGGGTTGTCCGACTACTCACTGCCGAAACTGTCGAAACCGGCATTCACGCCGGTTTCGACAAGCAATCTATACAGGGCTTTGGCACGTGATTCTTAGTCCTGCACGACGAAGCTCACGTTCGGATTGGCCTGCACCACAAACGTTTTGGTCAGCGTCTGGTGGTTCGTGTTCAGCGTCAGCTGATACATTCCCGTGCCCAGGTTGGAAATATCGAACTGCTGCTGTAAGCCTTTCTGAAGCGACACGGTCGTGTTGTACAGCACATGCCCGTTGGCATCCCGGATCGACAGGTCGCCCTTGTCCTGAGCTGGCTGAACGTAGAGTTTAATTTTCTGGTCGGTTGTCATAACCAGATGCGTTGCTGAAACGGTTGGGTTGACATCAGCTGTGTGAGCAAACGATGCGGTTCCGGCTACCAGACCCAGCATCAGCGTAAGTACTTTTTTCATGGCTTGTATTGGTTGTTTGTTTTTCTCGTTTGAGCGATCCGGCGGGCTGACTACCTGTCATTTCGTCGTTTCGATGAGTCAAAGTTGCACGGACAAACACGGGCCTGAAAACCAAAGACGATGAGCGTTCGAGTTGGCTGGATGAGTGTATTTTTTGGGGGATGAATGATGGACAGGAATACGTCTACTTGTCGTATTTCCCTGTTGTTCCAATCAGAAGGCGTGGTTAGAATGACTAGAGCACAACCTTTTGGGAAGCAGAGCAATACCACAAAAGAGCTTCTGCATGAAAAGAATCGGAATCATCCTGGGTTTTATCTGGCTCTGCCAGGTTGGTTTCGCCCAAACGACGATACGTGTGGTCCTGGAAGGGAAGCTCAACGGGCAGACCTATCTGGAATACGTAGACCGCTTCGGCAACAATCAGCTTACGATTTTAACCCCTTATCATCGAGAGGTACAGTGGTCAACCGACCAGCCTATCTTCTTGCGGGATGCTGACTACCGAAGTCAGGCTGTGTATTTCCTGACGCCTGGTACATCATATACCTTGACCAAAGGAACCAACCGCTTTCTGACGGCCAAAACGTCGGCGCGTGAGGCCGACGCCGTCGCGAATTGCCATCAAATTTACCTGGCGGCTCAACCGGCTCAGGAAGATGGCCAAGAGTATTTACTGGGTCCTGTCTACAGTAAGCTCACGTTTGCGCAACGGGCTGATCGACTACGGGAGCGTTACCAGAGTCGTCTGGCTTTTCTGAATCAGTACGCCCAGCAGCACCACATAAGTTTACCGCAATTGAACCCCTGGAGGGACTACTTTTTTTATCAGTATACTCGTGGATTACTGTTTCATCCGCCGGTTCAGATTCCCCGTGATTCGGTCAATAAGTACGTCCGTCTCTTTCAGGATGACACCAAACTGTACATTCCTGACTATCGAGCCGCGGCTACACGTTTAGTTCAGGTCATGAGCAGTGCCCCGTCGGGTACGATCAACTTTTCTGCTGCATATCAGTCCGCCATTCGTTCATTGACCGGAGCCACCCGCGATTACGTGCTGTTTGATCTGATGAAACTCCTGAGCCAGTCCAAACAGGACAAATTGCCGAATCCTGACTTTGACCTAGCCCTGGCTACCCGCCTGCTTCCACAATTCAAGGTTGACTGTCAGCAGGCATCGTACGTTCAATACATTGACGAGTTGATCAACGTGGCCACGGCAGCGCGCAAACCCGTTCCGAACGAGACGAAATTACGTGATGCGTCAGGACGTTTGCTAACCTGGAACGAGCTGTTGGCCGCTCAGCGGGGACGCGTCGTCTACGTAGATTTCTGGGCGAGTTGGTGTGCGCCCTGCCGGGCGGAGTTACCCGCATCGCACCAGCTACGTAACGCGCTGCCTGATAAGAAGATAACGTTCGTTTACGTGTCGATGGACGAAGACCCCAACGCCTGGTCAAACGCTGTTCGGCAGGTGGGACTGGCACAGGCCCCCAGCTATCTGCTAACCAACTCTTTTCAGTCTGCGTTGGCCAAACGGTACCAGATGAAAGCAATTCCTCGTTACTTACTCTTCGATCAGAAAGGCAAACTGGTTTCGGCAAATGCGAAGCGCCCCAGCAACAAGTTGCTGCGGGCTGAACTGGAACGTTTGATGCAATAGCTTGGTCTGCGCTAACGCCTTCCGAATCACGAGTAAAGCCGCTGCGTCGGGCTAACCGATTCATGCTTTGTGCGTAAAATGATCGGCTTTGCCAAAGTCCAGCCTAACTTTGTCCGATTACCGACCTTCCGCAATTTTATGGACGCTCTGGACGATACCGACAAGAAACTCCTGCGCCTGCTCCAGCAGGACGCCAAGCTGACTACGAAAGAGCTGGCTGCTCAGCTGGGACTGACGCTCTCGCCCGTTTATGAGCGAATCAAACGGCTGGAAGGTCTTGGCTTCATCAAACAGTACGTAGCGGTGCTGGACAAAGGCATGCTGGGGCAACCCATCACGACGTTCTGCCAGGTGTCTATGCGCTACCACGACAAAGCGTTCATCGACAAGTTTGAGGAGGAAGTACAAAAACTGGAAGAAGTACAGGAATGCTACCACATGGCCGGTCAGGTTGATTTTCTGCTCAAAATCCACGTGGGTAGCCTGAGCGATTACCATGATTTCGTGAAGTACAAACTGTCTCAGATCGAGAACATCGGCGTGCTGAACAGTACGTTCGTGCTGAAGGAAATCAAGCACAATCTGGGATACCACATTCCCGAATAAGGTATCCGCTACACATTGATGCGGGGCAGCGACCAGTTGTTGCGGATGGCGAGCAGGCGAAAGATGGTGATCGTGCCAGCCGAAACGATAAAGTTCAGCGTGGGATCAATCTGCATCGACCAGCCAATCTGGTAAACAATGACGCCGGCCAGGCAGGGCGTAGCATACAGCTGCCGGTCGAAAATAACCGGCAAATCGTTGACCAAAGTATCCCGAATAACCCTACCGAAGAGCGCTGAGATAATGCCCAGCAGCATAGCCGCCCAGTTGTTAACGCCGTGTGCCAGCGCTTTCTGCATCCCGAGAATAGCGTAAATGCCAATCCCCAGCGTATCGAAAAGCAGCAGGGGGCGGTGCAACAGACCCAGCCACCACTTCCGGCAGAAGACGGCCACGACAACGCTGGCAATAATGACGATCAGGTAGTTAGGGTCGCGAATCCAGGCAATCGGATACGCTCCCATGATGATATCGCGAACTGTTCCACCGCCGATGGCCGTCAGAAACGCGACGAAGAATATACCGAACAGATCGTGGTACATTTTTTTGCGCAGGGCCGAGAGCGCGCCTGAAATAGCAAAAACACTCGTGCCGACTAGGTCGGTCAGATACCAGATGGTCATGGTGAGCGAGCGCCAGCTTGAAGCACTCGCTACAAAAATAGGCCAGTGAATCCGCGTCTCCAGCGTCAACTGGCAGAACATGAAACAAAATAGCTTCCGGAGACCTCTCGAAATTTTTTAGGGTATCTGTCTATGGATGCTTTTTGCCGTATATTTAGCCTGTTGAAAGCCTGATTGTACTTATAAAATTTTGCAACAAGTATGAAGTATGGAATAAGTTTACTTGGAGGGGTATTGATAATGCCACTGCTGTTGTTTGGGCAGGCAAAGAAAGTTAAGTCTACCGATAGCCGGCTCGACAAGCTCAAAGCCGAAGCCGTGGCCGCCGTCGAAGCCAACAAAGTACAGGCGCAGCAGATCAACGATATGTTGTTCAGCTTCTCCGAACTGGGTTTCCAGGAGGAAGAGTCATTCAAATATCTGACGAATCTGCTCGAAAAAGAAGGGTTTACAGTACAGAAAGGAGTTTCGGGTATTCCGACGGCCTGGATCGCTACGTGGGGATCAGGCAAACCGCTGATCGCTGTTGGGTCGGACATTGACTGCATTCCGAAAGCCAGCCAGAAACCCGGTGTTGCCTACAAAGATCCGATTGTGGAAGGGGCACCCGGCCACGGCGAAGGCCACAACTCCGGCCAGGCGCTCAACATCGTGGCGGTGCTGGCGGTCAAAAAATTGATGGAACGCGAGAAAATTCCTGGTACGCTGATGCTCTGGCCCGGCGTTGCCGAAGAACTCGTCGGCACCAAAGCGTTCTACGTACGGGATGGCTATTTCAAAGATGTGGACGCCTGCATTTTTACCCACGTCGGTAACAACCTGGCCGTGTCGTGGGGCGACAACGGGAATAACGGTCTGGTATCCGTAAAATTCAATTTTGAAGGGCAGGCGGCTCACGCGGCCGGTGCCCCCTGGCGCGGACGTAGTGCCCTGGATGCCGTCGAGCTGATGAACATCGGCTGGAACTTCCGGCGCGAACATCTCGAACTAACCCAGCGCTCGCACTACGTTGTGTCGGACGGGGGCGATCAGCCGAACGTAGTGCCGTCGAAAGCGGCTGTCTGGTACTACTTCCGCGAGCGAACCTATCCCAAGATCAAGAAACTGTTCGAGACGGGCGTGAAGATTGCCGAAGGGGCGGCCATGATGACCGATACCAAATTCACCTATGAAATTCTGGGGTCGGCCTGGCCGGTACATACCAATCGTCCGATTGCGGCTGCTATGTACGACAACATCAAAAAGGTGGGTCTGCCCACCTGGTCGGATGACGACCAACTGCTGGCCCGGGCCTCGCAGCTGGAGCTACAGGCGCCCAAAGCCGAAGGGCTGGCCATGAAACTGGATTCGGTTGGCTTGCCTACCTCGTCGGCTCCGGTGGTGATGATGGGTGGTCAGGCCATGACCCCGATGGGCGGTGGCTCCGATGACATTGCCGACATCTCGTGGTCGCTGCCAACGGTGGTGTTACGTTACCCCAGCAACATTCCGGGACTACCGGGTCACCACTGGGCCAACGCGATTTCGATGGCCACGCCCATCGCGCACAAAGGAATTGTGGCTGGGGCAAAGGCCGAAGCCATGACGCTGCTGGACATGCTCATGAAACCCGAGATCATCAAGGAGGCCTGGGCGTATTACAAAGATGAGCAGACGAAAGATATCAAGTACGAGCCGCTCATTACGTCGAAAGAGAAGCCTGCTATCTATCTCAACCAGAAGATCATGGCCGAGTTCAAACCGAAGCTGGAGCCATTCTACTACGATCCAGGCAAATACAAAACGTACCTGGAACAACTGAAAATTACGTACCCAACCGTGCGTGACGATCAGCGGGAAGCGGTGAAAAAACAGATTGCCAAAGAAAAATCGACGGCGGCTAAGCTTTCCTCGTCGCGGTCGGGCGAATAATTTCCGACTATCCTCATACCAGCAGGCGCAGCAACACGATGGGAGTTTTCTCATCACGTTGCTGCGCTTTTGCGTAAGTAGCGTAGCGTAACATGTTCACTATAGGTTGATGGTTGAGCTGTTGGTATTGGTAGACGATAAGACGGCGCCTGACGAGGTACTGACAATGAATTGAACAGCCAAGAACCAGGACAATAAAAAGAGGGTACCAGCAAACGCCAGTACCCTCTACCATTCTATTATCTATGAGTTGTTATTAAAAGTTTGGGTTCTTGGTGGTTACGCTGGATGGTGTAGGATTTAATATTGCTTCATCTGCCGGTACATCCCAGTAATCAAGGAAGTTGTAGTTAATCGTTACGTTCTTGTTGACCGCACCGGCTGACGTTACGACGGTATTACCGTAGCTGCCACCACCATTCGCAATGTCGTACGTCCATCCCCAGCGACGACTGTCGTAGAAGGCAAGTCCGCGGCTGAACAGTGATACCCGTCGTTCGCGCGTCAGCTCGGTCAGTGCTTTGGCCAGCGTCAGGCTGGTGCCCGCTACGGCAGCAACGCCCGCGCCCTGGTAAGTACGAACGGCATCAACCGATTTCAGGCCCGTCTCGATGTTGTTCAGGCGCATATTCGCTTCGGCCATCATCAGCGTGTTCTCCTCGTAGCTACCAGCGATGTACAATTCATAAGCACCCACGGTCCGGCTGCCGTACACATACACACCTGCGGCACCATTTCCTCCATCGATCAGGTTATACCGCGTGGTATATATGTAATTGTTCTTGTACGTGGTAGCCGTGCCGAAGTTGTTAGACAGGCGCTTGTCGCCCGCGTTGAAATTCTGAATAAACCGCTCGCTGATCTTGAACGTCGTGCCGCTGTTTGGTCCGGTTGTCAGCGAAGCTACGGTTCCGCCGGTGGCAGAGAAGAATGAGTTAGCCGCCGTGCTACGACCCGTAAACACTTTGTCGCCCGACTGAATTCCGTTGGTAGTCAGCGTCAGAACCGTATTCCAGTCGGCCGCTGTCATCGCTGTGGTCGACGACTTCGTAATCGTTGCGTTCGGATTGCTGTTGACAAACGGAGCCAGTTTGTTGACCAGAATATTTCGGGCCAGCATCGTATTGATGTTCCGTTTCCACATGTCCACTGTTGGAATACCACCGTGACCTACCTGGTTAGCCGCCGGAATTAACTCGCCCAGGACAGTCTGGTAATCGGTGTCACTAGTGATGCTTCCCAGCGTCGTAGCGGCCTTGTTAAAATACGTGTTCGACTGGTTGATGATGGCATCATGCAGCACGTAGTTGCCATTTGTTGTACCGGCCGCATCGTTGATCAGACCGGCGTAGTACATCGAGCCGATTGACGCGTAGGCGTAGCCTTTCCACCAGTACGCCCAGGCTTTGACCGTATTGACCCGTGAGGCTGCATCCCCGGCGAACTTGATCCCGTCGACCAGGCTCAGCACCTGGTTACAGGCATTGTTCAGGGCGTACATATTCAGCCATTGGTAATAGAGCGGGTTGTTCCCTGCACCGGTAGCCGCCCGACTGTTGTACGACCGAATAATGCCGATTTGGGGAGAGGGATTCGTGACTTTGGTGCCGTCGTCCAGAATAATGTAGTCTGGCTGACCGATGGTGGTTACCTGGTTATTGGACGCATCAGCGCCGACCATGTCGCCCATCAGTTCGCTGTAGCCCCAGGGCAGTGAGAAGTAGCTGTCTCCCAGCCAGCCGTCGCCGTTGGCGAAACCGTTGATGTAAACGGCCCCCTGTGCGAAATCGATCAGGCCGATTTCCGTGTTGATGTTGGCCGAAACCGTTGGGGCGTTGGGGTTACCAACGTCTAACTGGTCTTTGCAGGAGACTGCACCCAACAGGAGAGTCGTTAAACAAACGGTGGTGAGAAATTTATTGGTATTGCCGAGTTTCATGGTTGCAAAAGAGTTGAATAGATTAGAATCCAATGTTCAGGCCGACCTGATACGACTTCGTGTTGGGCAGGGTGCTGTGGTCTACACCCCGGTCGAATGACGAGTTAGAGGTACCCGAACTGATTTCCGGATCATACCCGGTGTACTTGGTCCAGGTCAGGATGTTCCGGCCCGTCAGCACCAGCTGGCATTTGTTGAGGTAGGGCAACTTAACGACCTTAGCCAGATCGAAAGCCAGCGAAATATTACGCAGCCGTACGAAGGAAGCATCTTCCAGGAAGTAATCTTTGGTGGCGTTGTTGCCAGCGCCCCGCAGGCTACCCCACAGGCCGTAGTAGGCGCTGGACCAGTAAGCCGAATACGCACCCGTTTTGCCGTCGATAGTTACCGGCTTGCTGAAATCGCCACTGATGCCATCCCGGTACATCCACTCTTTCGTTTGGTTATAAAGGTGGCTACCGTACACCCAGTCAAACTGGAAGTTCAGGGTCAGGAAATCCCGGAAACTAACTCCGTTAATGAACGACGCGTTGAATTTTGGGTTAGGGTTTGCCAGCGCGTAGGTTTCGTTCGTAAACTGAATCTGATACGTTCGTTTGTCGACCACCCGGCCATCAACGAGGGTGTAGTTGCCTTCGTTAGCTGCCGTGATGTACCGCTGGCCTTCCTGGTTGGTATAATCCAGGCTCGTCAGCGCCTTGTAGCCGTAAATCTGTCCAATCTGCTGACCAGGCGTCAGTACCAGCGCCGTGCTACCCGCGTTTGATGTCAGGATAATGTCGGCACCGCCCGAGATGGCGTCGATTCGAGAAACCTGATGGCCGAAGTTCGTCGTGAAATCCCATTTCAGGTTTTTGGAATTGTAAACAGGCAAGGTCAGCGAGAATTGAACCCCATTTGACGACATGTTGATAGCGTTGGTTAACTGACCTGTCGAACCGGTGGATGGCGGTACGCTGACCGTATAGATGACGTTCTCGCTCTTGCGCTTCCAGTAAGTGAATGAGCCTGAAATTGCGCTCAGCCATGCCCGGCCAGCGTTACCGCCTACCGTGAAGTCTGTACCCATTTCCAGTTCTTTTGATACTTCTACCTTCAGGTTGGGGTTGTTATTGGTCGTTGGAACCGAGTAAACCAGTCCTGAGCCCAGGTTCTGCTGATTCAGCACCGGATACCGGTCAAAAGCACCCGGCTGAATACCCGCTTCACCATAGGCCGCCCGCAGTTTAAAATAAGGGACGTAGTTGGTCAGTGTGCTGTTCTTGAAGAACGACAGCGGTGCGATATGGCCGTCGAAGTGCGGGAACGTGAATGGGGTAGAGCCACCGCCAAACGCCGACGACCAGTCGCTCCGGAAACCTGCTGTTACGCCACCATAGTCGCCGAAATCAACTTTCTGGTTGACCAGGTAGCCGTACGTAACGAATGGTTTTACGTAGTCTAACGCTACCGCCTGCGAGGACGTCGAGCTGATGTTATACGGTGGCGCCAGGCCCAGCCCTAAACCATACGTATCATACTCGGAGTACTTGTTCTTACGATAGTCGAACGAAACCTGCGTACTGGTCTGGACAGGAACATTGATGTGAAAATCGTTCTGGAAATCAGTACGGATGTAGGCTGTTCCCAGGAAATTCTGGAAAGTCGTGTTGTACTGATAGTTGTCGATTTCTCCCTTGTTGTTGGGCGCGTAGTTGCTCGAATACGTATTGTAGTACGCCGAGTTGGTATTGCTCGACTGGTTATAGTACGTCCAGCGGGCGTTTTCTGTCCGGTAGTTGATGCCGTATTTGGCGTCCAGTTCCAGAAACTTGTTGATCTTATAATTGGCGTCGAAGTTCTGAAGAACGTCAATCTTGTTGTCCAGCCCGTCCGTGTATTGCAGGTTGTAGTACGGGTTACTGGCGTTGATACTCACGAAGTCGGCTCGCTGGATACGTGGATAGTTACCGTCGGGTAATTTCGCTGTTAGGTCAAAGAAAGGCGACGTGTTCAGGAAGCCATACACCGAACCGATGTTCCCAAGGGTGTTCCCCTGACCGTAGTACGTGCCACCGGCTGCACCCAGACCTGGCTTCATCGTGTTTTTGGTGTACACCAGCTGCGTTGTCGATCGGATGGTGAAGCCCTTGAACAGTTCGGTACCCACGTTGGCCGAGAGGTTACTGCGGTCAATGTAGCCATTCTTCAGGATGGGTGTTACATTGTGGTTATTGGCCACCGAGATGTTGAAATCGCTTTTTTCCGAAGCTCCTGATACGTTGATCGTATTATTGGTTGTCGTTCCAGTCTGGAATACCTGCTTAAAATGATCGTAGTATTTCAGGTTGGCGTTGTAGGGCTTACTGGCGTCGTTGCGGATGTCCTGGATGGCGTACCGCGTAGCACCGCCGTACTGATACGAGATACCAGTCAGCGAACCCAGGTCATTGATTGACAGAATCTTGCCCGTTGCGTCAACGATGTTGTTGTTGGCATCGGTTAGGTAGGGGTGCAGCTCGGCTTTGTGGACGTTCCCCGTGTTGAGGAACTCGTTCGTCGAATAGCTGGTCGTGTAATTAACCGACACCCGGCCTTTCTTGCCTTTTTTGGTGAATATCTGGATCACCCCGTTGGCACCCTGTGCGCCGTAAATCGAGGCCGACGCAGCGCCCTGGGCCACTTCAATACGGTCGACATTGCTCAGATCGAGCGAGTTGATATCGGTAGCGGCTACCTGTACCCCATCAACCATGATCAGCGGTTTGGTACCACCTTGCACCGAGTTGATGCCGCGCAGCAGAATGTTGACGGGGTCGCCGGGATTACCACTGACCGACGAGATTTGTGCACCGGGAATCTTACCGATCAGGGCCTGGTCAATTGAGGCCTGGGGCGTCTGGGGCAGGTTCTTACCCGAAACACTTTCTACGGCAATACCCAGCTTGGCCTTGCTTGTTTCCACACCGCTACCCGTCACGACGACTTCGGTCAGGAGCTGAGAGTCAGACACCAAACTCACGTTCAGTTCGGATTCGTTCCCGATTCTGATTTCCTGGGTTTTGACCCCTACGTAACTGAATACCAGCACAGCCCCTTTATTGTCTGGAATAGTTAGGTCGTAAATACCGGCCGCATCTGTTGTTGCGCCCCGGGTTGTTCCTTTAATGACAACCGATACGCCGGGCAGGGGGGCGCCATCTTCGGCTGACGTAACTTTACCAATGATTCTCCGCCCCTGCGCCCAGGCCGTAAGGCCGGAAGTGCATATCAGAAGCAGGCTAAAGAGTAAGAATTTCCTCATGAGTTTAAACAAAATTGTATTTTGGTAAGAAATGAATTGGGTAAGTACAATTACAGGTGTTATTGATTTGATTAATAGGTAGCAAGTAAAATATCATTTGTATAAATGATATTTTGACAAATCTAAATTCCGATTATTTGCTTTTTAAGGCCCAAACATATTTTTAATTGTATTTTAAATGTTATAAAGAGTAAGTAATAGCTACTGGTGGTATCTACGTAAAACAGATCAGCTGCATACAGCTCAGGCGGTAATAGGTACAACTGGAAGCCTTTTTTAGGGGATATATGATGAGTATAGGCGTATGACAACCAATTACACCCAGACGGAAAATACGTACCAGACCACCTGCTGCATTGTGGGCGGTGGCCCCGCCGGTATGATGCTTGGTTTCCTACTGGCTCGGGCGGGGGTAGCTGTTACCGTACTGGAAAAACACGCTGATTTCCTGCGCGATTTCCGGGGGGATACCATCCACCCGACTACGCTGGAACTCTTATATGAGCTTGGGCTGATTGACGAATTTCTGCAGCAGCCTCATCAGGAGCTGCACCGGGTCAGTCTGGCGGCTGGCCCCCGCGTGGTGCCAATGGCCGAGTTTTCGGATCTGCCGGTACACAAACCATTCATTGTCTTTATGCCGCAGTGGGACTTCCTGAATTTCCTCAGCGCAAAGGCCAGACAATTTCCCTCGTTTACGCTCCTGATGGAAACCGAAATGACTGACCTGATCTCAACGGGTGGGAAAATAACGGGTGTGCGGGCATCGTCGCCCACAGGGGAGGTTATTATCAGGGCCGATCTGGTAGTCGGCACCGACGGACGTCATTCGCGGGTGCGGGAGAAGGCCGGTATGATCGTTCAGGATTTCGGCGCTCCGATCGACGTACTCTGGATGCGGATCTCTAAAGATACGGCCCTGACGGAGCAGGCACTCGCGTATGTGTACGGTGGAAAATTTATGGTGCTCATCGACCGGCACGACTACTTTCAATGTGGTTACCTCATCCCTAAGGGACAGTTCAACGCCGTCAAACAGCAGGGCTTGCCCGCGCTGCAGGAAAATATTCTTAAACTGGCTCCCTTCGTCGGGGAGTACGTCCGTGAACTTGATTCCTGGGATAAAATCAGCTTGCTGACCGTTAAAATTGATCGGCTGAAGAAATGGTACCGGCCGGGTTTGCTATGCATTGGCGATGCCGCCCATGCCATGTCGCCCGCCGGGGGCGTTGGCGTGAATCTGGCTATTCAGGATGCCGTGGCTGCGGCCCGTTATCTGGCGGGACCGCTGCAGAAAGGGAATGTTAGTGATACCGTTTTCGAGCGAATCCAACGGCGTCGAACGTTTCCGGTACGGGTCATTCAGCGGGCGCAGATTTTTGCTCATCGGTACATTGCTAACGCGGAGGGCGGGTCAATTCCGCCATTTGTTTTCTGGCTGATGGACCACGTACCGGCGCTGCGTCGGCTCATCGGGCGCATGGTCGGGATGGGGCCGCGCCCGGAATTTATTCAGGATCGGCGCCGGTAATCAGCCGAGGGCATAACTGGAAGCAGAATAGACGTAACAGGCTGAAAATCTAGCCGGAAGACATGGTAAAATAATATCAGTTTTCGCGAAGGCGGCACGGAGTGGATGAGAGCGATTCGTGTATTTTTGGTTGAATAGCTTTGCCGCGCCTAACCCATTCCTGCTGATGCATTCGCTCTTTCGCTCATTCATTCATTGTTACCTGACCTAATCCATTCGCTACGATGCTCAAACGATTACGCTTTATCCAACTAAAAACCGTACTAGCGACCGTCATTACATTCCTGACGTATCTATCGACGACCGCTCAGCCCAGACCTGCCCCCCTCGCCAACGTCAACCCGCAGACCAGCGATGTGCATTTCCTGATGACGCAGTACAGCGCCGATCGGGGCAGCCTGAACCGATTTTATACTATTGAAAACTCGCCCGAGCGCCGGGAACGGTTTCAGAAGCTGAATACCGACTACCTGCAGCAGCTTGAAAAAATGAATTTCAACCAGCTCTCCGTCGATAGTCAGGTGGATTACGTTCTGTTTCAACGGACCATCCAGGTCGACCAGCGCGAACTGGCCGAGGAAGCGGCTGAGGTTGAAAAAATTAAGGCCTGGTTTCCGTTTGCCGACAAGTTCTACACCCTGGAAAAACTTCGTCGGCGGGGTACGACCATGAACGGCGAACAGGTCGCCCGCGATCTGACGCTCTGGGGCCGTGAGATCGCCGAAGCGCGTAGAGCCGCCGAGAAGCTGGATAAGATCGATCCGGCGCTGGCCCAGCGGGCAGAAGGTACGGCCAACGGGCTCCGGGCAGCTCTGAAAAGCGTCTATGAGTTCTACAATAACTATGATCCCCTGTTTACGTGGTGGGTACCCGAGCCATACCGCAAAACCGATAGTCTGCTGGCGGGCTACGCAGCCCTTTTTGGTAAAAAAGCCAAGGTACCCCCACCAGTCAAAGAAGATGGCAGCGGCATTGTTGGGGTGGCTGTTGGCCGCGACGCTCTGATGCAGCAACTGGCGTTCGAATACATACCGTACTCGCCCGAGGAACTGATCGAAATTGCCAACAAGGAGTTTGCCTGGTGCGACCGCGAACTGTTGAAGGCCTCCCGCGAGATGGGTTTCGGCGACAACTGGAAAGCCGCGCAGGAGAAGGTGAAAAACAGCATCGTTCCGGTAGGGAAACAGCCGGAGCTAATTCTGCGCCTGTACAATGAATCCATCGCGTTTCTCAAGCAGAAAGACCTGATCACGATTCCGCCCATTGCCGAGGAGACCTGGCGCATGAACATGATGACAGCCGAGCGGCAGAAGGTGAGTCCGTTCTTCCTGGGTGGCGAAACGATTCTGATTTCGTACCCCACGCCGAGCATGTCGCACGAAGACAAGCTAATGAGCATGCGGGGGAATAACCCTCATTTCTCGCGGGCAACGGTGCATCACGAACTCATCGCGGGGCACCACCTGCAGGGGTTTATGAACAACCGCTACAAGACGTATCGTCGCTTCCGGACGCCGTTCTGGACCGAAGGCTGGTCGCTCTACTGGGAAATGGTACTGTGGGATATGAACTTCCCCCAGTCGCCCGAAGATCGGATCGGGATGCTGTTCTGGCGGATGCACCGCTGCGCCCGAATCATTTTCTCGCTCAACTACCACCTGGGTAAATGGGGACCGCAGCAGTGCATCGACTTCCTGGTGGATCGGGTAGGGCACGAACGCGCCAATGCAGAAGGCGAAGTACGCCGGTCATTCGTGGGCGGCTACGAACCGCTGTACCAACTAGCCTACATGACGGGTGGCTTTCAGTTCTACGCTCTGAAAAAAGAACTGGTCGACAGCGGCAAGATGACCTATAAACAGTTCCACGACTCGATTATGCAGATGAACTCGATGCCTGTCGAACTGATCCGCGCTATCCTGACAAATCAGAAACTCGACCGGGATTTCAAAACGAAGTGGCGCTTCTACGCCATCGATGCGAAGAAATAATTGGCGATCGATAACTGCGGGAAGACTCAAGCCGAAAGAGGCATAACCCTATGTCTTTCGGCTTGGGTCTTCCCGCAGTTGTTGGTATTTTTTCGATGCACATTACCTTTAGTCAACAACCTGATGACAACATCCCGACGTTCTTTTTTGGACAGGAGTACCCGAAGTGGCCTGGCCCTGCTCTCAACGAGTGGGTTACCCGCCGGTGCATTTTCTATTGAATCGAGTACCCCGGCCGCTACGTCTTCGCGGATCAAACCCGATCACGTCGTGCGGTCGTTGCCGGAAAATATGGTCTATGGCTACTTCGGCGCCGACGTGCCGCCTGTGGCCAGAGTAAAAGACGGAGACGTAGTGGAAATTCAGACGGTTAATCCATCGGGGGTTAGCCGGACGAATCCAGAGGAGTTTTATCAGAAAAATAACCTGCCCATCGATTCACACGCGCAGGAGGTGATCGCAATCATGAAGACTGTGAAACCCGAACCATCTGGCATCCGGGGACATATGCTGACGGGGCCAGTGTACATTGAGGGGGCTGAACCGGGTGATAGTCTGGAAATTCGCATTCTGGATCTGACCCTCCCGGCCGACTTTGGGGTCAACAGTGTCTGGCCGGGCGGGGGCGGCATTCCTGATGCCGTCAAAACGCGTGAGACATTCGTGTACCGGTACGACAGCAAACGGAAAACTGCTACGCTGGTGGATGGCGTATCGGTTCCGCTCAAGCCATTTCTGGGCGTTATGGCTTTATCGCCCCCGGCTGACATGGGTCGCCAGAGTTCGATCCCACCCAATTTTTTCGGCGGTAATCTGGACATCAAGCACCTGACCAAAGGCACCACACTGCATCTGCCCGTATCGGTCGCTGGTGGGTTATTCACAACCGGCGATGGACACGGAGCGCAGGGAAATGGGGAGGTGAGTGGCGTTGCCATTGAAACGGCCCTGACACTGACTGCCAGGTTTATCGTGCACAAAGGCAAATCGCTGAAGAGCCCCCGCGCCGAAACGCCGACGCACTTTATTGCCGTTGGGCTGGATAAGGATCTAAACAAAGCCATGAAGAACGCGTTGTCCGAAGCCGTTACGTTCATCAGTACTGAACTGGGCTTTACGTTCAATCAGGCGCTTTCGATCGCCAGCACCGCCGTCGATTTTGAGGTGAGCCAGGTCGTTGACCAGACCCTGGGTGTTCATGCCATGATTCCGAAAGCCATTTTTACAAAAAAGAAGTTTGAGTATTGGACGTAGGATTTTCAGGGGCTGGAGGAAGAATCGGGTCTGTTCTTCTGTTATCTACCACCCCCTGCCCCCTCCTAGAAAATTAGGAGGGGGAGGTTATAAGGTCACTTCTGCTTGTTCCCCTCCTGTTGTAGGAGGGGCTAGGGGTGGTAAGAGCAAACACTTATAAGATTAGGGGGTTAGATGGACTGCACATGGATTAGTATAGTCAGCCGGCTGTTTACTTTTGTGGACGTGTACTACGGGCCGGTATCTGTCGACAGTGGCCCGATTAGCCAATAAACGAACCAATGAATTTCCTACGCACTGCGCTTCTGATGAGCCTGATCGGCTGCCTGGCAACACCCCTCTGGGCGGCTAAGGTTGATACCGTTACTACCTATAGCGAGTCGATGAAAAAGAATATCAAAGCGGTGGTAATAACGCCCGATAATTACGCGAAGGTTCGTAGTTTGCCGGTGGTTTATCTGCTGCATGGCTACAGCGGTAATTATGCAAACTGGATTAAGAAAGTCCCTGCCTTGAGTCAGGCTGTCGACACGCAGGAGTTGATTATTGTCTGCCCCGACGGTGATTATTCCAGCTGGTACTTCGATAGTCCCGTCGACTCGACATCCCGCTATGAAACCTACGTAGCCCGCGAACTGGTAAACTGGATCGACAGTCGTTACAAAACCATCCGCGACCGGTCGGGGCGGGCCATTACGGGGCTTAGCATGGGTGGACACGGGGCTCTTTATCTGGCGTTTCGGCACCAGGAGATGTTCGGGGCGGCCGGGAGTATGAGTGGCGGGGTCGACATCCGGCCATTTCCCAATAACTGGGAGATTGCTAAACGGCTGGGTACGTATGCAAAGGAACCGGAAAACTGGGAACGGAACACGGTCATCAATATGCTCTACATGCTGACGCCGAACGCCTTATCACTGATCATCGACTGCGGAACGAGCGACTTTTTTTACCGGGCCAATACGAACCTGCACGAGAAACTACTGGAGCGTAACATTGCCCATAGCTTCATCAGCCGACCCGGCGCTCACGACTGGAATTACTGGAGCGACGCCATTACGTACCAGCTCCTGTTTATGCGGCATTTCTTCGAGCAGCCGACCATTAAAAAGTCATGATGCGGATAAGCGCAGTGGAGCACCGGAGCAGGTCGAAACGTATTTGAGGCTGGTGAAAACAGCTTTTTCGGCAACTATGCCAGAGTAATTAAGGGTGCGGACTCAAATCCTGGCATAGCTGCCGAAAGGCTTGTGGAAATATGTGTGTAATTGGTACTAACCCATCAGCTGGCTTTCTTCATTTGGTCGATAGCGCCCCAGCCTTCCGGTGTGATGCCCATAATCTCGGTTGCCACACCTAGCCTGTGGTAGGTGTCAAAGAAAGCCATCCGGGCAATGGGATGGTCTACTTCACTAATCTGTTTATACCCTTGTTCGCGCAGGTCACTGGTAACCCGGTCAAACTCGTCAACCGGCAACCGAAAGGCAAGATGCTGCGTGCCACCGGCTGGGTACCGGTCGAGGTAATCCTGGAACATGCTTTGGCCGGAAACAGGCTGGATAAGCTCGACGAACGTACCGCCGTTATACGTCTGGGTAGTCAGCCATTCGCCCACTACGATCTGGCCGTAATACGTCATGCCGATATCCTGCGCGCGAACATGCTCGGGCTCGGGAAAACCAGCAATGCCTAACGCATTCGATAGAAACTGTACGGCCGCGTGGATGTCGGGGACTACCCAGCCGATTTGCGCCAGCTCAAGTCCGGCGACAGGGTTATTGGTGCTGCTCATAGTTCGTTGAGTCGTCGTTCGTCAGCGGTTTATTGAGTGGGTTCCCATAGTTCAATACTATTGCCCTCCGGGTCTAGTATATGGACGAACTTACCGTAATCGTACGTTTCTATCTGGTCGATGATCGTTACGCCGTCGATTGTCAGTTGCTCAACCAACGCAACCAGATCATCCACCCGGTAATTGATCATAAAGTCCTTTTTCGACGGCTCGAAATACTGAGTATCTCGCGCAAACGTGTTCCAGGTGGTAGAACCGGTTTTACCCGGATCATCGGATTGCTGCCAGTCGAAGGTGGCACCGTATTCGCTACTATCGATTCCCAGGTTTTTCGCATACCAGCCTCTCATTTTCTGAGGATCATCGCATTTGAAGAAGATGCCGCCAATACCGGTTACTTTTTTCATAGGGGTGATTTAGTCATTGTGAAAATAAAACATAGGCCCCCGCCAAAAAGGCAACGTCTGCACGGGGTATGATGCAATAGCGCCAATCAGGAAAGCCCCACGCCTGCCTTAACGAATAAGTTGCTGGAAAGAAAAGTCAGGGTGGCGCATGTCTACTTCGTTCGCACCTGATTGACGTTGTGCTTCTGTGGCATAAGCTACCATTTTTTGTTCATACTCGTTGAGAGATGCCTGCATACTTTCGTGGTTTTGCTGATAAGCTCTCGAATAAAACCAAGGCATCCATCAGGCCGGTATTTACGCCCTGACCAGCGAAGGGCGGCTTTCACCGGAAGGGAGATCGAGCAGATCAAACACGGTCCAGGAAAACACCAGACCTAAATGACTTCCAGTTGATTCTTTGTGTAAAAAAACAACGGACCTTAAAACTCGACCGTTGTACGCCAACGTCTTTTTTTGTTGTACCAAAAGCTTGTAGTGCCTGGGTAAATTCCTGAAAAGGTCGGATTTTACGCAGCGTGCCGATCAACGGTGGGGCGAATTGGGGAGCGATAGGGGCGGATACCTGCGCAGCATTACGTAAGGCAGGCCTGCCGTGTCGTCAGGGGGGATACAATCGTTTCATTGGGGGTGTGTAGCAGGAATCTGCAGGGCACAAACATAGAATTAATCTGTCCTAACCATCCCGTAAAGCCAAACATCGGCATGGATTTACCGGTTAAATTAAGTAACAGAGACTCTACGCTTATGAAAACAATTCAATCAGTAACAGCTACACTTTTAATGCTGGCCGTACTCAGCTCATGCTCGCCAAAGATGCAATTTCAGAATTCATCTATTGTGCCAGGTGCCTCAGGAAACGTAACCGTGAAGCAGGACAAAAACAAAAATTATACTATCCATTTGGATGTGGTCAACCTGGCACCGCCCGATAAGCTGGATCCGCCCCAGAATGCTTATCTGGTCTGGATGGAAAGTGACAACAACTCACTAAAGAAATTAGGCCAGATTACCACTTCGACGGGGCTGTTCTCCAAGACGTTCAAGGCCGATCTGACGGTGGTAGAAACGGTAAAACCCGACCGCGTTTTTATCACGGCCGAGCGCAGTTCCGATACCCAATATCCTGATGGGCCTGTTGTGCTGACAACCAAGCGCTAAACGTCGTCGGGTCATACAACAGATTTCCCAGATGCGGTAAGCCATGATCGATTGTACAACACGTAATCGTTGCCCTTACCGTAGTAGAGAGAAACAAAAAGCGCTGTGCTGGCGGGATAATCCCGCTGCACAGCGCTTCTGATTGTATAGCAGCCTGTTACGCTGGTCGGCGTAAAACTAGCTCTGCTTATTGAACTCGCCAGCGGCTTTGATTTCGATTTCGTCGCCAACAACGGCGGTGTTTGACGAACCTACACCAAAGTCGCTCCGTTTCAGCGTACCGCTGAGTTTCAGACCAGCTTTGTCCTGTTTGCCACGTGGGCTGTCCATTGTAACGGGTCCGGTCAGGACGGCATCCAACGTAACGGGTTTAGTTACCCCGTGCATCGTCAGGTTGCCCATCAGTTTGTATTTCTTACCCTCTACTTTCTGGAAAGACGTGCTTTTAAAAGTCAGCGTTGGATACTTGGCGGTATCGAACCAGTCGGCGGTTTTTAGGTGACCGTCGCGCCGTTCGTTATCCGTGTCAATGCTGTTCACGTCGGCGGTCAATTCAAGGACGGCATCCGACAGATCGGGTTTCGACGAAGTGATCTTGGCGTCGAACGTTTTAAAATTGCCGTCTACGTCGGTCAGCATCATGTGCGTAACACCAAAGCCAACTTTGGCGTGGGCTTTGTCTACGTTCCAGGTTGTTTGCGCATTGGCTGTCGTGATAGCCAGCAGGGTCGCGACAGAAAAAAGGAGTGACTTCATGTGTATGATTGGAATTGGATTGGGTAAAAATACTGAAATAGGTAAAATCTGCAACATCTAAACATCTGTTATCCGTACTTATTTATGAGTAGTCAACTGTTGCTGGCAAAGACTATACAGAATACGTGCGGATAAACACATGATTTACCGGGGGCGACCGCCAGCCGGAGCGCCCTGCTGTTGAGCACCACCCGCTCCGGTATCACTGCCACCTTCACCGCCCTTTACGTCGTCGTTATTGACCGAACGGGCTTTCCGGCGGGGCTCTTCAAAGCTCATTTTACCAATCCGGTAATTGAAGGTGATTTTCACGTTCTGATTGTACAACCGGTTGACGTTAACCTGCGACAGCAGGGGTGAGTCCAGGTTGGTCCGCATGACAACGCCATTGCCCAGAAAGTTCTCGGCGGCAATACCGATGCTGCCCCGTTTGTTGGCCAGATCTTTCCGAACGCCCAGCGAGTACATATAAAAACTACCCATCGTGCCCTGCAACTGCGGCTGGGGGCCGCGGAAGAAGCTGAACAACTGCGCGCTCCAGCCTTTATTCAACTGCAACTGGCTCATCAACCGACCTCCCAGACTGACCCCCGAATTGCTGATCGTGATGGAGCGGCCGTCGGCACCCGGCGTCAGGCCCTGCATGTAGACGTAGTACCCGTCAATACCGCCGTTGAGACTCCATTTCGGGGTCAGGTTGGTGTTGAAGAAAACGTTGGCGCCATACGTCCGCTGCACCCCGATGTTCTGGTAGGTCGTGATCAGACCACCGGCCAGCGTATCGGACGGAATCCGGATCTGCGAAATGGCGTTGTCGGTCAAACGGCCGAAGACGGCTGCGTTGAGGTACGTCTTTTTGATGGTCGAGCTCCAGCTCAGTTCCATGTTGTCGGTCAGTTCGGGGCGCAGCGTCGGGTTGCCAATCTGAATATTCTGTGGGTTGGCTGCATTCGGGTTCGGGTTCAGCTGCTGCAGACCCGGCCGCTGAATCCGGCGATTGTAGGCGATTTTCATCGTGCCACCCCCTTTAATACTCTTGGAGATATTGATGCTGGGCACCAGGTTACCGTAGCTGGGAATATTCAGCGGAACGTTCTCGTTGGCAGTGGCCGAAATACTGGTCCGTTCGTAGCGCGTGCCCACCTTGAACGTGTACTTGCTGGGCGTTACGTAGGTGTAGGAGACGTACCCTGCGCCGATATTCTGGTCGTAGTTGAGCGAGCCCGGCGGGTTGCCGGGGTCGAGCGCTACTCCTTCCGAAAGGCCACCGATCAGGTACCGATACCGGCTGTCGACCTGCCGCATAATGGCCTTCCCGCCAAACTCCAGGAGTTGATTTTTGCGAAGGGGCGTCTGGTAATCGGTCTGGATCGTAATTTCCTGGTTCGTGTTGTTGTTGATGTTCTGCTGGCGACCCGTCAGCGTTCCTGCCTGGTTGAGAATATCAGCGTAGAAATTGTTCGTCAGACCCGTGCGGCTGTATTGCGTCGAAATGCTCCATTCCTGCTGGGGCTTGAACGTTCGGATGTAATCCAGATTCATATCTACTGAATTTGATAGATCCCGGCGGTCAACATCACGGTTCGTTACGCTCTGCAATACGTCGCCAATATAGGCGCTGGTTAGCTGGTTTTGCTGCTGCACGAAGTTGCGCGTACCGTAGCGGATCCCGGCCGACAGCGACTGATTCTTACCCAGATCGTAGTCGATGCCCATGGTATACTGGCCAAAGAGGGGTTTGTCGAAGGCCGATGCCTGCTGTGAGGTACGTTGCTGCTGCGTGCCGACCAGCGTGGTCTGTTCCAGCGTCGACGAGGCCCGGTTGTACATGGCCCGGCCAAAACCGCCGAGCGTAATGCCCAGCTTGCCCTGTCGGTAGGAACCATTCAGACCCAGGTTTGAGGCCCGCAGGCCAGCCCCGGCGTCGACGTTCAGCGTCAGGCCGTGGAGCGTATTTTTCTTGGTAATGATGTTGATGATTCCGGCGGCACCTTCGGCGTCGTACTTGGCCGATGGGCTGGTGATTACCTCTACCGACTTGATCATGTCGGCGGGCAGCTGTTTCAGCGCGTCGGCTACGTTTGATGCCACAATCGTCGAGGGCTTGTTATTGATCAGCACACGGATGTTGCTGCTGCCCCGCAGGCTTACGTTCCCATCCAGGTCGACCGACAGCATCGGCACGCGCTTCAGAATGTCGCTGGCGTCTCCGCCTTTGGCCGTAATGTCTTTGTCAGCATTGAAAACCAATCGGTCTACCTTCTCTTCGATCAGGGCGGCCTGGCCGGTGACGACAACCTCACCCAGTGTTCGTACGTCGGCAGGAAGCTGAACCGAACCCAGGTTAATCTCGGTGCCTTTGGCAATAGTGAATGGCTTGGACTCCCGGTTTTTGTAGCCGATAAACGAGTACTGAAGCCGGTAGTCGCCCGGCGCCAGTTTGGTCATCGAGAAGCTGCCTTTGGCGTCGGACGTAGTACCATCGATGGGTTTATTGGTTTTCGTGTTGATGAGCGCAATGGTCGCAAACTCAACCGGCTTGCCCGTCGTGGAGTCGACCAGCATCCCGGTTATCCTGCCGTTGCCTTTGGGCGCGTCATCGGCAACGCCCGTAAACTCTTTCTTTTGCCGCTCGTTGTTGCCGCCCATGCCCGGAGGACCGCCAGGACCACCACCCGGAGGGCCAAACTGAGCCTGGGCGAGTTGCGCCAGCCCGACGAGCAGGCCGAGGGTTAACAAAAACGGGGGCATGTGCTTTTTCATTGGTAGCATCGGAGATTGATGGACCAAAACAACAGTCGGTTGATGAACCCAGAAAATACAATAGACAGAGGCCAGAAATGTGTCGGCAGATTGCCGGTTTTAACCGATGAAACGGGTCTGGCTGATACTGGCTGAAAAGCGGCTTCGTTCGTCGGTCAGAACGGCTTGCTCATCGGCAAAATCGGGAGAACCGGCGATTGGCGGCACTGAACTGATAAAATTCCGGTAAACTTGCTTCTTTCCAACGGACTATGGCTGTTTCTCTGTTTTCCCGTCGTTACGTTACCGCACTGATCCATGTACTGGGGTGGGGGTTGCTGGGCTACCTGCTCTTCTTTGCCCAGAGTTTCAGCTTCACCTTTAAGCTGTCTCCCCTGTTCTGGATCCGCCAGTTCATCTTTTTCTGCCTGATCGTCGCGACCTTTTACCTGAACGCCCGCATTCTGGTACCCCGGCTGCTGCGGCTCAATCACACAGGACAGTACCTGCTGGCCGTAACGGGTATCATCCTGTTTATTACGCTGGTGGTGGGTGGCCTTGAGTTCTGGTTCGATCTACCCGTCATGTTTCACCGGATGTTTCACCCTGACGGCAAAGGTGAACCAAGATACTACGGCTGGGTGCAGCCTACGCTGGTCACGATTCTGCTGGTACTGGGTATTAGTACTAGCATGAGCCTGCTACAGAAATGGCAGCAGGACGCCAATCTGCGCCTGGCGCTCGAACAGGCCAAAACAACCTCGGAGCTGTCATTCCTGAAGGCCCAGATCAATCCGCATTTCTTTTTTAATACGCTCAATAACATCTACGCCCTGACCGCGCTCGACGTCGAACTGGCGCAGGAGGCTCTGCACCGGCTCTCGCGGATGATGCGCTACGTCCTCTACGAAACCCAGTCGGGCACGACCCTGCTGAGTAAGGAGCTGGCGTTCGTCAACGATTATATCCAACTCATGCAGCTACGTCTGACCGACAAGGTGACCGTATCGGTTAATACGCCGGAATTGGTGCGGGAGCAGGCCATCGCGCCCATGCTGCTGCTGCCGTTCGTGGAAAATGCGTTCAAGCATGGGGTAAGTACGCTGTTGCCCAGCCGGATTTCCATCACCATTCAGCAGACACCGGAACAACTGGTGCTGGACGTGCGGAATACACTGCTGACCGACAAAACGCTCTCCCTGGAAACCGGCGGCATCGGCCTGACCAACACCCGGCGACGGCTGGATCTGCTGTATCCAGGACAATATGACCTGCTCATCAACGAGCATACCGCCGACGATGAATATCAGGTACAGCTAACCGTTCATTTGTCATGATACTTACCTGTATTGCGGTCGACGACGAACCGCTGGCGCTGGGGCTGGTTTGCTCCTTCATCGAAAAAACGCCTTTTCTGCAACTGGCAGGCCGGTTCAGCAGCGCCATCGAAGCACTGCAGGCTATGCTGCACCAACCGGTAGATGTAGTATTTCTGGACATCCAGATGCCCGACCTGACCGGGCTGGAGCTGGCCCGGGTACTGGACCGGTCGACGCGGGGTACCCCGGCCACGCGGGTGATTTTCACGACGGCCTTCGATCAGTTTGCGCTCGATGGTTTCCGGGTCGACGCACTTGATTACCTGCTGAAGCCCTTCAACTACGCCGAATTTCTGCGGTCGGCTACCAAAGCGCAGCACTACTTCGAACTGCGCCAGCGACAGGATGTGCCCGTGACTACGCTTCTCCCGGCTGCCCCCGTTACTACGTCGGAGGACTATCTGTTTCTGAAAGTTGAGTACCAGCTGGTCCGGGTGGCCTACCGCGACATTCTGTATATGGAAGGGCTGAAAGACTACGTAAAAGTGTATCGGCAGAGCGACCCCAAACCGCTGCTGGCCCTGACGAGTTTGAAAGCGCTCGAAGAGAAACTGCCGGTTGCGCAGTTCATGCGGGTACACCGGTCGTTCATCGTCGCCCTGGATCAGATCAACGCCGTCACGCGTAACTCCGTCCAGATCGGCTCGGCCACCATCCCCGTCAGCGATCAGTATAAAGATGCGTTTGGTACGTTTATCAGCCGGTGGATGTAGAAAAGTAGGTAGACGTTAGCTGTTGATCTCGCTCCGGCAGGGGGTACGGGGAGAAGAGCCGTATTGATTACCACCCCCCCGGCCCCCTCCGCACCGGCGGCTCGGCCACAACAGGAGGGGGAGGTTAAAAAAGGCTACTTCTGCTTGTTCCCCTCCTGTTTTAGGAGGGCCGCCGGTGCGGAGGGGCTAGGGGTGGTCAAAGCAAACTCTTATACGATTATCCTGCGACGGTGTATCCTTCAGAACAGGAGGGGGCAGAGAGAAGAAATTAGCGTAAATTGGCCCGCTTTCCTGTTTTAGGCGTTTCGCTGTTACGGAAGGATAACCTACGAGGTGACCATGCACGAAGGGCAGTTGAATAATCTGAAAATTTTAAAGCCTGTCCGACAAGCGCTACGTAATGAAGCAACGGAGGCCGAAAAACGGTTGTGGCAATACTTAAAAGGAAGCCAATTGGGTGGCCGGAAATTTCGGCGACAGCATAGCCTTGGCCTGTTTATCCTGGACTTCTACTGTCCTGCAGAGCGAATAGCAGTCGAGCTGGATGGTCTTGTGCATGATCAGCTCGACGTCAGGTCTTATGACGAGGAACGGCAAAAGGCCATTGAGTCGCTGGGCATAACCGTGCTTCGCTTTCCCAATGAGGCTGTTTTTCTTGACATTGATCAGGTTCTGAAGACGATTCGACTGCAGTTTAAAGCGGATTGACTACCCCCCGCCCCCCTCCTAGAAAATTAGGAGGGGGATCTGAAAAGGGCACCTCTACCAGTTTTCCTGACGCTATGGCGAACCGTTAGAAAAGTAGGAGGGGGAGGTTGGAGAGGTTACTTCTGCATGTTCTCCTCTTTTAAGCTAATCTTTTATGGGTTTCATGTGGAGGTGGATTTGGCTTATTTTGCCGTCAACTACCACCCCCCGGCCCCCTCCTAGAAAATTAGGAGGGGGGGCGAAAGGTCACCCCTGCTTGTTCCCCTCCTGTTTTAGGAGGGGCTAGGGGTGGTAAGAGCGAAACTCCTATAAAATCAGCTTCTAAAACAGGAGGGGGATTGGAAAAGGTTACTTCTGCTTGTTCCCCTCCTAAAACAGGAGGGGCGGCCCGTGCCGGTGGTTAGGGGCTCCTTCTACAAGATTAGGTTTTGAGGGAAGTAGAACAACACGATAGTTAAAGCATTAAAAACACAGAACAACCCTGATCGGCAAATGACGTTTTCCTTACTGGTCGGCTTAAAGAATAACCTGGTTTATACGCAGTACTTCTATACGCAGACCCGCCTGCTGTACCCGAACATCGAGCTAGTCTTCGTTAGCTTTAACAGCACCGACGGTACGCACCAGTGGCTCGACTCGTTGCAGGACAAGCGCGTAAGGTACTACTACGAAGAGCGGGACCGGACCCTGTCGGATACGTATAACAAGTGCATTGAACTGGCGACGTCCGACTACGTGGTCTTTGCGCACAATGACATGGTACTGGCTCCCGGCTTTATTGAACAACTGACGGCTCTGCAAACCGACGAACAAGTACTGTTTTACACTACCGTCGAGCCACCTATCTTCGCGGATGACCCGCGCCCCGGCAAAATCGTCCGGGATTTCGGGGCCGACGTGGCTATGTTTCAGCGGGATGCGTTCTTCCAGTTTGCGCAGGCTGAGCAGCAACGTAATGAGCAGGCGAGCCAGACGGCTGTTACGACCAGTAAAGGTATTTTCTTCCTGTCCGCGTCGCGAAACTTACTGCTGGACATCGGCGGGCTGGACCCGCTGTTCAACCCGATGTTCTGTGAGGACGACGATTTGCTGTTGCGGTTTGGTCTGAAAGGCGTGGAGATGGTGGTTGGCCTGAATGTGCTGTGTTATCACTTCGTCAGCAAGACGTCCCGATTTTCAGAGGAGTACGTTAACCGGACCCGGCAAATCGAGTTGCAATCCAACCGGAACTTTGTCCGTAAATGGGGCTTCCGGAATAGCGATCATAGTAAACACAAGTACGATATTGGCCTGATCCTGACTAACGGTACGGTGGCCGCCTTGTGGGAACTGGAACCCTGGGTATCGACGATCTACACAGACCTCGATCCGGCGGCCTATATCCTGGAAGAACAGCCCACGACAGCCGTTGACCTGACAAAGAAAATCAAGCCGCTGACGGCGGAACGTAACAGTGGGGTGCTGGTTTCGATTGATGCCGGGAAAGCCCCGCTCGACCAGATCACGTTCCTGTCGGAGATTATATACAACCGGATCAACAAGCCAAAATCAGCCCTTAAAAAGTTCTGGTATCGTTTGTTTCCAGCGTTTACCTGGCGTGGGTACCGAATCCGGATCATTGACCCAACGACGCACGAAACGCGTCTGATTCATAAAAAACTGACGTATGCTTGACCGATTACTTGCCCGTCGTATCCGGCTGTCGTACGGGATCACCGTCTGCAACGAGGCCGTGGAACTGGAACGGCTGATTCTTTTTTTGCTGCTGCACAAAGACCCAAACGATCAGATCGTGGTGTTGCAGGACATCACCCAACCCGACGGGTGGGTAACCGACGTACTACATCGCTACCGGGATAAATTAACGCACCAAAGCGCGCGGCTTGATGGCGATTTCGCTACGTTCAAGAACAACCTCCTGGCGGTGGCGACGGGCGATTACCTGTTTCAGATCGACGCCGATGAACTACCCCGCGAAAGCCTGCTCCATTCGCTGAAAAGTGAACTGCGCAAACAACGCAAGAGCGACTGTCTGGCCGTTCCCCGCATCAATCTGGTGAAAGGACTAACACCGGAATGGATTGCTGCCTGGCAGTGGCAGGTCGATGACCGGGGGCGAATCAACTACCCGGATTATCAGGTGCGCATCTTTAAGCTTAATCAGGGAATTCACTGGAAAAATAGGGTGCATGAAGAACTGGACGGGCACAAGAGTTGCCATTTCCTGCCAGCCGAAACGGATGAATTTTGCCTCATGCACCCCAAAGACATTGAGCGGCAGAAAAAGCAGAATGAGTTTTACCAGCGACTTGGGTAGAGCCGGGGGAGTATGCTTTGATAGGAGTAACTATATAGATTTCCTTTAAGTCGCGTTTTTGTCATCCCGACCTCAGGAGGGATCTTCGATAGCCGGTAGCTTTTCTTACATCTACCGAAGATCCCTCCTGAGGTCGGGATGACAAAAGCAGGGTAGACTTATATTGACTGGGAGCTTGACTTGTACGGTTCGTTACCGCTGACGATGCTCCTGTTTGTGCTGCCGCTGGAATGGCATAGAACACACGACGTTATCCCTTAGCTTTGCCGGATGAAGAAAATAGCGTTTGTGGTGCAGCGGTACGGTGTTGAGGTCAACGGAGGAGCGGAATACTATTGCCGGATCATGGCCGAGCGGCTGGCAGCTACCTATGAAGTCGACGTGCTGACCAGCTGCGCGCTGGAATACGTTACCTGGGCCAACTGGTACCCGGCCGAAACCGTAACTATCAACGGCGTGCGGGTTCATCGGTTTGCGACGAAGCACGAACGGCTGGTGAAGCAGGCATCGCGCGCGGAACACAAACTCAAAAAATGGTCCCAGCCCGAACAGTGGCAGGGCCTGAACCGGCTCAAAATGTGGGGACGGGCGCTGGTGGGCAAGAGCATCCGACGCTACAGCCGGTTGTGGGCGAAATACCAGGGCCCGTACACGCCCGAGATGATTACCTACCTGAAACGCAATCACCAGCAGTACGACGCGCTGATTTTTATTACGTACCTCTATTACCCGACCATTGCCGGGCTGAACGTAGCGCCCCGTAAGTCAATCTTTATCCCGACGGCGCACGATGAAATCCCGATTTACCTGCCCGTGTTCCGGCCGCTGTTTCAGAAGCCGCGTGCCATCCTGTTCCTGACCCCCGCCGAACGCAGCTTCGTGCACCAGCTATTCAAGAATGACGCCATCGAGAACGATGTCGTGGGGGTGGGCATCGAACCGGCCAAGGCGCTGGCCGAACAACCTGTCAGTGAAATACTGGGTACCGATGCCGACTATCTGCTGTACATCGGACGGATTGACACGGCGAAAGGCTGCGACACGATGTTTGACTTCTTTACGCGGTATAAAGCCGAGCATCCGTCGCCGGTAAAGCTGGTGCTGGTGGGACAGGCGTTCATGCTCATTCCGGAGCACCCCGACCTGCTACCGGTTGGCTTCGTGGACGAGCCGGTGAAAGCGAGCCTGCTGCAATACGCCAAAGCCCTGATCATGCCCTCGCCTTACGAAAGCCTGTCGATGGTGACGCTGGAAAGTTTTGCCGTTGGCATTCCCGTCATCGCTACGTCCGAATGCGCCGTCTTACGCGACCATATCGTGGGCAGCCGGGCGGGACTGCTGTACCGAAGCTACGAGGAGTTTGAAACCGCTGTTGATCAGATGCTGACCCAGGATTCGTCCGAAATGGCCGAGTACGGCCGCGCCTACGTCCGGCAGTACTACACCTGGGAAACCGTACTAGAAAAGTTTGATAGGGCGGTGGATTACGTGGCGGGGTAGATTGTAAGTATCTTACTTAAAAGGAAGATGAGAGATTACTATTTCTATATTTTCTCCCCCGCTCTTCAATTGATCTTTGATGTGATAATTGAAGGCAGCTGCCCACTCATCTGGTCGTTCTACTTTAGGTCCTAAAGTTATCTTTTTTATTGATGGAACAATATCTACTAGCTCAATGTAAACTTTAGGAGGGTTTTCTTCTTTTTCTATCTTTTTTGTGAAACCGACTCCCTGTACGACTAATCTTACCTCATTTTCGTATTGATACTCTGAGCTCTTGAATAAATAAGCTATATCATTCAGTAAATTAGTTACGCTGTTTTTTTGATTTTCACTTAAATTTTTGACTTTGCTTTTTAACTCATTCATAAGAAGATTCAATTGCTTTTCTGTTGATTTCTTCTTTCCTGGAATTATAAATGAATTTTTTGATAAATACGCTACGTTGTAGAAGGTAAATTGTTCTTCATCTTGTGACTGAACTTCTGATTTTGTGCCTGTCGGGCTTATTTGTTCTTTTAAGTTGTCAACAAATTCCCTTTTGTAGATAGTTAAGGCGCAACCTTTAGCTTCTGCTAGAGCTTCCTTGCCATACATACGCCATAAGGTTAAATCATTATGTTTATTGTCAGCTACAAAGCTTCCGATAAATGGCCTTTCTACAAATAATTTAGCCATTGTCTCATCAGCGCTGAACTTCGATATTCCGTAAGAAAGATAGTTAAATAACTCCCGGCCCTCAGATGTGTCGTTTAGAAAAGCGCCTTCCGATAAACGAAATGGGCTATTACCTAATATCATTGACCTAGCGCCTGATAAACTAGTATAATGTGTCAAACACGTATTTTCAAATAGCAGCAGTCGTTTAATTTTGTTTACTATACTATCAATTTCATCATACCAAGCATTCTCTATTCTTTTCTTTAGCTCACTAATACTGGATAAAGAAACCTGTGTATAGTAGTCATCAGAATTATTAGTTAGACTAACATAGCGCTCATAGTCAGCAATTGCTTTTTGGTATTCTTTCTTACTGGACCACGTAATAGCTCTGTTATAAAAGGCATACGATTCGTTTGAGTCTAATCGAATGGCTTCGGTGTAGTCTGAAATGGCTTTGTCATATTCACCCTTCTCAGCCCAAGCATTACCTCTATTATTGTAAAAAGTCGCTTTTGGATCTAATCGGATAGCTTCAGTGTAATCTGAAATCGCTTTGTTATATTCTTTCTTTCCATACCATGCTAGTCCTCGATTTCCAAAAGCATATGCTTCGCTTGAGTCTAATCGAATGGCTTCGGTGTAATCTGAAATGGCTTTGTCATATTCACCCTTCTCAGCCCAAACAAGACCTCGATTAACATATCTATTTGCTTTTGGATCTAATCGGATAGCTTCAGTGTAATCTGAAATCGCTTTGTTATATTCTTTCTTTCCATACCATGCTAGTCCTCGATTTCCAAAAGCATATGCTTCGCTTGAGTCTAATCGAATGGCTTCGGTATAGTCTGAAATCGCTTTGTTATATTCACTCTTGCCGTACCAAGCATTACCTCTCGACAGATAACTTATTGCCAATTGAGGATCAATATCTATCGATTTTTGCGCGTAAGAAAAAGCTGCTTCTGTCTCATTTAATCTTGCATGAGCTCTTGCTCTCCAAGCATACAAAGCAGCATTTGTGTATTGTATGAGACAGTCATCATTTAGGAGGTTAATAATTTCTTGATATTTTTTCTCTTCGAACAGTTGTTTGGCTTGATGGATGATTTGTTCTAGTATCGGTTTCATACATGTATGTTTGGCAGGTAAGGGAGCGCACTATTAGATGTACTTTATTAGATAAAAGTATTATCAGTAAAGTATACATGCTAACTGAATTACCCCTTATTACGATACATGGCTCTACCCCAACACTTCCTGAATGTTATTCAACCGTTTGTAGATGCTATCGTCGCGGTTGATGAGTTCGTAGTGGTTGCCACGCTCCACGATTTCTCCGCCTTCCATAATCAGGATTTCGTCGGCTTCCTTGATGGTGCTCAGGCGGTGGGCGATTACCAGGGTCGTGCGCCCTTCCATCAGGTTGTTTAGCGCTTCCTGCACGGATTTTTCGGATTCGACATCCAGCGCTGATGTCGCTTCGTCCAGAATCAGGATTGACGGCTTTTTGAACACGGCGCGGGCGATACTTAGCCGCTGTCGCTGTCCGCCACTCAGGCGGATACCCCGGTCGCCGATGTTGGTGTTGTAGCCATCTTCGGTATCCATGATAAACGAATGGGCGTTAGCGACTTTGGCCGCGGCTATTACGTCCTCCAGTTTGGCGTCCGGCTGACCGAGGGCGATGTTGTTAAAGATCGAGTCGTTGAACAGAATGATTTCCTGCGTTACGAAACTCATCTGCTTCCGTAACGACTCCATTGTGTAGTCGCTTACGTCGATACCATCGATCGTAACGCTGCCCTGCGTCGGTTCGTAGAAACGCGGAATCAGGTCGGCGATGGTCGATTTACCCACGCCCGAGGGACCAACCAGCGCAATTTTACGTCCCTTCTCCATCCGGAAATTAATGTTTTTCAGGACGGGTTTATCCCCGTACTGGAAGCTGACGTTTTTGAAAACGACCTCCCGGTGGAATCCTTTGAGCGGGACGGCGGTTGGTTTGTCCTCAATCTCGATCGGTTTGTCGAGCAATTCCAGAATACGCTCACCGGCGGCCTGTCCCTGCTGAATGTTCGTGATGGCCACCACCATCGCCTTAGCGGGGCGAATCACCTGCGAGAAAATAGCGATGAACGCAATGAACGAGCTGGCCTGCAGGTTGCCCTCGCTGTTCAGCACCAGACTACCTCCGTAAACCAGAATGCAGGCCACGATAAAGACGCCCGACGCTTCGGAGAAGGCAGGGGCCAGCTCCCGGCGTTTGAAGCCTTCCAGGCTGGCCTTGCGGTAAAAATCGTTTTCGGCGCTGAAGCGACTCAGTACAAACGGCGTCGCATTAAAGGAGCGGATAATCCGCATGCCCATCAGCGTTTCGTCCATCAGCGTCAGCATCCGCCCCATCGATGACTGTACGTCCTGGGCTTCTTTCTTGAGCCGTTTCGTCACGGCGGCAATGCCCACGGCCGAGATTGGGATGATCACCAACGTAAAGAGCATCAGTTTAGTCGAAATCAGGAAAAGGGCCGTGAAATAGCCGATCAGCATGTACGGCTCTTTGAAGACAACCTCGATCGAACTGCCCGCTACGCTCTCAATGACATAGACGTCGCCGTTGAGCCGGGAGAGCAGGTCTCCTTTGTGTTCTTTGGTAAAATAGCCCAGGTGCAGGTTGTTGATCTTGGCAAACAGGGCTTCCCGCAGTCGCTTGACGAGCAGCGTTCGGACACCCAGCAGGCACTGCTGCGCCAGGAAGCGAAACAGGTTGGTCATTACCACCGCTACGACGATCATCCCCGCGAGGAAATACAGCGCGTAGACCGGGTTGGTCGTTTTGAACTGGTAGATCAGGTGGTAGAAAACGTCCTTGAAGTAATTCCCGGTCAGATGGAAGTCCGGCATTGTCGCGTACTTGGCGGCATCGGCCGTGTTGATCGGATCAAACAGGAAGTTGAGCAGCGGAATGATCAACGCAAACTGGAAGACGTTGAAAAAAACGCTGATAATCGTGAAGAAAAAGAACGGGACAATAAACTTTCCATAAGGCTTGGCGTACGCCATCAGCCGTCTATAAACCTTCATTCGTTGGTGTTAACGTATACAATTCTCGTCGGTCCGCCGTAAGAACGGAGGGCGCAGGCTGAAGTACCGCGGGTAATTCCGGAAGCAAAGATCGGTATACTTCCAGATATTTCCGGGCCGAGTCTTCCCAATTGAACGTAGCGCTGTACGCTTTCATTGCTTCCCGGATGCGGTTTCCGGCGTTTTGGTAGTGCAGCATCCCGGATTGGAAATCGTCGTGCATATTGTCGAAATCATGGAAATAGAACGCGAGATCCTTCCCGATTTCCGTCATGGCCGTGTGTTTCGACAGGAACACCGGTTTACCCACCGACATGGCTTCGGTGATGGGCAGACCAAATCCTTCAGCGAGCGACGGCATCACCACGGCCTGGCAGTTGTGGTAGTACCACGATTTTTCGTTCTCCGAAATTTCGTTGACCAGGTGCGTCCGGTCACCAACGTTCAGATCCGACGCCTGCTGCCGGATGAAATGAGCGTATTCCTTGTCCTCGTGCCGGCCGGCCAGCACCAGTTCCATGTAGGGGTTGCTCTGCAGCAGGGGCAGAATCCGGTGCTGGTTCTTCTTACGGGTAACGGCGCCAATGTTGAACAGAAACGGTACGCGGGGGCGGTACGATTTCTCGTCCAGCGTTGGTTTGGGAAGACCGTTGGTGCCGTTGTAGATGACATGCACGGGCCGGTTGCCCACGTCGCAGTGGGTCAGCACGTCGTTGCGAGTAAACTCCGAAATGCAGACAATGGCGTCGCTGCGGTTGATGTTTTCTTGTAAATGGCTGAGGTAACGCTCTTTCTTCCGGTCCGGTTTGTCTTCGTACAGGAAGTTCAGATCGTGGATCGTCAGCAGGACTTTTATTTTCCTGTTCCGGCGGGGAACGTAATTTGAATTCTGGTAGGTACAGTGCCAGAGCTGATACTGACTGACCGACGGCATAAAGAACTTTTGCAGCGAGTGTTGGGGGAGAGCGGATACCGACGGCCCGAAAGCTGACGATACGTGGCGGGGTATAAACACCGACATTTTTTCCTGCTCGAGCTGTTGCTGAATCGCTCTACCCAGGTTGAGGCAAAAGTAGTACAGGCCTGTGTTGGCGTACTTCATGCGCTCGCAGTCAAAAATAATCTGGTGCATATCGAAATCGCTTTACTACGTTGGTTAGCTTAAAAGAAAAGTTTAAAACGAGCGTCACGGCGAGAATAAATGCACGCTTGTATGAGATCACTATACATAACGGTTCGTTTATGATAGTGAGTCTCAGACCGGGTAGAAGGGTTGGAATACTGCCGGAACATATTTATCCCGGAGTAAAATACCGACTCAAACCTGATAATGTTGCATTTTTTAACAAAATCTGAGGATATGCACGCTCTAAACCTGCAATTTTGAGGTATGTCTCAATTCATATTGGATTGCAACCTGATGAAGTATGTACATTCGGGGTTGTACCATTATTGTCATAATCTTGGCGTCCACGTCAATAAGCTACTCGAAGCAGAGCATCAGCCGCTGATGCAGATGTACCTGCCCCCCGCCGAAAAGTAACATTCGATCCTGAACCTTATCACCTGGTCGAAGAACGATGGCACAAGCTGTTCCGGCCGTTCCTGAAGGACTGCCGGGTGTGGCACGCGCCGTTCCAGTCCGGCCGGATTTTACCCAATAAGAAGCGTCACCCGAAGCTGAAGGTCGTGCTGACCGTTCACGACCTGAACGTCCTGCACGAAGGAAAGCCCGAGCCGGTGCAGCAAAAAAGCCTGGCCCACACGCAGTCGCTGATCGACCAGAGCGACGCCATTGTCTGCATTTCCGAATTCACGAAAAGCGACGTTCTGGCTCATTGCCGCGTTGGCGACAAACCCGTTTATGTCATCTACAACGGCCTCAACAAAGCGCCGGATCAGGTAGGGGAACCTACTGGGTACCGACCCTCCGGCGAATTTTTGCTGGGTATTGGCTACCAGAACAAGAAAAAGAACTTCCACGTTCTGCTGCCCCTGCTCCAGTCGAACCCCGACCTCGAACTGCTGCTGGCCGGTCACCACGACGACCCGGCTTACGTCGATCAGATGCGGCAGTCTGCGCAGGCGATGGGGGTAAGCGAACGGCTGCACCTGCTCGGAACGGTATCGGAGGCCGATAAAGCCTGGTACCTGAAACACTGCAAAGCGTTCCTGCACCCCTCGCTGGCCGAAGGCTTCGGGCTGCCCGTTATCGAAGCCATGCAGTTCGGCAAACCCGTGTTTTTATCGACGGCCACGTCGCTGCCCGAGATAGGGGGGGATGCCGCTTTTTACTTTCCGAATTTTGACGCCGAAACTGTACAGAAAACGTTCGAGCAGGGCATGAACAGCTACGATACGTCGCGGGCCGGAGCCATTATCTGCAATGCCGCCCGGTTTACCTGGGAGGAAAGCGCCCGGCAATACCTGGCTGTTTACCGCTCGCTGATGTAGCCGTTTACCGCTCCCAGCGCAGCCCCGCTGGCTGAAACTGGATACCCCGGTCGGCCTGACCAGCAAACCGCAGCCGGACGGACATGGTACGGGCTTTTCTGAGCCGATTCAGTAACCGTTCGGCATCGTCAAAAAAGACGATGTTTGCCCGACCATTGGCGGCCGCCGACAGGGCAACGGAAACCGGTCGCTGCTGGTCGAACTGGATCTGCGCACTGCCGTTCTGAAAGCTCCGCGTGAACAGGCCCTTAGTAGCTTCCAGGTACAGGTAGGTCTCTCCGCTACGGCTGCGAATCCCCAGTGTTACGTTCTTCTTCTGGGTATACGGGTACGCAAACTGAATCGCATTTACCGACCGTAAGGTGGCTTTCGTGCTGCCCCCTTTCTGCGTATACTGCCAGCCCTGCGTGGGTTGCTGTTGATTACCTATCTGCCGATTTGCCGCCGTGGGAGTACTGGGTGAGCGTTGACAAATGCTGGTAGCTAGGAACAGGAACTGGAGGAAAAGGGTGCTGATCATATTGGGTTGGCTGATGACTGCCTGCAAGAAACAGACTGTAGGCTTAACGTGTACATACCTGAATAGCTCTCAGTCCATTATCAGTAGGTAGTACCTTGTTTTTGCTTTGAATAGTGCAAATAAAAAGTAGCTGGTTAATTTTTATTTGTACGGAGCACGGCAAAGGATGAACTACCTAGGCATTGAAATTGGCGGTACGAAAATCCAGGTTCGGGCAGAGGATGAACAGGGGCAACTGCTTGCTCTGGAGCGATTCAACGCCTATCCGACAGCCACCCGGATCCGGCAGCAGCTTACTGACGTCATTCAGCAACTTCAGCAACAGATCCGATTTGATGCCGTCGGGGTTGGCTTTGGTGGGCCGGTCGATTACCGGATCGGTCAGATCTGCCAATCGTTTCACGTCGATGGCTGGCACGAGTTTTCGCTGACGGACTGGCTAAGTAACCTCACCAATTGCCCCGTTTATGCCGACAACGATGCCAACGTGGCAACACTGGGAGAAGCCATGCGGGGTGCAGGTCGGTCGTATGAGCAGGTCTACTACGTGACCATTGGCAGCGGAGTCGGCAGCGGTTACGTCCGGATGGGGGAGGTCATCCACGGACGAACGCCCGGCGAGTGGGAAATTGGTCACCTTCGGCTTGACCCGACGGGTACAACCTTGCAGGACGTAGCGTCCGGCTGGGGTGTCGATGAGCGTATTCGGCAGGCCGTAGCTACTCATCCGAACTCTGTACTTAGTCAGGCCGCCCTACAGGACCCTGGCCACGAAGCCCGACACCTGGGGGCTGCCCTGGCGCAGGGAGACGCCTTTGCTGAGCGGATTTTCGCTGATACCGTTCAGCCGCTGGCCTGGGCTTTTTCGCACGTCATGCATCTGGTCCACCCCGACGTCTTGATTTTGGGCGGTGGGGTAACGAACCTGGGCGAGTGTCTGCGTCAGGCTATCGAGGAGCAGGTGGCTCGTTACGTCATGCCGGCATTCCATCCGCTACCGCCCATCCTGCTTAGTGAACTCGCCGAACAGGTCGTACCCATCGGCGCCATCGAATGGGCGAAGTATAATGTGAAGGGGTGATGTGGTTTTGTGTAAAGATCTGATTACTTGAGTAGTTTCTTTGTCATCCCTCCTTGGGTCGGGATGACAAGAGTCTCTGATAAAAGCGGTCTGATCCTTCGTCAGAAAGACAAGAGGGGACAAAAAGAAAAGAGCTTTTTCAAAAGATCATGGAAGGATATATCTCGGATTACCTAATCCGCCAACAGCAGATGCTGGCGGCTTTACCAACCCGGCAGTTAAGCGATTTAATCACCCTGTTCCGGAAAGCTTGGGAAGAAGACCGGCAGATTTTCGTATTCGGGAACGGCGGGAGCGCGGCCAATGCCTCGCACTTCATCACCGACCTGAGCAAGGGCGCGTCGGATAAGATGAGCAAACGATTCCGGGGTATGTCGCTGAACGACAACATGGCCTGGATGACTGCGCTGGGAAATGACTACGCCTACGAGGATATTTTCGTGCGCCAGCTGATGAACTTTGCCCAGCCGGGCGATCTGATGATGACTATGAGCGTCAGCGGCAACTCCCCGAACCTGGTCAAAGCGGTCGACTGGTGCCGGACGAACGGGGTGCACAGTGTAGCGCTGGTGGGCGGGCAGCGGGGCAGACTAGCCGAGATGGCCGACACCGTAGTAGCCGTCGATGACACGCACTATGGCCGCGTTGAAGATGCTCACATGAGTATCTGCCACCTGATCTGCTACGCATTCATGGAACTGAACGAAGCGATATAATCAAGCAGAAACTCTGATAACACTGGGGCTCTGATTGTCATCTTTGCAGAGTCGCTGTGCTTGATAACGTAAGGAGTGCTAGTTTAGACGAGCCACGTAAACAGCATCCAGATCAGAAGCTGCACCGTGACGCCCATCAGCAACGTAGCGATGCTGTAGACCTTTAGCGTAGCCGCCGTTTCCAGGTTGGAGAAGCGGCTGATCACCCAGAAATACGCGTCGTTGGCGTGGCTGATCGTCATGCTGCCGGCGCCCATACTCAGGATGGTGAGCGTAAGAGCCGTTGGGGAGTCCAGCCCCAGATCCGCGAGCAGGGGTGTAATCAGCGACGAGGTTGTGATGACCGCCACCGTCGACGAGCCCTGGGCCGTTTTCAGGATGCTGGCAATCAGGAACGGAAAGAAAATGCCCAGCGAGAGGCCGCCGAGTAAGTCGCCCAGGTTTTTACCCATGCCCGTTGCCTGGAGCATCTCGCCAAACATGCCCCCGGCTGCAATGATGGCGAGAATCATACCCGCCTTGTCGACCCCGTCGGTCAGCCAGTGCGACAGGTCCTGCCGGTTCTGCTGCCGGATAAGCAGGAGTGAAATCACGACGCCAACCCCCAGCGCCATGACTGGATCACCAACGAACGAGAGCAGTTGCAGTAGCAGGCTCTCCTCAACTTCAGTCGGCAAGGTGTACAGCATCACGATTGACTTGCTGGCAATCAACGCAATGGGTAACACGACGGGCAGGAATGACAGCCAGGCGGGTGGCAGGTGGTCGACCACTACGTCGTCGGTTTCGGGTGCGAGGTATTCGTGGGTGATGCTACGTCCCCGCCACATGCTCCAGGCGTAGCCCACCAGCGCGGCCGGGATGGATAGCCCCAGTCCCCAGAGCATTACCCGACCCAGATCGCCCCCCGCGGTGCCAACAGCCGTTGCCACGGCGGCAGCCGTAATGCCCGGATGTGGAGGAACCAGGCAATGAACGGCGTAGAGCGACGTCGCGAGTGCAGCCGCCATGACCGGCATCCGATGGTGCGTTTTCCGGACGAGCGAGTGGTTCAGTCCGCTCAGGATAATAAAGCCGCTGTCGCAGAAAATAGGAAAGCCGATGATAAAGCCGGTCAGGGCAATAGCGGCTGGTGCGTTCTTCTCATTCACCAGCCGTAGAATTCGGTTCGCCATGCTCATCGTCGCGCCTGTCTTTTCCAGAATGACGCCCAGTGTCGTCCCCAGAATAATGAGCAGGCCGATTTTCTCCATCGTGTGGCCGAAGCCAAGTTTAAGCGTGCCGACCAGCGTGCCCAGGGGCAGTCCACTCAACAGACCAACGCCCAGCGCAGCCAGCAGCAAGGCAAAAAAGGCGTTTACTTTTCGGTAGGCCGTGATCCAGATGATGAACCCGATACTGGCAAGCAGCAGAAAAAGGAGGTAGTACGTGTTTGTCATCGGCGTTACGTAACGATAGCCAGCATAAGGTCCATGACATTCGTCTGGGTGGGGCCGGTTATCAGCAGACTGTCCGTCTGGTTAAAAAAATGATAGGCGTCCTGATTCGACAGGTAGGTGTCAATAGATAGATTTTTCTGGTTCACCAGCGTTAGCGTATCAGTATCTACCAGCGCCCCGGTGGCATCTGTCGGGCCATCCGTACCATCGGTGCCTCCGCTCAATAGGGTCAGGGGGCGCGGGAAAGGAGAAAGGTGCGCCAGCTCGTTCAGGGCGGCCAAGGCGAAATGCTGGTTACGTCCGCCCTTGCCGGTACCCGTTACGTTGACCGTCGTTTCGCCCCCCTGAATGATACAAAGGGGGGGCGCTCCCTGATACTGAGCCGCCTGCCGGACCAGCATCTGTGCTTCGGTAACGGCGTCGCCCGTTATTGGTTCTGGAACGATGTGGGTCTGGTAGCCAAGCGACTGCGCCTGTTGGGCCGCTGCCTGCACAGCTACCCGGTTGCTGCCAATGATCGTGCTGGTTGCGCGGTCGAACAACGCATCGCCGGGTTTGGGTGTTTCGGGGATTTGACCGTTCAGCCCATTTTCCAGGTGTTGCCGAATGGGGGTAGGTACCTGTGGAATTAGCCCGTAAGCGGCTAAAATGGCGTGGGCATCCTGAAACGTAGACGCATCCGCAACCGTGGGGCCGCTGGCGATGACGCTCAGATCATCGGACGTAACGTCGCTGATGAGGAAAGAGAAAATCCGGGCGCCCCCGCAATGCCGTACCAACTGCCCGCCTTTGATGGCCGAGAGGTGTTTCCGAACAGTATTGATTTCGTCGATGGCGGCCCCGGATTTGATCAGCAGATCAAACGTTTTCTGTACATCGGGCAGGGTCAGGCCCGGCGGTACGTCGCACCACAGGGCCGACGCGCCACCACTGATCAGGCAAATCACGAGGTCGTCCGGCGTAGCCTGACGCAAGAGCGCTACCGTCTGTTCGACGGCCCGCACGCCGTTTTCATCCGGCACCGGGTGCGCAGATTCCTGAATCCGTATCCGCTCGCAGGGGAGCGAATGGCCGTACTTGGTTGTTACCAGCCCGTCGGTGATAAGGTCGCCCAGCACCTGTTCCGTAGCCACCGCCATGGCCGCCGAGGCTTTACCCGCACCAATGACATACAGATTCCTGAACGACGATCGGGGGATGAAGTCTCCGCCCAACCGTAAAATCCCGTTGGTCACCGACAGATGCTGGGGAAGCAGGGTGGCTGGCTGAACGGCTCTTATGGCCGCTGTAAAAATCTGAATTGCGTGCTGTCTTGCCTTCTCCGAACGAATTGCCACGGCTTACCTGGGATTGAGACGGCAGTTTACTAAACGTTTGCCGGTCAGCCAATGAATCCACCCCCATTTGTGGAAATACGCTTGCGTTCTGACTCTACTCAGGCAAGCAGTGGATACGTAACACGGTGCTGGTGAAGCCGTCAGAAGTTTGGCTCACAGGCCGCGCCCTTCAGGTTGTCGTCGAGTGTGTAAGCAGTTTTGCAGATTCTGGACTCGACGCGCTTACGGGCGCTGTTGGCAATGACTACGTCAACGCCTGCCTCGGCGCATAACTCGGTAATAGGACGACGGCAGCCTGCAAACAGGAGCTTTTTGATCAGTTTCTTCCGTTCATCGCGCAACTCGCCGTAAAACGAGTCGGCGTTGATCCGGCGGTTGATGTAGGCTTCATCGAAGGCCAGGCCATGCCGTTTGGCGCGATCAATCATCCAGAGCAGGGTATTGTCCGACAAGCCCGCGTCGGCATAGCCACCCCCAATATTGCTGTGAATACCCGCAAACCAGACCTGCTCCAGAATCTGCCCGGCGGGTGCGTTCGGGTCTTTCTTCCAGAGCGTGGGCAGAAACGCCTTCCGGTTTTCGTCGATGGCCAGCGCGTGATACGCACTACGTACCCGCGTGTTGAGCTGCACGTTCAGGAAGCGGTACCTACCCAGCAGCCATCGCTCTACCCAGGTGTTCAGCATTGTGAGATACCGAAAGCGATAGCGGGGCAACGGCAGCGGAATACCCAGACTACCCACCGTGTCCCAGACACCAATCATTTCGATGTCGGGTTCGTAGCAGTCGGTATGTGCTTTGTAGTCGTTGATAACGGCTTTCTGCTTCTCGTCCGTAGCCGAGGTTTTGTACGCCATATACTGCTGCTTGATGCTCTGGAGTTCTTTGGGGATTTCTTCGGTGCGGGTTTCGGCGACATGGCCGGTGGCGGCCGAGGTGGTTGCTTTGGCCAACTGCTGCTGATTCAGTGACTTGTCAATTCCAAAGCGACCAATCAAACCCGATAGGCTACGGACCGTATAAGCCCCCCGGCTAAAACCGAAAAGGTAAATTTTGTCGCCCGGCTCGTAGTGTTCCGCAATGAATCCGTAGCAGTCGAACAGATTTTTGATCAATCCTTTTCCCGTCAGGCCGCCCGTCCACCGGTCGAGACTGTTGCCGGTACCGACGCCGGGATCATAGAAGATTCTCTGGTCCGGATTCTCGGCCAGGGCCAGCGCGCGGGCCAGCTTGACGACATTGGTAGGAACCAGGCTTCCGCGGTCGAGTTGCTCGGGGTCATTCCAAGTACCGTCCGAACAGATAATGATTTTTTTGCTCATGGGTCAATCTATTTTCCAGAGCAAAATGTAAGCGGTAAGTCGCTGATTTTGTGCGCGATTGTTAGCGAACGTGCTAGAAATTGAGCAGGCGTAGCAAACAACCAGCAACGGATGTCTGCTACGCCTGCTGTAAAGAAAATAATTACTTCGCCGAACCGGAAAGGGGCACCATTTTGGCCGATAGATCGGGCGTTTTCATGTCCTTGTCGAAGGGGAACATGGGGTGCTGAATTCGTTTGTAAGGCAGCCGGAACAGGTCCTGGTCGACACCGCCCGGCGTTAGGGCCATGATCCAGTCGGCACGCATGTTGTAAAGTTCGGGTTCGAGGTAGCCAATTTTCACGACGACAACATCCGCCTTGCGGGGTTCCAGGCCCAGGCGGGTGAAATCCTTTTCCTTGTGGTACGGCTTCCGCTTTTGGGTGACGATTACGTGTACGCTGCCGACTTTGATGACGGCTTCGATCTCGGCGTCTTTGTCGCCTTTCTCAATCGATTCGACCGTGCCTTTGATGGGAACGGGGGGCGCAAACCGGTGATCGACGGCGGCTCCAACCGTTCCCTCCACCTGACCACCAACACCGGCCGCCAGCGCTTTCTGGATCATTTCTGGTCCGGGAATAGATGCATAAATCAGCGTGGGACCATCCGCTTTCTGAAATTCCGGCCGTTTTAGAATCTGCGTCAACGTCCAGGTTACGTCACCCGCACCACCTGCCGTTGGGTTGTCGCCCGTGTCGCTGATAAAGTACGGATGTTTGGGACTGGCCAGGGCCTTTGCCAGTGCCTCGTCCAGCGTACCGGTGGGGGCAACGAAATCAAATTTCGACCGGACATCCCAGAAGGCAGTGGCCAGCTTTTCGGCGGCTTTGGTCACCTTTTCCTGATCGTCGCCGGTCACCATCACGGCCGCGTGGTTGCGGGGCTCATCGGCCCAGGCATACCCAATCCAGATACCCGCGTCCACAATGCCGTCCTGATTGTCGGCGATGGGGGCCACTTGCTGGTACAGGCTCTTGCCTGGTTCGATGCGGGTACTTGTTTTTTCGCCCGGCAGCAGGATCGGTACGGTAATCAAGGCTTTGTAGGCCGGTTTACCTTTGCCGCTTTTCAGGCGGTTGATCAGATTCGTAACGGCCCGCTCTTTGGTTTGCATCGCGTCTTCGTGGGGAGCCATCCGGTAGCAGGTCATCAGGTCAGTATTCTGCGCCAGCCGCCAGGAAACGTTGCCGTGCAGATCCATCGACGTAGAGATCAGTGTTTTATAGCCCACTACGTCCCGGATACGGGTAATCAGGTCACCCTCGGGATCGTCCAGACCTTTCACGCTCATAGCCCCGTGAATGTCAAAATACAGACCATCATAAGGGCCGTATTTCTTGAGCGAGTCCAGCATTTTGTGCACGAGTGACTCATAGGCTTCGCGGGTGACAGCGCCACCGGGCAGGGATTTACCGACGACGGTCGGCACCCAGCGGGCCTGTTTGCGCAGGGGCGACGTACCCAGGATCAGAAACGGGTAGGCGTTGAATACCTCACCGCTGTAACGGGCATGGAAGGCTTCTTCATGAGTTTCGGCCGGGGAGAACGTGCTGGACTCGATACCCAGACCGGCGATGGCAATACGGGGGAGGGGCGTTTGGGCAAAGGTTTCACTTACGACGAGGAGACAGGCCGTAAGCCAGAGAAGGCTGTGTTTCATGCCTACAAGTTAGAGTCTGTACTGTTGCAGACAAATATTTTGAAATAATCTATGTGAAGCCGGTCTATTTATGCTATAAATTCAATGTGGTATCCAATGTTTGTACTGGTCTGTCCCGCTGGTTTAGAAAAGCTGATAACCGGATGCGGGCAGCGAACAGTGAGTTTGTTGGCTTCGCTTTTTCTCGTAAGTTGCCAACGATCCACAAATCCGGACGCGGCACCAGGTCGCATAAATTTGCCAATAGAGCATTGATTCCGGGATGTTGTCCGGACGGGTTGACCAATACGTATGCACGAGACAATCTTACTATTTCTGGCCCTGCTGCTGATTGTATCCTTGCTGGTCATGCTGGCGCAGCGGCTGAACATATCCTACCCAATCTTTCTGGTATTGGGTGGATTAGTCATCAGCTTTATTCCGGGGCTGCCCCGTATCGATCTTGATCCCGATATTATTTTTCTGATTTTTCTGCCACCCCTGCTGTACGAAGCGGCTTGGTTTACGTCATGGAAGGAGTTCTGGAAGTGGCGCCGGATCATTTCCATGCTGGCGTTCGGGCTGGTTATCATTACGTCCTGCGTGGTGGCCTTCGTGTCGAACGCGCTGATTCCGGGGTTTACGCTGGCGCTGGGTTTTTTGCTGGGCGGGATTATTTCACCGCCCGATGCCGTGGCCGCTACGTCGGTTCTGAAAGGCATCAAAGTACCCAGGGTGGTGACGGCCATTCTGGAAGGGGAAAGCCTGATCAACGATGCCTCCAGCTTAACGGTGTTCCGGTTTGCGCTGGCGGCTGTGCTGTCCGGTTCGTTCGTGTTTCACGAAGCGGCCACCAGCTTCATGATGCTGACGGTTATGGGTGTCATGATCGGGCTGGCCGTTGCGCACGTGTTTTACGCCATTCACCGCTGGTTACCGACCACGTCCAGCATCGACACAGCGCTGACGTTTGTAGCACCCTATTTGATGTACCTCACCGCGGAACAGTTTCATTATTCGGGCGTAATGGCTGTGGTCAGCGGGGGGCTCTTTCTGTCGTTCCGAAATCATGAGTTTTTCACCCATAGCAGCCGCCTGCAGGCCTTAAACGCCTGGGCCACGGTCTCGTTTGTACTCAATGGGGTTGTCTTTATTCTGATCGGGCTTGAACTGCCGACGATTGTGGAGGGACTAGGCGATTATTCAAAAGTCGAAGCCATTAAATACGGCCTGATCATTAGTGCTATTGTGATCGTGACCCGGTTGCTGGTGGCGCAGTTAAGTGCCCTGTTCACGCGTCTGGTTAGTCGCTGGATTTCGGTAAGCGATGCGAAACCCGGCTGGCGAAACCCGGTCATTATTGGCTGGGCTGGTATGCGCGGTGTGGTCTCGCTGGCGTCGGCGCTGTCCATTCCGTTACTGGCCGAAGATGGAACTCCCTTTCCGCAGCGAAATCTGATTCTGTTCATTACGTTCGTCGTGATTCTGGTAACGCTGGTGTTGCAGGGGCTGACCCTGCCGCTGATCATTCGCTGGGTCAACCCGCGGGAGCGAGAAGGTACCGTTCGGGAGGAAGAACAGGATGCTACGGTTCGGCTGAAGCTGCTCAATGTATCGCTGACGTATCTGAATGAACACTACGCCGTAGAAACGGAAAAGAACGAACTGGTCGCCAACCTGAAAACCCGAATGGAAAGCGACGTTCACCTAACCAACGAGCGGCTGGATTCATTGGAAGACTGCCGCCGGGATAACACGATTGATCGATTCCGGGAGGTGGTGATAGATGTAATCGAAGTACAGCGTAAAGAGCTGTATCGGCTTGGTCGCGAAACGGAATTCAGCGATGAAGTTATCCGCCGGCACGAAGCCCAGCTTGACCTGGAAGAGGAGAAGATCAGCAAAGATGAATAAGGTGGTTATCCCGATCATATTGACCTGCGATGCTACAGACCGCTCGCTGAATCAGCTGTAACCTATAAAAAAACGACCAGCACAGATAAAATGCTGGTCGTTTCGTGTTTTACCGGGCGGCTTTTACCCGTCTGGTGTTGCCGCCCCACTGAACGGCTACGTCCATCGTCTTGGTACTCATCGTTCCTACGGAAGTCCCTTGCACACTAACGTTAACCAACGAATCCGCGTTGGGATTGGGTGTGAGGCCAAACGTGTACGTACCGAGGTCAAACGATCCCGGAGTCTCTGTGACGGTTAGTACGGCCGACAGATGGGTGTTATCCAGTCGGCTCGTTGTGAACTTCATGGAATAGGCTCCGTCTGGTAGCGTTTGGACTACCGAGCCTGACTGGAGTGAAGTCAACGGATAAACACCGGTAAGGCCAACGGTGAGGTCTGTTTCGGGAACGGGGTCGCTTTTTTTACAACCGCTCACTAAAGTGAATAGGGACGCGGTAGCCAGGAATAAGTACTGTTTCATAGCGCGAGTATACACATAGACATGAATACTCCTGCCCACCCAGCGTCTTTCTTCTTACGTCTTTCCTCTGTAATTTCCTTGAACCATCACTTCCCACCGGGGACCGTTGGGCGAACCTCGATTTTGCTGGGAAGAGTGCGGGCTGGCATTTTGATCAGATCGGCTACCAGTTGACCGATGTCCTCGGGCTGTATTTTCCAGGCGTCTTTTTCACTGGGCTGGTGATCGTTGAAGTGCGACGCGACCGAACCCGGCATGATTGTCGTCACTTTGATGCCTTCGCTGCGTAGGTCGAGCATAATAGCCTGCGTGAAGCCGACAAGTCCAAACTTGCTGGCGTTATACGCCGAACCCTTCTCGAAGAAGTTGGTGCCCGCCAGACTGGCAATCGTAATGAAGTATCCTTTGCTGTCTTTCAGCGCGTCGAGTGCCGCCTTCGCGCTGTAAAACACCCCCGTCAGGTTGATATCGATGGTTTCGTGCCATTGCTCCGGCGTCAGTTCCTGGATAGGGGCGAAGTGACCCACGCCCGCGTTGGCGATTACATAATCCAGCTGGCCCCATTTGTCAAGAATAGCCGAGACGGCTTTCTCCTGTGATGCCAGATCGCGGACGTCGGCCATGATGCCTAGTGCGGCATCCGGTCTGATTTTATTGAGCGACATAGCAGCCTCGTCGGCCGCTTCCTGTGACCGGCTGGTGATCGCTACGTTGATGCCCTGGTTAATAAGTACTTCGGCGATGCCGTAACCGATGCCTTTCGAACCGCCCGTAATGAGGGCGACTTTGTTTGTTTCTGCCATGATAAACGTAAACAGATGAGTAATGGGAGAACACCCATGCTGGGCTACCTGGACAACCGCCGAACCGTTGGTAAGGTTTAGGGGGATGAGTAGGGCAGTACGTAGCAAAACCGTAATACCTGAAGCGTTGGATTTCGTTAACCGATTCACGACGTTTGCTACCGTTCTCATGCAACCATCAATGTAGCAGTTATGAATAATGACCAGCTTGCCCGGCTTTTCCCCACAGCCAATCAAATTCCCGCCGATTACCAGATTGAACCCATTCACCAGCGCGAGTACCTCATCAACGGCGAAATGCGCCGGTGGGACGGGGCCGTATCGGAGGTGTACTCGCCCGTTTGCATTGCCGCCGAAGATGGTACATTACAGCGAAAGCTGGTAGGCAGCTTCCCGGTAACGACACCAAAAGAAGCTATGGAAGCGCTGGAAGCGGCCGTGGCGGCTTATGACAACGGGCGCGGTGAGTGGCCCATGATGTCCGTGGCGGGTCGGATCGCCTGCATGGAAACTTTCGTGGGTAAAATGCTGGAGCAGAAAAAGCTGGTCGTTAACCTCATTATGTGGGAGATCGGGAAAAATCTGGCCGACGCAACCAAGGAGTTCGACCGGACGATCAATTACATTTACGATACCATCGACTCGCTTAAAGATATGGACCGGGCCAGTTCACGGTTCCGGATTGAAGAGGGCATTATCGGGCAGATTCGACGGGCGCCCTTAGGCGTGGTGTTGGCGATGGGGCCGTTCAACTACCCCCTCAACGAGACGTACACGACGTTGATTCCAAGTATCCTGATGGGGAATACTATTCTCTTCAAGACACCGAAACACGGCTCGCTGCTGCACTATCCACTCCTGGAAGCCTTCCGGACCAGCTTTCCCAAGGGTGTCGTGAACTCGCTCTACGGTCGCGGAGCCGACGTAGTGCCGCCGGTGATGGGATCGGGAAAGGTGAACGTACTGACGCTGATTGGCTCCAGTAAAGTAGCCGACCAGTTGCAGCGGCAACACCCTAAACTAAACCGTTTGCGGTCGATTCTGAGTCTGGATGCTAAGAACGCTGCCATCATCCTGCCCGACGCGGATCTGGATGTGGCCGTGAAAGAATGTCTGCTTGGATCGCTCTCCTTCAACGGGCAGCGGTGCACGGCGATCAAGATCATTTGGGTGCATCAATCCATTGCCGATGCGTTTCTGCAAAAATTCAGTGCCGAAGTGAGTAAACAGAAACCCGGTATGCCCTGGGACGAAGGTGTTCAGATTACGCCCCTGCCCGAACCACACAAACCCGACTATCTGGCCGAATGCATCCAGGATGCCGAAGCTGGGGGCGCTACGGTGATGAACGAAGGGGGGGCCTGGTAGCTGAATCGCTGTTCAAACCCGCCGTGGTCTATCCCGTTAAGGAAGGTATGAAGCTCTACCGCGAGGAGCAGTTTGGTCCGGTCATTCCGGTGGTGCCGTTCGAGGACGTCGAAGCCTTTATCGATTACCTCATTACCGATGATCACGGAATGCAGGCTAGTATCTTCGGCAGCGATCCTGATAAAATTGCCGAGCTGATCGACCCGCTGGTGAGCTTGGTTTGCCGGGTCAACATCAACGCCCAGTGCCAGCGGGGACCTGATACGTTCCCATTCACCGGGCGGAAAGATTCGGCCGAAGGGACGCTGTCGGTGGAAGATGCGCTGCGTTCGTTCTCGATCCGGGCCGTTGTTGCTACGAAGGATACGCAGTCGAATAAGGATATTCTGAACGACATCGTGGGCGAGCACAAATCCGGCTTCCTAAGCACGAATTTTATTTTCTAACGTATTAATCGAGATGGGCAACAGAGTTGCCCATCCCTTTCTGATTTGCTTACTGTTACCAATCTTACAAAAACATTTAACGAGGTTGCTGCCGTTCGGGACGTATCGTTTACGCTGGAACCGGGGCGGGTGATGGCGCTGGTAGGAGCCAGCGGGTCGGGGAAAAGTACACTGTTGAGTCTACTGGCCGGACTCCTGGATGCCGATGGGGGAGACGTGCGGGTCGACGGCGAGCGCGTTCCCGGGCCATCCGAAAAGCTCATTCCTGGCCACCCGGCCATCCGGCTGGTGCACCAAGAGTACCAGCTCATGCCGAACGTATCGATTCGGGAAAATATCAGCTACGCCCTTCGTTTTTTTGAGAGAACTTACCGCGATTTCCGGACGGACGAGTTGTTACGGCTGTGCCGCCTGACGGGGGTAAAGGACCGACTGCCGCGTCAGGTGTCGGGGGGAGAGAAACAACGTACTGCCATTGCCCGCGCCATCGCTGACAAACCCGCCATTCTGCTGCTGGACGAGCCTTTCAGCCACCTCGATCTGCCCAACCGCCTGATGGTGCGCGAACTGTTATTTGAGTTGATACAGCAGGAGAAAACAGCCTGTCTGTTCGTAACGCATGATGCTTCCGACGCGCTGTCCATCGCCGATACGCTGGGCATTCTGCAGGATGGAGAGTTGATCCAGCTGGACGAGCCCAGAACGGTCTATCGTCAGCCCGCAACGGCCTACGCGGCTGGTCTGACCGGTTTGGTGAATATTCTGACGGCCGAACAGGTTTCCCGTTTAGGCCTCTCTGTTCGTGAAGCGGGCAATACGCTGTACGTCCTGCGTCCGGAACGGATTCAACTCCGTGACGATTCGCCGGTAACCGGACTTATTCAGGCTATTTTCTTTAAAGGCAGCCACGTTGAGGTGGAGATCAATATAGGGGAGACGACCAGTCTGCGAGCTATTACCACAAACGATGATCTTGTAGTAGGCCAGCCCATCGGTCTGGTTGTTGACGAGAAGAGTCTATGGCCGGTCCGGTCCTGACTATTTTTAAACCCGACGACGTTTAGAGAGTTGTGTAATCAACCAAATCACAAACGTTATGGACTATAAACAAACTGAAGGCGAACGCCAGACCGATACGGCGCAGGACCCCACTAAAGGATTTCTGGTAGGGGAAGAAACCGAAGACGTGGATGCATCCGGGGTTGACGACAAATCAAACGGTAACGTCGACGATTACCTCGGTAAGACCAATAACGAAAACAGGGATAAAGAGGAAGAAGGGGATAAAGAGGAAGAAGGGGAGTAAAGGGAAGAAGGGGAGGAAGGAGAAAAGGATCGTGTTGAATTCCTTTTCTCCTTCCTCCCCTTCTTCCCTTTACTCCCTTTTTTTTCTACATCATCCGCTTGACGAGTTGCTCGACGGAGATGCCTTCGGCTTCGGCTTTGAAATTACGCACAACCCGGTGGCGCAGAATGGGCAATGCAACGGCTTTGACGTCTTCGATATCAGGCGAGTACTTGCCGTTCAGCAGGGCGTTGCATTTGGCGGCCAGTATCAGAGCCTGTGAGGCCCGCGGCCCGGCACCCCATTCGAGGTACTGGTTCGCGTCTGAGGAAGCCAGTTCAGTATTCGGGCGCGTTTTGTGCACCAGCTTAACGGCATACTCAATAACATTATCGACCACCGGCACCCGGCGTACCAGTTGCTGAAACTCCCGGATCTCGTCGCCCGAAATGACCCGCTGTACGTCCGGCCGTTTGTCGGACGTAGTGCTCTTGACGATGTCCAGCTCCGACTGATACGACGGATAATCCAGATACACGTTGAACATAAATCGGTCTAGCTGCGCTTCGGGCAGTGGGTACGTACCTTCCTGCTCGATTGGGTTCTGCGTAGCCAGTACGAAGAACGGACGGCCCAGGTCGTATTTCTGCCCTGCAATCGTTACAGAATACTCCTGCATGGCTTCCAGCAGCGCCGACTGGGTTTTGGGCGGGGTCCGGTTGATCTCATCGGCCAGAATGATGTTGGCAAATACCGGTCCTTTAATGAACTTGAAATTCCGTTCCTGATCCAGCGTTTCCGAGCCAAGAATGTCCGACGGCATCAGGTCAGGCGTAAACTGAATCCGGTTGAAATCCAGATGCAGCGCATTGGCAATCGTCTGGATCAGCAGGGTCTTCGCCAGGCCCGGCACCCCGACCAGCAAACAGTGGCCCTGGCAGAAAATGGCGGTCAGCAACAGGCGGACGGTTTCGTCCTGACCAATGACAACCTTTGAGATTTCAGTTTTAAGCTTCTGATACGAGTTGGCCAGGGCTTCTGCAGCCGCGACATCTGATGAGTAAGGCACAGAGAATACGTTTAAACGGTTATGGTTTCAGGTTGACGCTGATCAGTAAATCAAACAAAAAACCAAACAGAAACCTACAGAAACTTATCGACCTCCACTACTGCCGAGACTGGCTGCGTTATCCTGCGACGTACCGAAAATCTTACAGTTCTGAAACTCAGGATCAACCGATATATAGACATCAGCGATCGATTTCTTGAACCAGTCGTCGATAGCGCGGTTCTTTTTGTTGGTCAGGACAATTGTCTGTAGTTTTTCGAAATCTGACTTGAAATCGGCGGTATGCGGAGGAGTCTTGCTTTTGAAATACAGCAGACGAACGGCGCTTTTGCCATCTTCGGTCCGGTAAGGAAGGGGAGCCGAAATGCTGCCCACTTTCATCGTATCAAGCATGCTGAACATCGAATATTCCATCGAACCGTCCATCGCCAGCCGGCTACCACCCGATTGGGGGTCGCGGAGCAGACCACCCGCATCGGCCGTAGCTTTATCGTCGGAGAAATCATGGGCCGCTTTCTCGAATTTCAGCGTATCAATCTGAATCAGGTTACGCAGGCTGTCCAGGTATTTGGTTGGGCCGGTCAGGTCAAGGCGGTTGTAATCAGGACGCAGCAGGATGTGACGCGCGTGGTACTCAGCCCCGCGGGTTTCCAGAAGCTGAATCAGGTGAAGACCAAAATCTGACTCGATTACGTCAGATAGTTCATTAGGTTTGAGCTTGAGCGCAGCGCCTTCGAAGGGAGCCACCATCATGCCGCGTTTCGCGAAGCCAAGGTCACCACCATTCTGGGCTGAACCAACGTCTTCTGAGTTTTCCTTCGCCAGTTTGGCGAAATCTTCACCCGCTTCAACCCGTTTTTTCAGGTCCATCAGCCGTTGCCGCAGAACGTCTTTCTGCTCTTTGGTTGGCTTGGCGTACCGAACGATCTGGCCCACTTCAACCTCGGCGGGCATGTACGGCAGACTGTCTTTCGGAATAGCGTCAAAGAACTTACGAACCTCACGGGGAGTGATTTTTACATCGGTCGTAATTTTCTGCTGCATTTTCTGAACGATCTTCTGATCTTTCACCTGCTGCCGCAGTTCGCTTTTCAGCATTTCCAGGCTTTTGCCATAGGCTTCAACAATGTTCTTCTCCGAGCCAAACTGCTGGGCCATATAGGCCATCCGCTGATCGAGTTCGCTGTCAACCAGCTTTTCTTCCACAACGACGGAGTCAATCTCGGCTTTGGCCAGCATCATTTTGTTGATGACAAGGCTCTCCAGCAACTGGCACCGCTGCGGGGGAGTCTGATTCTGACTGACGTACGACTGAATAGCCTCTTCCAGATCAGACCGAAGCACGTAGTAGTTATCGACTTTGGCAATAATTTTATTCAAACTAACTTCCTGCCGCTGGGCAACAGCTGGTACCGTCAGCAACCAGCCTATCAGGAGAAGCAGTCCACTACTAAAAAGAGTTTTCATGTGTTAAAGATACGTACCGAACGGGTACTATACTGTGGTTTAACGAATTTTAAGAGACTAAACCGGCTAGTTATTAAACGCCCTCCGGCGAACAGAATTGCTTCACGCTGAACGGTCTAGGAATAAACGGTCGTATTATTTGGCTAATTTCAGAATTTCGCTCTCGTTGACCTGAACGGGATACTTCTGGCGCAGCTGAGTGAGCCACTGCTCTTCGAGTTCAGCCTGGTAGTCGTTGATTACTTTGCCCCGTGCTTCGGCAAATGTCTGCTGACGAGTTGGCTCAATCCGATTGATGATAACGGCTACCGCTTTACCCGAGGGGTGCAACAGGGTTGTGCCGGCTTTCCACTGATTAATGCTGTCCAGATACGGGTTTGCGCCCTGGGCAAACATACCCTCCGAAATGCTGACCGCAGGCTCGTCGCCCGATTGCGGATTGCGGCTGTTCAGAACTTTGACAATGTCGGCTTTGGCGGTAGAGAAATACTGGAACGCAACCCGGCGCTGGGCAATGCCCGCACCCGCGGCCGACTCGCCGGGGCGGGCCCCCTGGTAATCTTTCTCCGTGATGCGGCTCAGCGATATGCCGTTCTGCTGGAGAAAGTTAACGACCGTCCGGATACGACCCGCCGAGACAGAATCACGCTCTGACCCATCGTGCGAACCGCTTACTTCAACGATATAGTCGGGATTGCGGGTCATCGTTACCAATACTTCGAGCAGGCCCTCCCGCAAAGCAGACGTTATTGCCGTCTGGCCTTTGTCGTACGACAGGCTGGAGGTTGTCCGGCGAAGCTGATAGGGTGGCCGGCCAGCTAACAGATCAGTTGCCTGCTTCAGCAGGGCGTCATTCTGAGCAACCACAATCGTAGCCGCGGCCCGTTCGGGGAAACGATACCGGTGTTTGTTCTGCTCGAATACCATCCGCTGCCCCGTCGAATCGTTCATGGAGCGTTCCCAGACGTTTTGTTCCATAACCTGTGAGAGCAGTACGCCATCCCGAATTTCGCCAAGCAGGGCCCGGAATTCAGGCGACTTCTTATCCAGGTTCGCTTCTTCCGTGGCAATGAGCTGATCGCCTACGTAGCGGTCGAACAACCGGCGCATCGCCACGGCTGGCGATCCCGTTACGTTTGTCTGGGCGGGCTGAGCCGCACTGTTCTGCATGGCCGGGTTGCGCGGTGGCTGCTGCTTTTGCCGAACGTAGTCGAAGAATCGATTGACCGTATAAGGCTGATCGGCGATAGTGACAATGGCTTTGTCCTGAAGCGTTGGCGGCAAGACCTCCGGGTAACGCCACTGACCCCGCAGCAAGCTGCTGTCGGCCTGCGTCAGCGCTTCGTTAAAAACCGACGTTACTTCTTTAACGGCGTATTCTTTCTGGAGCCGCTGGATGGTTGCCTGGCGTAGTACGTCGGCACGGGTATCGGTCGTTACTCGTTGCCGCAGGGCGGGACCGAGGGTCGCGTACGAATCAAGCGGTTTGCGCTCGACAAGCTTAATAATGTGCCAGCCGTAGTTCGTCCGGACAGGTTTCGACAGTTCGCCCGGTTTCGTGAGTGCGTAGGAAGCATCTTCAAAAGCAGTTACCTGACGACCCGTTTCAAACGAAGGCAGTAAACCTCCGTTCATTCGTGAGGTGAGGTCATCGGAGGTTTCGCGGGCAACAGCTTCAAACGATTCGCCTTTCTGGAGTCGCGCATAAATGGCCTCAATACGGTCCTGGGCTGCTTTCTGACCGGCTTCGTCGGCGCTGGGGCTGATCCGGATCAGAATATGCGCTACTCGAACCCGGCCCCGGCTGGGTCGTTTGTCATTGACTTTGATGAGGTGATAGCCAAAGCGCGTCCGGACGGGAGCCGAAATGCCGCCGACGGGTGTTGTATAGGCTGCCGTTTCGAGCGGATAGATTACCGAGAACGTGGTAAAATACCCCAGGTTACCGCCCTTCTGCGCGGTTGCCTGGTCGGCGGAGTTCTGGCGAGCAACCTGCGCAAAATCCTGCCCACCCTGAATCTGTTTCCGAACATCAAGCGCTTTGTCGTAAGCGGCTGACGTATCGGAAGGGGTAGCATTCTCGCTTACCGGAATCAGGATATGCGATACGTTGACTTCTTCCTGCATCCGTTGGTAGGCTTCGGCAGACAGGGATTCGACCAGTACCCGGTCGGTCATGTACGACTGCGCCAATTGCTTCCGGTAAGTCGCCATTTCCTCCCGAAAATCTTCGGTGGTATCGCGCTTTTCGTTTTCAGCGGCCAGCACTTTCAGCTTCAGATTCGTGTACAGGTCAAGGTATTGCCGTACATCAGTATGTTGAGCCGAGTCCGCCGAAAGTTGGTTTTTGGTGAAGGACTGAAAAAAGTCGTCAGTTGTAAAAGTCTTGCTGCCCAGCGTCATGATGACAGCCTGTTTGGGAGCGGGCGTTTGCTGAACGACTGGCGCGGCTGTTTTGCAGGCTGTTACGAAAAGGGCCAGCAGCATACCGCCTGTGAGTTGGCGCATAGCGTCAGAGAATTAGGGTACGATAGCGATAAAACAGCGACGTAGCGAAAATCATTCGTTTGATAAGCGGGCTGGCCTACGTCTGATGGCCCGCGCTTATGGTTAGCAACGATTCACGCCCGGCCTTATTGACGACCGGGGCGGATTTTTGCCGTTTTCAATCTAAGGTCGTACGTCAGCTCATAGGCAAACGAATCCTGCAGATGACGACCCGAAAACTGAGCCGGTACGTTAATCAGGCGTTGTTTGCTCCGGCGTAACTCGGCCTCGGAAATTTCAAGGCTGCTCTGTCCAATCAGATCATCCTTATCCAGCCGATCCAGCAGACTCACCCCAACGCCCGACGCGGCCATTCCGGCTGCTACGTACTTAAGGGGAGTCAGCAGTTCGGTAGCCGACAGCAGCAGCATGGCTGGCGCACTCACGACGTTATGCACCCGCCGAACCTGATCCAGCAACTGCCGGGTTTTCTGATAATCATCAACTTCCAGCAGCACGACACTGGCAATCAATTTTCCGTTACGTGGTATGGATAGATTGATTGGGGGAGCAACACTATCCCTGGCCGACTGCAGGTCGATTTGCTGACCTTTGCGCACGGACTGAATGCCCCAGCCGCCATTCACCACCGCAACGGCCTTGTTTTGAGCGTCGTAGCTGGTCAGCGTATAGGCCAGCATTAGTTCGTCGCGTCCGCTGATTGTCTCCTCCAGATTGATTGCTTTCAGCGAGCGGGGCGTCAGTTGAGCCGTCAGGCTTGACGAACGCGAACAGGCCGACAGGGCTAGCACTGAGATCGCGAGTGCAAAAAACCGGTTCAAATACGTCTGCATCAGGCGGGAACTTCGTCAACAATCGATTCGCCCGACGAGCGGTCCCCACTGGTCCACTGCCAGGATTCGTGCAGCCGCAGCCGGCCATCCGGCAGGCGTTCGGGTACCGAATGACACTGGCCGGTCATCAGTTCGTTCTGCTTGTTGACGTGCTGATAGCGCATGTCGAGGCTATAATCGTCCAGCACCGTAGCAATCAGGAATCCTTTCACAATGGCGCCACCAGCGTACTCTGCCCAGACCAGTTGGTCCTGCTGATGATAGTGAAACAGCGTATCGCCAGACACTTCGCCATTGGCGGTGTTCGTAACGGAGCGAAAAAGTTTGTTGTTGTACATAGCTTTACACGGCTGGCTCCTGCTGACTCAGGCAGTGAAAACTACCCAGGCCCCAGACAATATCGGTCGAGTCGATACCAACAACCTTCCGACCGGGGAAGTATGGGGTCAGGATATCCAGTGCACGCTGGTCGTTGGCGCAGCGGAACGTAGGAACCAGAACCGAACCGTTGGTGATCAGGAAATTAGCGTACGAAGCCGGTAGCCGCAGCCCATCACTCACCACCGGATCGGGCATGGGCAGCTCGACTATGTTAAGCTGCTTGCCGTTTGGCAGCCGCATCTCGCGCAGTTCGCGGTGAATTTCCTGCAGGAACGGGTAGTTATCGTCGTTGGCATTAGGCTCGTAAGCGGCTACAACGGTGTCTTCGTTTACAAAGCGTACCGTATCGTCGATGTGTCCATCGGTATCATCGCCCACAATACCTTCTTCCACCCACAACACCTGCTGAACCCCGTAGAAATCGCAGAGGTATTTCTCGATGTCGCCCTGCGTCAGGTGGCTGTTCCGGTTCTGATTCAGCAGGCAGGCCCGGCTGGTTAGTACCGTTCCCGCTCCGTTAAACTCCACCGACCCTCCTTCCATGACTATTCCAGGCGTTACGTAGTCTAAGCCACGATACTGCGCAATCGCCACCGGAATCAGATCGTCACGATCATAAGGAGGGTACTTGCCCCCCCAGGCGTTATAACCCCAGTTGATAACCATCCGCTCGTTACGTTCCGGATTGATTAGAAAAGCAGGGCCATGATCGCGGCACCAGGAATCGTTGGTGGGTTGGGGCAGGAGCGTAATCCGGCTCATATCGGCCCCAGCCGCCAGTAGCCGAAGTTTGGCCGCCTGCATCACGATGTCGTTGTGCGCGTTAATGCAGACCTGTTCGCTCTCGGCAATGGCTTTGATAAACTCAATGTACGCCGGGAACATCAGCTCTTGCCGCTCGAATGTCCAGGAGGCTTCGGTATGGGGCCAGCTGAGCCAGGTTGCTACGTGGGGGTGCCACTCAGCCGGAAAGAAAAAACCCTCGCGGGCGGGAATGAATTCGTTGGAATCGAGTTGAATCGATGAAGACTGCGTCATAAACGGATCGACGATTGAACGGCAAAAGTACAAAATCTGACGGGCTCGACGCGCCAATTATGGTTCAATCAGTTTCCGGATGGTATCGACCGTCAGACCCGTAAAGTCATCAATAATGAGCGAAGCTCCTGTCGTGGCTAGTTCATCGTGCGTATGCGTGGTCGCCAGCGCAACAACGGGCATGCCCGCCCGCAAACCGGCTTCGATACCCGCAAAGGCATCTTCAAATACAACGCAGCGGGCGGGTTCAACGCCAACCCGTTCGGCAGCCGTCAGGTATATCTCGGGGTTCGGTTTGCCATGCTTGACCATACTGGCATCGACAACCGCGTCAAAATAGAAGCGAATCGTCAGCCCGTCGAGTGTGAAACCGAGGTTACTGACCGGGGCGGACGTACCAACGGCCGTACGAACGTTAGCGGCTCTCAGGGCCTGCAGAAACTCAACCAAGCCCGGCGTAGGCGCGAGGTGCGGTTTGTAGAGCTCCCGGTACGTACCTTCTTTCGCTTCGGTAAATAACTCGAGCTCGTCGGGCTGCATCGTGCGCTGGAACAGGTAAGCCAGTGCATCTGCTGATACGCGTCCGTTGATGTTTGCTACGTACTGTTCCTTGCTGAGTTGATAACCGTGATTATCGGCAAATTTGATCCAGGCGTTAATGTGGTAATCGGTATTGTTGACCAATACGCCGTCCATGTCAAACAGGGTAGCAAATGGAGTTGCAGGCATAGAAATAAGAAGTAGTGAAAAAGAGATGTAGTCGGAATAGAAAGCGGGAATCAGCGCTCGGATGAATTCTCCTGCACAGGGAGCACATCACCCGCCAGGACAGCCGCTTCGTGCAGCAGTTCTGTTGCGATCAGCTCGTCAGTAAACTCTTCGATACGTTCGTCAACGGCATCCAGGCAGTCTTCGCTTTTGAGCTCATCGGCGTTCATGCCAATCAGCAAACGGGCCGTGTAGAGCACATTCAGCGAAAAGCGCAGCGGATGCAGTGTATGACTATGACGGGTTGTGGTGTCAGTTTGCATGAAATCCGTTAACCTTTTTTAGTAAGCATGAACGGCCCAACAAGTGCTGAGCCGTTCGTCAGATTATACCGTAGCAGTTACCTGCGTCGCTGTACTTACAGACTGTTCCGCCTGTTGCAGGTCCGACTGGCGCAGTTCCGACTGCCGAAAACTTTTCATGATCCAGCCACCGCCGATTACGTCGTCACCTTCGTAGAAAACAGCCGCCTGACCCGGTGCAATGGCTGAAACACCTTCGTGGAAAAGTACTTCGATTTTATCGCCCGACTGCGAAATGGTAGCGGGGGTGCCATCGTGTTTGTACCGTACTTTCGTCGACGTTTCGATCGGCTGTTCGATGGACGCGTATTTCTGCAGGTTGAGTTTGCTCACAATCATACCATCGCGGTACAGATCTTTGTCGACGCCCAGCACGACTTCGTTCGTGTCTTTCCGAATCTCGGTCACGAACATCGGTTGCCCAAACGCCATGCCTAGTCCTTTCCGCTGACCGATGGTGTAGAACGGATAGCCCTGGTGTTTACCCAGCACTTTGCCAGTACCTTCCATCACGAAATTGCCACCCGCTACTTCGGCTTCCAGGCCCGGCACGCGCCGTTTTAGAAAACCCCGGTAGTCATTGTCGGGAACGAAGCAGATTTCGTACGACTCTGACTTGGTGACCAGTTCGATGAAGCCCCGGTCTTTGGCCATCTCCCGGATTTCCGATTTGCGCAGGTGTCCCAGCGGCAGTTTCGTGCGGCTCAGACTCTCCTGCGAAACGCCCCACAACACGTACGACTGATCTTTCAGCGTGTCGACGCCTTTCGAAATGACGTAGCGGTCGTTCTCATTGCGGATGTTCGCGTAGTGCCCGGTCGCAATGAATTCGCAATCGAGTCGGTCGGCCCGGCGCAACAGCGCATCCCATTTAATGTGGGTATTACACAAAACGCAGGGGTTCGGCGTCCGGCCTTCGATGTATTCACCCGTGAAGTGGTCGATGACGTAATCACCGAACTCATTCCGAATGTCCAGAATATAGTGAGGGAAACCGAGGTTGACAGCGATGTTACGTGCGTCGTTGATGCTGTCAAGGCTGCAGCAGCCCGTTTCTTTCTTGGTACCGCCCGACGATGCGTAGTCCCAGGTTTTCATGGTCATCCCAATGACCTCGTAACCTTCTTCGTGCAGCATGACGGCTGCCAGTGAAGAATCAATGCCGCCACTCATGGCGACCAGAATTCGTCCGTGTTTGCTCATAATTGATCCGACCAGGGGTCAAAGCCCTGCGATTTACTGAAAAGATGCCGTAAAGGTACGGCCTAAAAAGAGAACAGCGTTGCCGGTCTGCTTAGTTTCCAAGGGCTGCGTACCTTTGCCCAAAACATAAACTGGAGCTTGCGTAGTATTTGGACTGAATGAGCTTTCCAGAGTTAACAAGGACTATAAGGCATGCTGAAAACGCTGGTAAAAATTTCGAACGTAACGAACCTGAGCGACGCTCGTTACTGCGCCGGGATGGGGGTTGATATGCTGGGTTTTTCGATGGACGAAGACGCCCCTGATTACGTTGATCCGAAAAAATTTAACGAGATAAAATCGTGGGTAGCCGGTGTTCAGATCGTTGGCGAAACAACAGCCATCGACCCCGAGCAGATCGAACAACTGCTAACTACGTACCAGCCCGATCTGCTGCAGGTTGAGGAAGTGGCTTTACTGCCCTACCTGGGGTCGTACGGTAAGCCGCTAATTCTGCGAATCGACGTATCGCAGATTACGCTTGACCAACTGGATATGCTGGCGTATACCGGTATCGACAGCGCCGAATATATGTTGCTGGACGGTACCGCCCCGGTCCACCTGGACGATGACTTGAAGCAGTCGCTGCAACGACTGGCGGGACGGTATCCGGTTCTGCTCGGTACCGGCATTTCGGTCGACAATGTCCACGCCCTGCTCGACGAACTCCCTGTAAAAGGTATCGCGCTACGTGGTGGCGAGGAAGAGCGCCCCGGCAACAAAGAGTTCGGCGAACTGATGGATATCCTCGAAGCGATAGAGGAGGAGTAAAGTCTGGGGGTTTATGGCGTGGGGCACGGGGTAAAGGGTTTGGGACTGCGCGATTGGGGCGTAGGGTAAGGGGCAAGGGACTGAGCGATTGGAATAAGAGAACGAAGTCAAAATAGGCAACGGGAAGAGAATCATAGGACGAGTTCAACAACATCCCAAGCCCCTCCACCTCTAACCCCATGCCCTCAACCCCAAGCCCAAATCCCACTACTATGCATTACCTACTATCATTGAAAACACACATCCATCCAGACGCGCGTCCACTCTTCCAAATCCGTGTAAAGAACAAAGCTATGTGCTGTAGGTTTACATCAGTTTAAACGACCAGGGAACTGGTTAAACGCTATGACACATCGATTAGAACGCATTGCCGACGAGGCTATCGTTGGTGGTGTTGCAGCCGGGCTGGCTCGCTATTTCGGCATAAATCGCACTCTGGTGCGACTCATTTTTCTGATTGGCATACCTTTACCCGGTTTCCCGGCCTTCATAATTTATGCTATCTTGTGGATCGTGATGCCGAAACAGTCAAGCGGTGCATCCGTCTATCAATCGTCTGCCTACGCAAATCCTTTTTTCACCATGAATCCTTATAATCCGAATCGACCTGCTTCTCCTGACCGCAGCATTATTGGCGGTATTGTCCTGATCGTCCTGGGCGTCCTGTTCCTCCTCGATCGTTATTTCGACATTGAACTTGGTGACCTGTGGCCGTTTATGCTGATCGCTGGCGGCTTGTGGCTCATATTCCGCGACCGGATCAAGCCGCCGTATAATCCCAACGATACCTATAACCCAAACAATAATACCCCACCAACGCCACCCAGCTCGCTCTAGCCATGAAACCACGTAACGGATTATTCTGGGGTATATTTCTGCTGACGTTGGGAATCCTGTTTCTGGCGCGTCGGAATGATTGGCTGGACGTAAACTGGCACACACTGGTCGATTTTTGGCCCGTGCTGCTGATTCTGGCCGGGGTGAACGTCATTCTGGAACGTCGGGGCAACCCGGCTGCTTTTGTCACGACGGTGATGCTGGCTGTTGCTGTGCCGGTTACGTTATTCGGACTCTTTTCCCCGAACCGGGATCGGTCCGAGTACGGGTTCCGCTGGGATAATGACAATGAGGATAACGACGGTAATGCTGACGAGGACGAGTCGGATGCTGATGATGAAGATGCCAACGACGACTACCAATCCGAACGTAACAAACGTCGGTTGGAAGGGGATGGCGTAAAGACCAATACGTTTGCCGAACCCATGCAGGAAGATACGCGCGAAGCGGTGTTCAAACTGGCGGGTGGTGCTGGTCGGTTTATCATTAGTAATCCATCCAGCGAGCTGATCAAGGTAGATACGCGAAATAGTATCGGTAATTATTCGATGTCGGTGGAGCGGGATGCAACGACACGCATTCCGACAATTGAACTGATGCCGACGAAAGAAAATCAGACGATTGATCTGAAAGACGGCAACTACGAAAATCGGGTCGATGTGCACCTTAACACCAAACCCGTCTGGACAATGGACGTAGGCCTGGGGGCTGGCCAAGGGGAGCTGGATCTGAGCGCCTATGCCGTTAAGCAATTAAAGGTTGAGGGGGGCGCCATCGACATTGATCTAAAAATGGGGGCCAAAGCCGATCAATCGGATGTGAAGCTTGACGTGGGTGCTGCGTCGGTAACCATTCGCGTACCGAAAGAAGTGGGCTGTAAAATCAAGAAAGATGGAGCCCTGAATCTGAACCAGCTCGATGACTTCACCGACGTTGGTGGGGGGGAATACTTAAGTCCCGGCTACGATGCCGCGAAAAAGAAGATGTTGATTCGCTTCGATGGCGGCATCTCCAGCTTCAAAGTAGTTCGGTACTAAGGGTAACTACTCCGTACAAAAAATCCCGCTCCAGACATTCCAGAGCGGGATTTTTTGTTGTTTGTCATTCCTCCTAGCGGCTACGCGTCCCGGTCGGAATGACAGAAAAAAAGCTAGTCATTCGGGTTGTTGAGCCGGTTCAGCAGCATTTTATTGAAATACTGCTCTGTCTTGTACAGCTCCGTCAGTTGGCCTGGACTGATTACTTTCAGGAATCGGGACATGTACTCCTGATCCAGGTCTGCCAGTTTCTGCTTCGTAGCGTTCATCTCACGCAATCCGTTAACCAATTGATTGTCGTTCATGCCGGTTCGCGACGGATCGTTATTCAATTGCCGGATTCGCCGGTTCAGTTCCTGTTTCTTGGCATTGTATTCGTTGTACACCGCCCAGAACTGCGGAGCCTGATCTGTGGTCAGATTCAGTCGGTTCGTAATCAGACCAATCTTTGCGGATTCTATTTTCTGGCGGCCTCCTGGGTCGTTTTGTGCACCGGCCATGTGAACGGTCAAGAGCAAACCCAGCGCCAAACCCATCCATGCGTGTCTCATTGTCGTAAAAATTGCCATCTGCTAATCAGGAACCAATATTCTGCGTGTTTGTCAGGTTCTGCTCCTCAATGAGCCGCTGAATATCAGCCGGGGCTACGTTAAGGAATTGAATCGCCGTAGTATCACTACCAAGTGAGGAGTGAATTTGTTGCGAGTCGGCCAGCTCGTACGGGTCAACTCCCTGATCGTCAAGGTACGCGGCAATCACCTCGTCGCTAACACCTACCAGGGCGTCGTTACCCAGCGACTCCTGCCGTTGAGGCAGCGTTTGCCACACCAGAACAGCGATCAGACTGGCCCCCGCCAGCGAGGCCGCTGTACGCTGCCACGACCAGCTTATGGAAAAAGCCGGTTTAGGTTTCCGCGTTGCCCGCGCCTGCACACGCGAGGGTAGCTGATCAAAATACCCATCCGGAACCGTAAATGGCTGCTGCCGAAGCGGATGCTCAGGGGGTAATTCGTCGAGTCTGAAAGGATTTTTCTCGTTCATAATCTATCGGGCACAAGTCACACAATCTGCCTTCTTCCTGGTTTGACAACCGGAAGAAGCCGGGGTTTAATCGGTTGTGTCTGTTTTCGTTAGATACTCCTCAATTTTTTTGACCGCAAAGTGATACGATGCTTTCAGGGCACCCACCGACGTACCGGTAATTTCCGCAATATCTTCGTATTTCATATCATCGAAATACTTCATGTTGAAGACCAGCCGCTGTTTGTCGGGTAGCTTCAGCAATGCCTTCTGTAACTTGATCTGTACATCTTCGCCACTGAGTTCGCTGCCGGACGTAACGTAATCGGCGTTGGTTTCCAGCTTCTCCATCAGCTCGCCTTCTACATCGCCAATGGGCAGAAAAAAGCGCCGGCGTTTCTTATTCAGGAAGTTCAGACACTCGTTGGTCGCAATGCGGTATATCCACGTATATAACTGACTGTCACCCCGGAACTGTTCCAGACTGTTCCAGACTTTTATGAACGTCTCCTGCACCAGATCGTCGGCATCATCGTGGTCAATAACCATTTTCCGGATGTGCCAGTAAATTTTCTGCTGGTACTTGCGCACCAGCAGATTAAAGGCATAGTTCCGGCTCGACGGATCGCGGTATTTAGTGAGGATTTCTTCGTCAGTCATTATCAATCAAATGGAACTGGCAATGGGCAGTTCTCGTCTGTTAGCAGGAATAAGTTGATTCCCTGCCGGAATCATGGCGCTATTTTCGTGCCATGACTTTTTTCACCGACTCAACGATTTTGTCGGCCGTCAGCCCGTATTTCTCCATCAGTTGGTCGGGCGTACCGCTTTCGCCAAACGTATCATGTACCCCCACCATCTCCAGCGGAGCTGGATAGTTACGGGCCAGAACCTGCGCTACGCTGTCACCCAGGCCGCCGTTCAGCATGTGTTCTTCGGCTGAAACTGCACAACCCGTTTTCTTCACCGATGCCAGAATCGCTTCTTCGTCTAACGGTTTAATCGTGTGAATATTGATGATGTCGGCTTCAATTCCTTCCGCAGCCAGGATTTCACCGGCTTTGATGGCTTCCCAGACCAGGTGACCCGTCGCGAAGATGGAAACGGCGGTACCTTCGTTGACGTGCCACGCTTTACCAATCTCAAATTTCTGATCGGCAGGGGTAAATACGGGGATAACCGGACGACCAAAACGCAGGTAAACCGGACCTTCATGCTCGGCAATCGCCAGGGTAGCCGCTTTGGTCTGGTTGTAGTCGCAGGGGTTGATGACGGTCATGTTAGGCAGCATTTTCATCATGCCCAGATCTTCCAGAATCTGGTGTGTAGCGCCGTCTTCCCCTAACGTAACACCCGCGTGCGATGCGCAGATTTTTACATTCTTATTCGAATACGCGACCGATTGGCGAATCTGGTCGTATACCCGGCCCGTCGCGAAGTTGGCGAACGTGGTCGCGAAGGGAACAAAGCCGCCAATGGTCAGGCCAGCCGATACGCCGATCATGTTAGCCTCGGCGATACCGCACTGCACAAAACGCTCCGGATTTTCCTTAATGAAGGTTTCCAGTTTGAGCGACCCGGCCAGATCGGCCGTCAGTGCAACGATTTTTGGGTTTGAGCGGCCCAGTTCAGCAATACCCGCGCCGAAGCCCGAGCGTGTATCTTTCTTTTCTGTGTATTCGAATTTTTTCATGTTTCGTAATCAGTTCGCCGAAGCGAGGGTTTGCAATTTAGTTAGAAAATAGTGGGCACTCGGGTAATTCGGGTGGGCAGCCGCCCGCTCGATGGAGAAGCCGTTACGGTGCATATTCTTTGCCAGTAAAACTTTACTCTTACGATACCGGGCGAACGCTTTGGCCGTTCTTCCCATATCGATCATCGTAGTAATGGCATCGCTGTCTTCTTCCGGCAACTCAATTGTTGTTAACACACCTAGAAACTGGCTTAGGGCGTGCGAATCGGCAAGATACCAGTTCTCAAACTCCTTAACGGCGACAATAACTGTTTGGTCCGGGAACGGGCTGATTTGTTGCTTGGTCAACGTAATGCAGGCATCTGTGTCCAAATCAACCAAGACAATAATGCGCTCTGCACCTCGGTCAAGAAGAATCTGGCGGTGCTTATTAATACGCTCTGCCTCATATTCTTTTTTACCACCGGCTTGGGTGACGCCAACCAATTCAAGATCGTATTGAGCGATGAGTTGGCGAAATTCAACTGTGTCGAGAATAAATGGTTCAGATTCTCCTTCGCAGATAATACCCAGTTTCACCACGGTATGCCCCCTCCAAGAGCATTGGAAAGCCAGGCTTCATCCATTGGCAAATCATGCAAATCCATTCCTTTTACTTGTTTGATCTGCGTAGCTCCATCCCGTTTATCAACCAAAATTATTTCATCTGTAGTCAACTGGGAAACCAGCGATTGCGAGTGCGTATTCAGCCAGATAAAATGACCGAATTCCTCGCAGGCGTAGCGACAGAGATTCACAAACTCAGCAATGACTTTAGGATTGAGACCATTTTCCGGTTCTTCTGTACACAAAAACTGTGGCTTATCACTCTGGTAGATAGCTGTTAATAAGGCTAAAATGTTATACGTTCCGTCAGAGATTAAGTCTTTAGTAAAGTACCCCGGTGAAGATTTTTCAAACCAGTGTAGTTCATCCCGATCATCTACTTCAACTACTTCAAAACCTGGAACGAAGAGCTCAAGCCATTCGAAGACTTCTTCTTTTAGTGTCTCGTTCGTGAGGATACGTTTTAGCACAACTTCTAAGTTGCCTGCCGATAATGACAGACGACTTTTGTCTTTTATTGGATATTTTTCTACCTCTTTATTTTTTACGAACAAATGGCAGAAGTTGACAAATTGCTTGTAACCTGCGTTATTATGAGCGTCATTCGTTTTAGGTAACGCGCCTGTATTATACAGCGTCACTATATCGAGAGCACATTCAGTCCTGAAATCAGATTCCCTACTTTGTCTTCTGATGATGGAGTCCTTGCCTCCAAACATTCCGAATAATATAGACTCAGAAATATCTTTGCGTAATACTAAAAACTCCAAAGCCTCGAAAATATTCGACTTGCCGGAACCGTTGGGGCCGACAAAGACCGTGAACGGATTCGGCTCAATGAGCTCGATCCGTTCAATGGACTTGAAATTTTCGATGACCAAGCGTTGGATCTTCATGGGTGACTCGCAGCGTTACGTCTCTTTTCTTACGTCTTACCTCTTTCGTCTAATAGACTAATAATCAGAGTAGCCTACTGACAGCGGCAGCTGATTCATGGCTTGCTGCACTTGCTCGGCATTCGGTGCTACGCCGTGCCATTTGTAGTTGCCCACCATGTAATCGACGCCGTAGCCCATTTCGGTGTGCATTAGAATCAGGGTTGGTACGTCAGGATTTTCCTGCGCTTTTTTCAGCGTCCGGATTACGTCATTCATATCGTTACCCTGCATCTCGTCAATGTGCCAGCCAAACGCCCGGTACTTGGCCGCCAAATCGCGGTTATCGTTTACGTACTCGGTTTTGCCATCAATCTGCGCCAGGTTATAGTCAACAACGGCGGTCAGGTTACCCAGTTTTTTGTTGGGCGCAAACTGAGCGGCTTCCCAGATCTGGCCTTCCTGCTGCTCGCCGTCGCCCATCAGTACGTAAACGTGTTTGTCGTCGCCGTTCAGTTTTTTGGCGTAGGCAGCACCGGCGGCAACCGACAGGCCCTGTCCCAATGAACCCGATGCGATCCGGACACCGGGCAGGTGCTCGGCCGTGGTGGGGTGGCCCTGAAGCCGGCTGTCCAGTTTCCGGAACGTAGCCAGTTCAGCGATCGGGAAGTAACCCGCCCGCGCCAGTACCGAATAAAAAACTGGCGAAATGTGTCCGTTCGACAGGAAGAAAATGTCTTCGTCGATGCCGTCCATATCGAAAACAGGTTTGCCATCGGCGTCCATTTTGCGACGCATGACGTCGAAATACAGGCCCACCAGAAAATCGGTGCAGCCCAGCGAACCGCCGGGGTGACCGGAGTTAACGGCGGCTACCATGCGGACGATGTCCCGCCGGACGGCGGTTGCAACTTGTTCGAGTTGTTGAATTTCCATAAGTTAGATCAGGTACGGATGCCTACGTCCGTATGGGGTTACTACGAAGGTGAGAAAAGCGGAATAGGCTCCGCGTTACTGTAAAAGCTGTGCAGCGTGCTGCTTGGTATCAACTTTGGTGATTATCTCGGCAATAATACCATTTTCATCGATGACAAAAGTAGTTCGGACAATACCCATGAACTTCCGACCGTACATCGACTTCTCCTGCCAAACGCCGTATGCCTCAACAAGCTGCTGATCCGTATCGGCAAGTAACGGAAAAGGCAGGCTGTATTTACCGACAAATTTCTGGTGCGAAGCCGCGCTGTCGGTGCTAACGCCCAGTACTTCATACCCAGCCGACTGGAGGGCTTCGTAGTTGTCGCGCAGGCTGCAGGCCTGGGCTGTACAACCCGGTGTATCGTCTTTGGGGTAAAAATACAGGACCACTTTTTTGCCCCGAAAGTCTGACAGACTAATAGGTTGCCCGTTCTGGTCGGTACTGGTAAAGTTAGGGGCAGGATCGCCAACAGCTAAGCTCATAGAAATAGAAAGAAAAATCGTCCGGAATAATACCGATTTCGAATAAATGATTACCGTCTTCGGCGGCTTCTGACAGGTGCTTTTTTCTTCACCACCGCCCGTTTCTCGCCGATGATTTTACTGGCGGAACCAATGTTCCCAACCCGGTCTTTCACCTGAACCAGAACCTCGTCTCCGATTTCGAACGGCGTTTCCGGGTCCAGTTTGTCCGACCAGATCAGGGCGCGTTTGTAATCGTACTGCATCAGTACCCACTCGCCGTTGACCAGCGCCCGGAAATCGGCAATGCCCGACAGGTTGTCTCGTATCCGCGCCGTAATACCGGCGGGCGTAGCGCTTAGAATCTCGACCGTCGGTGGCGTAGCATCCGTAATCAACTGGAAACGTCCCAGCGACCGGGTTTTAAATTCGATACGTCCTTTGTTCCATTTGCCCCCCACAAAACTCGGCCGGCCGCCACTCACCCAATAGGCTTTGGTCCGCATGGTATCAATCGCGATGGGATAATTTGGCGTATGCTCAATAGTCAGGAAATCGTTCAGCGGGATGATCGACTGATTAACTTCCAGACCCCCGCCCGGCATGTCCCGTACGCTCAAATGCAACGTATCGAACAGGGTGCGTGGGCTAAATTCCAGCCGGTTACCGCCCTCGGTTACGGTTTCGGCCTTGCCGGGATAAATCTGTTTCTTGAAATGCGTCCGCACCGACCGCTGACCAAAAACAACCGAATCCGGCAGCGATTTCCGTAAATCGATCAGGTAAACCGCCTGATTATTTTTGGCGTAGCTGGCGGGTAAATCCGTCGAGGTACGACCGATAAAGAGTTTGGCAACGGGTGGATTCGCGGCCGGTACGTTTTTAACCGTTAGCTTCAATACGTTCTCGTCCGTCACAATCGTTGCCGTTGGCTGCCCGGTGATGGGGGAGGGAGCGGGGGCAACTTCATCGTCTTCCTCTTCTGGGTTGACCAGCGAATCAGTCTGTAAAGCGGTTGGTGGCGTAGCCGCAACTTCGGGTTGAATCGTAAAGGTGAGCTGGGCCGACTGATCAAATGCGTCGAACAACGTTAAGGTAACCTGGTGCGGCTTACCATCCAGCAGGGGCAAACGACCCCGGTAAGCGGCATTGCTGGGTAGTTTGTACAGATTTAGAATGTTGCCATCGGCAACGTAACCCCGGTGGTAACGCTGGCCGGTTGTCTGCTCAACTTCGTAGTTTTCGTGCAGGTTCATGTAGCGAGTCTGCTCGTTCGGAAAACTGTTCATGTTGTAGGCAAACACTTCCCGTCCGTCGAGCTTAATCTCCAGGCAGCTAATCCCGTTGCGGTAGGGCGAGCCACTTGTTTTATCGTACGCCAGTACTTCCATACCAATCAGGCCCGATGCCGTGATCGGCTGCGTAATAACATACGTACCGTCGGGCCGACGCGTTGGCACGAGGCTGATCCGTTGGTACTCGCCATTGACCCGCGACGTAGCCGTCATTGTCTTCAGGGCTACCCGCTCGAAGTAGGGCGGCACTTCATCCTTGATTTCGGGAAAGCCGTACAGTAGTGGATTGATCAGATTGTCCTTGGCATCGCGCACTTCAAAGTGCAGGTGCGGGCCTCCTGAACCGCCTGTGTTACCTGAGGCTGCAACGACATCTCCTTTTTTTACCGGAAACTGATCGGGTTTGAAACGCAGGTCGATCTCGAACGTTTTGCGGGCATACTGTTGCGCCCGCAGGTACGTACCGAGCGTGTCTTTCAGCGTCTTCAGATGGCCATACACCGTCGTCAACCCGTTGGGATGCTTGATGAAGATTACGTTGCCGTAGCCGCCCGTAAACACGGCAATCCGCGATATGTACCCATCAGCAGCCGCGTGAACATCCAGCCCTTCCCGCCCGCCCGTGCGAATGTCGATTCCAGCGTGGAAGTGATTTGGCCGCAGGTCGCCCATCCCGCCCGACAGCGAGTTGAGGTTGCCCGGCATAATGGGAAACAGAAAATAACCGGGTGGTACCATCGAACCCGCCAGTTTGCTGGACGGCACGACGGGCGTATTACCCGGCGACTGCGGTGGTGTACCGGTCTGGCCGAATACGGCCCCGAGACCGAGCCAGCCGATGACCAGACTATAAACTAAGAATCGTTTCAAAAGCAATAAATTTGAAGCCACAGAGGACGTAACGAACAGGCGTTATTTTACGTCAATCTCCAGCATTTTTCGGTCTTCGATGTAAGCAGTAAGCCGATCGCCAATCTGCACGGGGCCAACCCCCTTCGGCGTACCCGTGAACAGAATGTCGCCCTGCTGCAGCAGAAAGTATTTTGAGACAAACGAGATCAGGTAATCAACCTTGAACAGCATCAGGCTGGTGTTGCCCAGTTGGCGGGTTTCGCCGTTGAGATCCAGCCGGAAGTTCAGGTCCTGTAGATCAGCAAAATCCGTCTTTGGAATAAAGCCCGAAACAGGAGCGGAGCCGTTAAACCCTTTGGCCAGCTCCCAGGGAAGCCCTTTCGCTTTCAGTTTGCTCTGTACATCGCGGGCTGTGAAGTCAACGCCGATGCCGATTTCATCGTAGTATTTATGGGCGAACTTCTCATCAATATTTTTGCCGACCCGGTTAATCTTCACCAGAATCTCTACTTCATAGTGAACGTCGTTCGAGAAGCTGGGGTAGAAGAATGGTTCGTTTTTTAGCGGAAGAGCCGTTTCTGGTTTCAGAAAAATGACTGGATCGTCGGGTTGTTCATTGTTAAGTTCCTGAATATGCTCAACGTAATTGCGGCCAACGCAAATGATTTTCATGTTAATAAAAGCTGGGTAAACCTGCGTTTGTGGGATCGACTACCAATATTCTGACCCGTGATTAAACGAATCAGACTGCCGCAAATCTAAGGCTTAAAGACAGCTTGGAAGAACCCGTACGGGAAAATTTAAACAAATTCGGTTCGTTACGGGTCATGTACTGACAGAAAACCATTCCAAATAAATACTCAGAAAAATCAGGTAAAAATGAAAAAAGCACTCATAGGCATGTTGGTCCTGGGCATCGCAATCAGTAGTTGCGAACGCGTTCCTATCACCAATCGGCGCCAGCTTACTTTTGTTCCAAATGATCAGATGCTGGCCTTGAGCAGTACGCAGTACAAACAGTTCATCGATACCAGCACCGTGGTACGTAACGGCGACGCCGAGATGGTAAAACGGGTCGGTATGCGAATTCGACAGGCCGTTGAAAAGTATATGAACGAGAACGGTTACGCCAAACGACTGGAAGGCTTCAACTGGGAATATAATCTGGTGCAGGACCCACAGGTAAACGCCTGGTGTATGCCCGGTGGAAAGATCGTGGTTTATACCGGGATTTTGCCGTATACCAAAAACGAAGCTGGTCTGGCAACCGTAATGGGCCACGAGGTATCGCACGCTATCGCCGAACATGGCAACGAACGGATGAGCGAAAGCTTAGTAGCGAATGGACTGCTGCAGGTTGGACAGGCTTATATTGGCTCTCAGGCCCAGCAAAGCACTACAACCAAAGCGCTGTTCATGCAGGCCGTGGGCGCTACCCTGCCGGCTGCGTATCAGGTTGGTCGTGCTTTACCCCACGGCCGGAGCCAGGAATTGGAAGCCGACCATCTGGGGCTGATTTTTATGGCAATGGCAGGCTATGACCCACGGGAAGCCGTACCGTTCTGGCAGCGTATGGCGCAGGCGGGTGGCGGTAACAAACCACCAGAGTTTCTGTCGACCCACCCCTCGGATCAGCGCCGGATCAACGACCTGCAAAAGCTGATGCCTGAAGCACTGAAATACTATACCGGTCGTTAGTTAGTCCACTACGTCCTGAAACAGAGAGGGCACCTTCGCGCGAAGGTGCCCTCTCTGTTTATCACAAGAAACGTATTGCTTACAGATTAGCAACAACCTGTTTTACTTTCTCAGCGGCTTCTTTCAGTTCAACGGCCGACTGTACTTTCAGACCTGATTCGTCGATGATTTTAGCGCCTTCGGCTGCGTTGGTTCCCTGCAGACGAACGATGATCGGAACAGGAATGTCGCCAATCGCTTTGTACGCTTCAACAACCCCCGTTGCTACGCGGTCGCAGCGAACGATACCACCGAAGATGTTGATCAGAATGGCTTTTACATTTGGATCTTTCAGGATAATGCGGAAACCGGCTTCCACCGTTTTCGCATTGGCACCACCACCTACGTCGAGGAAGTTGGCCGGCTCACCACCCGATAGTTTGATGATGTCCATCGTTGCCATCGCCAGACCAGCACCGTTCACCATACAACCAACGTTACCGTCCAGTTTGACGTAGTTCAGGTCGTTGGACGACGCTTCTACTTCGAGAGGGTCTTCTTCGGCTACGTCGCGCAGGTTCGCCAGATCCGGATGACGATACAAGGCGTTGTCGTCCAGATTCACTTTCGCGTCAACTGCCAGGATTTTATTGTCCGACGTTTTCAGCACTGGGTTAATCTCGAACATCGACGCGTCGGTGTCCACGTACGCTTTATAGAGGGAGGTCACAAATTTGACCATCTCTTTGAACGCTTCGCCTTCCAGACCCAGTCCAAACGCTACTTTGCGCGCCTGGAAAGGCTGCAGACCAACGGCCGGATCAATCCACTCTTTAACGATTTTCTCGGGCGTATTTTCGGCAACTTCCTCGATGTCCATACCACCTTCGGTGCTGGCCATAATGACGTTGCAGGCTTTAGACCGGTCGAGCAGGATGCTGATATACATCTCTTTCGGCTCCGAAGCGCCAGGGTAGAATACGTCCTGAGCCACCAGAACTTTGTTTACTTTGCGGCCTTCAGGACCCGTCTGGTGGGTAACCAGTACGTTGCCGATCAGATTTTTGGCGATATCCCGAACGTCGTCAACGGATTTAGCCAGGGCAACACCCCGCTGTTCCGAACCGACAATTTTGCCCTTACCGCGTCCACCGGCGTGAATCTGTGATTTAACGACCACAAACTTCGACCCGGACTGCGCCATAATCTGTTTGGCGGCTTCTACGGCTTTCTCGGGTGACTCGGCAACAATGCCTTCCTGAATACGGACGCCGTATTTCTTCAGAATTTCTTTACCCTGATACTCGTGTATGTTCATGACAACTGCAACAAGGAGTGTTGGAAATCGTATTTTTGTGGGCAAAGTAAGTGAATTATCTTGGCTTTGTCGTTGCAGGAGGGCACTTTGTCCAATAGTCCACTGTCTTTAAGGCTCCAGCGTGTCATTATATAAATCGTTTTAGCTTGTCTCTACTCAAAACTACCGCCCTGCGCCGGCAATACGGCGAGCTGCCCGTCCTGAAAGGAATCGATCTCGCGGTCGAGCCGGGTGAAGTGGTATCCATCGTTGGCGCGTCGGGGGCCGGGAAAACGACCCTGCTTCAGATTCTGGGAACACTCGATCGCCCTGATTCCGGCGAACTGCACATTGCCGGCGAGAACGTATTCGCGCTGAACGACCGGCAGCTGGCCCGTTTCCGAAATGAGCAGATCGGGTTTGTCTTCCAGTTCAATAACCTGCTGCCCGAATTTACGGCGCTGGAAAATGTCTGCCTGCCGGGCTACATTGCGAAGAAAGATGAGAAAGCTGTCCGGCAACGGGCGGAGTCGCTGCTGACGACGCTGGGCCTGCAGCACCGGCTCAATCACCTGCCATCGCAAATGTCGGGGGGAGAACAGCAACGGGCGGCCGTAGCGAGGGCACTGATCAACGAACCGGCCATTGTTTTCGCCGACGAACCCAGCGGAAACCTGGATTCACACAACGCCGAAGAATTGCATCAACTCTTCTTCCAACTCCGTGACGAGTTCGGTCAGACGTTCATTATCGTAACTCACAATGAAGCGCTGGCGGCTCTGGCGGACCGTACGGTAACTATTCGGGACGGTGTTATAATTTAGGTACATATACTCAAAACCAGCCTAAATGTTTTGGTTTTTCAAAATTTTAATCGTTTGAAAATCAAAGAGTTAATTTCTTTGATTAAAATTATTTTAAAGTGGTGAATTAATTTTCGAGATTTTTGTTTTATAATTGTATCGAAAAGAAAAGTTTTTCATAACGTTGAGTAAATCAGAAAGCCAAGAGAGTATCTCGCTTGGCTTTTTTTATTGCCCAAAATTTGGCGTTTAAAATTGCTCAGTCGCTTAGTTAAACGTACTCCGAATGATGCATAACCATCAGACAGACATTCTTTTAAGAAAGGCATAAACATAAAAAAACCCCGGCCGTTGGACCGGGGGTTTTTTTAATCGTTGGGGCTGAGACTTACATCATGCCGCCCATGCCACCGCCCATTCCAGGAGCACCGCCACCGGCTGGAGCTTCTTCTGGTTCGTCAGCGATCACACATTCGGTCGTCAGCAGCAGACCGGCAATCGACGCTGCATTTTCCAGCGCCAGACGGGTTACTTTCTTCGGATCGATTACACCAGCAGCGAACAGATCTTCAAAGCTGTCGTTTTTAGCGTTGTAGCCAAAACCACCCTGACCATCTTTCACTTTGTTGACGATAACTGAACCTTCGCCACCAGCGTTGGCAACGATTGTGCGCAGCGGAGATTCCAGAGCAACACGGATGATGTTAACACCGGTTTTTTCGTCTTCGTTGATCGTATTAACGTTGTCCAGAGACGAGATCGCCCGGATCAGGGCAATACCACCACCCGTTACGATACCTTCTTCAACGGCAGCGCGGGTTGCGTGCAGCGCATCGTCAACGCGGTCTTTCTTTTCTTTCATTTCTACTTCGGTAGCAGCACCGATGTAGAGGATAGCTACACCACCCGACAGTTTTGCCAGACGCTCCTGCAGTTTTTCACGGTCGTAATCCGACGTCGTGTTTTCGATCTGCGCTTTGATCTGGTTAACCCGGCCTGTGATATCTTCTTTCTGACCAACACCGTTAACAATCGTGGTGTTGTCTTTGTCGATCAGGATTTTTTCAGCCTGACCTAAGTAATCGATCGACGCGTTTTCCAGTTTGAAACCACGCTCTTCGCTGATCACCTGACCGCCGGTCAGGATAGCAATATCTTCCAGCATCGCTTTCCGACGGTCGCCAAAACCAGGAGCTTTCACGGCGGCAACTTTCAGCGCACCCCGGATTTTGTTAACAACCAGCGTAGCCAGTGCTTCACCATCGACATCTTCAGCGATGATCAGCAGGGGACGGCCGGTTTGAGCAACCTGCTCCAGAACGGGCAGCAGCTCTTTCATCGACGATACTTTCTTTTCCGAAATCAGGATGAACGGACGGTCCAGATCAACCTCCATTTTCTCCGTGTTCGTGACGAAGTAAGGTGACAGGTAACCGCGGTCGAACTGCATACCTTCAACGGTTTTAACTTCCGTTTCGGTACCACGTGCTTCTTCAACCGTGATCACACCTTCTTTACCTACTTTTTTCATGGCTTCGGCAATCATGGTACCGATTTCGTCATCGTGGTTAGCCGAGATAGTAGCTACCTGCGCGATTTTACCGAAATCATCACCAACGGTTTGTGCCTGCTCAGCCAGATTAGCCGTTACAGCCGTTACCGCTTTGTCGATACCCCGTTTCAGGTCCATTGGGTTGGCTCCAGCGGCTACGTTTTTCGCGCCGATCGAGTAGATCGCCTGCGCCAGAACGGTAGCTGTGGTCGTACCGTCACCAGCTGAATCAGCTGTTTTCGACGCTACTTCTTTCACCAGTTGAGCGCCCATGTTTTCCATGGCGTCTTTCAGTTCAATTTCTTTAGCAACCGTTACACCATCTTTGGTGATGGCTGGCGAGCCAAATTTTTTGTCCAGAATTACGTTCCGGCCTTTAGGACCCAGGGTTACTTTCACCGCGTCGGCCAGGGTATCAACACCCTTTTTGATACGCTCGCGGGCTTCGGTATCGAAAAATATTTTCTTAGCCATTGTTGGTTAATGATAAATTATGGATGATTAGAAAAAAGAGATAAGATGTAAGAAAAAAGATACGTGTGTCTTTCGTCTGTACTCTACTGGTCTTTTTCTAGTTTACAGAATTGCGAAAATGTCAGATTCGCGCATGATGAGGTACTCTTTTCCGTCTACGGTGATTTCCGTACCAGCGTATTTGCCATACAGTACCGTATCGCCTACCTGAACCGTCAGTGGCTCATCTTTCTTACCTGCACCAACGGCTACGACCGTACCACGCTGGGGTTTTTCCTTTGCCGTATCAGGAATGATGATCCCGAACGAGGTTTTTTCTTCTGCCGGAGCGGCTTCTACCAGCACCCGGTCGGCCAGCGGTTTCACGTTCACTTTAACGCTTTCCGTTTCTGCTACCATGATTGAGAGTTGATTAAGGTTACTGTTTTTTGTTTGGTTCGTTAAACGACACTGTCCCGTTGCCAATTACTGTGCCAACCGCTAACTCTGTCATAATTGCCGGTTTTTGGCTGACATTTTGCTAGTTTTTAACTCACGGTTACTTCGTGTTGCTCGCAACTAAATTTTGCGAATAGAATTTGGTTGTGCCTGCTGCTTTCCGTAGATTGATCTAGTGTATTCGTCAACACAACCTGCTCAATACTGCATGAAAAAACTGACCTCCGATTGGTTCACGCAAAACTGGCTTGACGCTGAATACCAGAAATATGTCGTAATGGCATATCTCCAGTCCGTTCAGCAGAACTTCACGGCAAACAAACTCGTCCCGGACCTGCCTGATTTACAAAACCATTACGAGACAGGTGTCCGTTTTTCGCGGGGCAAAGGTACGTTAAATGCTGCGTTTCCCAAGCGAATCAGTCGGGTAACTGGTCCACCGCCCCGGATTGAATACAAATCCGAAAGCGCTGACGATCCGTTACTGACGGAAATCGATACCGTAATCAATTTTGCCCTGCCCCGGTTTCAGCGGATGGTCTCCGAGGGGCAGCAGCGCTGGGCCGACATTGCCGGTAACCTGACGCTGGCCCCCATCGGGCTTATGCCGCTGCATCCCGCCGAAGGGTATCTGCTGGTGCACACGGGCAGCGGAAACGAAACGCAGGTGTATTCGTTTGCCATGACGTTCTACTCCGATCGGGAGCCGGGCGGACGGATGGTACGTCTAACGTATGTCGAAGCCGTGCGCAAAAGCCTGGCGACTACGTTCGAGAACATAAAACTTGATCTAATCCGGCGGCATCGGCACCTGCCCAATCCAGCTACGTTCATGCTGGAAAGCCAGCATATGTACCCGATGCAGGAAACCCTGCTGCCCATTGCCCGACAACTGCTGGCGCAAGCTGTAGCCTGAAACGACGACAAACAAAAAAGCCGCTCCAGTACTGGAACGGCCTCTTTGCGTATCGAAAAAAGATCTTATTTCTGCGGGGTAAGCGCTGACGTCGAAGCACCTGGCGTTTGTGCACCTGGCGCTGCCTGACTAGGTGCGGCACCCGTAGCAGCACTAGGGGCTGGAGCGGCAGCACCTGGAGTTGGGGCAGCTGCGCCTGGTAACGTCTGAGTTTGAGCGCGGTCAACGTTTACGCTGTTGATGCCACCTCCCTGCGTACGGTCGACCAGCATATACGAAGCCAGCGACAGGACCATCAGGCCGATACCCAGGCCCCAGGTGATTTGCTCCAGGAGGTCAGTCGTTTTCTTAACGCCCATGAGCTGATTGGAGCCAAGTCCGCCAAATTCACCCGTCAAACCACCACCTTTGGAGTTCTGAACAAGCACAATCAGAATCAACAGGACTGTAATAATGCAAATGATGACAATAGTTGTCGTTACCATGAAAGAAGGTTCTAAAAAATTCGGTTAATGCTTTGCTGTTGGATAGAAGCAGTTAATCAGTTACCTGAGCTGGTTCGTGCCGCTTCTATTTCAGAGATTTTTGCCGCAAAGTACGCTTTTTTTGCGGGACTTTTAACTATCAGTTGCTGATAGATTTCAATGGCTTTGTCGGTTTTTCCCTGTTTCAGCAAAATTTTTGCAAAAGTTTCGGTTACCAGACCGTTAGTAGCTGGCTGATTACGCTTGGTTAAGTCTTCCTGATTGAAGGATTCTCCCGATTTCAATCCCACGCGGGAGATGCTGGGTTCGGCTTTGATGAAGCTATCGATTAAGTCAAACTGCTGCTGGCGCTGCTGGGCCAGTAAATCTGGCTCCGAAGGGGCTGGTTCAACGGCGACGATCTGAGAAAGTCCTTCCTGTAGCTGAGTTTCGGTTAGTGTTGGATCTTCGGGTTGGGGTACTGTCTGGGGTTCGGCAGCGGTAAAATAACTGGGCAATTGAAGTAATGTTAATCGAGGAATGGTGGCATTCAGGCCTGTTTTTGCCTTAAACAGAGCATAACTTTCCTGCTGGTAGTCGTCAGGAATGGCGACATGACCGGCCGCTAGTTCATTCAGCTTCGACAGTAGATTTTCTGACCACTGAAATTCGTTATCGATCAGCTTCCGCAGCGCGTTACGGCTCAGCGCATGCACAGCCGCCTGCCGAATGCTCGACACCGCCTGAGGTCGAATATGCGCCGAGGCAACCTTGGCCGTCAGCGTATATAGGGCCTGGCAGTAGGGATACGTCTGTATACTGTCCTGCAACTGCGAAAAATCGGTTGGGGTAAGATCGTCGGGGTGGGTTACCCAGTAGGAAAAGGTCTCTTTATCAAGTGCCTGCATAAGAGAGGGAGCGCTACGGTGATTCGCCGGTGGCAAGGTACGTTTTTTACGATTCCGATCTACCAGTCAGCCGCAGTCTTGTTAAAAACGTCGAGAACGATCTGATCCAGAATGATCGGTACAATACGGCTTTCGTTCTGGCTCAGGGTCTGGTTTTGCGGAAAGTCTTGGTAGAAGGAAAAAGGCTGCTCGAAGTTTTTCGTTTCGTCCTTGTTGTTGTAAAAGCGCACTGTTACAGTGATCTGCAACCGGTTAACCCCCGCCTGATCCTGCGCTGTCGGGGCAACCGCCAGCAGTTCGTAGCCAGTGATATTGCCCTCCAGCAGCATATCGCCGTTGGCGGGCAGTACTTTCAGGTTAGTATAGCGCTGGTAGTACTCCCGCAGCTTTTCGTTGAACGTCAGGGGCAGGTTGGCAGGCCCCCCGGCGGTAGCCAGCGTAAAGTTGTTAATCGTTACGCTCTTAATGTCAGGGGAAAGGGTGGTACCCGAAAATGAGTAGATCCCACAGCCGGATAACGATGTTGCCAGCGCCAGTATCAGCAAAAAATAAAGGGGGCTTGGGTAACGTAACACTACACCACGGCGCCGTAACCGGACCCGATTAGTCTTCATCAATTTCGTACTGCTTAATTTTTCGGTATAACGTTCGTTCGGAAATACCAAGCGCCTGAGCAGCATATTTCCGTTTGTTGTTGTTGCGTCGAAGCGCTTTCAGGATCATCTCTTTCTCCTGCCGTTCGAGCGAGAGCGAATCATCTTCTTCCGTCTCGTGGGTAACATCTTCCACCTCCGTTACGTCGTTGATATCGCCGTCAACCTCATCGTAGATCTGAACGGGGGGATGACTACCGTACGTTTCTGACGGGGGCGGAGTTTCGGAACGATTGACTGGGCTTCCTGACGGAAGTAACCGGGCCAGATTTGTATCACCCGCCGGCCGATTGTCGCCGTCGGACGGAATAGAATCGAACAGATCTTTATGATTGTTCAGAATCTGCCGACCATCCTGTTCGCTGCCCAAGACGTCGCGGACGAGTCGCTTCAAATCGTTAACGTCCCGGCGCATATCGAAGAGAACTTTATACAATAGTTCACGCTCGGAAATGCCGTCGCTGCCGTTCGTATGTGGAAACAGCGCCAGTGTCTGGCTGGTTGGCTGCGACTGAGGCAGGTAGCGGGCCAGTGTATCAGCTTCGATGGGTTTGTTCTGTTCCGATTCCAGAATAGATACCTGCTCGGCGATGTTTTTCAGCTGCCGGATATTACCGGGGAACGGAAAACTCATCAGGACCTGCTTGGCGCCATCGGTCAATTGCAGCGGTTTAATGCGATACCGCTCGGCAAAATCGGTCGTGAATTTCCGGAACAGTAGTTCGATATCCGTGCCACGTTCACGCAGGGGTGGTACGAAAATAGGGACGGTGTTAAGCCGGTAATACAGGTCTTCCCGGAATTTACCCTTGGCGACAGCATCCATTAGGTTGACGTTTGTGGCGGCAACAACCCGTACATCCGTCTTTTGTGTCTTGGAAGAACCGACGCGGATGAACTCGCCGTTTTCCAGCACGCGCAGGAGCCGGGCCTGCGTACCGAGCGGCATCTCGCCGATTTCATCCAGGAAAATGGTACCGCCGTTCGTTGTTTCGAAGTAGCCTTTGCGAGCGTCGACGGCACCCGTAAACGAGCCTTTTTCATGACCGAACAGCTCCGAGTCGATGGTGCCTTCCGGAATAGCTCCGCAGTTGATGGCAATAAACTGGCCATGTTTCCGGGCGCTCAGGCTATGAATAATTTTCGAAAATGATTCTTTACCACTGCCGCTCTCGCCTGTAATCAGGACCGTCAGATCGGTGGCCGCCACCTGCATCGCTACGTTGATGGCGTAGTTGAGAGCAGGTGCGTTCCCGATTATACCGAAGCGCTGTTTGACGCTTTGAATTTCTTGATTGTTCATTCGTGTTAGGGCAGATTCTCTAAATCACCAATGTCTTTTCCTCGACCCGTTGCTGCTTTATTGATTTTTAAATCATTGATGTGAATGAAGTTTACCAACAGGCCGTCAAGGTTTGCTTTTACACTTCTGGAAAAGCAGACATCAAACGTCAAACCAGTTACAGAAGTAAGAATGTCTATACGATTCGGTTCGTAACCAAGCTGAATAACTATATCTTCCTGCTGTAAATCAATTGTTGTAAGCCCTATAGATGCAAAGCCAAAGTCTTCCAATACCTGGATGACTCGTTTTGCATTATTCGTAGAAATTGCAATCCACAGGTCGATGTCACCCGTAAACCTTGGTCGTCCATGAAAGGCTACCGCATAACCACCAACGACCAGATATTCAACTTCGTGAACGTTTAATAATTCGATAAACTCTCTGAAATCCTGGTTGAGCGACAGCATATTGTTTGCGTAACTGTTCAACGGCCGAAATTCGTTCGGTTGGGCTTTTCGTTAACCAGTATACATGCGCAGGCGGGTCTTCTGTCTGCTTACGTATGATAAAGGCCGACTTATCTAATCGTTCCATTTCGTTTTTGATCGTCTGGATTCCATCACAAAGCTAGATGCCGTTACACCACTTCGCCCCGTAGTGTAGCCGACGTGCATTCGGTAACCAGCACGTTGACGTACTGACCTTTCTGGAAGTTGCCTTTTGGGAATACGACCATTTTGTTCTGGTCATTCCGGCCACAGAGGAAATCGTCTGAACGTTTGGACGGGCCTTCAATCAATACACGCTGAACCTGACCGATATGCCGCTGGTTCCGGGCCGACGAATGCTGCAGCTGCTTGGCGATAATCTCGTTCAATCGACGCTTTTTAACGTCCTCCGGAATGTCGTCCGCGTATTTTTTTGCCGCCAGGGTACCCGGCCGCTCCGAGTAGGCAAACATGTACGCGTAATCGTACGTCACGTAATCCATCAGCGACAGCGACTCTTGGTGTTCTTCTTCCGTTTCGGTGCAGAAGCCCGAAATCATGTCAGTCGAGATGCCACAATCTTCACCCAGAATCCGACGGATGCTGTTGATTTTTTCGATGTACCAGGGCCGGTCGTACGTCCGGTTCATCAGCTTCAGTACCCGGCTGTTGCCACTCTGCGCAGGCAGGTGGATATAATTACAGATGTTATCATAGCGACCCATTGTGTAGAGCACATCGTCTGTAATGTCTTTCGGATGTGAGGTCGAAAAGCGAACCCGCAGGTCGGGGTGAATCCGGGCCACCATTTCAAGCAGGTGAGCGAAGGTCGTGAGCGAGGGGGCTGGGGTTTGGGGCGTAGGATTCTGTATAGATTTTACGTCGGGCCCTTCGCCCTCATCCCCCTGCCATTTATACGAATCCACATTCTGCCCGAGGAGAGTTACTTCGCGGTAGCCCCGGTCGAACAGGTCCTGTGCTTCACGGACGATGCTGTGTGGGTCGCGGCTACGTTCCCGGCCCCGCGTGAACGGCACAACGCAGAAACTGCACATATTGTCGCAGCCCCGCATGATTGACACAAAGGCTGTTACGCCGTTGGAATTCAGACGTATAGGGGAAATATCGGCGTAGGTTTCCTCCCGAGAAAGAAACACGTTCACCGCTTTCTGCCCCGACTCCGCTTCCTCAACCAGCTTCGGAATGTCACGGTACGCATCGGGCCCGGCCACGATATCGACGACTTTCTCTTCTTCCAGCAGTTTCGTTTTCAGGCGCTCGGCCATACAACCCAGCATCCCTACCAGCAGTTCGGGTTTTTGCCGTTTCAGGCCGGTCAGGTGTTTGAGCCGATGGCGCACTTTCTGCTCAGCGTTGTCGCGGATGGCGCAGGTATTCAGAAAAATCAGATCGGCGTCTTCAGCGGTAGACGTTGTGGCGAAGCCCGCATTCCGCATGACGGCCGCGACGATCTCGCTATCAGCGAAGTTCATCTGGCAGCCGTAGCTTTCGATGTACAGGCGTTTTTTGCCGACAGCTAGTTCTTCCTCCGAAGTACGGGGAAGATCAATTTCTTCTTTATCAGTCGGTTGTAAGATAGCTAGATCGGTGAAGCGTTCCATATGGACTATATTAAGCCAGGGCAGAACAGCAGATAACCCACGTAATGCGAGTTGTCTGTTGGTAACGACGGGCTGTCAGTTTCAAAATTGAATAACAAATTTACGAGAAAGGCCGGAAAGTTCTGCCAAAATGACAGCTTCAGGCCGTTAATTTCTCTTAAAAGAGATCAATTAGAACGTAGTAATTGAGGTTTTAAAACGGATAGCCAATCCCGAAATTGATTGTCAATGGGTTAGGGCCGCTCGACAATTGACGTAGTGAAAACTTGGGCAGCAAAAAACGTTCGTCAACCAGCTCGCCATTTTTGAGATACTGACGGGCGGGGTCCCAAACCTTGATCCCCCCGTCGAACCGAATCACGAAAAAGGAGAAATCGACGCGGAGCCCTACTCCGGTTCCTACGGCAATCTGGGGAACGAATGTGCTGAGTTTGAAGACATCACCGTAGCGGTTCGGGTTGTCACGAATTGTCCAGACGTTACCCGCATCCACGAACAGTGCCCCATTAATGTCGCCCCCGAAGTGAAACAACCGGCCACGGAGTTCGGCGGATGCTTCGATGAGCATATCGCCCGGCTTTTCGAAGGTATAGGCAAACTGTTGCGGATACCGTGGATTCAGTATCGGTGTACGAGGCTGACCGATTGGGAACTGTGGTAATTCAGCCCCCGGTCCTAATCGGCGTGGCAGCCAGCCCCGGATACTGTTGCTACCGCCCGCAAAGAACAGTTTTTCGTAGGGGGCCGTCTGCCCTGGTCCGTATCCGTACACCAGCCCCGTATTGAACCGGAACGCTAATGTGGTACGCGTCTTGATCGGTACGTAGTGTCGATAATCGAAACTGAATCGTAGAAATTTATAGAACTGCAGTCCCGTTACGCTCGTATCGCTCCAGCGCTCAATAGTACGATTAGAGAAAAGATTAAGCGTTGTTCCGCCCGATTCCACAGCGCTACGAAAAAAGTTAGACCGGCGATTCTGCCCCTGCACGTTGGTATTATAAGTGTACGCAAAGCTGAAACTGGAGCTTAGCGAGCGCCGGAAGCTGAGGTAAACGGTACTTCCCAAGGCCTGCTGCTGTTTAAGTTGCTCCTGAAAAGCCTTACCAAAGTCAGTGTCGAAGCTGGCGTTAATCAGGTTGATGTCAGCGATCAAAAGACTGAACTGCTTGGCGGGTGTCGTTTGCCAGTTGTAGGCCATCGTACTCCGCAGCAACGACCGTTTATAGTCCGGCCGGATCGTGTTGTTAAAGCTGATACTAAGCTGAGTTCGTGGATTGTACGAGTTGAAGCGGAAGCGCCAGCGACCGGGAAACAGCATCTGCGGAAAAATCAGCGACGTAATGGCTCCGAACTCATTCGAAGGATAAGGTTTCTGGCTGCCCGCCTGATCGGTGGCAAAGCCGGTCTGGTATTCAAGGCCGTAACGAACGGTCGCTTCGAAGGTTTCCAGCCCGCCAAACAGATTGCGCACCCGGAACGTAACGTTCGTAAACGGGCCGGGCTGTGCCTGCGATAGGACAAAGAGTCCTCCTTCAAGCGTTGTTTCGTATTTGTCGAGTGGCGTAGCCGTAATCAGCGTACGTAGCTGTCGGTTTGTCGAATCGACGAAGTTGAGGTTGATGAGCTTAAACTGGTTGAGCAGGAAGAGGTTCCGCTGCGTGTTCCGGTAATTGCTCTGGCTGTATAAGGCACCGGGCCGAAGCAGAATTTTGCCGTCTAACAGCCGCGTTGATATATTTCGTTTCTCCAGAAAATAAGTAACCCCGTTCCGGGTCACCGTATCCAGGCGGCTGATCTGTGTTGCTAAAGCAGCCACATCGGCATCGGCGTTGGGACTAATCCGGACGTCGACGTCGCCAAAGTGAAAGATCGGATGGGCAAGCTGGTTCGGCGGATTGAGAATGTCTACTCGTACGCTGACAGGGCGCCGAACAGCACTGTCGGCCGCCAGTCGGTCGAGGCTATTCCGGTTGGTGTCGACATCGGTTGCGCGGATGTACTGGCGGGAAAACAGGTAATAGCCCTGGTCACGCAGTAATGACTCAATTCTGACCCGTTCGGCAGCCATATTGTCGACATCGTATCGATCGCCGACGCGAAGCTGACTGGCGTTGAGCGACGCGCGCACCAGCGAATCCACGCGGGGATCGGCGATGGAATACAGGATTGTCCGGAGATGGAACCCGGCATTTTCTTTTATCTGGTAGTTGGCCCGAATCTGTCGCCGACGTAACGTATCAAGCGAGTAACTGGTCTGCGCGTTAAAGAATCCCTTGTCAACCAGGAACCGCTGCATCTTGGCAGCATTTGTCCTTGCATCGCTTTCAACAAAATAAGAGGGCTGCTCCCCCAGGTTCCGCATGAGCCAGTTGCCTTCTTCGGCTTTCTGGCGCAATCGCTTTGCTTCGCGGCTAAACCGACGATTAAGGCGCTTTAAGGCTTTGGGCTGATCGGCCAGTTGCTGACTTTGCTGCTCGAATTCGTTAGTTTTGGCCTCCAGTTCCCGCAAAACAGCGTCGTGGTTGTAGGAACGGAGCCCAAGCTGGTAAAACCAGAGGGGAGGGGTGATCGGAAGCCCCAGAATCCGGCGGTTGGGTTTCTGGGGAATCAGGCTTTCGAGCTGCTCGTCCGAAATGGCGTCGTTACCCCGAATGATCTGAGCGGTGAGCAGATAGCGGTTATTGCCGAACTGTCGGGAACTAACGCAGGCCGAGAACATGACCGTTAGCACCAGACCGAGACATAACGTGAGCCTTACTGATTGACCGTTTATCAATGTTATCTAAGAATCAAATCAAATATATACAGTCGCTGCATCAGAAAAAATACCGGCAGCAGCATGGTGCGTTTCTGGTTGAAGGCGCCAAGAGCGTTCAGGAAGTATTGCAGTCCGATTTTCAGACAGAGCTGCTGATTGCAACCGAAACGTTTTACAAAGAAAACAGCCACCTCACAGACGGCCAACGAACCCCCGTTGAAATTGCATCGGTCGCCGATCTCGAACGGGCCGGTACCCTGGAAAGCAACAATGCCGCTATCGCCGTTGTTAGAACGAAAGAAAACCGGCCGTTAGCCGTAACCGATCACGAACTGGTCCTGATTCTGGACGATATCCGGGATCCGGGCAACCTGGGCACCATCCTGCGGATTGCGGACTGGTACGGGATTCGAAAAATTATCTGCTCCGAAACAACAACGGATGTGTATAACCCGAAAGTAATTTCGGCCAGTAAAGGCTCGTTTACCCGCGTTGCCTGGTGGTACGGTGATATCGTGACCTTTTTACGCGAGCAGCCGTCGAAACAATCGGTATACGGCGCTTTTCTGGGCGGAGAGAACGTGCACCAGCTTGCGTTCTCGAAAGGGGGCTACCTGATCATGGGTAACGAATCGAACGGGATTCGCCCGGTGGTCGAGCCGTACGTAACCCAGCGGGTCACGATCCCGCGTTACGGGGAAGCCGAGTCGCTGAACGTAGGTATCGCCACCGCTATTCTGCTGGACAACTGGCGCCGGGAAACAGCGCAGTAAAAAATCTTTGAGAGTCAGCGTATTACTTACGTACATGCTGCAAGCCTAGAAGCGGTATTTTCTTACGGTATAGACAAGCCGTAACCATATTAATGTTTGTTTATTGCCGGATAGGCGGGTGTTTTGTTGGCTAATCCTTATTTTTACGTTCATTCTTTAAAATAAGTTGCGTTGAATCGTCAGCATCTAATCGAGGAAAACCAGCATCTACTATCTCTCTGGCAGCAGGCGCAGGCGGGAGATAAGATGGCTTTTTGTCGGTTGGCTGAATCACAGTACCGGTCTATGTTTCGGTACGCTACCAATTTCACGTCGGATACGGACTTTATTAAGGATACGATTCAGGAGGTGTTCATCAACATCTGGGAGAAGCGCCAGACCATCACGATCCAGTTTGTTGCCGTTTATTTCTTCAAATCGCTGCGAAATCAGCTTTTTCAGGAATTTCGCCGGAGTAAACCCAGCCTTTCCTCTTTGGAAGCCGACGAGCTGGGCGAGCTGTCGGACTGGCAGACCATCGAAGGCAACATTACGCAGGAGGAAAGCGAATCGGAGAGTCAGCTTAAACTCCGGCAGGCGGTCGATTTGCTGCCCAAGCGCCAGCAGGAAGTCGTTTTTCTGAAGTTCTACAAAAATCTGGACAACGAACAGATTGCCGACCTGATGGAAATTAACCGACAATCAGTCGCCAACCTCCTGTATCGGGCGCTTACTGCGCTTAAGGGACAGCTTTCTTCGTCCATCGGCTTTCTGTTCGCCATTATTCAGACGCTATAGGCAGTTAATATGCTATCTTATTAAAAGCCTATTTAATAGGTTAATAATTAAATTTTTGGGGCTGCCGTCCTGGAAAAGTTATAGCCTAATTGCGTTTATTTTTCGGTCAATTGTTGATTGATATTTGCCTGATTAAAAAATTTTCGAAATAAAATTTCAGGAAGGTGAGTATTGGCCAATAGGTTCTGCATCCTTAAAGAAACAAGCGGGGTATCTCCCGGCTGGTATGCACGACTACCGACAATACGAACCTGAGGAATTAGCCGCTGATGTCTCGTTTCAGCGATGGAAGCTGTACGAGGCACCCGTCGAGCGCGAATTTTGGGAAAACTGGCTCCGGGAAAATCCGGACAAGCAGGACCTGATCGACAAAGCCCAGAGTGTGTTGCTTTCGCTGAACACTTTATATCAGCAGCCGCTTGCCGACGAGTCGCTGCTTTCTGATGATGATGTAAAAACGGAAATCAACCGTCTCTATCAGTCGCTGGCGGATCGGGAAGCCGACCGGTCTCCGCGCTGGGTCGTTCAACGGTCTTTCCAATCGTGGCAGTACGGCATTGCCGCTGGTGTTGCTCTGGTGCTGGGTGTCATAGGCTGGTATGCGTTCTCTCAACTGGATTCGCGTCAGGCAATAACACCAACGTATGGTGCTTTGACAAAACGGGTTGCCTCGCCCTGGAAGACGATTAGTAACACGACGGATAAACCGATGCAGGTTCAACTGCCCGACGAAAGTACGGTAGCACTCAAACCGAACAGCCAGGTGCGGTATCCAGAGCAGTTCACAAAGAACGAACGTGATGTGTATCTGCTGGGCGAAGCTTTTTTTGACGTAACGAAAGACCCGAACAAACCTTTCTACGTGCATACCGACGTCCTGACGACGAAAGTGCTGGGGACCAGTTTTACGGTTCAGGCTAACCAAGGACAGAAAGTGGGTAAAGTTATTGTCAGTACGGGCCGGGTTGCTGTCTCGAAGCAGGTAGAAGGAAATGAGTTGCCCCTGAAAACCAGCAGACTGGAAGGCGATGTAGTCCTGACGCCGAATCAGCAGGTAACCGTTTCGGAGGCTAGCAGCCGGTTGGTTGTCAGCCTGGTCGATGAGCCGAGTTTACTGGACCCGTCCATCAAGGAAAAATTTTTCCGATATCGGAAAACGGCGATGGCCGAGGTCTTCGCCGAACTGGAGGAAGCTTATGGAGTTGACATCAGTTTTGACAGGGAAGCGCTGAAGAACTGCTACCTGACCGCTTCGATCGTTGACGAACCCTTATACGATAAACTGGACCTGATCTGCCGTACCATCAACGCTACGTATCGGCGGGTCGGTACGCAGATCATCATTGAAGGCAGTGGTTGCTAGTAACTTGATAATTAACCGTATAGAACGAAACGTGCCTATGTAAATAACACTCTTTCCGCTTAAAAAAGAAAGGTCAGAGATGCGCCAACACCCCTGACCCTGGTTTCGCCCCCTGTCTCCTCACAAGACATCCGCCTACGCGGAGAAGGACTCCTTGTGCCGAATTTTTTAATCCGACAAAAGCCAAAACTATGTTAAAAAGACTACTTGTTCAAAAAACAATACCGAGAGTCTTGGTCACGAGCTTATGCCTGACCCTGTTTGCCGCCCTCTTTACCACGATTACCCACGCCTATGATCTGAACGCGCAGAAGATTCTGGATCGCAAGGTAAGCGTTCAACTCACTAACGCTGATATTGACAAGTTGTTAGAAAAAATTGGCGCAACCGCCCAGGTGAAGTTTATGTACACCTCTCAGGTGTTCAACAATGTGCGGAAGCAGAACTATAAATTTACCAACGAACCCCTGGCCGAAGTACTGGATAAAGTCCTGACTCCCTACCAGGTATCGTACGAAGTTTTTCAGGAACGTATCATTCTGAAACGGCAGGTATCAACCTCGGAAGTTAAGTCAACCAGCCAGCTGGAAGCACCAAAACGTAAACTGACGGGCTTCGTCCTGGACGAAAATGGGACGGGGCTGCCGGGCGTGAGTGTTGTCGTGAAGGCAAGCCAGCGCGGAACAACCACGGCTGCTGACGGATCGTACGCGATCGAAATAACCGAAGACAATGCCGTTCTGGTATTCAGCTTCGTTGGGTATAAGCGTCAGGAAGTTACGGTGGGTAACCAGACCGAGCTGTCGGTGAATCTGACTCCCGAAGCCAGCACCCTGAACGAAGTGGTCGTAACAGCGCTCGGTATCTCAAAAGAGAAAAAAGCCCTGGCCTACGCCGTGACCGAAGTAAAAGGCAGCGAATTCACCCAGGCGCGCGAACTGAACGTAGCCAACGCCCTGACCGGTAAAATTGCCGGGGTAAACGCAACGGGTATGGCAACTGGTCCTGGTGGTTCCAGCCGTATCGTCATCCGCGGTAACGGTTCGCTGAATGGAAACAACCAGCCTTTGTACGTAATCAACGGGATGCCGATGGACAACAGCACCCCCGGTGGTACTACCGCCGACGGGAACGGCATGAACGTTGACCGGGGCGATGGGATCGGTGGTATCAACCCCGACGATATTGAGTCGATCAGCGTCCTGAAAGGTGGCCCGGCGGCTGCTCTGTACGGGGCTCGTGCGTCGAACGGCGTTATCCTGATCACGACGAAAAAAGGTCGCGGTCAGAAAGGGGTTGGCATAGAAGTGAACAGCACGACCTCGTTCGAAGATCTGGCCGTGATTCCAAACTGGCAGTACCAGTATGGTCAGGGTGTTGATGGGGTAAAACCAACGACGCTGACGCAGGCCAAGAGTACGGGCCGTCTGTCGTATGGTGCACCCATGGATGGTCAGCCTTACATGCAGGTTGACGGACAACTACACCCTTATTCTCCCCAGAAAGACAATCTGAAAAACTTCTACCGGACGGGCAGCAACTACATCAACTCGGTTGCGTTCACGGGTGGTAACGAAGTCGTTAATTTCCGTCTGGGGCTGAACAACACGCAGGCCAACAGCATTGTACCAAATTCGTCGTTTGCCCGTCGGATTGCCAACCTGAACCTGAACGCGTTCCTGGGGAAAAAACTGTCGGTTGAAGCCGTATTCCAGTATAACCTGGAAACCGCCACCAACCGTCCGAAAGTTGGGTACGCCGACATGAACCCTCACTGGGCTACGTACCTGATTGCCAATACGGTTGACATCCGTACGCTGGCTCCTGGTTACGACGCTACAACGGGAAAAGAGCTGGAATGGAACCCCGTACCAGCGGCACCGAACCCCTACTTCGTCGTTAACAAATTCAAGAACGACGACCGGAAAAACCGCTTCATCGGTCAGGGAAGTATCCGGTATAATATTCTGGACAATCTGTTCATTAAAGGCAGTGTCAGCCAGGATTTCTACAGCTTCCAGTCGGAGTACATCCAGCCGACCAACAATGCCTACCAGCCATTGGGTACCTACGAAGCCCGTAAAACCAGCTCGTCGGAAACCAACGGCCTGCTGACGCTGAATTACAACAAAACCTTCGCGGGTGATCTGGGTTTCACGGCCCTGCTGGGAGGTAACTTACAGCAGTCGCTCTACGACCAGACGACGATTGCGGGTAGCGAATTCGCGATTCCGTATTTCTACAGCTACACCAACCTGGCTACCTCAACGACGACGCCAACGTATTACAAAAGCGCGATCAACTCGCTGTTCGCGTCGACGGACTTCAGCTACAAGAACGTAGCTTACCTGACCCTGTCGGGTCGGCAGGACTGGTTCTCGGTCCTGAACCCCAAAAGCAACAGCATTTTCTACCCATCGGTAGGGGGTTCGTTCATCCTGTCGGACGCGGTTCGGCTGCCAAAAGCGGTAAGCTTCGCCAAACTGCGGGCATCGTGGGCGCAGGTAGGTGGTGCTACGGTGAGCCCATACCAGATCTATCAGTATTATTCGTTGCAGCAGGGTGGTCACAACGGCCGTCCGGTCGAAGGGCTGGCTTCGTCGCAGATGCCGAATCCCGATCTGAAACCGCTGACCTCAACGACTTACGAAGGGGGTATCGAAGCCCGCTTCCTGAACAACCGTTTAGGTCTTGACCTGACCTTGTACAATCGCCGGACCACCAACGACATCGTAACCACGAACATTGCCCTGTCGTCGGGTTATACGTCGGCCCTGCTGAACGTAGGCGCCCTGAGCAATAAAGGTGTCGAATTGCTGCTGACCGGAACACCGGTTAAAAACGGCGGTTTTGTGTGGGACGTAAGCTACAACCTGGCGTATAACCGGAGCAAAATTGAGCAACTGGCCGAGGGTCTGACGAGCATCGACATCGGTACGGGCGTAGGAGGTGGTGTGGTACGTAACGTACTGGGTCGGCCATACGGAACGATCTGGGGCTACCGCAAGAAAACCGACGCGGCTGGTAACGTAGTATTCAACACGGCCAGCGGTTACGCGGTCCGCGGTGATCTGGAAGAAATCGGTCAGGGAACTCCTCCGCTCACGATGGGGATCACCAACAACTTCCGCTATAAGAATTTCTCGCTGAACTTCTTGATTGACGGTAAGTTCGGTAGCATCGTTTACTCGAACCTGTACCAGTACGCCTACCGCTTTGGTCTGCCACAGGAAACCCTGCCCGGTCGCGAAACCGGCGTGACCGTAACGGGTGTAACCCCAGAAGGAGCACCCTTTACCAAATTCTGGAAGAAAGAAGACGTAGATACGTACTACGACAACGACAAGAACTACACGGCGATGTTCATGTTCAACAACGACTTCGTCAAGCTGCGTCAGATTATCCTGAGCTACAACCTCCCCGTCAGCAAGTTCCCCTTCCTGAAACTGCAGGCAGCGTCGATCTCGATCGTTGGTCGTAACCTGGCTATCCTGTACAAAGACAAGAAGAACCAGTACTTCGATCCGGAGTCGGGCTATACGAGCAGCAACGCACAGGGCCTGGAAGCCTTTGGCGTACCAAGAACACGTAGCCTGGGTGTGAACCTGACGGTTAAATTCTAATCTACTAACCCTCTTACGGCAACATGAAACGTCTGATTTATAAAATATTAGCTGCGGCTCCCTTATTCCTCCTGTCTGCCTGTGACAAAGGCTTTGAGGAAATGAACGTAGACCCTAATAAATATTCGGCTGTTATTCCAGAGTACCTGTTTACCCGGGCGCAACTGGATGGGGTGAGCACCAACTTTACGGGAGCCGCTTACCTGACCATTGGCGGTTCGATGCAGCACTTCTCGACGTATAAGGAAGTGCCAGCCGCCGGTGATAAATACTTCAACTTCTCGTATTCGCAGGGTAACTGGAATGCGTATGCAGGTACGGGCGCCGGATCGGGTGCGGTTACGTCGATCGTACAGGTGATGGACGCGGTGGCGGGTAATCCGGCAAACGTCAACAAACTGTCGGCGGCCCGGATCTGGAAGGCCTACATCTTTCATCGCCTGACGGATCTGTACGGTGATATTCCGTATTTCGACGCTGGAAAAGCCCTGTCAGACAAGAACTACGCACCCAAATACGATGCGCAGCAGGTCATCTACGCCGATCTGCTGAAAGAGCTGGACGAGTCGATTGCGGCTTTTGATGCCTCGAAAGCAACCTTTGGTAACGCCGATCTGATGTTTGGCGGTGACGTGACCAAGTGGAAGAAGTTCGGGTATTCGCTGATGCTGCGCCTGGGTATGCGCCTAACGCAGGTTGATCCAGCACTGGCTAAGACCTGGGTCGAGAAAGCAATTGCCGGTGGCGTTATTCTGGACGACGCCGACCGGGCGGTTATTGCCTATGTGGATGGATCGCAGGTGGCAAGCCGGAACTTCATTGCCAACGGCCTGCTCAGCACCGACTACATTACGCCGGGCGGTGATAACGTAGAGGGTGGAAAGTTCGCGAAAACGCTGATCGACTACCTGAAAACGACCAAAGACCCTCGTCTGAACGTAATTTCGGTTGTGTGGACTGCCAACGGCTCAACCTTCACGGCTGATACCACAACGGCTCTGCAACAAGGAATGCCGAACGCTGCCTATAACAGCCTGCCTTCCAACTTTAACTCGTTCTCGGAACCCAACCCGAACACGATCCTGCGGTACAACTCCCCGCTGGTTGTGATGGGTAATGCCGAAATGAACCTGTTGCTGGCCGAGGCTGCGGTACGGGGCTGGAACAGCGGAACAACGGCGGCAACGGCGTACAACAACGCCGTTCGGGCAGGGATGCGTCAGTGGTCGCTGTTTGGTGCGGGTGGGGTGATCTCCGATGCCCGGATCAACCTGTACCTGGTCAACAACCCGTACAAAACGACGGGGACAACCGCGCAGCAGATCGAGCAGATCTCGACGCAGAAATGGGTGGCTCTGTTCCTGGAAGACGAATACGAAATCTTCGCAAACTGGCGACGTACCGGCTATCCAAACCTGACGCCAACCAACTACCCAGGTAACCTGACGGGCGGCAAAATCCCAACCCGCTTCGTGATTCCTGATTCGGAAGAGACCTACAACCGGACCAACTTCCTCGAAGCACGTACCCGGCAGGGCGGCACCAATACCCTGTCCAGCACAGTATGGTGGGATAAATAAGCGAATCCAGCCTGTCTGAAAACGCAACAAAACCACAGTAAACAGTTCATCAAGCGGTTATGTCTCGTCCAATGAAAGCACAACGCCGATCGATTCTCAAGCGTCTGATGACCAGCTTTGCCGGTATAGGCATCGCCAGCGAAGCCGTTGCTCGTCCTCTGGAGCAATCTGTACCTGAAGCGATGGGTGTCGTTACCACCGATGATGTGCCACTGTATTCCAGCGTCAAGAAGCTCGGCAATCTGCTGTTCCTCTTCGGCATTGGCGCTCACTTCGAAGGCGACGTGAAAGCGCATACCGACCACGTCCTGAACGAACTGGAGAAAGAGCTCGTCAAAGCTGGCTCGTCGATGGAGAAGGTGCTGAAAGTATCTGTCTTTCTGCACGACCCCAACGATTACAAAGCCATGAACGACGTGTATAAAGGCCGGTTCGGCAGCAAGCCACCCGTACGTACCACAGTAGCGGTACGCGGGGGTGTTCCCGGCGATTCACTGGTTGAGATTGACTGCATTGCCCATCTGTAAACGGATTGGCTGAGCGCTCTGAACTTCACCAGTCAGAGCGCTCAGCTTTTCAACTTATCCCACCCCCTTCCCTTTTCTCTGATCTCTTACCCATTAACACATAACTGGTTATGCTCAGTAGACGTACATTGATTAAACATCTGTCGGCTATGCCGATGGTTGGCGGTTTGTTTGGTGGAGTAGCCGCTCCCTTGACCACGGCACTGGCTGCCCCTGCCGTAGCTGCCCCGCGTAACCTCGTGAAAGAACTGGGTATTCGGACGTTCATCAACGCGGCAGGTACGTATACCGCCATGACGGGTTCGCTCATGGAGGAGGACGTAGTAAACACGATTCTGGCGTCGTCGAAAGAATTCATGATGCTGGACGACGTACAGACAAAAGTAGGCGAGAAGATTGCCGCCATCACCCACGCTGAATCAGCGGTAGTTACGGCGGGCTGTTTCTCGGCTATGACGTTGGGCCTGGCCGGTGTACTGACCGGTATGGACCCGAAAAAAGTTGAGCAACTGCCGCACCTGGAAGGTACCGGTATGAAATCGGAAGTGATTGCGCAGAAAGCCCATGACATCGGTTACTCGCACGCGCTGACGAACACGGGCTGTACCATCATTCAGGTGGAAACCATCGAGGACGTCGAGAAAGCCATCAGCGATAAAACCGCCCTGCTGTGGTTCCTGAACATCCAGTCCGACAAAGGCAAAATTCAGCATCAGGACTGGGTCGCGCTAGGCAAGAAGCACAACATCCCAACCATGATCGACATTGCGGCTGATGTCCCGCCGGTTGAAAACCTCTGGAAATTCCACGACATTGGCTTTGATCTGGTCTGCGTCTCGGGCGGTAAAGCCATGCGGGGGCCGCAGAGCGCGGGTATCCTGATGGGGAAAAAGAAATACATCGAGGCCGCCCGGCTCAGCATGCCCCCTCGTGGTGCGACCATCGGTCGGGGTATGAAGGTGAACAAAGAAGAGATTCTGGGTATGTACGTTGCCCTGGAAAAATTCGTGGCCCGCGATCAGGATAAGGACTGGAAAATGCTGGAGGAACGCGCGGCCACCATTGCCAACGCGGCCAAGAGCGTGAAAGGCGTAACGGTTGAGTCGTTCGCCCCGGCGCTGGGTAACCACACACCCACGCTGCGCCTGACCTGGGATGCGAGTAAAGTGAAAACGACCCCCAAAGCCCTGCAGGAGGGCCTGCGGAACGGTGACCCATCTATCGAAGTGGTGGGTGAGCCAAACGGCATCAGCATGACCGCCTGGATGCTCAAACCCGGTGAGGACAAAATTGTCGCCAGTCGGCTCAAGGAAGAGCTGATGAAAGCGGCCGTATAAACAAAAAGCAGCGTACCGGCTCCGGCACACACCGGAGCTGGTACGTACCTAAACCTATGAAAAAAATTCTTGCCTTCCTCTTCGTCGTCTGTCTGATGACTACGCCAGTCATTGCGCAGGAATACACGATTCTGATCAAAGGCGGCCGGCTCATTGATCCAAAGAATAACATTAACGCCTTGATGGACGTCGCTATCAAAGACGGCAAAATTGCCGCAGTAGCTACGTCTATCGATCCGAAGCAGGCCAAACAGGTGGTCGATGCCAAAGGCATGTACGTAACACCCGGCCTGATTGATATCCACGGACACGTTTTTTACGGTACCGAGCCCAATCACTATCTCAGTAATGGTGCCGTGGCCGTAGCCCCCGACGGCTTTACCTTCCGGGTGGGTGTAACGACCATTGTGGATGCTGGCGGGCTGGCTGGAAATCGTTCGATACGTTTAAGAAGAACATTATTTTCAATTCAAAAACGCGGGTTCTCTCGTTTTTGAATATTGTGGGCGAGGGGATGCGGGGTGGTCGCTTCGAGCAGGATACCACCGACATGGACCCGAAAATGGCCGCTAAAGTCGCGCTGGAAAACAAGAACGACGTAGTGGGTTTTAAAGTCGCGCATTTCAACGGCCCAAGCTGGGCTCCTGTCGATCACGCCGTAGAGGCCGGCAAGTTGTCGGGTATGCCCGTTATGATTGATTTTGGCGGTAGTACCCCGCCCTTGCCGCTGGAAGAGTTGTTCATGAAACACCTGCGTCCGGGCGACATTTTTACCCACGCCTACACGCTGCTGGGTGATAACGTCCGGGAAACTATCGTGGACGAAGCGACCAAAACCGTCAAGCCCTTTGCCTGGGAAGCGCGCAAAAAAGGAATCGTGTTCGACGTGGGCTACGGTGGAGCCAGTTTCAACTATACGCAGGCTATTCCCGCTCTGAAAGCCAAGTTTTATCCAACGACAATTAGTACCGACCTGCATACGGGGAGCATGAATGGCTCAATGAAAGACATCCTGAGTATCATGTCCAAATTCGTCGTGATGGGTGAGGATGTACCGGGTGTTATTAAAGCCGTTACCTGGGCGCCCGCGCAGGTCATCAACCGCGAAAATCTGGGTCACCTGTCCATAGGAGCCATCGCCGACGTTGCAATCCTGAGTATGCGTCAGGGCAATTTTGGCTTTTACGACAAGACCGGCTACAAGATGACAGGTAAGCAGAAATTCGAGTGCGAAATGACCATTAAGGGCGGTAAGATCGTCTACGACCTGAACGGAATCGTCAGCCCGCTGAGCATGAATTAAACGGACCGAAACGTAAGTTTACTATGTCAAACTATTACCTGAAAGGACTGGCGTTCAGCTTACTGCTCCTGGCCGGTTTTACCCAGCGACAATCGTCGAACGGGTTGCCCGTGCAGACGAACGAAAATGGTGGTCTGTTTCTGCCCGAAGGCTTCGAAGCCACGGTGGTGGTCGATAGCCTGCCCGGTCGTGCCCGGCATCTGGCCGTGAACGAGAACGGCGACATCTACGTAAAAGCTCGCTTTGCCCGCGACAAGGACGAATCGGTCATTGCTCTGCGGGATACGAACGGCGACGGTCGTGCCGACATTATCAAGCAGTTTGGCGGTCTGGCCCGGGAGCGGGCGTACGGAACGGCCATGCGGATTTATAACGGCTACCTGTATTTCAGTTCGGAACTATACGTTTACCGCTACAAACTGAAGCCCGGGCAACTGGTGCCTGATAGCCCGATGGAAGTGGTCCTGACCGACGACCACGAACACGGCATGCACGAGCACATTGCCAAACCCGTTACGTTCGACAATGACGGACATATGTACGTAGCGTTTGGGGCCGCGTCGAATGGCTGTCAGGAAAAAAACCGGATGCCTGGCTCGATGGGTATCGACCCCTGTCCGATGCTGGAGGATCACGGCGGTATCTGGCAGTTCGACGCCAACAAAACCAACCAGACTCAGAAAGACGGAAAGCGGTACGCCACCGGCCTGCGCAGCGTTGTGGCAATGGACTGGAATTTTGCCAACAATAGCCTGTATACCTTACAGCATGGCCGCGATGATTTCCTGATGCTGTGGGCCGAGAAATACTCGCCCTGGCAGAGTGCCGTCTTGCCGTCTGAAGAACTGTTCCAGGTGAAAGAAGGCATGGACGGCGGCTGGCCGTACTGCTACTACGACCAGGTGCAGGGTAAGAAACTACTCAATCCCGAATACGGGGGTGATGGTAAAACCGTAGGCCGCTGCGACAAATGCGAAAAACCGCTGATCGGTTTCCCGGCGCACTGGGCACCCAACGATATTCTGTTCTACCGGGGTAACAGTGCCCAAAACGGCTATCCCGAGCGGTACAAAGATGGGGCATTCGTTGCCTTTCACGGCTCCACCAACCGCGCTCCTTATCCGCAGGCGGGTTATTTTATTGCTTTCCTACCCGCCAAAAACGGGGCTATTGCTACGGACTGGGAGGTCTTTGCCGACGGCTTTGCGGGTATAGATCCCATCGTCAACGTAAGCGATGCTGTGTATCGGCCAATGGGTATTGCCATGGGACCAGATGGCTCACTCTACGTTGCCGAAACCGAAAAGGGCAAAATCTGGCGCGTCACCTACAAGGGCGACAAGAAGAATTTCGGTACGGCTCAACTGGCGCAGATGGAGAAGCGCAAAACGATGTCGAATATCCGCAACCCGGATGAGATCAAAGACAATCTGGATCTAGGCAAACCCGTAGCGGGGGGTAAAGTGTACGGTATTTACTGCGCGGCCTGTCACCAGCGTAACGGTATGGGCGACTCGCAGCGATTCCCACCCCTGGCGGGCTCGGAATGGGTAACCGGCGAAAAAAAGAAGCTCATTACCGTTCTGATGAAAGGGCTGGAAGGACCAATCGAGGTGAAAGGGCAATCTTATAATAACGTCATGCCGCAGCACAGCTTCCTGAAAGACGAAGAGCTTGCCGAAGTTCTGACACACATCCGGACAAACTTTGGCAATACTGCCGACGCTGTTTCGGCCGCCGAAGTCAACGAGGTTCGGCGCGCGCTGTTTCCCAAAGCACCCACAAAGAAAGCTCTAGTAAAACGTAAAAAGTAATCATTAACTGTTCCATTAATTCTATGAAAACTGAACGTCGTTCCATCCTCAAACGTCTTTTCGCATCGGCTGCCGGTGTTGTTGGTTTAGGTGCCGCGTCCAAAGCAATTGCCGCACCCGCTGAATCGTCGGCAATGCCTCAGAAAGAAGTATTTAACGTACAGACGGTTGATGATGTGCCGCTGTTTTCGGGCTCGACCAAATTCGGTAACCTGGTGTTCGTCGCCGGAAAAGGATACCACAAAGAAGGCGATATCAAAGTTCACACCGAAGAGGTGCTGAAAGAGCTGGAGAAAGAACTGATCAAAGCCGGTTCGTCGATGGAGAAAGTCCTGAAAGTATCGGTATTCCTGCACGATCTGAACGACTACAAAGGCATGAACGAAGTCTACAAAGGCCGGTTCGGCAGCAAGCCTCCCGTACGGACGACGGTAGCCGTTTACGGGGGTGTTCCGGGTGATTCGCTGGTGGAAATGGACTGCATTGCTTACATCTAAATTCAACTAGCTATGCTAAGCAGACGTAACGTAATCAAGCATCTGTCGAGCGCTCCCCTCGTGGGGGGCGCCCTGATTGGTGGAGCCCCCCTGGCCGTTGCAGGAGTCGACAGTGATTCGTCGGAGACGGCAGCTGCCCCCAAACGTGATCTGTTCAAGGAACTGGGCGTCCGGACGTTTATCAATGCCGCCGGTACGCTAACCTACATGACGGGGTCACTGATGCAGGATGAAGTACTCGACGCCATCAACTACGGCGCTAAGGAGTTTTGCCTGCTCGACGAACTGCAGGATAAGGTAGGCCTGAAGATCGCCCAGATGACCCACGCCGAATCCGCCGTCGTTACGTCGGGAGCTTTCTCGGCCATGACACTCGGCCTGGCGGGTATTCTGACTGGCATGGATCAGAAGAAGGTCGAAATGCTGCCACATCTGGCGGGTACCGGCATGAAAACCGAAGTGATCTGCCAGAAAGCGCACGACATTGTCTACAACCACGCGCTAACTAATACCGGCTGTAAGATTATTCAGGTGGAAACGGCGGAGGACGTCGAAAAGGCGATCAACGAACGTACCGCGCTGATGCACTTCCTGCACATCGAAGCCGACAAGGGCAAGATCATGCACGAGGAGTGGGTGGCATTGGGCAAGAAGCACAACATTCCAACTTCCATCGACATTGCCGCCGACGTACCACCGGTTCAGAACCTGTGGCGCTTCAACGACATGGGCTTCAGCTTCGTCGTGATTTCGGGGGGTAAAGCCATGCGGGGACCGCAGAGCGCCGGTCTGCTGATGGGCAAAAAAGATATCGTTTCGGCCGCCCGGTTGCACATGCCACCCCGCGGGTTCAACATTGGTCGGGGTATGAAGGTGAACAAGGAAGAGATTCTGGGCATGTACGTCGCCCTGGAAAAGTTCATCAACGAGGACCACGACAAGCTCTGGAAAACCTGGGAAGATGGCGTGGCTCACATCGACAACAGCGTCAAAACCGTGAGTGGCGTTCAGACCGAGGTACGCGTACCACCGCTGGGTAACCATACACCCACCCTGAAAATCTCCTGGGACCCGGCGAAGCTGAAAATCGCCAGCAAGGACCTGCAGGAAGCGCTGCGTAAAGGCGATCCGTCGATTGAAGTAGGGGGCGGTGGCCCGAACAACATCAACGTAACGGTCTGGATGATGAAACCCGGTCAGGAAAAGATCGTGGCAAAGCGGCTGAAAGAAGAACTGTCGAAAGCAACGGCCTAGGATCAGGGAACCTCATTGGTATTGACGGGTGTCAACGTGCTGGTCAACACCGATAGGGAAACCGCTGGTCTGTAAGAAACGCTTCATGCTTACAACCCCTCCGATGAAAAAACGAACCCTTACCCTGTTCATTCTCTGTTGTCTGGCGGGCTATTTTTCGTTCGCGCAGTCGTACAGCATTGTTATTAAAGGCGGGCATGTTATTGATCCTAAAAATAACATCGACGGCATTATGGACGTCGCCATCACCGATGGTAAGATCGTTCAGGTAGCAAAAAGTATCGATTCAAAAGGGGCCCGGCAGGTTGTCGACGCCAAGGGACTGTACGTAACGCCCGGCCTGATCGACATGCACACGCACGTGTTTTTCGGCACGAATCTTAACCAGACATACAGCAACGGGCCGAATGCGCTGCCGCCCGATGGCTTTACGTTCCGAAATGGCGTAACGACAATTGTTGATGCGGGTTGTACAGGCTGGCGGGATTTCGAAACGTTCAAGAAACAAACCGTCGACCTCTCGAAAACCCGCGTATTGACCCTACTGAACATCGTCGGCAACGGCATGCGCGGAGGGCAGTTTGAGCAGCAGGTTGATGACATGGACGCCCAGCAAACGGCGGACATGGCCAAAAAATACCCCGAGCAGATTGTGGGTGTTAAACTGGCCCACTTCAACGGCCACGACTGGACCCCAACTGATCGGGCCGTGGAAGCCGGTAAACTGGCGAATATTCCGGTTATGATCGACTTTGGCGGTAGCACGCCCACCCTGTCTATTCAAGAACTGTTTCTGAACAAACTGCGGCCGGGCGACATCTTTACGCACTGCTTTGGGCAGCTGAAAACCCGCGAAGCCATCGTCGACGTAGCCGGCAACAAAGTGAAACCCTTTGTTTGGGAGGCTCAGAAAAAAGGCGTCATTTTCGACGTGGGCTATGGTGGTATCAGCTTTGCCTTCTCGCAGGCCATCCCCGCGATCAAGGAAGGGTTCTATCCCAACACCATCAGCACCGATATTCATACCGGCAGCATGAACAACGCCATGAAAGACATGCTCAACGTTATGTCGAAATTTCTGGCGATGGGTATGAAACTGCCGAATGTGATCAAAGCCAGCACCTGGGCACCCGCGCAGGCGATCAAGCGCCCCGAACTGGGTAGTTTGTCGGTTGGTTCAGAAGCCGACGTCGCAATCCTGAAACTGCACGAAGGCAAGTTTGAGGTGCGTGATGCGGGTACGTTCGGCTTTTTCGATTATACCGGCTACAAGATCACGGGTAAGGAAAAACTGGAATGCGAGATGACCATCCGTAAAGGAAAAATTGTGTACGATCTAAATGGCATCGCCAATCCGGTTTATGTAACCCAGGGACCCTAGTACAGCGTAAACGTTAGCGGCCTATTCTCCTAATTACCACCCCCTGCCCCCTCCTAAAACAGGAGGGGGGGGATAGAAGGAAAGCTGCTGACTCTTACTCTACTGGTTTGTAGGTTAGTACTGTGGAAATTTGCGCTAGCTCCCCCGTCGCCCCCTCCTACTTCAGGAAGGGGAGGATTCTGCAGGGACCCATTCAATAACCCCCTCCTGTTTTAGCCGGGCCGCCGGTGCGGAGGGGGCAGGGGGTGGTAACTAGTGAAATACTCAAATTACCTCTTTACGAAACCAAAACAAGAGTAGGATTGAAGCGGGGTTTGTCTGGGTAAACCGCCGACAAGCACAAATGTGAATAGCTGAATGAAATGCTCACACCTGTAAATGACAGTGCCCTACTACCAATCATTAATTTTTTTGACGAATGCGCGTTAGTTTTTTAGCAGTACCACTCTTTGTAGTAAGTATTCTTGGCGGATGGTCGGCGCAGGGACAAACCATGGCCAAGGACGAACTGACGTACCTGACCGCCGAATGGAAAGGGGAGCGGTTCCCGGATGGGCGGCCCAAGGTGCCGGACGATCTGATTCAGCGGTCGAAGAAGATCGGTATTGAAGAAGCCTGGACCGTGCTGCGGAACGAAGGTTATACCTGTCAGTTTGAGCGAGGCTGGAAAATCATTCATGACGATCAGCCCATTGCCGGTCGCGCCGTAACGGCCATGTTCATGCCTAGCCGACCCGATGTGGAGAAGGCCATCAAAGACCGGGGGGTGAAGCAGGGCCGTACTGGCAATACCAACGCCTGGCCGATTGATCAGCTGACCAAAGGGGATGTTTACGTAGCAGATTGCTTCGGTAAACTGACCGACGGTACACTGATCGGCGACAACCTGGGCAACTCAATTTACGCCAAATCGGGCAATGGCGTCGTGTTCGACGCAGCGGCCCGTGATCTGGAAGGGTTGAAGCAGATTAACGGTTTCAACGCCTACGTACGTGACTGGGACCCGTCGTATCTGAAAGACGTGGTTCTGATGGGACTGAATACGCCCATCCGCATCGGGCAGGCCATCGTGATGCCCGGTGATCTGGTACTGGCCCGGAGTCAGGGGGTAATTTTTATCCCGGCTCACCTGGCTGAGAAGGTAATTGTGACCGCTGAATTTATTGCGCTGCGGGATAAGTTCGGCCACGCTATGCTGAAGTCGGGTAAGTACACCACGGGGCAAATCGACAACCAGTGGACTGACGCGATTCGGAACGATTTCCTGGCGTGGTTGAAAAACAATCCGGGCGAAATTCCCATGACACGGGAGCAACTGGACGCCTACATGAAAAACCGGACCTGGTAAACAGGTTCTACTTCCTAAACCTTGAAACATAAAGATGTATAAAGTAGCATTGGGCGTTGCCGCTGCCGGTTTCCTGGTGGCGCTCGGTATGACATTGATGGGACAGATAGCCCTGGCTGGTCCGGCGTTTATCGGGGCCTTCCTGGCCCTGGCAATCGGATTCCGTGGTTTCGAGAGTCTGAAAGGGTTTGCCTACACCGTAACGATTTTCGCGGCTGTTACCACCGCGCTCTATTACCCACAGTATTTCGTGTCGGTCGGTGATTTTAAATTCAGTTCGCTCATTACCCCACTGATTCAGTTAATCATGTTCGGGATGGGCACGTCGATGGGCGTCGAGGATTTTGTGGGTGTCGTTAAGATGCCGAAAGGCGTCGTGATCGGCGTATTTAGTCACTTCCTGATCATGCCTGCCGTGGGTTTTGCCATTGCCAGCATGAGCGGCTTTGAACCCGAAATTGCGGCTGGTATTATCCTGATCGGCTGCTCGCCGAACGGCATGGCCTCGAACGTAATCTCGTACCTGGCAAAAGCCAATCTGGCGTTGTCCATTACCATCACTGCCTTCTCGACCCTCTTGGCACCGTTTATGACGCCGATGCTGATGAAGTTCTATGCCGGAGCGCTGGTTGACATTGAGGTGCTGGACATGATGTGGGACATTACCAAAATGGTCATTATTCCTATCGGTGCGGGCTTACTGTTTAATAAATTTCTGAGTGGTAAAGCCAAATGGCTGGACGATGCTATGCCGCTAGTGTCGATGTTCGGGATTGCCTTTATCATCGTTATCATCACCGCGGCTGGTCGTGAAAGCCTGCTGAATATCGGACCCGCGTTAATTCTGCTGGTATTGCTGCACAATTTGACTGGCTACTTCCTGGGCTACTGGTCAGGACGTCTATTCAGGATGAGTGAGCGTGACTGCCGGACGATGGCTATCGAAGTAGGCATGCAGAACGGTGGTCTGGCGTCGGGTCTGGCGAAGGAAATGGGAAAAATTGCGACCGTTGGCCTGGCTCCGGCCGTTTTTGGGCCACTTATGAACATCACCGGTTCTATCTTAGCGTCCTGGTGGCATCGCAAAGTGCCGAAGGAAGAAAATCCGGAGACGCAGCAACCAGTGGTCGAACGGGTGTAAATGAAGAATTAAAACAAGGGTATGAAACGTAACGAGTTCATCGGTAAGAGGCTGTCCGTCATGGTGACAGCCTCCTTGCTTTCTATTGGTTTTGGCCTTACGGCCGCTGTCAGCCCAACGGCTGATGACTTATTCAAAGCCAGCATCTTTACGCCGGTCAACAGTTTTACCAAAGGGGTGGAAGGTCCCGCTGTTGATAAAAAAGGAACAATTTACGCCGTCAATTTTGCCAAAGAAGGCACTATTGGGCAGGTAACGCCAGCGGGCGAGGGTAGTGTATTTGTCGAACTGCCCGAAGGTAGCGTAGGTAATGGCATTCGCTTCAACAAAAAAGGGGAGATGTTCATTGCGGATTATCCGAAGCACAATATTCTGAAGGTGAACATGACCACCAAGCAGGTGAGCGTGTTTGCCCACGAGTCGCGGATGAATCAGCCCAACGACGTAGCGATCGACGATAACGACCGGCTCTACGCCAGCGACCCAAACTGGAAAGAAAACACGGGTAACCTCTGGCGCATCGATCCGGATGGCAAAGTAACCCTGCTCGAAGCCAACATGGGTACGACGAACGGAGTCGAGGTGAGTCCTGATAACAAGCGTCTGTACGTGAATGAATCCGTCCAGCGCAAGGTCTGGGTATACGACCTGAAAAATGGCCAGCTCAGCAACAAGCGCATCCTGCTCGAATTTCCTGATTTTGGTATGGACGGTATGCGCTGCGACAAAAAAGGCAATCTCTACATTGCCCGGCACGGCAAAGGCGTTGTCGCCATTGTATCACCAGCGGGTAAAGTGCTCCGTGAGGTTACGCTGACCGGCAAGCTGCCCTCCAACGTAACGTTTGGCGGCAAAGACAACAAGACGGTGTACGTAACCCTGCAGGATCAGGGCAATCTGGAAAGTTTCCGCACCGATACGCCCGGTCGTCAGTAATCTCTTGTCGTAGCAACTCCTCATCCAATGACTGCCCGAATAGCTTCCCGGTCGCGATTTGTCTTGTTCGTTAGCCTGCTTGTCAGCACGATAGTCGTACGGGCACAATCCGTGAAGGTACTGACGAATCAGGTTGGCTATGAGCATGATCTGCCTAAGCGGGCGGTCATCCTGGCCGATCGGCAACTGGAAATTACCCGGTTTCAGGTAATCAATACTGAAACGGGCGGGGTGGTTTTTTCGGGCAAGCCCGTATTCAGCGGACCGGTAAACAAATGGAAAAACTGGGTATTCTGGACCGTCGATTTCGGTGCAATGCAGAAAGAGGGCCAGTACCAGTTACAGGTAAGCTTGCCCAATCGAAGCGTTACGTCGCACCCCTTTGAGGTGGGCAAAAATGTACTGGAGCAGCATACGCTGTCGGACGTGATCTACTATTTCAAGGGGCAGCGTAGTTCCGGCCTGCTTGACAAAGCGGATCACCACCTACCGCTGAAGACCTCCGCCAACCAGGACACGGTTGATGCGCACGGTGGCTGGTACGATGCTTCTGGTGATTACGGCAAACATCTGTCGCACCTGTCGTTCTCTTCGTATTTCAACCCGCAGCAGATCACGCTGACGGCCTGGAGCCTGTTCAAGACGTATCAGCAGTTGCAGAAACGGAAAGGCAACGACTTCCGACAATATAACCGCCGGCTGTTTGACGAAGCGATGTACGGTGCTGATTTTCTAGTCAGAATGCAGGTACCCAACGGCTCGTTCTACCGCTCGGTAGGGGCTCCCGGACCGGGTAAACTGCCCAAAGACCGGCTGATGCAGGCCGAAAGCAAAGGCTACCGGATCAAACAGTCGCAGGAGCAGTCGTTTCAGGACCGGATGACCGATGGTAACTGGCGCAGCTACCAAGTCAGCTACCGCTCCGGCGGTGGCATGGCGATTGCCGCGCTGGCCATGGCGGCTACGTATGCTGAAACGGGCGATTTTACGAAAGCACAATACCTGGCCGCGGCCGAACGGGCGTTTGCGTTCCTGGAAAAGGAAAACACGAACATGACCAACGACGGTAAGGAAAACATTCTGGACGATTACTGCGCCCTGCTCGCGGCCACCGAACTCTACCGAACCACTGAAAAACCAAAGTACCAGCAGGTGGCTGAGAAGCGTACCCAGCAGCTGCTGAAACGCCTGAGCACCTGGAAAACGTACCGTGATTACTGGCGCGCCGATGAACAGGATCGGCCATTTTTTCACCCGTCGGATGCGGGGCTACCCGTGATTAGTCTGCTGGAATACTACCCACTGGCGACCCACGATACACAGATCGCTATCAAAAAAGCAGTCAAACGGTCGCTCTCGTTCGAGCTGGCCATTACGCAGGAGGTAGCTAACCCCTTCGGCTATAGTCGCCAGCTGACGCAGGATACGCTGGGCGTTCGAAAGAGTGCGTTTTTCTTTCCACACGGGAGCGAGGCATCACCCTGGTGGCAGGGTGAAAACGCCCGGCTGGGCTCGATGGCCGCTGCCGCCCGATTAGCTGCGCCTATGTATAAAACCGACAAAGCCTTCAGCGACAGTCTGCAACGGTTTGCGCTCGACCAGCTCAACTGGATTCTAGGGCTGAACCCCTACGACGCATCCATGCTGCAGGGGACGGGCTATAATAACCCAGCCTATGGCTTCTTCGGCACGTTCGAGTACACCAATGCGCCGGGTGGTATTGTGAACGGCATTACGTCCGGACTGGATAATGAAGACGATATTGATTTCAACCTGGCATACAAAACGACCGGGAAAGATTATGACTGGCGATGGGCAGAGCAGTGGTTACCCCACGCAGCCTGGTATCTGTTTGCCATTGCCATCGACAAGCCGTAAGTAAGACGTACCTTAACAGAGCTTTCGGCGAAAACGATGCCAGGGTTAAAGTAATTGCCCATTTGACCCTGGCCTGGTTCTCGCCGAAAGTCCTGATCAATTCAACCGCTAACCGCTTATGCAGACCGTTCCTACTGCCGCCGATCCTCTTTCCAAACCAGCTCCGCTAGTCTCGCGGGTGGGTGCTATCGACGTGCTCCGTGGGCTGACCATGGTGCTGATGATCTTCGTTAATGACCTTTGGTCGCTGACGGATATTCCGGCCTGGCTGGAACACGTCGAGCGGGGTGTTGATGGGATCGGGCTGGCCGACGTTGTCTTTCCGGCCTTTCTGTTTATTGTCGGCCTGTCGCTGCCCTTTGCTATCCAGGCCCGCCGGGCGAAGGGAGATAACAACGGACAACTGGTCGGTCATGTGCTGAGCCGGACGGTGGGTCTGCTGACGATGGGCGTGTTTCTGGTCAACGGCGAATCCATCAACGAAGCCGCCACGGGCATGCCGCGCCTTATGTGGAACGTACTGGCTTGCGTCTGCTTTATCCTGATCTGGAATCTCTATCCCAAAACGATGCCCGCCTGGCTGCGTACTACGTTGAAAGGGCTGGGTATCACCGTGCTGGTTGCCATGGCGTTTGTGTACCGGGGCGAAGGCGAACCCGTTTCCCGCTTCGCGACGCACTGGTGGGGAATTCTTGGCCTCATCGGCTGGTCATATCTGGCGGCTGCTCTGGTAACGGTCTTTGCCCATGACCGACTTGTCGTATTAGTCATTGCCTGGGTAGCTTTTGCGGTATTGAGCATGGCCGATCAGGCGCACCTCCTGCCTGCAGCGGTTTCGTTCATTCCCAGCGCCATCAGCGGGGGAACGCTGGCCGGACTAAGCATGGGGGGAGTCGTGGTGGGTACGCTCTTTCAGCATTACCGTCGTCTGGGCGACAACCGGCAGATGACCCTGGTCTTTGTTGCCATTTCGCTTATCCTGATTGGCTGTTCTGTACTGACCCGGCCGTACTGGGGTCTGTCTAAACTAGGTGCTACGCCAGCCTGGCTATTCCTGTGCAGCGCTTTCACGATCCTGGCGTTTATGGTTATCTACTGGCTGGTGGACGTGTACGGCAAAAAGAACTGGTTTTCGTTGATCAAACCCGCCGGAACCGATACGCTGCTCTGTTACCTGATGCCGTATTTCGCCTATGCCCTGACAACGGCGCTGTCTGTTCACCTGCCTGCCCGACTGCTGACGGGGGGCATCGGCCTGCTCCAGTCGGTTCTGTTCGCTTTACTCTGTGTCTGGGTAGCCGGACGCCTGAGCAAACTGGGCATCCGGCTGAAACTGTAAGATTGTCTGACTGACAGAGGGTTCAGGTGATAGGATATTCTATTACCTGAACCCTCTATTTATTCACTACGCCCTAATCACCGGCTACCGGCGTCGTCATTGCTGATTTTCTTGCTTTGCTTCCCGCCCGAACTCATCTGGCCGAAACGCCATTCGAAGGCAATCCGCGCCGAACGACTGACAAAGAAAGAACGCGTTTCTGCCGCGAAGGTCGGCGCGGATTGGGTAAGTGTTTGTGCTACACCCCGGTTGAACGGGTTGTTCACACCCAGCGTCAGGCTTGCCTTTTTCGCCATCAGTTCCCGCTTGAGCGCGAAACCGTACCAGTAAAAACTTGATCCGCGCCCCTGCAGACTGATCCAGCCCGAGTTGAAATTCCCGTTTGCCTGGAAAGTGTAATCATGCGGGAGTTTGTAGGTGCTGCTGATATTGAAATTGCCCACCAATCCAGTATTGCTTTGGTTCAGGCCGGGGCTGCGCAGATCGACGTAGCGCAGATCCATTCCGCCGTTCAAGGTCCAGACTTTCGACGCCTGACCGGACAGGTTCAGGTTCAGTCCGTAGGCCGTACGCCGGGCGATATTCTGGGGCTTGCTCAGCGAAACGCCGGCTTCATCGACTGTGCGGACGTATTCGATGGCGTTGTTGGTCATGCGCCAGTAAAAGGCCGAGTTGATCGACAGGCCCGCTTTGGTCGATACGCTGTGCCCAAGCTCAACGGCATGATTAAGTTCGGGGTTGAGGTACGGGTTGCCCGTCTGCAGGTTTCGGGGGTCGCTGGCATTGACCCAGGGGTTGAGGAACCAGAGCTGTGGACGCTGAATGCGTTGCGTGTAACTGGCCTTGACGGTATGCGAGCCAATTCCTTTGGAGACCATCAGGCTGGGGATCAGGTTGGTGTACTGACTGGATAAATTAGTCTGCGTGGTCATGAAGTTACCCGCAATGAGCGTGCGTTCAAGCCGGGCCCCCAGGTTGAGTGTCCATTTCGACCGGGCTTCGATACGCAGAGCACCGTAGCCCGCATAAATCTGCTGGTTGTAATCAAAATCGTTCGACTGGCCCGGGTCGACAACGAAAGGCAACCGACCATCAACCGACTGCTCGACCCGGTATTCGCTGCCAATGTCGCGCCGAATGGCCTTCAGGCCCGTTTCCAGCTTGAACCGGGTGGTGTCCCGTGCCGTACGAATCTGGAAAGGATACGTGTAATCGGCCTGCAACGTGTATTCTTTGTTGCGACTGTAATTGGTGCTATGCTGGCGGAAAATAAGCTGCGCGGTCTCGTCCAGCGTATAGCGGTCAGCATCATAAAAATAATTGTCGGGCATCCGGCTGTATTGGGTCAGCAGGCTGAATTCCGCTGGCGCTACGCCCGGCCGGGCGTCTTTAGAACGGTGGAAAGTTTTGGTGTACCCCAGATCAAACTGGCTGTTGCCATAAGGGTTGCTCAGTCGGATGTCGTTGCGGAACTGCTGCAGTACGTTCCCCGCCGGATCGGTCAGCCGATTGATGACAGAACTGTTGTTGGGGTAATACCCACCCCAGGCGTTGGCCGAAAAGTTGATCCGACTCGTTGAATCCGGGTCATAGTCCAGACTGAACTCCCCATAACCTCCCGTGCCCGTATTGTCGGCGGAACTGTTCTGGGACAAGTAATTCAGCGGAACGCCGTCCGCTAACGTTGTCCGTAGCGTCTGGGCTTCCCGGATGTTGCGGAACTGATACCCGTTGGCCGACAGCGAAAGACCCAGTTTCTTGGTCTTACCTGCAAACTTCGTGTTCAGGCTGCGATTCAGCGTGCCCGCCGACGCCATAACCGAGCCATTGAATCCCTGCAGCGCTTTTTTGGTGATGATGTTAATGACACCGGCGGCTCCTTCGGCGTCGTACTTGGCGCCGGGGCTGGTGATGACCTCCACCGACTTGATGTTGTCGGCGGGCATCTGCCTGAGGGCGTCGGCCAGGTTGCGGGCCATCATCGCCGAGGGCTTGCCGTTGATCAGAACCCGAATGTTGCTGTTCCCGCGCATCTGAATGTTTCCCTCCAGGTCCAGGCTGAGCGAAGGGACTTTGCGAAGTACGTCGGCGGCTGATCCTCCCACGTTGGAAACGTCCTTTTCGGCATTGTAGACCAGCCGGTCCCCTTTTTCTTCGATTAGTGCTTTCTGGGCGGCTACCGTTACTTCGCCCAGCGTCTGGCTTTCCGAACGTAAGCGGATCGGCCCCAGCGTAACCGCAGACTGAGTGATTGTCGTGGCCTGCGTTTTGGTTCGGTAGCCGACTGACGAGAGCGTAAGTGTATAGCTGCCGGGGGCTACTGCTACGGTAAAAGCCCCTGAGCTGTCGGTGGTTGTCCCGGCAATCAGCGCAGCGGCATCCCGCACGGCGATGGTCGCGAAAGGGACAGGTCGGCTGGTTACCGAGTCGATGAGTGAGCCGGTAAGTTGGCCAGATGGGCCGGATTGGGCAACAGCATCCCCAACCCATAGCGCTAGTGCGGCTAAGGCGATAAAACGTTTCATAAACGGTTGATAACGGATTGTGAAAAGGCTGGCGAAGAGGGGGCTGCTGTCAGCCGAGGCCCAAGGCTAACAGAGAGACTTTATCAGCGATTTTGTCTAAGGAGTGAACAAAATCAGAAACGTTGCACGGGGATTGGTGCGGGATGGATTATTTTTCTTTGCGCAGGAATACGTTGTTGCTGATCGATTCCAGCCGGACCTGGGGACCACCACTCAGCAGGGTGCCTTCCAGCAGATAACCTACGATGGGATTCTTGGGGCGTTTGTCGGCAAACTGAATCGACAGGTCGGAATACGCTTCGCCCGTGATGGTTTTCATGGCTACGTTAGCCCCTTTAGAACCAGGCCAGCTCACGTCCACGTACCCACTGATGGACTTGGCCGAGACCGGGCCCATAGCCCCCTGAATGTCGATGTTGGCGTTGATGGTCTCGACCTGCAGGGCGGCTTTGTGGGGTAAAAAAACTTCGTACTGGATGGTGCTGCAAACGGAATAGGATTCGCCGTTGCTACGGGTCTGCCAGGTCGATTTGCTGCCGGGGCAATCCTCCGCTTTCCCCTGCTTGATCAGTTCCTTGTCGAAATCAGTCGTTACGCTAATGGTTTGATCCGTCGATCCGGTTTCCACCCGCAGGGCGTCGTTGAGTTTGTTGTTGTTGATCGTTACCGTGATCTGCACCGATACGGTCGCCTTGTCCCAGTACCGGACCTTGATATTATCGCCGAATTTCAGGTTGAGGTGGACTGCCTGTCCAGCCGTCAACGGCAACGTTTTAGTGATGACTTTCTGAGAAAAAACCGGTTTGGCCAGAAAGAAAATTAACAACAGAAGCAGAGTGTTTTTCATGGTGATAGAGAGAAAAGGGTAGGCGATGAGCGCTTATTTCTGTTTACGGATGTAGATGTCGCTGTTGATCGTTTTAAGCTGTAGATCGACACCTCCGCCGTTGGTTGCCCCGTTGATCTGGTGACCACCACCCATGCGCGTCATGCCGTCTTTTTTGGTCATGCCCAGGTCAAAATCCGTGTACATCTCACCGTGAATGGAGCTTAGTTTTAGATTCGCCCTGGTTGATGCGGGCATGGTAATATCAATAGCGCCGTTAACCGTTGACATGGCCGTTGGCTTGCTCTGGTTCAGGGACGAGTAGACCACTTTGATCTCTCCGCTGATCGTGTTGGCCACGACGGGACCCGTTACGTCCACCAGATTGAGTCCCACGTTGTTGGTGCGAAGCTCCAGGTCGCCTTCTACGTTCTGAATCGTAATATCGCCCGTAGTCCAGTTGGTCTGCTCGTACAGAATAGCGGCTTTCTGAGGGACGCGAATCGTATAGGGTAAACTTTTGCGGGAAGCTTTTTCAATCCGGACGTTTCCGCCCTCGCTGGTTACCGACAGGCCAAGTCCCGTATTGTCGACGGCCGAGTTGTAGAGAGGTCGCAGCCCTTTGGCGCGCTCTGGTGGCGCTTCCAGCTTGGCTGAACTCTGGATGATCACCTCGCTGCCATTGTACCCTTCTATCTTCAGGTTACTGGCATCCAGTTGGATGGTAATCTTGCCGGTAGGGGCGAGTTTTGTTTTAAATTCCTGGGCGTAGAGCGACCAGTGACCCAGGCAGAGGATGCCGGCCAGCAACACTTTTTTCATGATAGTACGTAATTAGTTGATAAGATTTATGAATGCGCCGAGGCCATCAGGACGCCAGCGCCTTCCTGGGCCTTAAGCCGGACAATGTCGAGAACCTGCTGGTTGCGGGCCAGCCGCTGCATATCGGTAGCGGCCCGTCGTTCTTTGATCGCCACCAGTGACTCAATGAGTGTCAGTTGCACATTCGGATCTTTCTGAATCCGAAGCGATTGAATTAAGGCTTCGCGGACGCCTTCTTCGTTCTCGTAGTGCATGAGTGCCTGGCAGGCGGCCAGCCGAACGTTAACATTTGCGTCGAAATTAAGCGTATTGATCAGGAGCTGGGTAATCTCCCGGTCTGCCTGGTCCAGTTCATAGCTCTGGTTGACGGCCTGAATCCGGTCGCTGGCCGAGGTATGCGCCATGGCATCGAACGCCAGTACTTTCTTGATCGAAGTCGCCTGTGCGGGCATACCGCTGGCCTCCTGGTCTGGGTCTGGTTGGTTATAGAGCCAGCCAGCCGCAAAACCAATCAGTAACAGCGTCACACTAGCCGCCAGCCGCAACCCCCAACTGGTTAGCTGCCGGATTTTTGCACGGGGTCTCGCTGCCTGACGCTCCAGAGGGGCAAACAAATCCGTCGATGACTGCTGCGCCTGGGCATCGCTGAAGTGATTGAACAGCGGGGCGTGCTGACGTAACTCAGTCGGCACTTGCTCAGGGTAACGAAAGTAGTCGCGTAATACGTTCTCTTCAGCTACGGTTGTCTCACCGGCGTAATACCGGTTCAGCAACTCCTCAATAGTTGGCTTCATAATCGTTTAGTCTGGTATAGCCGTCCCGTAGTCGCTGGCGGGCGCGGGACAACGTAACGCGGATGGTATTGATCGAGAGTCCGGTTACCTGTTCAATTTCTTCAAAAGAATATTCCTCAACGTCGCGCAGGTGGAGAACGAGTTTCTGATTCTCGGGTAATTCGTCAATCAGCCGCCGGATTTGCGTGGCGCTGTCGGCAAGTTCGATCTGTCGGTGGGGCGATAGCTGTTCCGTGGCCAGGCTGCCCAAATCGGCCTGGTTATCGGCTTTTTGCCGACCGTGGGCTTTCATCCGATCCAGGCACAGGTTTTTGGTCATTTGTACAGCCAGGGCTTCCACACTCTGATACGTGTCTAGTTGCTGACGGTTTGACCATAGTCGCATCAAAACGTCCTGCAGCGCGTCCTCGGCATCTTCCCGATTGCCCAGAAACATCGTAGCGAGCCGGAAGAGTCGATTCTGAACGGGCAGAATTCGTTGCTTGAAAGCGAGTAGGTCCATGTCAATAGCATAGACGATTGAGCCACGAAAACATTACAGCGCTAAGGGAAAACAGTTGAAAATTGTAGGTGCCGGTTAGTTTGCAAATAATACTACAATGCTGGTAGTGTTCTGTAAATCAGTAATTTGTGTTGGGGTTTTCGGCTTCAGCCAACGGAGAAATTCTCTTCGCTCAGGAGCTGTTCGTATCGTTTCTGATTAAAGCGGTATAGGTACGGAGCTTTGCTGGACGGAATAGTAGGCCGCTTTTCGAGCCGGTCCAGTACGTTATAATTCATCATCTGTTTGTAAAAATTACGCCGGTCCAGACTACGGCCCAGGATGGTTTCGTAGAGGGTTTGTAGCTCGGTCATGGTAAACGAGTCGGGCAGCAGATTATACCCCACGGGCTGGTAGCTAAGCTGCCGCCGGAGGGTTTTGAGCGCCAGCCGAATCATATCGTTATGATCGAACAGAAGTGCCGGAACCTGACCGATATCCCACCAGCGGCATTCGTCGGTGAGCAGGTCGGGGGTGGGACTTACCTGCGTGTACTCGACCAGTGCGTAAAACCCTACCGACACATCCCGGAAGTTTTTCAGGATACTGTCGTCGTCCAGTAATCGGGCAGCTATGTCCTTCATGCCCAGCCGCAACAGGGTTTCCTGCCAGGAAAAATACGTCAGGCGATTAACGTTGCCGAAGGTGTGAAACTGCTGGAGAAACAGACGGTCGAGGCCAGTGCGCTCCCGCAAGGTCCGGTAAGCGGCATCGTCCAGATTTTCCTGATTACCTACGCGCCCTCCCGGTAGCAGCCAGTCGTTCGATCCCTTAAGCTGGAGAAGCAACACCTTCAGCTGTCCTTCATGAAAACCGAAAATAACCAGGTCGAGCGATACCGAAGGAAGAAAGTTGAGCAGATAATCGTCGATCTGTTGTTGGACTACTTCGCTAAAATTCATAACTAAAAAAAGTGTGTGCGTAGTTAATACACGCAAATAAAACGTAGTATTGCGTTAAATGTACGCACAAAAAAATAGCCTACTTATCGAATGAAAATTACCCGTTTACCCTATCGTTCATATTTGCCTGCCGTTGCCCTGACCGGACTGGCCATCGGTCTGTGGGCTTACTCGGCGGGGCCGCGTCAGTTTGATACGATGCTGCCACCCGACGAGAACCGTTTTACAAAAGCGGTGCTGGCCGAAAAGCTCAATGAGCCGCTCGAAATGACCATCCTGCCCGACGAACGCGTATTACTCGTCGAGCGGCACGGGGCCGTCCGGCTGTATTCGCCCACGACAAAACAGCTCCGGACCATTGCTACCATTCCCGTCAGTACGAAGTATACCGATAAGGAAGGCAACGTAACGGAAGCCGAAGATGGCCTGCTGGGTGTCAACATCGACCCCAATTTTGCTCAGAACCACTGGGTCTATCTGTATTACTCCGATCCCGACGCGGCCCGCAACATTCTGACCCGTTACGAACTGAAGGGCGATGAGCTGGTACTGTCCTCGAAAAAAGTCATACTGGAGGTGCCGACCCAGCGCGAGCAGTGCTGTCATACGGGCGGCTCGATTGACTGGGACCGGGCGGGCAACCTCTACCTGTCTACCGGTGACAACACCAGCCCACGGGCTACGCTTTACGCCCCCATTGATGAACGCGAAGGCCGCAGCCCGTGGGATGCCCAGAAATCGTCGGGTAATACGAACGACCTGCGCGGCAAAATCCTGCGGATTCACCCTGAAGCTGATGGCAGTTACACCATCCCCGATGGTAACCTATTCCCGAAGGGAACATTAAAAACCCGGCCAGAAATTTACACCATGGGCCACCGTAACCCCTACCGGATTGCAGTGGACAGACACACGGGTAATCTGTATTGGGGCGATGTGGGCCCCGATGCCGGAACCGACTCCGCGGGCGTTGGCCCCATGGCGGAAGACGAATACAACGTAGCCCAGCGGCCGGGCAACTTCGGCTGGCCGTATTTCGTGGGTGCTAACAAAGCGTATAATGATGTCAATTTTGCGACAAACGCCAAGGGCGCGCCCTTTGATCCGGCGCATCCCGTCAACGATTCGCCCAACAACACCGGATTACGTGATCTGCCGCCCGCGCAGCCCGCGCTGATTGCCTATCCGGCCTCAGAAAGCAAAAAATACCCGATTATGGGCTCCGGGGGACGTAGTGCCATGGCGGGACCGGCGTATTATAAGGCTGATTTTGCCGGGGCGAAACGGCCTTTCCCGGACTATTACGATGGGAAGGTCTTCTTCTACGAGTGGATGCGCGACATGATTCTGGCCGTGACCGTCAACGACAAGGGTGAACAGACCAACATCGAACGCTTCCTGCCGAACATGCCTTTTAGCCACCCGATCGATATGGCTTTTGGTCCCAATGGCGATCTGTACGTACTGGAATACGGCACTGGCTGGTTTGTGCAGAACGACGATTCGCGGCTGGTACGAATTGAATACAACGCGGGAAATCGTAAACCGCTGGTACAGGCATTGGCCAGTCAGACCGCTGGCGCTGTCCCACTGAAGGTGACGCTGTCGTCAGAGGGTACCAAAGATTACGACGGCGACGCGCTGACGTACCAGTGGAAAGTCTACAACAAAAATGGTGGGCAGCCGACCGTACTGGAAGGCCCAAACCCCAGCTTTACCTTTCAGAAAGCAGGGCAGTATAAAGCCGTGCTGACTGTTAAGGATGACAAAGGCATGAGTGACTCGCGCGAGATCGCCATCGTTGCGGGCAACCAGCCGCCGGTGGTTACGCTAACAACTAATGGCAACAAAAGCTTTTACTTCCCCGGCCAGTCAATTGCCTACCAGGTGAATGTGGCCGACAAAGAGGATGGTAGCCTGGCATCAGGCAGGATCACGCCGAAGCAGGTTACCGTTCGCAGCACCTACCAGCAGGAAGGCACCAGCGCTGATCATCAAGGTGATGTAGCGACGTCCGGGCATAAGTTTACGGAAGCGGCTTATCTGGGTAGTGGTAAAACACTCATTGACGCCAGCGACTGTAAAGGCTGTCACTTTGTTGACAAGAAATCGATTGGACCGGCTTTCGTTGACGTGGGTAAACGCTACAAGGGCGATGCGAACGCTGTAGCCAGTTTGTCGAACAAGATTATCAAAGGTGGTGGCGGTGTCTGGGGCGATGCGATCATGACGGCGCACCCACAGGTTGGTGAAGCCGACGCGCAGGAAATGGTTAAATACATTCTGTCGCTGGCCGAGAAACCAACCGTAACTCCGTCACTGCCAACAAAGGGTACGGTTACGCCGGGCAAAGAGCAGAAAGGAAACCTGGTGTTGCAGGCATCCTATAAGGATAAAGGGGCTAATGGTTTGCCAGCCCAGACGGGCGAGCAGACGCTGGTACTTCGTAATCCGGTTCTGACCATGGGCGTCAGCGACAGTCAGTCGAAAGGAATTATGCTCTACAAAATGGGTCAGGCCCCTGTCGCCATCGTACTGGCGTCGGATACGTATGTACAGTTCAACAAACTTGACCTGACGGGCATTAGGGCGATGGAGTTTGCCGTATCGGTACCCAGGCAGCAACTACAGGCGGTTGGCGGGCGGATCGAAGTTCGGCTGGATTCACCAACGGGTCAGCTGATTGGCCAGACCGACGACATACTACCCGTCGAGGCTAAAAGTGCCGCTGATGTATTCAAGCCCGTTATGACTAAAATAACCGTGACGCCCGCAACGGGGGTACACGACCTGTATTTTGTCTTTAAGAACGAGAAGGCAGGTAAAGCTCCGCTGTTCGTGCCCGTGACAACGCAACTGTTCAACTAAACACTCGCCCGGCTGGCTTGTGGGGGCTGGCCGGGATGTTCGCTCCGCTAACCGTTAAATACCTAATGAAAAAAGCACTAAAAATCATTCTCTGGACCGTGCTGGGCCTGGCCGTTCTGCTGGTTGTGGCGGGTGGTCTGTTTTTTTACAAAGTAAAAAATGGCTTCCCCGTCAGCTACGAAACCGACCATCCGACCATCAATTTTCCCGCCGACAAGCCCGCCATTCTGTTGTTCTCCAAAACCACCGGTTTTCGGCACGGTGAATCCATTGAGGCATCGAAGCCGGTATTCCGGCAACTGGCGGAACGTAACGGCTGGTTCGTTTATGAAACCGAAGAAGGTGGCGCATTCAACCCGGAGCAGTTAAAGCAGTTCAGGGCTGTCGTGTTCAATAACTCAACCGGGCGAGTGCTGAATGACGAACAACAACAGGCGCTTAGTCAGTACGTCGAAGCAGGGGGCGCCTTGCTGGGTATTCACGGCTCCGGCGACGATTCGCACCACTGGCCCTGGTACGAAACTAACCTGCTCGGTGCCAAATTTTCGCACCACCCGCTCAATCCACAGCTACAGGAAGCAACGGTACACGTTGAGTCTGGCGTTGACTCAACACTAACGCGCCAGCTGCCCGCGTCCTGGACGCATACCGATGAGTGGTACGTTTTCTTCAGTCAACCCAAAGGCGTTCGGGTGGTGTCGTATATCGATGGTGACAAGATTATTCCTGGCGGCAACATGCTGTTTATCAGGGATAAAAACTTTGGCATGGGTAAGTACCATCCGGTAGCCTGGTACCGGTCGGTTGGGCAGGGAAGAACGTTTTATACCTCGATGGGGCATCATGCCGCCGTCTGGCAGGATGCCGATTTTGTCAAACTGCTGGAAAACGCGCTTCGCTGGTCTATTCAGTAGCCGGCCGGTTGCCGAAGCCGTTCAAGTTAGTACACGTGTTCACGGGTGAGCAGGGCCATGGCTTCCATGAGCATGGTGCCACTTAACTGAGTACTCAAGCCGGTTTTGCCTTCGGTGGGTGGCTGTTGCCAGAACGTACCGAAGGCAAACTGCGGCCGGGCTGTACCCTGCAGCCAGAGCGTTTCGGCGTTGTGCTTCAGGAAATCAGCGTACCGGGTTTGCTGGGCGCGGGACAGGCTGGGCTCCAAGATCAACTGGGTGAGGTAACGCACCAGTATTCCTTTAAACAAACCGCCGTCGCCCTTGCCTTCGTCCCGCATCAAGCCATTGGTTGTCAGGGTGGGGTCTGATAGGGAAAAATCTGCCGTTTTGGTCGCGTCGGCGAGGTAGGCTGGGTCCTTCGTAATCCGATAAAGCTCAAGTGTCCCGCCAATCCAGACGCCCTGGCAGTAGGTGAATTTCCAACTTGTATTCAGTTTGCCGTCGTTGTCCTGATTGATGCCGTCGTAGACCAGTCCCGTTGCCGGGTCGACCAGCACTTTTTTCTGCCAGGCATATACCTTCTTCGCCCATGCCAGATCGTCTGGCCGTTTCAACCGCTGGTACAGCCGGGCCGCCAGGATAATGGCGGGACCGTTGACGGGGGTGTTCTTGTAATACCGCTGTCCTTTTCGCCAGGCCATGCCACCTCCCAGCGTATCGTTCCAGGCGGTTTTGATATCGGTCCAGAGCGTCAGGGTTTCATCCAGCCACTTCTTGTCTTTGGTCGCGTCATAGACCCGGAGCATGGCCAGCGCGTTCCAGAGCATATCGTCGTAATACTCGTTGAGGAAGGTGTTCCCATTCTTGATCCGGACCCCAACCATCCAGTCGTTCATCTGGGCTACGTACTGCTTGTTGTTGGTCCGCAGATAAGCGTCGGTTAATACGTCCAGCGCGTGGGCCTGAGGCCAGTAGTGAAACGTAGTATCGCCCTGATTGGTGTTGTTATAATAGTGGCTCCGGCGGTTGTAAAAGTCTTTCTGGAGCGTTACGGCACAACTGTCCGAAACGCTGCTCCAGTTGATAACAGAAGCCCTGGGAATTAGCGCCTTGGTTTGACTGGTCGAGTCGACTGGAGAAAAAGCCCCTAAACAGAGCGCTACGGCAATTCCAATTCTGATCATATTCGGGTTGTCGGGTATTCTTCTTTAAGTCAGTCGCGGGGCGCTTTTTACTCAGATTAACTCTAAGCTTATTTCATGTGTCCCAGCTCACGTAGTGCCTTAACCCACTGGATGTACCCCGCGCCAACGAGATGTAGGCCGTCGTTGGTGTATCGAGCGTCGAGTTTACCAGCGCTGTCGGCGAGGTCATTGATGCCGATCAGCAGAAAAATTTTGGCCGGTTTCGACGCGGTCACTTCACCCAGTCGGGCCAGTACACCAAACGAAAGATCGCCAGAGATGCCCCGGTTTTTGACGTGGGGATCATCGAAGAGTTCGGCCCACTCGCCAAAATCGCTTATGCTGTTACCCAGGAAAATGATTTCCTTTTTGGTGTTGGGCAGGCTTTCGAATAGGGTTCGTTTCTGTTCGTAGGACGTGCTTCGGAACGTCGTGTCGGGGGCGGTGGTCTGGGCGAAGGCAAAGGTGGCTGCCAGTAAGAACAGAAAGGTAGCAAGGCTACGGGTAAGCCAAGCGTATAGGGGTAGGTACAAAGCCCCTGGTTGATTCGACCTGGGACGCTTTCTCAAAATCGATATGCCAGTTGGCCAGTTCAGCGGCAAATCCCCCGTTGTAATCGGACCACCAAAGCGGCTGGGTTACCGAAGAATTTTTCCACCACTCTCCACAGCACCCGTGCCTAGGGAACTACTAAGCCACCATCGGCCTTATTAGCCGCGTCTACATCGGCAACCCACAGACGTTCTTGGGTGCCGACAACGAGTTGATTTAAGACCGCGTTCAGTCGCTCGGAAAACTTCGCTTTTTTCCGCTGATCGAGATAATAATAAACTGCCTGCCAAGGTAGCCAATCAGGATGAATGTTACGATACTGAGCACCAGTACGTAGTATAGTCAAGAATTTTACGTAAATCGTGCTTACGCTTGCGCTGAAGGTTAAAAACGGGTGAACCGGGTCGCCGGGCGGTCAATACAAAGTTGACCCACTACCCATACTTCTCAATTTCCCAACATATCCTAAACGTGTACCTCCGGCGTCTATGCACCAGGCGAAGAAACCGGCTTTCCGACTTATTGGAATAACCGACGACAGCGCGCTGAGTCGGGATGGTCAGCAGCTTGATACCCTACTGGCAAATGGACTTGATTATCTCTACTGGCGAAATCTGTCGGACGAAATGCCTCTGCCACCGGTAGCGACTGTGTATCAGGACCGATGCCTGGTCGCTGCGTCGTCGCCTGAATCGGTACGTTCGCCGTTTCGCTGGCACCTGAAAGAAAAAGACCGTCAGCGCCTGTTTGCGGTCGACGGTCTGGTTTCAGAGAAGCCGTTCTCGACTAGTATTCATCACCTTAGCGAGTGGCTGGACATGGCCGGACGGGTGGAAATGGTCTTTTACAGCCCGTTGTTACCAAGCATCAGCAAGCCGGGTTATGGCCCAGCGGTAAGCTTGAAAACAGTCGCCTGTCAGGTCGCAGCGATGCGGGAGCAGCATCCCAACCTGCCCCTATTGATAGGACTGGGGGGCATAACCGCCCAAACCGTTGCCCAGGTTCAGCAGGCAGGCTTTGACGGGGCTGCTCTGATGGGTACCCTTTGGAAAGTACCGGACCCTCTAGCGGCTCTTCAGGAAGTCAGAGCGGCCGTCTATCCCTAAACGCCGAACCGCGTTTAATCCTCCTCGTAGGTTAAACGCTTGAGTGTAGCCTTGTTGATGTAAAAACTCAACGGCCTTTCGGCTTCGCCCCCCCGACTGACAATGGACCACCACGACTTGATCGGCCGGGACCTGTTTGGGAGCCTCTAGAAGCTTTGCCAAGGGAATTAATGTGCCGCCGAGGTTATCCTGCTCGTATTCGCCGGGTTCACGAACATCGATCAGCAGCGGAGCATCCGGCCGGGTAAGCCAGTCCATCAGGTCTGTAGCATCTAATTCAAGCACCTCAGCCGCAGGGGAGCAGGAGAGGTTTGTCTCGGGCAATGTTTGAAGGGCTTTGTTAGTCGGATTAGCCGCGAACGAAAAGGTATTGAACGAAAACGTCAGCGCGTTGAAAACGAGTAAAGTGCCACTCAACAACTCACCAATGCCTGTGATGCACTTGATTGCTTCGTTAGCCATCAGGCAACCCGTGATACCCGGCAGTACACCCAGTACACCCACTTCACTACAGGCTTCGAGGTCGCTCGGTTCGGGGTAGAGGCAGCGGTAGGTGGGCCCATCTCCATAATTGAAAACGCTAACCTGCCCGTCAAATTTGTAGATGGAGCCAAAAACCAGTGGCTTGCCTAATAGTACACAGGCGTCGTTGACCAGGTACCGGGTCGCGAAATTATCTGAGCCATCAACAACCAGGTCGTATGATGCAAGCAGGGCTAGCGCATTAGTCCGGTCCAGAAACGTTGGATGTGCGATGAGCTCGATGTAGGGATTTTGCCGGGAAAGTAGGGCCGCGGCTATCTCGGCCTTGTTCTGGCCAATGTGTTCGGGGGAGAAAAGGATCTGCCGTTGCAGGTTGCTTTCCTCCACGACGTCACCATCGATGATGCCCAGCGTTCCAACGCCAGCTGCCGTTAGGTACTGCGCTACCGGACAGCCCAGACCACCCACGCCCACCAGTAGAACACGGGCCTTTTTCAGCCGCTGTTGCCCCGCCAGCCCAACCTCCGGCAACCGAATGTGGCGACTATACCGGTTCAGTTCCTGCTCATTCATACGTGCGCAAAGGTTTTGTCCCAGTCTTTCCAGACGGGTTCGTAGCCCTGTTGCCGAATGACATCGGCCATCTCGGCCGGGCTGCGTTCATCCGAAATCGCAAACTGTTCAAGTGATTGCGGCTCCACGACGTAGCCACCCGGATTGGTTTTGGATCCTGCGCTCAGGCTGGTGATTCCCAGTTTAAGAACGTGGTCGCGGAAGCGGGGTGTTTCGCGGGTCGATAGTGACAGTTCCACCTCCTCGTTGAACAGCCGGTAAGCGCAGATGAGCTGCACCAGATCCCGGTCGCTCATACAGCGTTCGAACGACTTAGCCGTAATTGTGTCGTTCTGGAGCAGGTCGATCGGCCGCAGCCTTGGGAACGAGATACTGTAGCGCGTCTGCCAGTAGGTTCGTTCAAGGTAATGCAGGTGGGTTGCCGTAAAAAAGCTATCGGTGCGCCAGTCTTCCAGTCCCAGTAGGGCACCCAGCCCAATCTTGTGAATGCCTGCACGGCCCAGTCGGTTGGGGGTTTCGAGTCGGTAGGCAAAATTTGATTTTTTGCCCCTGGGGTGATGGTTTCGGTAGGTGGCCTGGTGGTACGTTTCCTGGTAGATGAGTACTGTGTTCAAGCCTTCGGCAATGAGTTCTTCGTACTCCGGCTGATCCAGTGGTTGCACTTCTATTGAAACGTGCGCGAAATGCGGCTGCAGGAGTCGAATGGCGTTTTTTAGGTACGGTACCCCCACCGTCTGATTGGCTTCACCCGTCACCAACAGCACATGTTCGTAGCCCATTTGCCGGATGGCTTCGGCCTCGCGCAGAATCTCGTCGTCCGTCAGCGTGCGTCGGCGAATTTTGTTGTCCAGACTAAAAGCGCAATAGGTGCAGATATTCTGGCATTCGTTCGAGAGATAGAGGGGAGCATACATCTGGATAGTCCGGCCAAACCGTTGCTGGGTCAGCTGGTGGCTGAGCTGGGCCATCGGCTCCAGGTACGCTTGTGCCGCCGGTGAGATCAGGGCTTTGAAGTCGTCCAACGTGCGTCGGGACCGGGCCAGCGCCTGCTCCACCTGCCGGGGCGTGGTCGCATAAATGTCGCGTAGCACCGTGTCCCAGTCGTAGCTACTAAACCAGCTTAGGGTGTTCATAACTCGTCAAGAAAAGCGGTTAATGGACTGCTGGCCTGCGCGTAGGCAACAGGACGAGCCAGCCGGGCTTCGTAGGCCATCCGACCCGCTTCAACAGCCATTCGAAAAGCTGTAGCCATCCGGACGGAATCATCCGCAACGGCCAGCGCGGTGTTGACCAAGACAGCATCAGCCCCTAGTTCCATAGCTGCAGCTGCATGGGAGGGTGCCCCCAAACCGGCATCCACCACCACGGGAACCCGGCTCTGCTCAATGATAATTTCCAGGAAGTCCAGCGTGCGAAGCCCTTTGTTCGTGCCAATAGGAGCGCCAAGTGGCATGACAGCCGCAACGCCTACTTCTTCCAGCCGCTTGCACAGTACGGGGTCGGCGTGGATGTAGGGCAGCACCACAAAACCTAGTTTGACAAGTTCCTCGACGGCTTTCAGCGTTTCAATAGGATCGGGAAGCAGGTACTTCGGATCGGGATGAATCTCCAGCTTCAACCAGTTCGTCTCTAAAGCTTCGCGGGCCATCTGAGCCGCAAAAACGGCTTCGCGGGCTGTCCGGACGCCCGACGTATTGGGCAACAACTTGAATTGTGGATGAGCCAGATGCGCCAAAAGGTCGTTCTGCTGATCATGGGCGCCAATGCGTTTCAGAGCCACCGTAACCAGTTCCGTACCCGACGCCAGTAGGGCGTCTTCCATCTGTTGGGTCGAGCCGAACTTACCCGTCCCTGTAAACAGGCGGGACGAAAACGTGTGCCCGGCAATAACGAGTGGTTGGCTATCAAGGGTGTTCATGAGCGGTTATTTTGACGGTTGTTAGCGTAAAATACTGGCAGAACTGCTGGGCTTGCTCAATGGGGTTAGCCGCGCCACTGATAGCGGACGAAACGGCTACGCCATGCAGCCCCGCCTGGAGCAGAGCCGGAATGTCGGCCAGCGTAATGCCACCAATCGCGACAATGGGCAGCGAAAAACCTTCACTTTGTAAGGTCGAAAGAACTGACTGGTAGCCCGTCAAGCCCAGGATCGGGCTTAGCTTTTCCTTTGTGCTTGTAAACCGAAACGGTCCCAGGCCTACGTAATCCGCGCCGTTCTGGCCGTGTAGACGAATGGTTTCTAGGGTGTTGGCCGTGCCGCCGATAATAAACGTATTGCCCAGTAATGCTCTTGCTTCGGGAACAGGCATATCGTCCTGCCCCAAGTGCACGCCATCGGCTCCCAGTTCAGCTGCCAGTTGAGGATTATCGTTAATAATCAGTCGGGCGTTGTGTGACCGGCAAACGGACAGGGTATCCTGCGCCAAGACTTTCCAATCGGCATATGACCGGTTCTTAACTCGGAGTTGAATCCAGTCAACACCCGCCTGGCAAGCCAGCTCTGCCTGCTCGGGTCGGGTGACGAGGTAATGTAAGGGACTAATAATCATAGATACAACTGGCTACCCTGTTGGGCAAACTCTTTCGCTTTCGTCTGCATCGCCTGGTCAAACACCTCTTCATCGGCTAGCCCGTTCTGTTCGGCGTAGTCGCGTACGTCCTGCGTAATCTTCATCGAGCAGAAATTGGGACCGCACATCGAGCAGAAATGAGCCGTTTTAGCCCCTTCGGCGGGGAGGGTTTCGTCATGATATTCACGGGCTGTGTCCGGGTCGAGTGAGAGGTTGAACTGATCCTCCCAGCGAAACTCGAAACGGGCTTTGCTGAGGGCATTGTCGCGGTACTGCGCTCCCGGATGACCTTTCGCCAGATCGGCCGCGTGGGCCGCAATCTTGTAGGTGATCACCCCATCCTTCACATCTTTCTTGTTAGGCAGTCCCAGGTGTTCTTTGGGCGTTACGTAGCAGAGCATGGCCGTGCCGAACCAGCCGATCATGGCCGCGCCGATACCCGATGTGATGTGGTCGTAGCCGGGTGCAATGTCGGTCGTCAGTGGCCCAAGCGTGTAGAACGGCGCTTCGTCACACTCCCGCAACTGCTTGTCCATGTTTTCTTTGATGAGGTGCATCGGTACGTGCCCCGGCCCTTCAATCATTACCTGTACGTCGTGTTTCCAGGCAATCTTGGTCAGTTCGCCCAGCGTTTCAAGCTCCGCAAACTGGGCCGCATCGTTCGCATCGGCAATAGAGCCGGGCCGTAGGCCGTCGCCCAGCGAGAAGGCCACATCGTAGGCTTTCATAATCTCGCAGATATCCTCAAAATGCGTGTACAGGAAGTTCTCTTTGTGATGCGCCAGACACCATTTAGCCATGATACTGCCACCCCGCGACACAATTCCCGTTACGCGTCGGGCCGTCAGCGGAATGTAACGCAGCAACACCCCCGCGTGAATCGTGAAGTAATCAACGCCCTGCTCCGCCTGTTCGATCAGCGTATCGCGGAATAGCTCCCAGGTCAGCGCTTCAGCCTTGCCGTTCACTTTCTCCAGGGCCTGGTAGATAGGCACCGTTCCGACGGGTACCGGGCAGTTCCGGATAATCCACTCGCGGGTTTCGTGAATGTTCTTGCCTGTCGACAGATCCATCAGCGTATCGCCACCCCAGCGGCAACTCCACACGGCTTTCTCTACTTCCTCCTCAATACTCGACGAAACCACCGAGTTGCCGATGTTCGTGTTGATCTTGACCAGAAAATTCCGGCCAATAATCATGGGCTCGCTCTCGGGATGGTTGATGTTGGCCGGGATAATGGCCCGACCAGCGGCTACCTCCTGCCGAACAAACTCGGGGGTAATGTGGCCTTTGGGCGTGTTGGCCCCAAAACTATTGCCCGGATGCTGTTTGCACAGTGTGGATTGGCTGTTGAGCGCCGGTCCCGCATCGGCGTACCGGCCGGTGCGGTCGATACGCTGGTTTTCCCGGATGGCGATGTATTCCATTTCGGGCGTGATAATGCCTTTGCGGGCGTAATGCAATTGCGTCACATTCTGGCCCGCGCGGGCTCGGTACGGATGGCGAATGTGTGCAAACCGTAGGGCGTCCAGTTTCTGGTCGGCCAGGCGTTGGTTGCAGTAGTCCGACGAGAAAGCGGATAGCTGTTCAACATCGCCCCGGTCTGTAATCCACGATTCGCGCAGGCGAGGCAGACCCAGCTCCAAGTCGATGGTTACGTCTGGGTCGGTATAAGGCCCGCTGGTGTCGTAGACCGTCACCGGTGCATTGGGCTGGTTCACTTTTTTGGCCCCAACGTACGATACGGTGTCGGACAGGGTGATTTCGCGCATGGCCACCCGAATGTCGTGCAGTTGGCCGGGCACGTAGATTTTGCGGGAGCCGGTCAGTGGCTGGCGCGTGATAGACTGCTGCGTATGCAGTGGCTGGGTTTTGGGGTTTTGGCTCATCCTCCCTGAGTTGCTTGTAAAACCGTGATTTTTTCGTTGCCGGATAAAGAGAATTGTTCCCAGGTGACGCGGGGGACAATGACGTTGTTGACGGCAACGGCGATTCCTTTTTTCTGGGACAGCGCGAGCTGCGTCAGTAGACTACCGAGTGAGGCCGTTGGCGACGTATCAACAGGCTGGTTGTTAACGGATACAGTCATAGTCGTGCGTTAAGGCCAAACGCAGCGCTGGTAGGGGAGACCACAGAAAAAGACAACGGGAGAAACGAGCAGAAAAAGGGCCGAATGGGTATCGGTATGTCAAACCCGGATTAGATTTAATCCTGAGGAATCGAGTGTATAAACAACACAATTCCAGCTAATTGACGTACGGATAACTTAATTAATATACGACCTGTGTTCTTGCTTTTCCCTCCGCAGGTATTATCCTGTTCAGGTTCAAAGGGTGATATCTCAGCCCGTTCGGGCACCCCTAAAGCTTCGCTGTTTAGCAACACAAAGGTAGAAAACTTTTTAATACGAGCGGTTCCCAACTAACAAGACTCCCGCTAGAAACGGTATTATCGACATCGATAGTGCTTTTTTTCTGTCATCCCGACATCAGGAGGGATCTTTGGGAATGAAAGAAACGGACTCCCGCTTAGTGTCCGGCTCGAGGCTGTATTTCTGCTTAAACAGATCTTCTGCCTGCTGCCGGGTTTGATTGACAAAAACGGCAAAATAATGATATGGCTCTTTCTGATAAGTAATCAGGACAACGGGGCTGAGGTTGGTAGATAGGCCGCAGTTTGGTTTTGTATAGTGGCAGTTGGTGAACGTTCGTCCGTGTAAAATCGGCCAGTCAGTCCCTTTTGTTGAGCAGGACAGTGGAAGAGCGCCAAGTGCACGTGTCCTATTTCATGTGTCCCAGCTCACGTAGTGCCTTAACCCACTGGATGTACCCCGCGCCAACGAGATGTAGGCCGTCGTTGGTGTATCGAGCGTCGAGTTTACCGGCGCTGTCGGCGAGGTAAGCATGCAGATCGACGTAGGGCTGACCGTTTTCGGCGGCTAGCTGCCGGAGCGCATCGTTGAGTGCCTTGATGTGGGCGTCTTTGCCCTGATGGCGTTTGAACTGCGGGAATGTATCGTTGGTAGGGAAAACGCTTTGCAGATAAATGCGGGTACGGGGCGATTCCCGTCGGATCTGCTGAACGATTAACCGGTAATTCCGAATAATCCGCTCGTCGGGGATCTCACGGGCTAGGTCATTGATGCCGATCAGCAGAAAAATTTTGGCCGGTTTCGACGCGGTCACTTCGCCCAGTCGGGCCAGTACGCCAAACGAAAGATCGCCCGAGATGCCCCGGTTTTTGACGTGGGGATCATCGAAGAGTTCAGCCCACTCGCCAAAGTCACTGATGCTGTTGCCCAGGAAAATGATTTCCTTTTTGGTGTTGGGCAGGCTTTCGAACAGGGTTCGTTTCTGTTCGTAGAACGTGCTTCGGAACGTCGTGTCGGGTGTGGCGGTCTGTGCGAACGCGAAAGTGGCTGCCAGTAAGAACAGAAAGGTAGCAAGGCTGCGGGTAAGCCAAGCGTATAGGGATAGGTTCATGGGATCGGGGAGAAAGCTGCAAAATAAGGCAGATGGCCTATACAGGAAAAGACTTTTTTCGGCAGCTATCGGTACGCTGACCAGAGACGGCCAGTATATTTACGGAAACGAATACCAGCTGGTCGGCCCGTTGACGAATGCAGCCCGGGAAGCCCGGTGTAAACGTGGCCCGGCATGGGCATAATTTCCAACGTCTCGTATGTCTTACCAACCGATAACGGTTTCTACGCCAGGGCGCATCTGCCTCTTCGGCGAACATCAGGATTACCTGGGCCTGCCCGTCATTGCTGCCGCCATTTCCTGCCGTATTCAACTAACCGCCGAACGGACAAGTTTGCCGGACGTGGTGCTGCAGTTGCCTGATATTGGTAAGGAAGAGCGCTTTGGCCTGACTACGCTGCCGCTAACGTACCAGAACGATCGCGATTACTTTCGTTCGGCTGTTAACGTACTGCTCCGGGCGGGATTCACGTTTTCGGGCGGGATCGCGGGTGAGGTGCGAGGCGAAATTCCCATCAACGCTGGTACGTCGAGTTCGTCGGCGCTGCTGATTAGCTGGCTGAACGTACTATCCCGACTGGCGGATGAGCCGCGAATTCTACCCGCTACCGAACTGGCCGAACTGGCTTATGTGGCTGAGGTGCTGGAGTTTGGCGAACCAGGGGGCATGATGGATCACTACTCGACGGCAGTTGGGGGCGTTATCTACCTGGAGTCGCAGCCCAACATTCGCCTGGAAGCGTTTGCGCCCACTTCACCCGCGGCTCAACTGGGTACGTTCGTACTGGGTAACTCGCAGGACCCGAAAGACACCATCGGCATACTGGGCCGGGTGAAGTTCGGGATGCTCCGTATCGCCGATCAGCTAAGAGCGATGAACCCGGCATTTTCCCTGCATACGACCGCCATTACGGAGCTGCCCGAGTATAAAGACGTGCTGACCAAGGATGAATACATTCTGCTGAAAGGCAACATTGAAAACCGGGACATCCTGCGCGAAGCCCTGGATACGCTGCAAACGCCCCACGAACTGAGCGGTGGTCTGGATCACGAGAAGTTTGGTCAACTGCTGACCGATCATCACACCAACCTCCGCGACGCCCAGCAGATCTCGACGCCTAAAATCGATCGTATGATTGAGGCTGCGCTGAACGCCGGAGCGCTGGGTGGCAAAATCAACGGATCGGGTGGGGGAGGCTGCATGTTTGCCTACGCCCCCGAAAACCCCGAAGCCGTTGCCGAAGCCATCGAACGCGAAGGGGGCCGCGCTTACATTGTTAGTATCGCTGCCGGAACCACGTGTCTGCAGGATTTGACGTTGTCGGGAGAGTAGTCGGTAGAACGTGGGTGACCAGATAGTCAAAGTAAGGAACCTGCCCGGTTGCGGATCAGGTTGCAAGCTTTCCTACGATTCCCTAGGCGACTAACGACCGAATGACCTGGGGCGACGCCACAGAAAAAATAGAAAAACGCTGGCCAGGCTGATGGCTACCAAAGGACCGGCCCACTGATCGGAAAAGGACTGAATGGCAGCTTCGGCTGGTGATGCCGGATTATACAGCACGGTCACCCGGTCGCCGATGGCGTACGCGGCTGGACTTGAATACGTACCGCCGGTCAGTTCATGGTACTGCCCATCGACCGAATAGCGAACAACGGGGACCGTTGCGGTATGCTTCCGATTACTGATCATCTGGATGATCTGTCCTTCCGTCCGTTTTCCCGATGTCAGCAACCGGTAAGCGGTCTGGGCCTGGCGCAGACTGAAGTAAACGACGACCAGCATGAAAAGGGTAATGAATAGCCGCGTAGCTACCGACGTTGATGGTCGGGCGGGTGGTGCTTCCAGAAGAAACAGCTGACTCATGGCTTCGTCGACCGTCAGCGTACGGGCGGCTACCTGGTGCAGTCTACCTTTTATCGTATCTATTGACGGAAGATCTGAGCGGCTGAGGCTGCGGACCAAGGCAAGCAGCCCGGCAACGCTCACCAACCCGAGCAGGCTGCCGAAGCCGCCGAAAAGCAGCAGCGGTGACCAACGTTGAACGGTATTAGCTGCGTTCAATATCGTCGAATCCCGCTGCTGGGCGATGGACACCCGGTAGCCGTGCTGGATGATATACAACCCAACGGCCAGAAAAAGGAGCAGGACCAGACCTGTCAGACTGCGTTTGACCCATTGGGCTGTGGGCGAGTGGTGTAAATCCAGGTACCGTTCCGCGTCGGGGAGCGAGAGCGTTTGCTGCGCAACCTGACTGAAGAGCGAGCGAAATTCCTGGCCGGTCATAGGGAAGGTGAGTGGTGGTGAACTACTTCGACTGACCGAGTGAAACGTGCATCGCCTGGACTTCCGGATTGAGACGTTTCATGGGGGCAAACGACGACAGAAACTCACTGTCGCCCATTACCTGACCATATGCCTTTTCCTGCGCTGTCGTAAGCGTAGCGGGAGGGCCCAGCGTGAGCGCCAGCAGCGATTCGCCCGCGGGTAAGCTCATTTTGCCGCCCTGCCAGTCGGAAATGTTGCCGCCATAGTCCCAGCCAAAGCCCCAGAGCTTGAATGGTTTTCCGTTGCGCTTTTCCAGTTCACTTAATTGGGTGCCGATTCGCAGACCATCGGCTGTCTGCCAGCGCGTTGGAGCCAGGTTAGGAAGGGGGTTGCCTTCGTCGTCGGTTGTGGTGGGTCGGATCAGTATAAGCTCGGGATGCAGGCGTCCGGACGAGTCCTGATAAAGAATCTGCACCTCGTCGACGGTGCCTTTGTAAAGGGTAGTTCCCACAAATTCCTCTCCTTCGGCCCCGTAAATTGTGTCGCCGGCTGTAACGACAGAGGGCCCAAACCGACGTAGCAAATCGGCTTCCGACGTTGTAAACTGGATCGGTCCAACCCGTTCGCCGGGAATAATCTGGAAATCGATAGCCTTGCTCTCCGTCAGCGAATCCGCCGATTTCGTGTCTGCGGTATGAGACTCTTTCGGTTTGCAGGCAAAGGCGAGTAGGCAAAGGAACAGCAGAACGGGCAGCGTATGCGTCATGGTGAGAAAATGGGGGAGGGGCTAACTGAACAAACCTGTTTTCAAGGCTTTGGCCACAGCCTCGGACTTGGAGTTGACGTGAAGCTTTTCGTAAATATTTACGATATGCGTCCGCACGGTACCCATGCTGATCTGGCAGTGATACGCAATGAGTTTGTAGCTGTCGCCCTCCACCAGTCGATGTAATACGTCGCGTTCCTTTTCAGTCAGCGCATACGGGTTGGACTGGGTCGTTGGGGAGCGGAAAGCGTCCAGAACTTTCAGAGCGATGGAAGGGGTCATGGCAGCCCCGCCGGACATCACCTCGCGGATTGATTCGATGATCTTATCGGCGGGCGTCTTCTTCAAAAGGTAACCAACCGCGCCGGCTGAGATGGCCGAAAAAATGCGTTCGACGTCCTCGAAAACGGTCAGCATCAGGATTTTAGGGGCGGTGGTCTGCTTCCGGATAAGCTGTACCGCTTCGATACCGGTGCGGCCCGGCATGTCGATGTCCATCAGAATCACGTCGGGCTGCTCGCGTTGCACGCAGGCCACCGCGTCGAGGGCGTCGGGGTGGGTGCCGGTTACGATCAAATCATCGGTTGCGTCGAAAACGAGCGAGAGCGTTTCGCGAAGAGAATCGTTATCGTCGAAGATGGTGACGCGAATCATAGTGGGTGTCAGTTAAGCCGAAAAGCTACTTTTAGTACGATAGTTCAGTAAAAGTAACCGTTCGAATACTAGCTGTAAATCGGATAAGTGTACGATGGTTATTTGACAGGATTAAAAGGATTGGTTTTTTTGAATTCTCTTAAATCCCTGTAATCCTGTCAAAAAACTGCCTGCTAAATCGCTGCGGAGGTAAGTTCGAGGGTGGTACCCTGGCCGGGAACGGACCGTACCGTCAGTTTGCCACCCATGGCCAGGGCGCGCTGCTGCATACTCTGCTGCCCCGTGCGGCTGCTGAGCTGATCGGCGTCGAAACCCCGGCCATTATCCTCGATAACAACCTTGAACTGACTGTTCTGCCGCTCGAAACGTAACGTAGCCCGCGTAGCTTCCGAGTATTTGATCAGGTTATTGATGGCTTCCTTACCAATTAAATATAGATTTCGGCGCACTTCCATCGATACGGGCAACTGATCGAGTGCTGAGTCGACGTAGAAGTTGAACGCGATCTGTTTTGATTCCATCAGAGGCTGCGCATACTCCTGCAGACGTAACACAATCCGCTGGAGCGAGTCATTGCCAGGGTTGATCGTCCAGATGATCTCGTCGATGGATTCCAGAATCTGGCGCGCGTCGATGTAAATCTTCTGTACCATCTTCTGCGCCGTTTCGGGCCGGTTTTCGCTGAGCAGCTTGTCGGTATGACCGCTCAGGAGCGAAATACTGCTGAGCGTGCTGCCTACTTCGTCGTGGAGATCATGGGCAATCTGCTGACGTAGCTGAATGGCTTCCTGCAGCCGCTGAACCCGGGCGCGGTTTAGCAGCCAGGCACCAATGGTCATGCCCAGCAGGATCATGAGAATGGCCCCCATTAATAAGGCGTTACGCTGCCAGCGGGCCTGATTGGTTTCTTCCTGATCCAGCTGTTTTTCTTTCTGCAACAGCCGGATGTGGGCTTCTTTCTTTTCCGTTTCGTACTGAATCAGCAACCGTTCGATTTCGGCGTTCGTGCGTACAAGCGTAGCCGAATCGGTCAGGTTATTTTTGCGAAGCTGAAAAGCGTAGGCCTGCTGGTACTTATTCTGCTGCCCCAGCAGATTGGCCAGGTGCTGGCTACTCTTCCTGAGTTCGTCCCTGAAATTGTAGTTGTCGGCCACGTCAATGGCTTTTCGCAGGTACGTTTCGGCCTGCGAAAAATCCTGCTTGGTCTGGTAGAGGGCCCCGATCGTGTTATAGGCCGTGGTAATGCCGAGCTGATTCTGTTGCCTGACGGCAATAGCCAACGCCTGCCGGGCGTAGGCCAGCCCCTCGTCGGGCCGGTTGAGCGTATTCATGACCTGTGCCATCCCGTCCAGTGCATCCGCCCGCAACAGCTCAAAGTTCAGTTGACGACTCATGGCGAGCGACTTCCGGAAATGGGGCAGGGCTGCTGTAGGCTGCCCCAGGTCCATGTAGAAATCACCCAGCTGATTCTCGAAAATCGCAATGCCGCGCGGGTCCCCCATCTCCCGGAAAATTACGCCCGCTTCCTGGTAGTAAGGAATGGCCTGCTGTTTCTTGCCCATCTTGACCAGCGTTCCCCCGATCAGCCGGTGCGGTACTGGCATGCGCGGTTTGATGTGGTACTTTTCCTGAATGGCGATGGCCCGCAGTGCCATCTGTAATACCTGCTCGTCGTGTCCCAGTTTTTCGTGCCCCGATGCCAGATTACCGAGGGCTTTGTACAGCATGACTGGTGGCAGGTTGTGCTGCTCGACGGCATCAACCGTTTTCTGAAAATAGACCAATGCCTGCTCGTAATTAGCAGCCATGTAGTTAGTCGACGCCCGGTTGCGGTATCCTGCGACCAGCCCCGACCAGTAGCTGAGTCGGGTTGCTACGTCGACCATCTGTCGGCTTAGTGAATCGGCGCGGGGGTAATCGGCTTTTTTATAGATCAGGGTAAAGACGGCCTGGTCCATCGCCCGGATGTAGGTTGTATCCGTAGGCGCGTGTGTTTTCAGGTACGTAACGAGCGAATCGGGGGCCTGCGCCTGCACAAACGATCCGGCAAAAAAGAAAAGAATACCCCAGAGGCTGACCGCCCATCGACCCGTTTTCATGACGCATGGTGTTTCCCGCTAATTACTAACTTTCGGTAAATCAGTCAGTAAACGGTTTACTGTACGGTTATCCGGCCATCAGATCTTTGGTAGTAAGCTCCGAACACGCGATTATTTCGGTTTTTTTTCGACTGATACCGTAGTTTCTGGCTGACCGTATCAATCGATGGTTTGGCGGGCCCTCAGAAACTACGGGGGCGAAAAGCTGGTCCTGTGAATACAGTTAGTGACAAAAGAAGTTTTTTGTCACCGGTATATAGGATCATAGTTGCAAAGTTTATTGAAAATTAGTTAGTTGAGGAATTTCCCTGGGTGTGCCGTCTCTAACTCTGGACAATGATCTTGGTCTTTCCAAAGTTATTACTTGGGCGCTAGGCTACTAGGCAAGTATTTGTCGATATGGCTACATTTTTGAGGGGAAAGTAACTTTGTCACATAGCTGGCCTTAATCCTGAACAATGCGTCCATTTTTATATACTTTTTTGTTGGTGTTATGGGGAGCTACAGCTCTCTTGGCGCAGCAGAACAATAAAGGCTGGCAGGAGCTAACCATATCCGATGGTTTGTCGCAGGGAATGATATTTGACCTGCTGCAGGACGAGAAAGGGTTTATCTGGGTAGCTACCAAAGACGGGCTTAACCGGTACGACGGCCATAACTTCACGGTTTTTACCCATGATCCCTACAACGAGTACAGCCTTTCCGACAACAATTGCTCGGCTCTGCTGCTCGATAGCAGAGGCTGGCTCTGGGTTGGAACGCTCAACACGGGTCTCAATCTTTTTGATCGAAAAACGCAGCGTTTTTACCACATCGACATCCATGATAAAACAGCCGCTAATGCTGGTAATTACGGCATCAACAAAATCTATGAGGATCCCAGGGGAAACATCTGGGTTGTTGCGAACGAAAACAAACTGATCAAGATCAGCCTTCCCGACTCGCTCAAGGTTCCCTTTCCCGTTCGGGCTAACGGTACGAAGGAGATACAGATCTTTCAGTTACCCACGGCCTTCCGAGTGGGCGATCCAATCAAACACCTCAGCTTTCGGGCGGATGGACAGGCGGTTGCCGTCTGCAAATCAGGTGCGTATGCATTCAACTGGCAGTATCCGCAAAAACCAGGTCGGTTCAGCTCCTACTCAGACAATGAAGTGGGGCTGTACAGTAATCTGGCGCAGCAAATTTCTATCGCCCTGCGGGGCGAAAGGCTCGTATGTCAGTTTCATCACCAACAGAAAACGATTCACCTGGTCGGTGCAGCCAGTAACCCCGAGTTTATACCGGTAATTACCGCGTTTGATCCAAAAACGCTGGCCATCGCCACGGATAAATACCTCTGGCTAATGTCGCCCGACGAATTAGTTCGGCAGGACAGTCTGACGGCTGACAATGCTTTCGTGGCCCTGCCGCCCGATATCTACGCCGTGACTACAATCCTGCGTGATCAGACCGGTAATGTCTGGCTGGGAACAAGCGGGTACGGACTCCGTATATTCAATCCCAGAGTCAAACAGTTCCACACGTATTTGCCGAACACGACCCTATCGCACGTGTATACCGATCGACAGGGGCGGACCTACGTCCGTTATGAATTTGCGTACAAACAGCTTGACCGGGACAAGAACCGGATGAAACCGTTTCTGGATGACAAACTCACGCCTGCCCAAAAACGGGCACGTTATCTGATGCAGGACCGGCAGGGCACCTTCTGGGTGTCGAACACGAATTTTGAGACGCAGGAAATGAGTCTGCTGAAATTCTCGTCCGACTGGAAGCTCCTCAAGAAGTATGCGCTGCCCCCCAATACGTCGTTTAACTTCTATATAAACCAGACGGTTGAAGATGCATCGGGGCGTCTCTGGATTGGTGTTCTGAACGGGAAGCTGCTCCGGTTCGACCCGGAAACAGAAACATTCCAGGTCTTCACGTATCAGGCGTTGCTGCCCCAGAAAGGAGCCGACATCGAAACCAACGTGCTTTTTTTTGATCGGAACGGTACGCTCTGGATCGGAACCAGCAAAGGGCTTGTGCGGGCCGATCACCCGTACACAACACCCTCGTTTTCGCTGTACAAAAACGACACGCGGGAGAGAACGAGTCTGAGTGATGATCTGGTCTCCAGCCTACTCGACGACCCTAACCAGCCCACTCGTTACCTGTGGGTAGGCACAAAGGGGGGTGGGCTGAACCGACTTGATAAACAAACCGGCCGGTTCGGGCATATCACCGAAGCACAGGGGCTCCCCAATAAAGTTGTTTATGGCATTTTGTCGGATGAATTCCGGAACCTCTGGCTCAGTACGAACCGGGGTCTGGCGCGGTTTAACCCCCGAACGCAGACCTTTCTTAACTTCACGAAAGCCGACGGGCTGCAGGATGATGAGTTCAACTCGGGGTCGTTTTTCAAGGCGCCATCGGGCGAACTGCTGTTCGGGGGTGTACGCGGGCTGACGATTTTTCGGGCTTCCAATATCGCTCAATCGGTAAGTAAGGTTCCGCAGGTGCAGCTCATCGATCTGAAAATTAATAACGAACGGGTTCGGGTAGGGGGGGCATCCGGTATACTGACCGAAGGCGTTGAGTACACCCGGCATATTGATCTGACGCATACGCAGAACCTGATCACACTCGAGTTCGGCGTAATGGACTTTGCCAACTCCGCCAAAAATAGGTACCGCTACCGCTTGTCGGGTATCGACGACGACTGGGTAGACGCCGGTACCAATCGATTTGCCAATTACGCTCAGCTGCCGCCGGGTAAGTACACGTTCCAGGTAATGGGTTCCGTCGATGGCCAGAGCTGGAGCCAACCGGTTACGTTAGCGATGCAGGTACATCCACCGTTCTACCAGACCTGGTGGGCCTATCTGCTCTATGCTGTCATTCTGGTGATTATTGGCTGGCAACTGTACAAATTTCAGACGCAGCGGCTGCTGCTGGAGCAGCGTGTGGCGTTCGAGCAGAAAGAAGCCAGCCGACTGGCCGAACTGGACGGGTTGAAAACTCAGTTCTTTACAAACATTTCCCACGAGTTCCGGACGCCCCTGACGCTGATTCTGGGCCCCCTGGCCGACCTGAAACAGCGGTTCCCGGCAGAGACCATCCTGACGGTGATGGAGCGTAACGGAAATCGTCTGTTGAGCCTGATCAACCAGCTGCTGGACCTCAGCAAGCTGGAAGCGGGTCAGCTGAAAGCTGAACTGGTAACGGATGAGTTGACGGCGCTCTTCCATACGCTGAGTAGTTCGTTCACTTCGCTGGCCGAAAGCCGGCAGATTTCGTTTGTTTTTGAGCAGTCCGAAACCCGTATCTGGGCCATGTTTGATCGCGACAAGCTGGAAAAAATTGTTGTTAACCTGCTCTCGAACGCGTTCAAGTTCACCCCGAAAGGGAACGAGGTGCGGATGAGCGTACACTATTCAATCACCGGCGAATCAGGAATGCTGACCTTGACTGTGCAGGATACCGGCATCGGTATTGCACCGGAACACCTGGCGCGTATTTTCGAGCGGTTCTATCAGGTTAACGGGCAGACAACCCGTTCTCACGAAGGTACCGGTATTGGGCTGGCATTGGTCAACGAGCTGGTGAAAGTACTGAAGGGAACAATCGACGTAGTGAGCGCTCAGGGAGCGGGCACTACGTTTACCGTTACGCTACCGTTCGTGCCGGCAGTGGCGCCTGAGGAGCGGGCAGTCGATGCAGGCACGACGAGCGTAGCGGCTTACCTGGCCGACAGACCGGAGCCAGTGCCGCTGCCCTCCGCCGGGCGCGTTTCGGAGGAAGAAAGAATACTCCTGATTGTCGATGATAACGCAGACATTCGGGCCTACGTACGACGCATTTTTGACGGTGAATACCGGGTTATGGAAGCCACCGACGGGCGGGAGGGGCTGGAACTGGCCACCTCGGTGCTGCCTGATATTGTGATCTGTGACCTGATGATGCCCCGGCTCGATGGCTTCGGATTTTGCCGGGCGTTGAAAAGTCAGGAAGCTACCAGTCATATTCCGGTCATCATGCTGACCGCCAAAGCGACCGTCGACGACCGTATTGACGGTTTCGACCGGGGGGGCGACGATTACCTGACCAAACCTTTCAACCAGATGGAACTGGAAGCCCGGGTACGTAATCTGATCCGGCAACGGGAGCGTCTGTTCCAGGCGTTTGCCAGACAGAACAGGAACAGGCCCCCAACGGAAGTTGCCCCAACGGATGTTGCCCCAACGGAAGTTGCTGTGCCTGCCCTGCCAACGGCCGAACAGCTGTTTCTGGATCGCTTGTCGACGGTTGTCGATCAACACCTCGATGATGCTTCATTCACCGTCGAAGACCTGGCCGAAGCTGTCCATTTAAGCCGGGTACAACTGCACCGCAAACTGAAAGCAGTGGCCAGCACAACCGCGACTCAGTTTATCCGGGACATCCGCCTGGCCCGGGCCGCCCAGCTACTGACCGAAAATCGACAGAGCGTAACCCAGATCGCCTATGCCGTTGGGTTTGACAACCTCTCGTACTTTTCGAAAGTCTTTCAGGAACGTTATGGCGTTTCACCTTCCCAGTACACTAAGTCGCAGCCGTCAGTTTTTTAACTTTTCCCCTGTTTTATGGCGTTAAAGCCCGCGAAAGCGGGCTTTTTTTTGGGTTGTGTAACATAGTTGTTAATAAATGTAACGAGGCTGTTAGCCTGTTTTTTGGCATCGGGCGTACTTGCGGAGGCTAAGTCATGTACAGTACATGATTTACTACCCTGCCTACTGTCATGCGAAAAGCCATAGCCAATGTACCCCACTCAGTTGAATACACGGAGGGAGTGGCCAGTTTCGAACATCTCTACCAGCAATATGTCGACAAGGTGTACCAAACCTGCCTGTCTTTTACCAAGGACCAGGCGTCGGCCCAGGACTACACCCAGGACATCTTTCTGAAGGTGTTCGAAAAGCTCCCCTCGTTTCAGCAGCGCTCCCTGTTTTCAACCTGGCTATTCGCCGTTTCCCGCAACCATTGCCTGAGTCGGTTGAGAGTAACCAGTCGACTGAAAACCGAATCCCTGTCCGACCAATCGTTGCTTCATCCGGTAATTGATAACGAATCGATGGCAGAAACCGAGAGCCAGTATCAGTATCAGCTGCTGGCTTTACAGCGGCTGCCCGACAAAGAGCTTAACTTGCTTCGGCTCAAGTATGAGCAGGGGTTGTCCATTCAGCAGATTGGTCAGCGTTATCACCTGTCGGAAAGCGCCGTCAAGATGCGGTTGAAACGCAGCCGGGAGCGGCTACAGACCTACTATCAGGAGCTGATCAGCCAGTAACACATAGCTCAAGTACTGGACGAGATCTTTCTTCCTGCTCCTGCCTACGCTGGTCCATTTGGTGGTCGCCATTCCCGGCTAATGCTCACTGTTGACATCTTTATTTACCGATTCCTTTTTTCTATGAATTCGACGTTTTACCGCTTTCTTTTCGGGCTGTTTTTGCTGATGGGCTCGCTCGCCCAGGCCCAGACTATCCGCTACGTCAAACAGGGGGCTACGGGCAGCGGCAGCAGCTGGGCTGATGCCTCGGGCGATTTGCAGAGTCAGATCAACTTCAGCGGTGCCCAGCAGGTGTGGGTAGCCGCGGGGATTTACAAACCCACTACTGGTACCGACCGTACCAGTAGCTTCCAGATGAAAAACGGGGTGACTATCTATGGAGGCTTTGTGGGCAGCGAAACTCAGCTCAGCCAACGTCCCGCCATTAATCCTACCACTGGGCAGCCTTCCAGCAGCACGCTTTCGGGTAACATCGGCTCGGTGGGTACAAACACCGACAATAGCATCCACGTAGTCAATAGCCAGGGCACCAACAATACAGCGGTGCTGGATGGCTTTGTTATCCGGGATGGATATGCTGACGGACAATCAGACAACGGGGCAGGGGCGGGTATGTATAACGTACTAACCAGCCCAACGGTACGTAATTGTACCTTTCTCAACAATACGGCTCTATATATTGGCGGGGCAATGTATAATTATCAAAGCAACATTAGCTTAACCAACTGTAGCTTCTTGAATAACACAACTTCAGGCGATGGAGGGGCAATAAATAGTCTAGGAGGTAGTCCGACGCTGACCAACTGTAGCTTCCTGAATAACACCGCTAGTAATTATGGTGGGGGTATATACAATGCTGATGATAATCCGATTCTGACTAACTGTAGCTTTCAAAACAATTCGGGTTATAACGCCGGCGGGGGAATGTTTATTAGTTACAGCAACCTGAAGCTAATTAATAGTAGCTTTCAGGCTAACACCAGTGCAGGCCCTGGTGCTGGCATATGTAGTGATAACGGTACTGCAAGTCTGGTTAACTGTATTTTCCAGGCTAACAGCACTTCCAATGGCAACTCTTTTGGCGGGGGATTTTATAGTGAAGGAGGTAGTGCGAGTATGACCAACTGTAGCTTCCAAGCCAACTCGGTTACACAGAGTGGAGGGGCAGTGGCAATTTCCCGTAACGGTAGTGCGAGTCTGACTAATTGCGTTCTATTTGGTAATGGAGGAGGTGAGACCTTTTATACTTATCAAAGTACAATCTCGGCTACCTATTGTCTAATTGAGGCTTCGGTAACCGGCTATACAGATGGGGGCAACAACCTCACCACTGCCACTAGCCCCTTCGCTTCCACCAGCTCGGCTCAGCTGGGCCCCTGCTCACCCGCCATCAACGCAGGCAGCAACCAGGCCTACGCTACCGCCAACGGCCCGGCTACCGATCTGGCGGGCAACCCCCGGGTGTTTGGCGATACCATTGATATGGGTGCCTACGAGTACCAGGGCGAGCCCATCCGCATTACCCTCAGCAACCCCACTACCACCGTGGCTACCCAGGGCGTGGCCTTCAGCCAAACCTTTACGGTGACGGGGGGCAGCAGTCCCTACAGCTTCAGTGTGGTGGAGGGCAGTCTGCCGGGCGGGCTAAGTCTGGACGGGGGCACGGGGGCCTTGAGCGGCACGCCAACGCAGGCGGGGAGCTACTCGGTCATCGTGCGGGCCACCGACGCCAACGGCTGCGCGGCAACGGGGGCGGTCTATAGTCTGTTGGTGACTGATGCCACGCCTGCCATCGCGGGCCTGTCGGCCAGTCCAGCCGCGGTTTGTATAGGTAGTCCGGTAACGTTTACGGCCACGTTGGGCAACGTAACGGGCAGCTATGCCTATACGCTCACCAACGGTAGTGGTACCTCCGTCGAGGGGACCTCGACCGGTTCCACTTTCAGTCAGGACCTGACGGTGGCTGGGTCGGGGACGCAGAGCTTTACCCTGACGATAAACAGCAGTGGGCAAACCACGACGGCTATCACCAGCCTGACAATCACCAGCAGCCCCGACTACCAGCCCCTGGTCGATCTGTACAACGCCACCAACGGGGCCAACTGGACCCGTAAAAGCGGCTGGCTCAACGGCTGCGACCCCTGCACGGGCAATGGGGGAGAACCCTGGCAGGGAGTTAGCTGTACGAACGGCCGGGTGAGCCAACTTGATCTTTATGGAAATAACCTGATAGGCAGCCTGCCCGCTAGTCTGAGTGCCTTGACTCAACTTACCTTTGTACAAATTGATGCAAATCAACTGAATGGGAATGTTCCCTCCGGTTTAGGCAATCTAACGCAGCTCACCCACCTGGGTTTAAGCTATAACCAGTTGAGTGGCACTATTCCGTCTAGTCTAGCTAATTTGACACAACTTACTTATCTGGATTTGACCGCTAACCAGTTAAGTAGTAATATCCCTACCAGTCTGAGTGCCCTAACCCAGTTAACAAGCCTCAGCTTTTATGGTAATCAACTGAACGGTCCTATTCCATCTGGATTGGGTAATCTGACCAACCTGACGAATCTGATCTTGGGAAACAATCAACTATCAGGGCCCATTCCTGATAGCTTCGGTGGGCTCACCAAACTGGTTAATCTGGATTTAGGTGGAAACTCACTAAACGGCAGTATTCCAGCCAGTCTGAGTGCACTCTCTCAGTTGACGACCCTAAACCTAGGAGTCAACCCGCTAAGCGGTAGTATTCCATCCAGTCTGAGTGCACTCTCTCAGTTGACTTCGCTATACCTGGATGATAGTCAGCTAAGCGGGCCGATTGATGTTCTAGGCACGCTTACCAGCCTCCGGACTGCGAATTTAAGTGTGAACGGATTTTCGGGCCCGGTACCCGCTAGTCTGGCTAATCTGCCGCAGCTACAGACCCTGAATCTGTACAATAACCGGCTGAGTGGCTGCTTCCCGGCCAGCCTGACGGCCCTGTGCGGAAAAGACATCCTCTTCGGTAACAATCCTGGCTTGCCGGGCGGAGGAGACTTTGCCACCTTCTGCCTGACGCCCACCGCTTCGGCTTCTACCACTACACCCGTTGTCAGCGTGGGGCAAACGGTGAGTCTGAGTGCCACGGGTGGGGCCTACTACAGCTGGAGTGGCCCGGCCAGTTTCACGGCCAATGTAGCCAACCCCAGCTTTGTGGCTAGCAGCCCGGCCCAGAGCGGCACCTACTCGGTCACTGTCAGTAACGGCAGTTGTGAGAACAATCCGGTGTCTAGCGTAGATGTAACCGTAAATGCGTTGTCGCCCACGATTGCCAGCTTATCGGCCAGCCCTAATCCGGTTTGTGCGGGCAGTCCGGTGACGTTCACGGCAACGGTGGGCAATGTGACGGGCAGCTATGCCTACACGCTCACCAACGGCAGTGGTACGTCTATCGAGGAAACCTCGACCGGTTCCGCTTTCAGTCAGGACCTGACGGCGGCTGGCTCGGGGGCGCAGAGCTTCACCCTGACGGTCAACAGCAGCGGGCAAACCACAACGGCTACTACCAGCCTGACGGTGACCACTCCGCCCAATGCTGCCATTACCTATGCTGGCTCGCCTTTCCTCACCAGTAGCTCACCCGTCAGCGTGAGTCAGACCGGCACGCCGGGGGGCAGCTACAGCAGCCGTCCAGCTGGCCTGAGTCTGAATCCCACCACGGGCCAGATTACCCCGGCCAGCAGCAGTCCTGGCACCTACACGGTCACCTATACGGTAGAAGGTAGTGGCGGCTGTGCGGCCCTGAGCACCCCGGCCAGCGTAGAGATTCAGGCTTCTACGCCCATCCGCTACGTTAAACAGGGAGGTACGGGCAGCGGCAGCAGCTGGTCTGATGCCTCGGGCGACCTGCAACGCCAGATCAATCTGGCCGGTACCCAGCAGGTGTGGGTAGCTGCGGGGATCTACAAGCCTACGACCGGCACTGACCGTAATGTGAGTTTCTCGCTGAAGAATGGGGTGGCGGTCTATGGGGGCTTTGCAGGCACGGAAACCGCCCTGAGCCAGCGGGTGGCGGTGAACCCGGTGACGGGCAGTCCCTCCAGCAGCACACTCAGCGGGGAAATCGGCGTAATAGGCAATAGGGATGACAACAGTTACCATGTGATCATCAACCGTAGTCTCAACAGCACGGCGGTGTTAGACGGTTTTCTTATCAGTGAGGGCAATGCCAATGGTATAACTGGGATTGCTAATACCGGCGGGGGGATGTATAACAACAACAGCAGCCCAACGTTAACTAACTGCTCGTTTCAGACCAACTCCGGCGAGGTAGGGGGGATGTTTAATATATCCAACAGCAGTCCAACGCTGACCAACTGCTCGTTTCAAGCCAACTCCGGCGGAGGAATGTATAATATCAACAGCAGCAGTCCAAAACTGATTAACTGCTCGTTTCAAGCCAACTCCGGCGAAGGAATGTATAATTTCAATAGCAGCAGTCCGAGCTTAACCAACTGCTCGTTTCAGGGCAATCGGACTTCTTCTTCCGGCGGGGGGATGGTTAATATCGGTAGTAGCCCGAGCTTAACCAACTGCTCGTTTGTGGGCAATTTCGCTTCTTCCCAAGGCGGGGGAATGGCTAATTTTATTAACAGTAATCCGAGCTTAACTAACTGTGTGCTGTTCGGCAACGGGGGGGACAACACGATTTATAATGACGGTTCTGCAAGCCCACTGCTACGTTATAGCCTGATTGAGGCTTCGGAAACGGACTATACTGATGGGGGTAACAACCTCACCACCACCATCAACCCTTTCGCTTCCACCAGCTCGGCTCAGCTGGGCCCCTGCTCACCCGCCATCAACGCAGGTGACAACCAGGCTTACACTACCGCCAACGGCCCGGCTACCGATCTGGCGGGCAACACCAGGGTGTTTGGCGGCACCATCGACATGGGCGCTTACGAGTACCAGGGCGAACCCACCCGCATTACCCTCAGCAATCCCACTACCACCGTGGCTGCGCAGGGCGTGGCCTTCAGCCAGTCCTTCACGGTCGTGGGGGGCAGTGCTCCCTATAGCTTCAGTGTGGTGGGGGGCAGTCTGCCCGGCGGGCTAAGCCTGGACGGGGGCACGGGGACCTTGAGCGGTACGCCAACGCAGGCGGGGAGCTACTCGATCACCGTGCGGGCCACCGACGCCAACGGCTGCGCGGCAACGGGGGCGGTCTACAGCCTGGTGGTGACTGACGCCACGCCTGCCATTGCGGGCCTGTCGGCCAGTCCTAATCCGGTTTGTGCGGGCAGTCCGGTGACGTTTACGGCTACGGTGGGCAACCTGACGGGCAGCTATGCCTACACGCTCACCAACGGCAGTGGTACCTCCGTCGAGGGGACCTCGACCGGTTCCACTTTCAGTCAGGACCTGACGGCGACTGGCTCGGGTGTACAGAATTTCACCCTAATCGTGACTGCGAACGGTCAGTCAATCCGTTCGGCTACCAGCCTGACCATTACTAGCCTGCCCGTAGCGGGTCTGGTCAGCAACGGGCCATTGAGCTGCACCCTGACCAGCGTGACGCTGACGGCGACGGGAGGAGAGGCCTACACGTTCGTCAACAGTAGCGGAACCCTACTGACCGGTAGTGGCAACACCCGACTGGTGAGTACACCGGGTACGTATGCGGTTACGGTGGCGAATGCCAGTGGTTGTACGAGTACGACGTCGGTTACCGTTACGGGCGATACGGCTCCGCCTTCGGTAAGCCTGACGAACAATGGTACGATCAGCTGCGCCAATACCAGCGTGGTGCTGACGGCTACCCCCGGCTTAGGCTCCTATACGTTCAGTGCCGGGGCTGACCAGCAGGGCGGCAGCCTGGGGAATACAGCGACGGTATCCGCTGGTGGAACCTATTCCGTCGTCGTTACGACGGCCGATGGCTGTTCGGCTACCGCGTCTACAACCGTTGACCGTACTACCAATCTGCCGACCCCCAGTCTGCTGACCGCTCAGGGACAGCCGGCCGTAACGGTGACCGTGAATTCGGGACCGGTTACCCTGCTGGCGAGTGGCTGCGCAGGGACCATCAACTGGACCGGACCCAATAACACGGCCGGAACAGGCACGACCATCAATGTGCCTACCAGCCAGCCGGGTACGTTTGTTTACCGGGCTACCTGCCAGGTAGGGACCTGCGTCAGCGAACCCGCTACGGCTACCGTCACGGTTACGGCCGCCGTCGTCGATGGGCGACTGACGGTGCTGCACCGGGACGTGGACAACTACGCCGACAACAACGCCGTGCAGCCCATGCTGCAACTGGTCAACGAGGGCAGCGCCCCGCTGCCCCTGTCGGCCATCACCCTGCGTTATTACCTGACCGTGGAGGGGACGGCTCCCCTGAGCAACCTGTCGATCTTCTTTGCCCAGGTGGGTGATCGTAACGTTAGCCTGCGCTACGTGCCGCTGAACCCGGCCCGGTCTGGGGCCAGTGGGTACGTGGAGTACAGCTTCAGCCCCGACGCGGGGAGTCTGGCCGCGGGGGCCAACTCGGGTAACATTCAGAGCTACTTCGCCAAGGTCGACTACTCGCCCCTCAACGAGCTGGACGACTACTCCTACGCCACGGTGCGCGACCAGTTGGTGGCCAATCCCCGCATCACGGCTTACTACAACGGGGCCCTGGTCTGGGGAACCGAGCCGAGTGGTGAGGTCGGCTGTCCCACCATCAGTTTGTCGGCCAGTAACAACGGTATGCTGAGTTGCGGCCAGCCGAGCTTGATTCTGACGGCGAGTGGCGGACAAAGCTATGTGTTCAGCAGCGGCACGACTCCGGTGAGTGCCAACCAGGTTTCGGTGAGCAGCGCCGGGCTCTACTCGGTGACGGCGACCTCGGCCAATGGCTGTGTGGATGTAGCCAGCGTGCGCGTCACGGCGTCGACGACCCTGCCCACCCCTGACTTCGCCACCCGGGGCAATGGGGCCATCGCCGACGGGCTAAGCAGCGTCACCGTGGTGCAGAACAGCGCCCCGGTTCGCTTCAGCGCCACTAACTGCAGCGGCACGCTGAGCTGGAGCGGCAACGAGCTCAGCGGCACCGGCGTTTTGGAAGCGGCCACGGCCAGCCCGGGGGTGTTGGTCTACCAGGCCACCTGTCGCGTAGGCAGCTGCGTGAGCAGTCCGGCCAGCGTGACCCTGACGGTCGTCGGTGCGCCGACCAATCAACCACCGTTGGCGGTGGCCAACGCCAACCAGGTGGCCACAGTTGGCGTACCGTTCTCCTATACGGTCAATGCCTTCACCGACGAGGAGCCGGCCCGCCTGGACTACTCCGCAACGCTTTCGCCGGTGAACGGATTGACGTTCAATCCGGCCACGCGGGTGATTTCGGGTACGCCATCGGTGAGTGGGTTGGTGGGCGTGACCATCACGGCCCGGGATGCGGGCAATTTGAGCGCCAGTACGAGCTTCAGCATCACCGTCTCGCCCGCTCCGGCGACGACGACCGCCCTGCGGGTGCTGCATCGGGACGTGGACAACTACGCCGACAACAACGCCGTGCAGCCCCTGCTGCAGTTGGTCAACGAAGGCAGCGCCCCGCTACCGCTGTCGAGCATCACCCTGCGTTACTACCTGACCGTGGAAGGGGCCACCCCCTGAGTGTGCTCTCGATTAACTACGCCCAGGTGGGTGATCGCAACGTGCGGCTGCGCTACGTGCCGCTGAACCCGGCCCGGTCTGGGGCCAGTGGGTACGTGGAGTACAGCTTCAGTCCCGACGCGGGGAGTCTGGCCGCGGGGGCCAACTCGGGTAACATTCAGAGCTACTTTGCCAAGGCGGACTACTCGGCTCAGAACGAGCTGGACGACTACTCCTACGCCACGGTGCGCGATCAGCTGGTGGCCAATCCCCGCATCACCGCCTACGACAACGGCGTACTGATCTGGGGGCAGGAGCCCGCATCGGGTGCCCGGGTGGCCCTGCCCGAGACCGGCAGCGAGTTGTCGGTACGGGTGCTTGGTAATCCGGTGACGGGCGATCGGGTGGTCTTCGAGGTGAGTGGTACGGGTGGAGTACCGGTGCAACTGCGGCTGTTGAGTCAGCAGGGGCATGTGGTCAGCCAGCAACCGCTGGCGGGTAGTGATCGTACCTCGGAGCGCTGTGAGCTCTCGCTGGCGGGTCAGGCCGCTGGGGTGTATATGCTGGAGGTGAGCACTGCTACGCAGCGCCGAACGGCTAAAGTGATCAAAGCCGACTAGCACGCCTGTCTTTTCCCGATTGCTGAAAAAAGCAGTCTCCCGATGCCGGGGGACTGCTTTTTTTGTCTGTTTAGCTCAAGCCGCTTAAGCATTGTCGGCCTTGATCTTCGCTCTGTGCTTCAACCCGAAATTAATCAAAGCCTCCAGTACGGGTTGAATTTCGATCGCGTGAGCAGTCAGGGCGTAGGAAACCGTAACGGGTTTGGTCGTATTGACCGTGCGGGTAATGAGTAAATTCTCCTCCAGTTCCTGCAATTCTTTGGAAAGCACTTTGGGCGTTATGCCGATGGCGGTTTCCTGCAGGTCTTTGAATCGCAATGGTCCCAGATTATGTAAATTCAGCAGAATACAGAACTTCCATTTCCCGCTCAGCAGCTCAATAGCATCCTTTAACGCCAGCGTTCGTTGTCTGGCCTGTGCTGTGTCGCACTTGATAGTTTCCAAAATCATAGTCACTTTCCAAAAGGTAATCCATAGCAAATGTATAGTATGTGTCCGGTACGTTTGCTCCGGGATTTAAAATTCAGGAAAATGACAAAGACAATTTTTATTACCGGTGCCTCGGCGGGGATCGGTAAGGCAACGGCTAAATTATTTGCGGCAAAGGGCTGGAAGGTTATTGCGACGATGCGTAAACCCGAAGACGAAACCGAACTGAATCAACTGTCGACTATCACCCTGCTGCCGTTAGACGTAACGAATGTCGACCAGATCAACGACACTGTACAGCAGGCGCTGGCGCTTGGCGATATTGATGTGGTGTTTAACAATGCAGGCTATAGCGTGCTGGGAGCCCTGGAAGCTACTACCGATGAACAGATCGTGCGGCAGATGGAAACCAATTTCCTGGGTACGGTGCGAGTGACAAAAGCGTTTATTCCTACGTTCAGAGAGAAACGTTCGGGCCTGTTCATTAACACAACGTCCTCGGCGGGGCTAATGGCGTTTCCGGTTAGTTCGATGTACGACGCCAGTAAATGGGCGTTGGAAGGCTGGGCGGAAAGCTTATCGTTTGAACTGGAGCAGTTTGGTATTGGGATCAAAAACATCGAGCCGGGCCTGGTGGCAACCGATATGACCGAACGGTCGGTATTTCCGTCGCACCCGGCCTACGATACGTTGGCCGGAAAGTTTTTTGCCGTCATCGGCGGTCCTGACGTTAAGATGTCTACTTCTGAAGAAATTGCTGACGTCGTGTACGAAGCGGCTACCGATGGGAAAGATACCCTTCGTTACGTTTGTGGCGAAGATGCAAAAGCTCTGTATGCGCAGCGGCTGGCGGCAGGTGACGAAGCCTTTCGGAAAGGCATCAAGCAAATGATGTTGTAACAAGACAAACCAACGGCGCCCGAAGTCCTGTCACTACTTCGGGCGCCGTTGGTTTATTCAGGATCGCTTATGCAGGTCAGCAACCGGAATCGATGCATTAATTGGAAGGGAATCGGGTCAGGGTAAAAAAGACGTACTGGAACCGCGATCAGGCTGGAAGGTACACATCGAACGTTGACCCCTGGCCGGGCTGGCTGCTGGCCGCTGGCCGCGATGGCACCGCCGTGGTTTTCTACGACTCGCTGACAAATAGCCAGGCCCACGCCGGTTCCGGGGTATTCTTTCCTGCCGTGCAGGCGCTGGAATACCTGAAAAATCTGGTCCCGAAACTTGTTGTCAAACCCTACTCCCTGATCGGTAACGCTGATCTGATGATAGAACGGGGCCTCAACCCCTGGCTGTACATCAGACGGTAAGTCGTTCCGTGACCGGTGGTGATACTGGATGTGGACCTGCGGGAGTTGGCCGGGCGCGACAAACTTGATGGCATTCGTCAGCAGGTTCTGAAAAAGCTGGCTTAGCTGGGAATTGTCTCCTTTAACTACGGGCAACGGATCCACGCTGACCCGGGCACCCGACTGGCTGATCTCCCAGTCGAGCGTTGTCAGCACCCCGGCCATAATGGCGGCCAGCGAAACCGGGCCGAAGACCTGCTGGCGGGTTTCGATGCGCGAGTAAGCCAACAGATCTTTAATCAGCGTCGACATGCGCGCGCTGGCGTCGGTAATGCGTTGGAGGTAACTGGTCGTCGACTCATCAAGGTGGTCACCAAGCTGCTGAGCCAGCAGTGAACCGAAGGATTGAATCTTGCGGAGTGGTTCCTGCAAGTCGTGCGACGCGACGTAGGCAAACTGCTGCAGGTTGGCGTTCGAGCGTTTCAGATCGGTGTTGGCCTGACTTAAATCCTGGGTGCGGTCTTTGACCCGTTCTTCCAGCTCGGCGGAGAGCCGCCGGTAGCGTTCTTCGCTCAGACGCAGGGCCGCTTCCGCCTGGCGGAACTCGGTTACGTCCGAGATAATGGCCACGGCAGCCACCACCTGGCCATCTACCCGCACCGGCGCGGCTGCGCAACGCATGACGCGGTCCTGCCCGTTTTGCCGGTTCCGCACGAGAACATCCTGGATAACCCGCTCACCGCCCAGCGCCCGGGCAAACGCCTGCCGCTCGAGGGGAATGGCTTCTCCCGTCAGCCAGTCGCGGGTCTGAATTTCCTCGGCCAGCGTCGCAATGTTCCGATTCAGTTCCTGCGCAGAGGTGTACCCCAGCTGGTCCAGGGCCGGCTGGTTGATCAGGGTGATTCCTTCCAGTCCGCCGATGTAAATTCCGTCCGCCAGACTTTCCAGTACGGCCCGCAAAAGTTCTTCGCTCTGGCGCAGTGCCTGTCCCGCTTTGGCCTGTTCCACGGCGGCCCAGATCCGTTCGGCGATCTCCTCGATCAGGCTAACCTCCTTGGGGAGCCAGTTCCGGGGGGGAGCGTCCTGAACGATAAACAGGGCCACCAGGTTTCCTTCCTTCACCAGTGGTATCGCAACCATCGACAGGGAGCCGTCTGCCAGTAAAGTTGTGCGCTGGGCCGCGGTTATTCGGGTGTCGTGGTCAGCGTCGGTCAGTACGAATGAATTTCCTCCCCGTAACAGCGTCATTGTCGCTTCGTCAAAGGTGCGCAGGGAGAAATGGTATCCGGCGAACTGTCCGGGCCGACTGTAGTCGCCCAGTACGGTGTCGACCTCGGCGCCGGGTTCTCCGGCGACGCGGATATACTGCGCCCAGCCTGCGTTGAGGTGCTCTGCCAGCAACTGGCAGGCCCGGGTAGCCACCAGCGCGGGATCGGCCATTGGCCGGATGGTATCGGAAAAGGCCAGAAGGAACTGCTGCCGCTGCTCGGCCCGTTTGAGTTCGGTGATGTCGTCGAACAGGACTGCAAACTGATGGTCCCCCGCTTCGCCGATGCGATATACATACGCTGAGTACCAGCGCTTGGTAAACGCATTATAGTTTTCCAGGGTTGTGGGCTCCCCCGTTTTGACAACCTGGTCATACACTTCGAGCCAGTAAGGTTCAACATTGGGGGCCACTATACTGCCTAACTGACCCGCTGCGTGCTGGAGACCCGTCTGGCGTTCGAAAACAGGATTAACTTCCAGAAAACGCCAGTCAGTAACCTGGCCCAGGCTGTCATAAAGTAACTCACTGATATGAAAGCCCTGACCAATCCCATTGAGCAGCATCTGGTATTTGGCTTCTAGTTGCTGGTAGAGGTTCTCCAGTTGCTCAACCGGGGGGGCAGCACTCCCGGACGGGGGTGTTGTTTCAGCGTTTGAAGCGGATGCCTGTGGTTGGTCGTTGGCAGTTGAATGGTCTACCATTGAGGTGAGTAATCGTGATGAATACCTAAGTACGAATTGGAAGAAAAGTTTAAGAATGGAAAAATAGGCAAGTGAAACGGAGTAGCAAAGACTTGTTTGTCAAATTTTATGCAGCCGGTTCTGAACTATCCGTCGGTTAACTGGCGCCCGAAACAAGATTGCTCCGGGCGCCAGTTAATGGGCAAAAGCCTTTATTTGAACAGAGGAGCGTGAATTTTCTTTAGCGCTTCGACCGGAATTTTGATTACCTCGCGGTCGTAGGTCAGCAGGCCGTTGACTTCGCCCTCTACGTCGGTAGTCTGGGTGTAGACGGCGGCCGACAGCCCCCGTTTCTGGTAGTAGTCCACGATTTTGGCGTACTTCTTCTGGTATGCCTGCTGGACCACATCAGCCGATTGATACGTCTGGTAGCCCCAGTTACGCATATTGGGATTCCAGAGGTGGCCCTGAATCGGCCAGCCGATGCCCCCAAATTCACCGATGACCACCACGCGATCTGACTTCGGCGCCGGGTAACGAGGTTCCTCTTCGTAGGTATGGATGTCGTAGAAATCGCCCGCGCCCTGGTCGTGCCAGCCGCTGACCGCGTTCACCACCCGGCTCGGATCAAGGCCTTTTACCCAGGCGGCCAGGCGTGGGTTATCGTACTGCCCCCAGCCTTCGTTGTGTACCACCCAGGTAACAATGCTGGGGTGATTATGCAGGCGGTTCATCATCCGGCGCAGTTCCAGCTCAAACTGCTCCACGCCTTTCGACCGGCGCAGCGGATCAACGGCGTCGTCCGGGTGTTCGTTCTGACCTTCCAGAAAACCCGAGGGCATATCCTGCCAGACCAGAATACCCATTTTGTCGCAGAGGTAGTAATAGCGATCCGGTTCTACTTTGATGTGTTTGCGGAGCATGTTGAAGCCCGACTTTTTGAGAAAATTAATCTCAAACGCCATCGCTTCGTCGGAGGGCGGGGTGAGCAGGCTGCCCGGCCACCAACCCTGATCGAGTGGGCCGTTCTGGAAAACGAACTTGTTGTTCAGCAGCAGAACCGGTTGGGTACCCGTGTTCGGTGTTTTGCCAATGGCAATCTTACGCATGGCAAAGTAGCCCGTAACGGCGTCGATCGGTTTCCCCGACACGGTTGCTGATGCGTACAACGCCCGGACGGAATCAATGCGAACGGGATTGGCCCAACGTCGTCGTTTATTTTGGGGCGTGTTGCCGTACGGATCGTTGATGGGGACGAGCTCAACGTTTAGATCGTACAGGAACGGACTGTCGGGCGACCAGAGTTTAGGGTTTTTTATCGTCAGGTAGCCGGTTGTGCCGGGACGGAGTTGTGCCGTTGCTACTACCTGCTTACCGTCCAGCGCCGTCAGCCGGATCGCCGTTTTGTACTGCATCTGCACGGCCTCAACCGGTTTCCGGAGCAGGACTTCCACGCGTAATCGGCTCGAATCAACTTCCGGCGTTACGCGGATTTCGTCGATGTAATTTTCTTTTGGAACGGGCTCCAGCCAGACCGTCTGCCAGATCCCCGAAACGGGGGTGTACCAGATGCTGTTCGGTTTGGTGAGTTGCTTACCCCGCGGCTGCTCGTCATTGGACGTAGGGTCCGTTACGCCCAGTACCAGCTGGTTCTGCCCGTCTTTCAGGTACTCGGTAATGTCGAATGAAAAAGCGTCTGAGCCACCCGTGTGCGAACCTACCAGGCCCCCGTTGACCCACAGGCTACACTCGTAATCGACAGCACCAAAATGCATCAACACCCGCTGACCAGACCAGTCGCGCGGAATCGTTACGTTCCGGCGATACCAGAGCCGCTGCTCGTCGGTGAGGGGTTTGGTCACTTTGGATAGCGTCGATTCCAGCGCAAAAGGAACCAGAATCTGGCCACTAAAGCTGGTAGGGGCGGGAGCAGCTTTGGGCGTAATGGCGTACTCCCATAGGCCGTTCAGGTTCTGCCACTGCGGCCGGACCATCTGCGGTCGGGGGTATTCACGCCAGGCATTCTCGGCGGTAACCTGCTTCTCCCAGCGGCTCATAATGGGGGCGGCCTGAACAACGGGCGTAGTTGACTGGGTCGCATTAGACTGGGTGGTATTAGTTTGGGCCAGCGCGGTTGTCATCAGGGTGAGTCCCAGGCCAGTGAGCCCTAGCCCAGCAAGCGCCAGTTGCTTTAGCAACTGCTTTTGGGAAACGTTTGTCGTTACGTTGTGCATTCGGTTGGTGAATAAGGGTTTTAGAGAAAATGGTCCTGCGAGTGATGAATAACTCTGTTGAAGTGGATTAATCAGTGCAGAAAGTCGCGACCTGCGCCTGGTTTACCCTAAAATCGGAGAAAGTAACCCGACCGGGCTGCGCTCTTCGTTTGGTTTATTGACCAACCGCGAATGGGTAGGTAGAGCGGTACGCTGATCTTTCGTACATTGGCTTATTCTCTTGCATTTTCTCCGATGAACTACCGATTTCTCTGCTGTCTGCTCCTGGTCAGCACGTATCTCCTGGCGAAACCTACGCCCGCCCGTTTGTTTTCCGATCATGTAGTCTTGCAACGCCAGAAACCCATTCCGGTCTGGGGCTGGGCTAGTCCGAAGGAGGAGGTGACCGTAACGCTGGCCGGACAAAACCGAAAAGTCAAAACGAGTAGCGACGGCAAATGGCTGGTGACGTTTGCCCCGCTGGAAGCGGGTGGACCTCATGACCTGACAATCCGCGCCAAATCCGGCGAAGTGGCCATTCATGACGTATTGATCGGTGAGGTGTGGCTGTGCTCCGGGCAATCGAACATGGAGTTCCGGGTGGATCAGGCAGACAACTACACTGCGGAAAAACGCAACGCTAACTTTCCGCAGATTCGACACTTTTACGTAGCGCATGAACTGGCACTGACTCCCGAACAGGACCTGAAAAAGGGGGAGTGGACAGTATGCTCGTCCGAAACAGTGGGCGGTTTTACGGCTGTTGGCTTCTTCTTCGCCCGCGAACTGACCCAAAAACTGAATGTACCCGTCGGGCTGCTGCATTCGTCCTGGGGCGGTTCGCAGTTGGAAGGCTGGCTCAGCAAAGAAGGGATGTTGAAAAATGATGAACTACGTACCTACGCGCAGCACCTGCCTACAACCTGGGCTGAAGTCGATAGCCTGATGGATCAGAAGCTGAAAAAGCAGTTGCTGGGCTCGGTTCATCAACTGACGCGCGACGACGAGAAAAAATACCTGGCTGCGGATTACGACTTTGCCAATTGGCGAAAGGCTGATCCGCTGGGGCAGTGGGCCTGGAAAGACATGCGCGGCTTCAAAGGCGAAGGCTACATGGCTCGGGTGATTGACATTCCCGCCGATATGGCTGGTAAGCCAACGACGCTTGGGCTGGCGCAGAACGATAGCCCCAATCAGGTTTACATCAACGGAAAACTCGTGAACGAAGGCGTTCTGGAAGGGATACGTACCATTGAACTACCCGCCAATACCTGGCAGCCCGGCGAGAACCGGCTGGTTGTTAAGTTCGGTAGCGTGGTCAAACCGGCCTGGTTCGGGATGGGCGTGCAGGGATCACCATCGGAACTGTACGTAGCCAGCGGTCCTGATCGAATCAGTCTGGCGGGGGAGTGGCGGCTGATGCCTGCCTTTGCCGAACCCCACAGCTATACTAAATTCATGAATAACGTTGGTACGACGATTTACAACAGCATGATCGCTCCGCTGATCCCGTTCGCTATTCGCGGTACGCTCTGGTACCAGGGCGAATCCAACGCGGGGCGGGCGTATCAGTACCGGCAAAGTTTTCCGTTGCTGATCACCGACTGGCGTACCAAATGGGGGCAGAACGGCAAGCCCGACGATTTCTCGTTTTATTTTGTTCAACTGGCCAGTTACGGCGCCGATCAATCCAGCAACAAAGGCAGCGGCTGGGCCGAACTCCGCGAAGCGCAGACCCAGACGCTGAAACTACCTAAAACGGGCATGGCCGTCACCACCGACGTGGGCAACCCCAAAGACATTCACCCGACTAACAAACAGGACGTAGGCCACCGGCTGGCGCTCCAGGCGCTGAAGCAGGATTTCGGACAAAACATTGCGTACAGTTCACCCATGTTCGAATCCGTTACGTTCGAGGACGGCAAGGCGATCGTTACGTTCAGCCAAGTGGATAAGGGGTTGGTCGCCAAGGATAAATACGGGTACCTGAAAGGCTTCGAAGTGGCGGGAGCCGACAAGCTATTTCACTACGCCAAAGCGGAGATTGACGGCAACAAAGTGATCGTGTATCACCCCAACGGGCAGAAGCCGGTGGCGGTACGTTACGCCTGGGCTGATTCTCCCATCGAAGCGAATCTGGTCAACTCCGCTGGCCTGCCCGCTAACCCCTTCCGAACGGACGACTGGCCCGGCCTGACGTTGAAAGCGAAGTTTGAGTAGGGGACGAGGGCGATTGATACGTATTCGATTGCCGCTCCGACCAGTTGGTTATTGACTATGGGTTAAAACCGCCGAACAGCTAGTCGGTTATTAGAGTAGTCGCTACTGTCAACAAGCGCTACTCAGCGATTATGACTACTCAATCAGCACCCGCTCAACAAGCTACGTGGGTTCAGCAACGTCATTCCCGATGACTGGAAAACGCTCAAAGAATAGCATCTGATTGACGCCGACGCACCTACCAAATCCATGTAGTAGAAAACGTCAATCAGTTTTTTGTCCTCCCGACGGCAGGAGGGATCTTCGGTAGGAGCAAGAAAATTAGACGCTACCGAAGATCCCTCCTGGCGTCGGGAGGACAAAAATTTTCTAGGCCAGCTATCCACTTCATAGCTTCGGCGTTGACCGGAGTTGCGAGGAACTTACTACGTTCCAGGTTGAGGGTTTTGACAGACACTGCCGCAGCATTTTTTCGAAGCCCTGTGGTTTAAGTAGTTTGCCGATGAACACGACCCGGCTGATACGCTCCTCACCGTCGGGCCAGTCGGCGCCCTTCGTTATGACCAGGTTCTTGCCGACCGATTGCAGAATGATTTTCTGAGACTGATCGCGGGCCGAGACAATTCCCTTTACGCGGTAAATTCCCTGCGACTGAAACAGAAGAAAGGCCGTAAGCCGATGCTGAAGATCGGCCAGTTCGAACGGCTCCGTAAACCGGAAGCTCAGTGAAACAATGTCACTATGGACGTGGTGGTGATGCTGAACCGACGTATTCGCTGCGGCTGGGCTCAGTGGCCGGAACAGCGGCACGACAGGTTCAGCCGGTTCAGTATCTCGTTCCAGCGCAAATAACTCGTCGATGGGGTAATTGTCTTTGTCGCCGTAGAGAATGTGGGCAAACGGATTCAGCCCACGTAACAACTCAGTTAGCTGCTGCACGTAAGCGGGCGAAACCGTGTCGGTTTTATTGAGCAGGATGACATCGCTGAACCCAATCTGCCGGATGGCTTCCTCCGTGTCGCGCAACTGGTCTTCAATGAGTTGCGCATCGACTAGGCACACCACCCGTTTCAGACTGAACGTTTTTTGCACGCTGGGGACCGTCAGGAAGGGTTGTGCCACGCCCGACGGATCGGCGATGCCGGTTGTCTCGATCAGGAGTTCGTCGAAGCTGTCCCGCCGGTCGTATAGTTCTTCGAGTACCTCATACAAACCGTCGTTGAGGGAGCAGCAAATGCAGCCGTTGGCCATTTCAACTACGTCCGTATTGGCCTGAACAACCAGCTCACCGTCGATGCCTTCTTCGCCAAACTCGTTTTCGATAATAGCAAACTTCGTGTTTGGACGCGCTGCCAGTACGGCGTTCAGAAAGGTGGTCTTGCCCGCTCCCAGGAAGCCGGTCAGGATGGTGACGGGTTTGCGTGTGCTGCTCATACAATAGTTGGACTACTAGTGCAGCAACAAGAACGCTGGCCCTCCTGGTTCGCGCGTTTCGTTCAGCGAAGTCAGTAGGGCCAGCGTCAGGATCTTGCAACGGGCAAGTCAGCGGTAAGTTTACTTCAAACTGACCTCAGCGGCTGTCAGCAGCAGATTATGCAGATCCGAGTTTTTGACCAGTGGCGTCAGCAGCTCGCTGCCCGGTCCCAGCATGGCCAGTTCTACGAAATCAGCCGTGTGGTCCATGCCAGCCCAGCCGACTGAGGTATGCGGCTGCTGGAGTTGTGCCAGCGACCGGTAGGGCAGGTGACTCGGATTGTAGAGGCCCTGCTCATTCGGCAGACCCGACTGATTAAGAAGTCCTTTGGCCTCATCGGCGGTCAGCACAATTCCCTGCGCAGCCTGCACCTGTTCGATCAACTGAGTCGGCGTGGTGCCGGACGTAATGCTCGTCAGGATCCGGTTGTTGGTGTGGCGGAAGGTGTGCAGCCGGTCGAAGTTCTGGTTGGCGTGACTGCCGTACAGCAGCGCCGGATCGCTGTTGCCGTGATCGGTCGTGAGGACCACCAGTGTGTCCTTGTTTTTATCGGCAAAGTCGATGGCGACTTTCACGGCGTCGTCAAATGCCAGCTGGTCGTATAACAAAGCGCCAGCGTCGTTGGCGTGGGCGCCCCAGTCTACCTTACCACCTTCTACCTGCAGTACAAAGCCATTGGTATTGCCCTGCATCTGGCTGATCGCCGTTGCGGTCATTTCGGCCAGGCTTGGAATCCGGCTTTTTAGCGTTTCGTCGTTCTCCCGGTCGAGGGCGTAGGGGAGACCGTCTTCGTGGAAAACGCCCAGCATCGGACTGCCCGGACGTACCGCCAGCATATCGGCTCGGTTCGTTACGACCTGGTAACCGCCGGTTTTGAACTGACCGAATACGTCTTTCTTATCGGTACGTTTCTCGGCACTGAAGAATTCTGTGCCACCCCCCATCATCACGTCGAAACGAAGAGTCAGGTACTGCAGGGCAATATCACCCTGACTGCCCCGGCTTTTGCTGTTAACGCAGAAGCCGGCGGGCGTGGCGTGGGTAATGGGAACGGTAGTCACGCAGCCCACGGACTTACCGGCTGCTTTGAATTTCTGGAGAATTGGGCGGTGTTCTTCGCCGTTCGCACTCACGTTCAGCGCGCCGTTGGGTACGCGAACGCCACCACCCCAGGCCGAGGAAGCCGCGGCCGAGTCGGTGATGAGCGAGGAGGCCGAGGCCGTATCCATCAGCGCCCGCCGAACCCGGTTGTCGCGGTACAGGCCGAGCCAGTTGCTCGACCGGCCTTCTTTCCGCTGCCGGAGCAGATCGGCCATGTTCAGCGTACCGGTGCTCATGCCATCGCTCACCATGAAAATGATGTTTTTGGCCTTCGCGCCTTTGCGGTGATTCTGTTCGTGACCGAACGACTGGGTGGTGGAGAGGAAGGCGGTAGCCAGCGTGCTGTTCCGGAAAAAATCTCTGCGTTTCATAAAAACTCGGTGCCGGACCTATTCGGAACGGCTCGTTGGAGTAAACAAAGGTAGGGCGGGGGGGAGGTCGGGGCGTTACGGAAATGTTAACTTATCGGGATGAAGCAACAAAAACGCCCGGCCAGTCATCTGGCCGGGCGTTTTGCCTTCCGGGTTTCAGCGGCTTATTGCTTCACCACTTTCACCGTTTTCACTTGTGTTGGCGTCGATACCCGTAGCAGGTAAACACCCCCCGTTGCACCGAGTTTCAGCGTCTGACGCTCGGTAGCCTGTGCGTTGTCAATTACTTGTTCGCTTACTGGATAGCCGCTGCTGTTGGTCATCAGCATCCGTACCGATTGGCCTTCGGCACCACGAATCTCGATCTGAGCGCTTTCGCCTTCAACCGGGTTGCCCAGCACCGTTACGTCCAGCGGAATCTCGGTGAATGCTGGGGCTGCGATACGTGCATTCGAGCAACCTGCAATTGGGCAGGCCTGACGAACATTGAACATGAACGTCTGACCGTACACATACGTACCGTTGACCAGCTGCCGCACCTGGATTGGAATAACAGGGGCATCGCAGGCCGTCCGGATCGCATTGTCGAGGTTGACATTGCAGTTCGATGTCCAGTCGGTTACGCCGACGGCTCTGAACTCAACCGTACCGCCGTTTGGATTGCCTCCCATTGCCGTGAAGCGAATGGCTCCCGTTGTGGTCAGTTGTGCGCAGTCATACGTCGGCATCGTTGCCCGTAGTGCAGAACCATCCAGGCTGCTGCTGCCACAGTTCCCTGCCACTGGTGGCTGAGGGGTCGTCACCGGCGGCTGAGGAGTCGTTACCGGTGGCTGTGGCGTCGTAGTGTTCGATGGCAGCACGAAGATCCGGAACGTCGTGATTACGGCTGCGCCACTGTTGTCGTGGGCCATTACCGAAATCGTGTACGTAGCTGGCTCCAGCGGCAGCGCGTGGAAGTGGCCCGTGCTGTACGTGAAGCTGTCTGGCAGACGGGGCGAAATCGTGTACAGCAGTGCATCGCCATCCGGATCTGTGAACGCGTTAGGCTGGATGTCATAATCGAAGATCTGACCAACTCGTGCGTACTGATCTGGAATACCCGCGTTCACTACAGGAGCCCGGTTGTTTGTTGGACGTGGGCAACCTGGTGATGGACAGGCCTGACGAATGTTGAAGATGTACGACGTACCGTACACATACGTACCGTTGACCAGCTGACGGATCAGGATCTCGATCGGTGGCGCATCGCAGAACGTGCGGGTCTCGAAGTCAATCGTTTCCGTACAGGTTGTGGTCCAGTCGGTGATACCATACGCTTTGAACTCGATTGGTCCACCGTTCGGATTACCACCGGCTGCCATGAACTGAATCTCTCCGGTTGTGCGGATCCGTTCGCAGTCATACATCGGCATCGTTGCCCGTAGCGGAGTACCATCCAGGTTGCTGCCGCAGTTGAGCGGTGGCTGAACAGCCGCCGGACTGATCGTCAGTACGAAGCTGGTTGATACCGTAGCACCGCTTGGGTCTGTTGCCGTTACCGTTACCAGCGTTGTACCAGGTGCAGTTGGCGTACCCACGATGGCGGTCGTGCCTGGATCGAAGGTCAGCCCTGGAGGCAGATTCGATACCGAAACCGTCAGTGGTTGTCCTTCCGGATCGCTGAATGTCGTGCCTGGGATCACGAGGGTGAAGCCCACACCCACTGTACCGGACTGCGGTCCAATTGGCGTCACAACGATCGGCGACTGGTTGCCCGGTGTTGCTGGCACAACCGTGAATGGGAACGTCGTCGTTACCGAAGAACCACTTGGATCCGTTGCCGTCACCACTACCGTTGTGGTACCTGGCGTAGTTGGCGTACCCACGATGGCCGTAGTGCCTGGATCGAAGGTCAGTCCTGGAGGCAGGTTGGTCACCGTTACCGTGATCGGATCGCCGTTCGGATCGGTAAACGTACCGGTTGGGATGGGGAAGTTGACCCCTACACCCACCGTACCCGACTGGGGTCCAATTGGGTTGGCCACGACTGGTGCCTGATTACCCGGTGTTGCTGGTACAACCGTGAATGGGAACGTTGTCGTTACCGAAGAACCACTTGGATCCGTTGCCGTCACCACTACCGTTGTGGTACCTGGCGTGGTTGGCGTACCCACGATGGCCGTAGTGCCTGGATCGAAGGTCAGTCCTGGAGGCAGGTTGGTCACCGTTACCGTGATCGGATCTCCGTTAGGATCGGTAAACGTACCGGTTGGGATGGGGAAGTTGACCCCTACACCCACCGTACCCGACTGGGGTCCAATTGGGTTGGCCACGATTGGTGCCTGATTACCCGTACCACCGTTGCAGATGGTCAACCAGTTGAACGTGAACGTCGATACCGGCGATCCTGCCTGCTCTGCCCGAAGCGTGATAACTGGGTTATCCGTGTACAGATTCAGCGTGTAAGGACCTGACGCATACGTTGGAACCATTTCGTTCACGACCGAGAATAGAATTGGCTGTCCATTCAGACCTGCATACAGTGGAGTAAACGTAAACGTCCGCAGCCCCGCCGTTACCGTCTGGCAGTTGATTGGCGTCACGCCAGTGATGGCGAATGGCGCTGTCTGTGCTGGCACAACCGTGAAGGGGAAGGTCGTGGAGACCGAAGCCCCGCCTGGGTCGGTACCCGTCACCGTCACCTGGGTCACGCCCGGTGTGGTTGGTGTACCCACGATGGCGGTCGTGCCTGGATCGAAGGTCAATCCTGGGGGCAGGTTGGTCACCGTCACCGTGATGGGATCTCCGTTCGGATCGGTAAACGTGCCGGCCGGGATGGGGAAGTTGACACCCACACCCACCGTGCCCGACTGGGGCGGGATGGTGTTAGCCACGATCGGTGCCTGGTTGCCCACGGGCTGAGGCACTACGTTGAGCGTGAAGTTCCCGCTGGCTGTCTGACCTTGGGAATCAGTGGCCGTGATGGTCACCCCAAAGCTACCGCTGGTCGACGGCGCGCCGGTGATCACACCCGTCGCCCCATTGATGGTCAGAGCGGCTGGCAGGTTCGGCGAGCTGAAGGTGAGAGGCAGTCCTTCTGGATCCCGGAAGGCGTAAGCCGTCAGGATGTTGACGCCCACACCCACCGTCGCGTTGACCGGCGAGGTCAGCGACTGCGAGAGCACCGGAGCCTGGTTGGGCTGGATGGTGAAGGGGAAGCTGGTGGAGACCGAAGCCCCGCCTGGGTCGGTGCCCGTCACCGTCACCTGGGTCACGCCCGGTGTGGTTGGTGTACCCACGATGGCGGTCGTGCCTGGATCGAAGGTCAGTCCTGGGGGCAGGTTGGTCACCGTCACCGTGATGGGATCTCCGTTCGGATCGGTAAACGTGCCGGCCGGGATGGGGAAGTTGACCCCTACACCCACCGTGCCCGACTGGGGCGGGATGGTGTTGGCCACGATCGGTGCCTGGTTGCCCACGGGCTGAGGCACTACGTTGAGCGTGAAGTTTCCGCTGGCTGTCTGACCTTGCGAATCGGTGGCCGTGATGGTCACCCCGAAGCTGCCGCTGGTCGACGGCGCGCCGGTGATCACACCCGTCGCCCCATTGATGGTCAGAGCGGCTGGCAGGTTCGGCGAGCTGAAAGTGAGGGGCAGTCCTTCAGGATCCCGGAAGGCGTAAGCCGTTGGGATGTTGACGCCCACACCCACCGTGGCGTTGACCGGCGAGGTCAGCGACTGCGAGAGCACCGGAGCCTGGTTGGGCTGGATGGTGAAGGGGAAGCTGGTGGAGACCGAAGCCCCGCCTGGGTCGGTGCCCGTCACCGTCACCTGGGTCACGCCCGGTGTGGTTGGTGTACCCACGATGGCGGTCGTGCCTGGATCGAAGGTCAGTCCTGGGGGCAGGTTGGTCACCGTCACCGTGATGGGATCTCCGTTCGGATCGGTAAACGTGCCGGCCGGGATGGGGAAGTTGACCCCTACACCCACCGTGCCCGACTGGGGCGGGATGGTGTTGGCCACGATCGGTGCCTGGTTGCCCACGGGCTGAGGCACTACGTTGAGCGTGAAGTTTCCGCTGGCTGTCTGACCTTGCGAATCGGTGGCCGTGATGGTCACCCCGAAGCTGCCGCTGGTCGACGGCGCGCCGGTGATCACACCCGTCGCCCCATTGATGGTCAGAGCGGCTGGCAGGTTCGGCGAGCTGAAAGTGAGGGGCAGTCCTTCAGGATCCCGGAAGGCGTAAGCCGTTGGGATGTTGACGCCCACACCCACCGTGGCGTTGACCGGCGAGGTCAGCGACTGCGAGAGCACCGGAGCCTGGTTGGGCTGGATGGTGAAGGGGAAGCTGGTGGAGACCGAAGCCCCGCCTGGGTCGGTGCCCGTCACCGTCACCTGGGTCACGCCCGGTGTGGTTGGTGTACCCACGATGGCGGTCGTGCCTGGATCGAAGGTCAGTCCTGGGGGCAGGTTGGTCACCGTCACCGTGATGGGATCTCCGTTCGGATCGGTAAACGTGCCGGCCGGGATGGGGAAGTTGACCCCTACACCCACCGTGCCCGACTGGGGCGGGATGGTGTTGGCCACGATCGGTGCCTGGTTGCCCACGGGCTGAGGCACTACGTTGAGCGTGAAGTTTCCGCTGGCTGTCTGACCTTGCGAATCGGTGGCCGTGATGGTCACCCCGAAGCTGCCGCTGGTCGATGGCGCGCCGGTGATGATGCCGGTCGCTGGGTCGATCACCAGGTTAGCAGGCAGTCCAGGCGAGCTGAAGGTGAGAGGCAGTCCTTCAGGATCCCGGAAGGCGTAAGCCGTTGGGATGTTGACGCCCACACCCACCGTCGCGTTGACCGGCGAGGTCAGCGACTGCGAGAGCACCGGAGCCTGGTTGGGCTGGATGGTGAAGGGGAAGCTGGTGGAGACCGAAGCCCCGCCTGGGTCGGTGCCCGTCACCGTCACCTGGGTCACGCCCGGTGTGGTTGGTGTACCCACGATGGCGGTCGTGCCTGGATCGAAGGTCAGTCCTGGGGGCAGGTTGGTCACCGTCACCGTGATGGGATCTCCGTTCGGATCGGTAAACGTGCCGGCCGGGATGGGGAAGTTGACCCCTACACCCACCGTGCCCGACTGGGGCGGGATGGTGTTGGCCACGATCGGTGCCTGGTTGCCCACGGGCTGAGGCACTACGTTGAGCGTGAAGTTTCCGCTGGCTGTCTGACCTTGCGAATCGGTGGCCGTGATGGTCACCCCGAAGCTGCCGCTGGTCGACGGCGCGCCGGTGATCACACCCGTCGCCCCATTGATGGTCAGAGCGGCTGGCAGGTTCGGCGAGCTGAAAGTGAGGGGCAGTCCTTCAGGATCCCGGAAGGCGTAAGCCGTTGGGATGTTGACGCCCACACCCACCGTGGCGTTGACCGGCGAGGTCAGCGACTGCGAGAGCACCGGAGCCTGGTTGGGCTGGATGGTGAAGGGGAAGCTGGTGGAGACCGAAGCCCCGCCTGGGTCGGTGCCCGTCACCGTCACCTGGGTCACGCCCGGTGTGGTTGGTGTACCCACGATGGCGGTCGTACCTGGATCGAAGGTCAGTCCTGGGGGCAGGTTGGTCACCGTTACCGTGATGGGATCTCCGTTCGGATCGGTAAACGTACCGGCCGGGATGGGGAAGTTGACCCCTACACCCACCGTACCCGACTGGGGCGGGATGGTGTTGGCCACGATCGGTGCCTGGTTGCCCACGGGCTGAGGCACTACGTTGAGCGTGAAGTTCCCGCTGGCTGTCTGACCTTGCGAATCGGTGGCCGTGATGGTCACCCCAAAGCTGCCGCTGGTCGATGGCGCGCCGGTGATCACACCCGTCGCCCCATTGATGGTCAGAGCGGCTGGCAGGTTCGGCGAGCTGAAAGTGAGAGGCAGTCCTTCAGGATCCCGGAAGGCATAGGCCGTTGGGATGTTGACGCCCACACCCACCGTCGCGTTGACCGGCGAGGTCAGCGACTGCGAGAGCACCGGAGCCTGGTTGGGCTGGATGGTGAAGGGGAAGCTGGTGGAGACCGAGGCCCCGCCTGGGTCGGTACCCGTCACCGTCACCTGGGTCACGCCCGGTGTGGTTGGTGTACCCACGATGGCGGTCGTACCTGGATCGAAGGTCAGCCCTGGAGGCAGGTTGGTCACCGTCACCGTGATGGGATCTCCGTTCGGATCGGTAAACGTGCCGGCCGGGATGGGGAAGTTGACCCCTACACCCACCGTGCCCGACTGGGGCGGGATGGTGTTGGCCACGATCGGCGCCTGGTTGGGAGCCGGGTTGATGGTGAAGTTGAAGGTGGTCGAAGTCGTAGCACCCTGAGGGTCCGTCGCTGTCACCGTCACCAGGTTGTTCTGAGCGGTAGTTGGGGTACCGCTGATGACGTTGGTGGTCGGGTTGAAGCTCAGCCCGGCGGGCAGGTTGCCTACCGCCAGGGTCAGCGACTGGCCTTCGGGATCGGTGAAGGTACCGGCGGGGATGGTGTAGGCATAAGCCACACCGACGGTGCCGGTCTGATCAGGGATCCTGTTGGCCACCACGGGCGCCTGGTTAGCGGCCGGGTTGATGGTGAAGTTGAAGGTGGTCGAGGTCGTAGCACCCTGAGGGTCGGTCGCCGTCACCGTGACCACGTTGTTCTGGGCGGTAGTTGGGGTACCGCTGATGACGTTGGTGGTCGGGTTGAAGCTCAGCCCGGCGGGCAGGTTGCCTACCGCCAGGGTCAGCGACTGGCCTTCGGGATCGGTGAAGGTACCGGCGGGGATGGTGTAGGCATAAGCCACACCGACGGTGCCGGTCTGATCAGGGATCCTGTTGGCCACCACGGGCGCCTGGTTAGCGGCCGGGTTGATGGTGAAGTTGAAGGTAGTCGAAGTCGTAGCACCCTGAGGGTCCGTCGCTGTCACCGTCACCAGGTTGTTCTGAGCGGTAGTTGGGGTACCGCTGATGACGTTGGTGGTCGGGTTGAAGCTCAGCCCGGCAGGCAGGTTGCCCACGGCCAGGGTCAGCGACTGGCCTTCGGGATCGGTGAAGGTACCGGCGGGGATGGTGTAGGCGTAGGCCACACCAACGGTGCCGGTCTGATCGGGGATCCTGTTGGCCACCACGGGCGCCTGGTTAGCGGCCGGGTTGATGGTGAAGTTGAAGGTGGTCGAGGTCGTAGCGCCACCTGGATCGGTTGCCGTCACCGTCACCAGGTTGTTCTGAGCAGTAGTTGGGGTACCGCTGATGACGTTGGTGGCCGGATCGAAGCTCAGCCCGGCGGGCAGGTTGCCTACCGCCAGGGTCAGCGACTGGCCTTCGGGATCGGTGAAGGTACCGGCGGGGATGGTGTAGGCATAAGCCACACCAACGGTGCCGGTCTGATCGGGGATCCTGTTGGCCACCACGGGCGCCTGGTTGGGTGTTGGCGCAACAACCGTTACACTCACAACCGTCGTTGGACTTGTACAGGCACCATTGATACAGACTGCCGAGTAACTGAACACACCGGTCGCTGCGGTCGGTACCGTAATGGGACTAGTGCTACTAACTGCACCCGTATTGCTGGTGTAGCTAAGTGTACCCGTCGTGCAACTCGCGTTGAAGAGGACATTCGATGAATTTTGAGTCACCGATAGCGAACTTACTCCAGCTGGGTAAGTCTGGCCTCCCTGCGTAACAACCGTTGGAGCCGTTGGTACATCGAATACCGTAATGGATACCGTCTGGCTAGCGACGACAGGGATGCCCGCAATTGTCAGACCAGCATTAACGGTTAGATTCGCCGTACCTGATGGTAGACCGGTGATCGTAAGAACGTTATTCCGTACATCGAGTGAAGTGAAAGGAGCACCCACTACGCTTAAGCCAAACGGTAGTGTTATTGCTTCCAGACCCGTAACCGTCAGCGATAAAGGATCGCCTACGCAAATCGATAGCGACGAGGGATTGATACCAATCGGTGGGACCGGCACTGGTACCGTAATAACCGTAACCGACGTTATCGGGCTAACACAAGTTCCCTGACCAGCGCAGAGTAGCGGAAGTACCTGTACACCAACCGTCGTTGGCGGAAGTGAGAGGAGTGGAGTGATACCTCCCAAGCCTGATGTGCTGACGACACCCGTAGGGCACAGTGCTGTCAGTGACAGGGTTGTGCCTTCCAGCACCGTCAGCGAGGCTACTGCAACCGGATCGGGTACTGGATAAGCGGTGACATCTATCGTTCCCGAGGCTACTATAGCCCCCCCTACAGAAGCGGTTACCGTTAAGTTATTGACACCGCTAACCAAACCCGTTACAGTTAAGACACCATTGCCATCCAGCGCCGATGCACTCAGGCCCACTGGTCCGGTTACTGCTACGTTTACTAAGTTCAGGTCTAAGTTGGTCGGTAGTACGGTCAGCGAGAGTGGCTGGTTGAGACAAACCGGTGAGTTGCTCAATAGGCCGATGAGAGCTGGTAAGACAGTCGCTCCTACGACCCGGATTGGGCTTAGACAGCCATTCGCATTACAGAGAATGGAGAGACTCTGTACACCGGCAGCTGTTGTCGGGATATTGATGATGCCGCTCAGGTCGCCGGGATTCGAGAGATTGACCAGCGTTCCCGTTGGGCAAAGTCCCGTCAGCGAGAGTACACTGCCCACCGTAGCGGTCAGTGACTGCGGCAATGGTTGATCAGGAATTTCTGCCCGTATAACATCAATCGTGAAGCTGGTACTAACCAGCGGAACACCAGCCAGGCTGACGGTTATACTCACCGGCTGATCTTCTCCAACGGTGAGCTGTCCACCAGTAATTGACAACGCTCCACCGGCGCCTAGCGCCGAAACCGCCAATGTACCAGAAGTAGTGCTGGCAGTAACAGCAATCAGCGGATTGGTTAGGTCAATGCCGGTTGGTAGCAGATTGAGGTTAATGGGTAGATCGACGCAGACGCTGTTAGGCAGGTTGCTTAAACTCAGCGTTGGAGTGACGCTAGGCAGCGTAACAAGCGTGGGAGCACTCGGGCAAACGCCGGGGCCTGCACAGGCAACGGTCACGCCCTGACCCGCCAGGGCTGTTGTCAACGAGAGGGAACCCGTGCCCGTCGAGCCATCGGCCAGGGTGTAGCTGAGAAGACCCGTTGAGCAGGCTCCCAAATTGAGCACCGAACCGAGCAGGCTTCCTGACAGGGAGCCAGGGGTAAAGGTAGCCTGGGGCAGGACGTTGAGGTTGACAGTGGTACTGACCAGGGTGGTGCTTCCCAAACCGAGACTGATCGTGATGGGCACGTTACTGCCCACAGTAAGGTTGCCTCCTGAGATGGAGACGATACCATCGGCACCCAGGGCCGAGACGGTAAGTGCCCCGGATGGGGTGCTGGCTGATACGGTCAGCCCTGTTGTCGCCAGGCTGACACCGGTAGGTACTAATGTTAGCGAGAGCGGTGCCGAATTGACACAGATGCTGGCTGGTACGCCCAATACACCCAGCGCTGTCGTAATGTTAGGGAGCGTAAGCGTTGTCGCCGAACTGGAACAAGCTCCTGTACAGGAAACAGCTACTTGCTGACCGTTAAGAGCCGCGTCCAGGGTTAGTCCGCCCGAACCGATAGTATTAGCCAGTGAACCTGACAGCACCGTGTAGCTGAGCGTTCCGCCCAAAGCACAGGTTCCCAGGTTGAGTACTGAACCAAGTGTTGACGAGCCAAGCAGGGGATTTGGCGTAAAGGTGTCTGTCGGCAGGATGTCGAGGGTGACAGTGGTACTGACCAGGGTGGTGCTTCCTAAACCGATGCTGATCGTGATGGGAACATCATCGCCTACAGTGAGGTTGCCTCCTGAGATGGAGACGACCCCATCGGCACCCAGGGCCGAGACGGTAAGTGCCCCGGTTGGGGTGCTGGCTGATACGGTCAGCCCTGTTGTCGCCAGGCTGATACCTGTAGGTACTAATGTTAGCGAGAGCGGTGCCGAGTTGACACAGATACTGGCCGGTAGACCCAGTACGTTCAGCGCTGCTGTGACGTTGGGTAAAGTAATGGTCGTTGGTGGACAAGGGCTACCCTGGCAGGCTACCGTCACTTGGGTGTTGGCCAGGTCAGCGGTAAGCGTGAGATTGCCCGCACCCGCCGTACCGTTGGCCAGCGTATAGCTCAACGGATTACCCACTGGACAGGTTGCTAAGTTAAGTGCCGAGCCTATCAGAGAGCCAGTCAGGTCATTGAGGACAGGACCCGCAATGCCCTGGATGTTGATGGGCAGGGTAGCCACCTCCACACCGACCGCACTGAGCGAAACGGTCAGCGTACTGTTGCCTTGTGGCACATTTGGAATGTTAACGGTGAGTAGGCCGTCCGATCCCAGCACATTGACTGTTGCCCCGGTAATGCCCGAGACGCCAGCGGTGAGCAGGCTGGGCAGGGTAGTACCAAAGTTTGCTCCCACCACGGTGAGGGACAGGGGCTGACCAGGACAGACCGGCCCTGGGGTGGTCTGGATCAGACTTGGTAGGGTAACACTAGGAAGGGTGATCAGCGATGGAGTGCCTGGACAGCTTCCTCCTTCACAAGCAACTCGAACATCTTGCCCGCTTAAAGCCGGTGTCAGTGTCAGACCTCCTGAGCTAGTTGTACCATCCGCCAATGTATAGCTAAGTGGCCCTACAGAACAACTACCCAATTGAGCAACGGTTCCCAGTACAGATCCGGTTAAGTTGTTTACAGTAAGGAGCGCTGGTCCAAGAATCGTTAGAGGAACGGTGACATTCAATAACGGAATGTTTGCAAGTCTGAGTGATACACCAAGGTTATAAGTACCTGCGGCAAGCGTAGGACTTGTAGCCAGAACGATACCACTTCTGGAAGCACTAGTTAGTGTAACACCTGCCGGAGTGGTGACATCGACAGTAAGCACTCCAGATGGTATATTGACAGGAAGTAATGTAATAGTTTGCCCTGGGCATACGGCACCTGGAGTGGGAATAGATTGCGCCTGCGAAACCGTAGGTGCCAGTAAACCCAAAAACAGCATAGCCAGATAGGCTCGCTGTCGGATGGAAAGCGACTGACCCAGCAGGCGATGCCATTTGGGTGGGGAGGGGACAAAAGACGTGGGCGGGGTAGGGGAGGGGCCAACCAGAAACGAAAGCAGGTGGCGCATCCAGCCAAGGAACAAGGAAATAAATGTTCGCATAAAATAATTGGTTAGGATACTAAACGGGTTGCCGGTAGGGTCATTGGGCTACCGGGCGGGGAAAACAGTACGCAGAAAAATCTGCGCGAAACGGGCAGGTGTGTTAGCAGACAAAAACTAGTGAAACAGAAAGGGCCTGAATGGCAGAAACGCGAGGAACGAAAGAAGAGAATCTCTTACCTTTTGGAGTAAATCTTTAATTTTCATAAACGTCAATTAAGTTACTTTATGTACTGCAATGAGTCACAACGAGTAAGGACGAAGTCATCATTACTCCTGTGATTCTACCAATGCTGTATAGCAAGAAGCATGGCAAAGTTTATTGCTATGTTACTAGAAGGTTCATATGAAAAATTTGGTTATTGAGTAATTTTTAGGTGTATATACCACGAACAGTATGATTATTCTTAGGCTATGTGGGCTAAATAGAAAATTTAAGAGGGTCGTTGTTTTTATGTGACCTAAGCCTTGGAAACGGTTATGAGTAAAATTATCAGGTAAAAAATTTCTGTAGTGTTGATATATGAAAAATACGGTTTGGTAACAAATAATTTTTTATTCATAAAGCGCTGTATGGCATAAAATATGTTTAGCCTATCCATTTGCTTTGGTAATAACCGGAAGGTAATTAACTGACTCAGCGAACTGGAAGAACACAAAAAAGCCAGCATCGAAAGACGCTGGCGAAGATTTGGTAGGCTGTAGGGCTTGGCTACTCGGTCAGATAGCCGAAGAGGAACATCGTCTACTGTGGGTGGTAAAACCGGTTAGTTCATGCTTCGGGATGCCCACCCAATGGCGTTGTGGACAATGGTTGTAAAGGCACCATTACGAAAAAGATCCGGATGGTGACCCATGAAAATATAGAGGTTACGTGCCTTCACTCGCTCGTTCGACCAGATTACCGGATGGTCACCCATTTTGATAGTAGAGCTGGGTTTATAGGTCGATTCGTCCACAGACGCCAGTACGTTCACATTCGGGCGCGGACTCCTGTCATACACATACCATTCCTCATTCTGAACCACGAATGACATAGGCACATTCTTCATGCAGGGATGCTGTCGAGCCTCCACGCTGACTGTGGCCGTTGAGAAAGTAGGGATATAATTTTTGTAGCGAATGCCGCCCATAAATTCCGAGAACCAGGGCCACATTGCAAAGCCATCGAACTCACCTAATAGGGACGCATGGTGAAAGCCAATCCAGCCAATTTTACCATCCTGTATATAGCGCGTGAACGTAGATTTAGCGGTATCAGTCCAGTTGTAAGGCGGGTAGTTCAGCTGAATAAACACCTGATAACGGTCCAGAAAAGCCGCGTTGATGGAGTCGGTAGTCTCGATATAGTCGATGGCAAACTGCTGCTTCTGGGCTTCCTGCTGCAGCCATTTCCGGGCGGCCGCCACAAAAGGTGCGTGTACGCCACCACCCTTTTCTGCTATGGCCAGCACCCGGAAGTTGGGCCGGTCTGCCTGAGCCGACAACCGTTCAGGCAGACCCATCAGGCCAAGAAGCAGGCTAATCAATAAGACTAATCGAGTCATACCCGGACTTATTCTGCAAATTGAATACTGTTCAGTTTCAGGATCGAATTATTAGGCTTCGTTCGTTTGATGGCGAAGAAATAGATGTCGTGCCGACCCGTAACAGGCTTGTTCAGACGGCCGGTTAACTGACCCATCTTGTCCCAGGAACCCGTAGACTGGTAGGGAGTCGTACTCACGACCGGACCCGCGTACGAATCAATCCGTACCTCAATTTCACCCGTCTGCCCCGCCGAACCGTATTCGTAAATGAAGCCTTTTATGCCGGTCAGATCAACGTTTTTTAACAGGATATACGATTTATGGGCGCCCGGCGACAGGTTGTCCTTAAAGCGGGAGAAGCCCACATGAGCATCGGCATAGATGGATTTTACGGTCGCGTTACGTAGCGTCACCGCGTCGGTGCTGGTCAGTGGCCCAACCGAGTTGCCGCCCTTGTCTGTGTAGGTTGCCAGCATCGTGTACTGCCCCCGAACGTCGTCGGGCTGGTGGTCGGTCAGGGCCAGTTTGCCCGTTGCGGGGAGCAGCGCTTCGGCTTTGGTTTTGTCGGTCAGGGAGAAAATATACCGCACCATCTCCTTGGCATCCTGCGAGCTAAGCTGCGGGTGCGCACTCATAACGTGCTCGGTCCCCCAACTGCCGCCCCCACCGGCAATGATCTTGGCCGCCAGTTTATCGGCCGAGCCCGCCTGACTTTTGTAGCGTTGTGCAACGGCCAGCAGCGAGGGCCCGACAGAGATATTGGCAACCGTATGGCAGGCTTTACAATCACTGTTTGCCATCAGCGTTTTACCCAGTGGCTCGGCCTGCGCCAGCGTCCGGATAGGCGTACTGGCGCTCAAGGTGCTGGGTTGAGGATTGTAGATATACTGAACTTTCAGGCGTTTGGGATCGACGGGTTTGTCTTCTTTGTCGGTTACCTTGACGCTGTAGGCAAAGGGTTTGTCCGGCCAGTAGAACGACTTATTGCCGGTGCTGGTAATGGTCACGTCTGGTTTCGTGTTCCCCACTTTCACCAGCAGCGTATCCCGGCTCACTAGCCCCGCTTTATCCGTAACGGCCAGGATCGTCCGGTACGTACCTGGTTTGCGGAACGTGTAGCTGGCTGCTGGCGTGGTCGCCCCAACCGTTTTCCCGTCGAACAGCCATTTATAGGTAATGTCGTCGTCATCGTCCAGGTCCTTACTACCCCGGCTGTTGAACATAACGCGCAGGGGAGCCTGCCCTGTAGCCTCCCGGATAACGGGCATATTCTTCCGCTCCGAGGTCAGGAACACGGTCTTGTCGATGTACGCTTCGGCTGCCGAATCCGTTACGCTGGCCTGCGCGACGGGGGCGCGGTTTCCGCGGTTGTACTCGATTTTGACCAGCCGGGCGTCCTCATTATCGGCTCCGTAGACCGAACCATATTCGAGCATATACATGACCCCATCAGGGCCAAACGTCAGGTCAATGGGCCGTCGGAAATCGCCGTTAGCGGCCATGAACGGCTCGCTGCGAACGTAATTTTCCTGCGCGTCGAAACTCAGCGCCATCACCCAGTTGCGCATCCAGTCGAATACAAACAGCTTACCGTCATAATAATCCGGGAATTTAGAGGTCGATGCATTCTTCGGATCGAATGTATAGAACGAACCAGCCATGGCGCTACGTCCGCCCACGCCCAGCTCCGGAAATTCCGGCGAGGCTGCATAGGGGTACCAGATCATAGCGGGCGTAGCGGGGGGCAGTTTGGTCAGGCCTGTGTTGTTGGGCGACGTATTGACAGGACCGTTCGGATCGAATTTAGGGCCGGCGGTCTGGGTAGCGAAGTCCCATTTGGCGTAGGCGTAGTTGTTTCCTACGAAATAGGGCCAGCCGAAATTACCTGCTTTTTTTGCCTGGTTGAACTCATCGTATCCGCGTGGTCCCTGGATGCTGTCTTTGCCCGCATCGGGCCCAATTTCGCCCCAGTACAGCACCGACGTTTTGGGATTTACGGCAATTCGGTAGGGATTCCGGCAACCCATAACGTAGATTTCAGGACGGGTTTTGGCCGTTTCTTTAGGGAAGAGATTCCCCTCAGGAATGGTGTAGGTGCCGTCCAGTTCGGGGTGAATACGTAATACTTTGCCCTTTAGATCATTCGTGTTTCCGGCGGACCGTTGCGAGTCCAGACTGTAGTACTCCTGACCCGGCCGTTCGTCGAGTGGGGCAAATCCGTTGGACGGAAACGGGCTCGAGCTGTCGCCGGTCGAGAGGTAGAGATTACCGTCTTTGTCCCAGGCCAGCGAGCCGCCGTGGTGCGAGGCACTGTTCTTCTGTACCGGCACTTTGAGCATTACCTTCTCCGAAGCGAGATCGAGCGTATTATCCGACTTCAGCGTAAATCGGGCCAGCTGAAAATTGATGGGTTCTTCTGTCTGCCCACCGGGCGCATAATACAGGTACAGGTAGTTATTCTGGCTGAATTTCGGATCGAGGGTGATGCCAATCAGGCCGGTCCCGCCGACAGTCGTTACCGGAAACTCGTGAACCAGTGTGCGCTGGCTAGTACGCGGATCATAGACCGAAAGATTACCAAATAATTCCGTGAAAAAGATTCGCCCGTCGGGAGCAACGGCCAGTTCCATAGGCGCGTTTAGGTCGTTGACCAGGATGGTTTTTACGAATCGATTCTGCTCGGGCGTTACTTTGGCATAGGACTTACTGTAGTCGAGCGGTTTATTGGTACCGATGGCGTATTGAATGCCGCCCAGCAGGTGCTTCAGAAACGCAGGGTCGCTATAGCTTTCGTCGGTGTGGCCATTGCCCGTATAGAACGCCCGGCCCCCGTCGAACTCCTGGTACCAGCTGATGGGGTGACTGGCGCCGTTGGTTCCCCCTTCGTACGTGTTTTCGTCCAGTTCGGCCAGCACCTTAATGCCGGAATAGAAGGAGCGGTAGTTATACCATTCGTCGGTACGCTGCCAGCGATCGGGCAGGCTGGTCGTGGCAGGATGGGTTTTATCGATCACATCGACCGTAGCCTGGCGAACGTTGGAATTATGCGGATGACTGGCGAAAAAAGCCCCCATCAGCTTACCATACCAGGGCCAGTCGTATTCCGTATCGGCCGCTGCATGAATGCCCACATAGCCCCCGCCCGCCTGAATATACCGCTCGAAAGCAGCCTGCTGTTCGCCATTCAGCACGTTACCCGTCGTATTGTTAAAAATCACGGTTGCGTACTGTTTCAGATTCGCGTCGGTGAAGCGGGCTGCATCGACGGTGGTATCAACCTGGAAGTTGTGTTCCTGCCCCAGCTTCTGGATAGCAGCAATACCGAACGGAATCGACGTGTGTTTCCAGCCTCTTGTTTTCGAAAAAACCAGCACTTTTGGCGGGGCCAGGGTCGCTTTCGTACGGGTAGAACGGATCGTATAAACCGGACTGGTAGCCGACGGGAAAAAAGGAAGGCCGGTCCAGAAAAGCAGTGGGAGACAGAGCAGATAGCTAAAACGGGCGATGACTTGCAGGAACATAGAAACTGGCGATACCGTAACGTATGAATATGTCTACAAAAGAACGGGAACAGGCGTCTATACCGATACACCCGCGCCTATTTTGGCGAAAATAGTGCAGGTCCATTCCACTCCTTCAGCCAATATCTCAGTTCGCCGTCAAAAATCCGGTTTCTAAAAACTACAGACGAGCCTGTTACGTAGATAGCGGAAATTCCGCTGATTTTAGTCGATCAGCTGCTCCAATCCACTACCAACCGTTGTCCCATCGCCTATACAAGTGTCTGAGCGAGGGGGGAATAAAACAAATGAAAACATATATAAATGAATATATTTTATAAGTAATTGCAATTCTGATTGCGCATTTATGGGAACGTTTATTGTGCTGCTCCTGTCGGTCGTTGGGCAACTGACTATGACCGTTCTTTTTGCGCAGGAAGCCGTCACGACAAAAGAAGGGAATTTCTGCCGCGTCAAATGTACCCTGGCCGGTATGCTCTATTTATGCATCGCCAGTCTGTTAATCTGGTTTCTCTTCAGCGAGGGAGTTTCGACATAGCTGGCTTCATCGTCTAATTCGTCCAGAGCCAGGGGTTTGAGAAGGCCGCCGTTTTCAGCGCCTTTCAGGGAGGTGACTTGCCCGCTTGGCTTGTTGCGACGGACTTGCGCTGATCGGAAGGAACGGTTTCCATAGCCAGGCTGCTCCGCTAACTTTTCTGGAACAGCCACCAAACCAAAACCATCGACGACTATAGCGCGGGCTTTTCTGAGCACACCCAGGTCTTTCTCAGCAGGATTAGGCACTGACAACACGAACGACAGCATACCGGGTCGAAAACTAAAGCCAGTCCGGAGGGTTACAAAAGAGTAACCACTGCTTGATACGCCTATGACTTCATCCGGCATGCTGACCCCCGCAACTGACATTTCGCCTGAACTGGCTCAGTTTGGGCGTAATAAAACGATTCCGGCGATCATTGAAAAAAACGTGCTGACGGCGCTGTCGTTCTACCCTGAATTACAGGATGCTGTCATTCATTTTGTGTTCAAACAGCGGATTAAGTCGTCCGTTATGCAGGCGCAGCCGGTGTTTAGTAGTCTGCTGCGTAGTCGGGAGAAACGGGCGTATCGGATCAACATCAGCGCCCTGTTCCGGCTGACGCACACGGCGGTGCCCATCCATCAACTGCCCGACGAGATCATGATTGGCTGGATTGGGCACGAGCTGGGGCACATTATGGACTACGAACGCCGAAGTAACCTGGGTGTCGTCGGGTTCGGGCTTGGCTATGTTACGTCGGCGGCTTACGTCAAAAAGGCCGAACAGCGCGCCGATGACTACGCGGTCCGACGCGGGCTGGGGCGGTACCTGATTGCCACCAAACGCTTTATTCTCGATCACGCCGAACTGCCGCAGGCCTATAAAGACAAAATCGCCCGGCTGTACGTATCGCCGGACGAGATTACCGAACAGGTTCGGATTCTGGAAGAAGAAAAGCTGGCTGCCCAGCAGCAGGCGCTAAGCTAAGCCGCTAACGTACTGCTCGAACTCGCGGAGGTCCTCTTCTTTCATCACCCGGGGGATCTTGGCCTGTCCCCCCAGCTTTTTAAATTCTTCGCTCCAGCGGTAGAAATGCTCGACCGGAATAACATCGGCCTCGACCCCTTTCACCGATTTGCTCCGGGCTACCTTATAGTTCTTGTTGTTGGCCTGTAGTTCCTCGTCCAGCGCTGTGGTGAACGGCTGATTATCGACTGGGCGATTGGTGCCGATGTACCATTTGTTGATATACTCCCCGTCTTTCCGGACGGCCGCCACCACAAATTCCTTGATCTCCACGTCAAACTGCTGCTGCATTTTCTGCATCGCCTGGTTCATCTGGTGCACCGACAACTGTTCGCCCACTACGTTCAGGAAGTGCTTGGTCCGGCCGGTAATCTTGATTTCGGCCCGGAGCTTGTCGGTAATCATAACCGTATCGCCGATCATGTACCGCCAGGTACCCGATACCGTCGAGATCAGCAAGACGTAATCGACGTTTTCCTCGGCCTGCGCCAGCGACAGTACCTGAGCGTCGGGTTTCACCCGGCCCTGCTCGTCCATATTCTCGTCGGTAAAGGGGACGAACTCGAAGAAGATGCCGTTGTCAACGATCAGTGCCATCGACGACGTCTCGGGCCGTTTCTGCGTGGCCAGATACCCTTCCGAAGTCAGGTACGTATCAATGTAAGTCAGCGGTCGGGCCAGCAGCGACTCCAGACTTTTGCGGTAAGGCTCAAAAGCTACCCCCCCCGATGTGTAAACCTGCAGGTTAGGCCAGATGTCGTGGATGGTATCCAGTTTATTATACGCAATGACTTCTTTCAGCATCAGCTCGATCCAGGACGGAATCCCGCTCAGGCTGCCTATGTCCCACTTGGGGGCTTCCTGCGCGATGCGGTTCACCCGTTCGTCCCAGTCGGGAATGGATGCGATATCCAGCCCCGGCTTGTAATAGCCCCGAAACCAGGCCGGAATGTTGGCCGCGCTGATGCCGCTGATTTCGCCTTCTTCGTGGTCATCTTTTTCGATCAGGCTGACGCTGCTGCCCAGCATCAGGATCTGCTTCTCGAAGAAGTCGGCGGGCAGATCGAAGTTTTTCAGGCTCATGACCTGTTCAATCCCCGACTTCCGGATCGAGTCGAGCATGTCGTCGGTTACGGGAATGGCCTTGCTGGTGCTGGTGGTGCCGCTGCTCAGCGCAAAGTATGACTGCCCGCCCGGCCAGGTTACGTTCTGGTGCCCTTCCAGCAGGTAGTGCCACCACTCATTGTGCAGCTTGTTGTAATCGTGCGTAGGTACTTCCCGCTGAAAAGCCGCCACGAGGTCGGGACTGCCAAGGATGTCGGTGAAGTTGTATTTTTTGCCGAAAGCCGTAAGCCGGGCTTTGCGGAGAAGGTGCTCCAGTACGTCGAGCTGGGCTTTTGCCGGGTCTGGTTCGGATGTAAGGGAACCATACACATCAATCGCTTTGCGGATCAATTCGCCAATAACTGCCATCAGGTTGTTTAATCAGGTGTTTTCCTGTTCGATTAACTCCGGGCCGGGGGGATTGTTGAAGATTTGTTTGGGAGATGTCCTACCTAGAAACCAGGCAGTCCCAACGGGCGGTACGAGTTGTTGGGTGCTGAGGCTTGTTTCGTTTCGTCGCGCGCGTGGACCGTTCAGCAAAATTACTTACGTCGTGAAAGGCAATCGGTAAAATGATCTTACCTTTAGTTTACTTTATCGAAACCACCTGACTTTACCAAACATGACTGATGAACTGACATTTAAAATTCTGGTGGTGGACGATGAGCCGCCTGTCTGCGAACTGCTGAACCGGACCGCCAGTAAAGTATTTCCAGAAGCTGTCTTCGTGAACACCGGGTCGCGGGAGGAGACGCTGACTTACCTGAACCAGCAACCTGATAACAAACCTCAGTTGGTGTTGCTGGACATTGATCTGGGCGGCCGGGTCGACGGGCTGGAATTGCTACCTCAGTTGTGGCAGCAACTAGAGGGAGCAGTGCCGATCATTATGCTTTCATCTAATGATTCCCAATCGAACGTAGCACGTTCCTACGGTGAAGGCGCTGTCGCCTTTACCAAAAAGCCCGACGATATGGCTGGTTGGAAGAACTACGTGACCGCTCTGAAAAAATACTGGTACGAAACCAGCCTGCTTCCGGGGCGGAATACGCTTTCCTGAGCAAACCTGTACTACGTGCCCCGGTAAATTCCCCAAAAGGACAGGCTGTCACTTTGGAGAATTTCGGTAAATAGACGAGGACTGGTTGGTTCGCTTATCAGCAAAGTGACAGCGTGTCACTTTGACGACAGCAGCGTTAATAACTCGTTCGCTTTGTCGATTATTTCTTCACAGGATTTCACCGTCAGCGGGGTTCCCGCCAGTTTCTGAATACGTTCCTGAAGGCTGGCGATGCGTTTAGCCGTTTTGACGGATGGCTGCTCTGCCGTTTTAGTAACGACGGGTTCTTCCGGTGCCGATGAGCTGGATTGGGTTAAGGCTTTGATAGTGGCCCGAGACGTTTTTCCGGCCAGCGCATCCCGCTTCTGTGCCGGGTCGAGCCTGTCAAGTTCGGCGGCAAAGGTGCCGTCTCGTTTGATAGTCCGGCTGCTGACGCCATATTCGGCGGCCAGGGTTTCGGCTACGTTCGTTTGCTGCGTAGTGCCCCATTGGCTGCTGCCCCGCATCGTTTTCTGCTGATTATAACGTAACCCCCGCAGGTATGAAGTCTGCTCGGGTGTCAGGTTCCGGCGCCCCAGCTGGTAATCGATCATGTAATCCCGAACCTCGGCCAGAGTGGCAATCCGGACAAGGTTAATCCGGAAATCCAGGTGATGCTTCTGGATAGACTTATACCGGTTGTGTCCATCGATGAGTACGTAAGCAGGCGTCTCATCGGTACTCAAACCCACGACTGATGCGGTCGTTTCCCAGATCGTGAGCGGGTCTTTAACGCCGTGTTTCAAAATATTCTGTTCAAGCTGGGACAGCTCCTCGGCGGTGAGCGGGGGAATCAGATCACGCAGTTCGTCGAGGACAACGATCTGACTTTTGATGTTTTCTTCGGCCGACAGGAGCGAGGGCTTCACATCCACCGTCTTCTCCTTCATCAGGCTCATAAAATCTTTCTTTGCCATGTTACAAGGTCATCATTTCGGTGGCTAACTGCTGATACTGCTGCCAGGAGGCCGATTTGGGCGAATACGTATAAAGATCCTCCTTAGCTACCTGCGACTGCTTGATGACCGTTGCGACCTCAACCATAGCGGTATAAATCGTAAAGTTTTTGTAGGTGTCCCGGATGTGCGTCATCATGCTTTTATGCACGCTCTGGTTTTTGTGCACCATCGTAAAGACAATGCCTTTAACCGTCAGGGTAGGATTGATGTACGTCCGGACCTCCGCAATCCGGTTAAAGAGATTTTCGACACCGTGATACGCCGACGCTTCGGGCTGGATCGGCACCACGCAGGCGTTCGACGCAACCAGGGAACAGGTCGTGCAGATGCCCAGGCTGGGAGGGCAGTCGATGAGGATGTAATCAAAGTGGGCGCGGGCTTCGTCCAGTTTGACCGTTAGCCGCCGGTCGGCCCCAATGGCGTTGGCCAGCTCCGACTCTTTATAAGCCATGCGAATGTCGGAAGGGGAGAGGAAAAGATTCTCCGTAATTTCCAGCATCGGCAGGGGCGAGGTGCCCAGCAGGGAATCAATTACCTGCTCCTGGGGATCGTGGACACCAAAGCATTGGGATAGGTTTCCCTGCGAGTCCATATCGACTAGCAGGACCCGGTTACCCAGCAAGCTGAGCGCTTTGCCTACGTTGATCGTTGTTGTCGTTTTGCCAACGCCCCCCTTATGATTGACGATGGAGATCACTGTAGCCTTATCGAAGAGCCCATCGGTATAGCCATACTGACGCAGGGCTCCATCAAGCGCGGGAAGGTGTTTAGCCGGTACGTCTTTTTGATTGAGCAGCGCCTTATGGAGCGTCTTGGCGGGAATACCGGCATCTTTCTCAATCTGCGAAAGGTTGAGCGCCGGTTTCGCCCGAAGAAATCGAACTAGCTTGTCGTGGGTGAGCATAACAGCGTTTAGGTAAAAAAGTATCTTTCGTAAAAGTAGAAAGAACATTTTTTATCTTAAAGCTTTGATGCGTCTTTCCCAGTTTGCTATTGAATGATATGTAATTGTCAGACTCGGATTATCCTTCTACTTGGGTAATGGACTATTAATTTCTTTGTTAAGGAGAAACGTTTTGTGTGTGACAGGGGCGTTTTTTTACAGTCAATAAACGAGGGTCGAAAGTCCTTTTTTTGTTTGTAGGAATTGACGATATTTAATCACACACATATGTGTAATCTTGTACTCCTTGCGAATGGGCGCTGTAAGTTATGTCGGTGCTCCATCAATGTAAGGAGAAAGACGTTCAGGTCTTTTTCATTAAGGAAGGTTACGAGTTAGGCAATACGATTAGTAGTAAAGTGCTGGCGTTTGCCTTCAGCCTGTCAGCGGAAATTGAACGTCAGCTGATCGGCCAGCGTACGAAGGAAAGCCTAGAGCGCCGGAAGGCTGAAGGTGTTACGCTTGGCCGCCCGGTAGGATCCAAATCGAAACAAACGAAACTAACAGGTAAAGAAGATGTAATTCGTGAACTGCTAAAAGCGAACGTTTCACATTCTGCGATTGGAAGAATGTTTGGGGTTAATAGACAGACTGTGACTAGTTTTATTATTTCTCAATTACAAGATAGGTGATATGGATAAAGATAAAGAGTGGGTGGGGGAATGGCTAATACCTATAAAAGGGAAAATATTTACGTTTTTTGGTACTTTGACTTATAGAGTAGGAGAAAGGCCAATTTTAAAAATCTCTTCGAGAGAACAGGTTATTCCAGTTTTAGGTTTTTTTGGGGAGATGTTTTCAAGTGATGACTTGAATGTGATTAAAGGAGTTGAACACAAGTCAGGTAAACCTTTAGTATTAATAGATAACGACTTTGAAAGCTATTCTATTGGTACAGGTGCATTATTGACAATTAGGGTTGGGAGAATAATTGACGATGTTGAATATGTAGATGCAGACAGTCTTAATTATGATGTTGTTAGTGTCGAATTATCTGGAATAGGGGAATGGATAGGGCAAAGAGGATTTTTGCCCCCTAAATTTCATCCTATGGGTATATCGCAATCCTTTTATGGTGATAACTATCCGGAGGATATTTCTTTTTCAATAAATGACCAGTTCACATTTAAACTATGGTTTAGTTACGCGAGCGGTGGTTCAGGGAGTAAGTTTATTCATCAAGTGAAAGAAAAATTTCATATTGAATTGAATTCTCGTGATCAAAAAGTTTCTATTCAGCAATGGTTTAAAATGATTGAAAAACTTAGACGGTTATTAACTATTTTACAAAATGACGATTGTTTTCCTATAACATTTAGAGTTGGAAATTATTCGGCTACAAACGAAGATCCTACCCCTTATGTGTATGATTATAAGAATGTATACTTTAAACCAGTATCAAAGAAGTTCCCCAAAGATGATGTAAGGTTCTTTGAGATGATACATACTTACGAAGAGATAGAGAATATCTTTCCATCGGTAGTTCAAAAATGGTTTAATTATACAGATCAAAGCGATATTGAGTATGTACACTGGGTATTATCGCAAATAATAAATCAATTCTCAGTAGATGTGTTTTTAGAAAAAGTCAGGGCAATAGAAGCTTTTCACAGGGTTAAAAATAATAAACTAACATATAGTGACGATCTTAAAGAAACTCTAATAAGACAACTGATAGATAATTTAAGAGGGGATAATTTTTTTGATATTCTACAAATGTGTAGTCAAGAGAATGACGTACAGGTAGAGCAAATATTGTCTAAAATTGAGGGTAATCTAAAGTATATAAATGAACAAACGTTAAGAGATAGGTTGAAATTTTTACTGAAAGATATTAGAGACAAAGTAGATAAAGAAGATTTTGTAGAAGCCTTTGGAGACTGGAAAGGATTGATTAATTACGTCGTAATAAATAGGAACTACTATACACACTATGATAAGAATAGTTATTCTAACGATAATGTACTAGATGTATTCAAACTCTTTGATCTGAGTGTTAAGCTAAGAAAGGTACTTTTAGTAATTGTGTTAGAAGATTTAGGAATTCCACCTTACAGAACTTTGAGGAAGTTATCAAATCGTAGAAATTAAAAAAATAAGCCCTGCAAGTGCCGGGCTTATTTAAGTAATCCATCCTTAAGAAGCTGTTTGGGAATTGTTAAAGGCTGAGCGTCGAGCCATTTTTGTATCGACCAAAATACAAAGCAATGACCAAACAGTGGAAACCACTGACCGACGCCCAGTGGAGTGCAATTTCTCCTTTTTTACGACTTGATCGCCAACGGACTCATGATTTACGGCGGATTATCAATAGCATTTTATGGCTATTGCGCACAGGGTGCCAATGGCGTAACCTGCCTACTGAGTGGCCTAACTGGCAAACCGTCTATTACTATTTCAGACGTTGGAAACAGGATGGTACGTTTCAGCGAATCAATATGGCCTTGAACCAACTAGACCGAAAACAAGTCGGCAAAAAGCCCTTTCCGTCGGTACTATGTATTGATTCACAGAGCGTTAAGCTGGCTCCGATGATTTGGGAGAACCGAGGTATCGATGCGAATAAACGAGTCAATGGCCGCAAAAGGCAGTTTGTCGTTGATACCCAAGGGCGTCTATGGCTCGCAGATGTCCATTCGGCTAATCAAGCGGATGGCCCTTCAGCCGTATCGCTGGTCGGTGACTTATTATGGCAAGTTGGGGAGCGTTTAGAGAAAGTCTACGGGGATCAATCTTATAATGGGGTTTTCGCTCAAGAGTTGGCAAAATGGAGTATTGATTTTGAAAAAGCATCTCGTCCTGAATCAACTCTGGGCTTTGTACCCGTGGCCAAGCGGTGGGTAGTGGAACGGACCATTGCTTGGACGAATTACTTCCGGCGGATCGTCAAAGATTATGAATACACCGTATCTTCTTCGGTTTGCTGGCTGTACTTAGCTAACATTCAAATCATGTTGCAACGAATCAGTTGAATGGCAAAAGATAATTCCCAAACACATTCTAAAAGTAAAATCTTTAGGCGGCCCCCTGTTGGCCGTCTTTTTTTATGAATAGCTTATCGAAGACGTTGATCTTTTCCTTCTTCCGTTGCTCGCTGATGTGGACGTACTTCATCGTCGTCTGTATATTAGAATGACCCATGTATTCTTTCAGCGTTATGACATCATCACCAAGCTCAGAAAAGAAGGCATACGTTTCAGGTAATCTATCTGAAACGTATGAAAACAGAAAAGCCCACCGGGTAGGGTGGGCTTTGACTGATACTTCGTGCACTCGTAGGGATTCGAACCCCAAACCTCCTGATCCGTAGTCAGGTGCTCTATCCAATTGAGCTACGAATGCATTGCACTGTGTGCGTTTCCCGTTGTTGGGAGTGCAAAAGTAGGTAGCAAAAAGACGTTTGTCAACTTATTTGCCTGAAAATTTTGCGGGGCGCTTGCCTAAAAAGGACTGTAGCCCCTCGCCAAAGTCGGCTGACTGACCCAACTCGTTCTGATTGTCAGCTTCTTGCTCCAGCATCTGATCAAGGTCAGAATAGAGCGATTGGTTGAAAACTTTTTTCATAGCGGCAATGGAACGGGTGGGGGCAGAGGCATAATAGGCCACGGTTTCGTTCACAACCTCGTCCAGCTCACCCACCGGCACCGACCGATTCACTAGGCCAATCCGGGTGGCTTCGGGCCCGTAGACCCGGCGTCCGGTGCTGCTCAGTTCGAAAGCGAGCTGTGGACCCAGCAGGCGCGGCAGGAAGAACGTAGCGCCTGCGTCGGGCATGAGGCCAATGTTGACGAAAATCTGGCTGAAATAGGCGCTGTCGGTGCAGATGACCAGATCACAGGCCAGCGCCAGCGATGAGCCCGCACCGGCCGCTATGCCGTTCACGCGGGCAATGATGGGTTTGGGTAGGCTGCGCATACACCTGATCAACGGATTGTACGTAGTGCGCAGGGTGTCGCCCAGGTTTGGCTTCCCGTCGGTGGTAGGTGTTTCTTTCAGGTCGGCCCCCGAGGAGAACGCTTTATCGCCCGCGCCCGTCAACACCACTACCCGAACGGTATCGTCGGCCCCTGCGGTCTCGAACGCTGTGTTTAACTCCCGGAGCAGGGCGGGGCTGAGGGCGTTGTACACGTGCGGCCGGTTGAGCGTTATCCGGCAAACGCCATCCAGGCAGGAATAAAGCAGGTGTTCGTACATGGGAAAAGGCTTTTAACAAAGCTAACGGAAAGACGGATGGGAACCGGAATGGAAACGCTGCCAGAGTTCTAAACTTTGGCAGCGTTTCCATTCCGGTTCCTACTCATACCAGCCAGGCAACGGCCGCTACGCTGACGGTGAGGCCGAGGAGGAGCCCGGCACCAACCTCGGCGGGGGTGTGGGCGTTGAGTTTAAGCCGCGCACTGGCAACCAGACTGGTCAGGATGACCAGCAGGATTGTCGGCAGGAATAGTTCGGGCAGGCTGAATTTAAGCGCCAGGGCGGCAATACTGCCCAGAACGCCCCCAATCCCAACGCCATGCGCGCTGATCTGCCAGTAGAGGCTGATCAGGCCCACAAGCAGGATTGATACGGTAATGCTGCCAAGCAGAATCGGGATTTCGGGCGAGAGCGTCGAGACGATCTGCATCCGGTAGGCAAACAGGTACCCGACGAACGTATAGATCAGCGCCGTCAGGAAATAAGGCAGACGGCGGTCGGCGAGCTGGTCGAGGTACAGGTTACGGACGTAGCCAGTTCGGAACAGGTAATAAATGATAAGCGAGGGGGCCGCGAACGTACCGATGAACAACAGCACCAGCAGGCTGGCCCGCAGCGAAAATGAAAAGACGTCGAGGCCGACAACGGTCGGTGTATGCAGCAATAGGATGCCGAATAAGAGCGTCGGCATCAGCAGCGGGTGCAGGATGGCCGACAGAAAATAGGCAAATCGAGTAGCCAATGGAATCTGTTTACGGACAACAAAGGTACCGCCGATTAGCGATTGAACGCAGTAATCGGCGGTGATTCTTTTGACAACCCGTTCGCGGTTACAACTGTTTCCGTAGGCGGGCTACCGGAATGTTGAGCTGCTCGCGGTATTTGGCAACCGTTCGGCGGGCAATATTATAGCCCCGGTCGTTCAGAATTTTTTCGAGCTTGTCGTCCGAGAGGGGGTTCATTTTCGGCTCGTTGTCGATCAGGTCTTTTAGGATATTCTTCACCTCACGGCTGCTGACATCCTCGCCCGACTCGGTCGAAATCCCCTCGGAGAAGAAATATTTGAGGGGGTAAATGCCAAATTCGGTCTGTACGGCCTTGCTGTTCGCCACCCGCGACACCGTCGATACGTCCATGTCGATCATGTTCGCGATGTCCTTCAGGATCATGGGCCGGAGTTTGGACTCGTCGCCCGTCAGGAAGAAATCGTACTGGAAGCGAACGATGGCGTTCATGGTTTTGAGCAGGGTCTGCTGGCGCTGCTTGATGGCGTCGATAAACCACTTGGCCGCGTCGAGCTTCTGCTTGACGAAGGTGACGGTCTCTTTCAGCGACTTGTTCTGCTTGCTGCTCTTGTCATACGTATCGAGCATATCGGCAAACGACCGGCTGATGCGCAACTCGGGCGCATTTTTCGAGTTGAGCGTCAGTTCGAGCTTGTTATTGTTGTTGGTCAGGATAAAATCCGGGATCAGGTACTGCGCCGAACCGGAGTCGCCTTCGACCGATCCGGGTTTGGGGTTCAGTTTGATAATGATGTCAATGACTTTTTTCAGCGTAGCATCACTGATGCCCAGACGGCGCTGAATTTTATCGAAGTGCTTTTTGGAGAACTCATCGAAGAAGTCGTCGATGATCCGGATAGCCAGGGCGTTGCAGGGATCGGCCGGATCTTTCCGTTTGAGCTGCAGCACCAGACATTCTTGCAACGTACGGGCAGCAATTCCCGGGGGGTCGAAGGTCTGTATTTTGTGCAGGACTTCTTCAATTTCTTCCGTGTCGGTGAAGATATTCTGCGAGAAGGCCAGATCATTAACAATGGCTTGTAACGACCGGCGGATGTAGCCGTCGGCTTCAATGCTGCCAATGAGCTGCAGGCCAATCGTACGTTGTTCGTCAGTAAGCTGCAGGTAGCCAAACTGCTGCAGCAGCGAATCGGTCAGGCTGGAGCTGGTTGCCAGGGGCATTTCCCGTTCTTCCTCGTAGCTGCCGTCGCCCTGCATTTTATAACCGGCATAGTCCTCGTTCTGGAGGTAAGAGTCGATATCCAGATCGTCATTCCGATCCTTATACTCGTCGTCGTACTCATCGTCGAACGAATCCTCTTCTTTCTGTTCGTATTCTTCATCCATCCCTTCTTCCAGAGCGGGGTTGATTTCCAGCTCTTCTTCGATACGGGTATCCAGCTCGGCCGTAGGAATCTGCAGCAGTTTAATAAACTGAATCTGCTGCGGAGACAGTTTTTGCTGGAGGGACTGGGAAAGACTTAATTTCTGCATGGTGGTACGGTCGTCGGACTAGGTTAGGTGTTACGTTGAGCAGCGGGGAACAGGGTGCAAAACTGCCCTTCGCAATTATCAGACCAAATTTCGGTCTTATTTGTTTGCGCGCGAAAAAATTTTGTCGAACGGTCCGCGGGTGTACATTAGCGGCATGACAAATAAGCTCTACGATACGTCGCTCAGCCTGCTCACGGACCTGTATCAGGTAACCATGGCCTATGGCTACTGGAAATCAGGGGAAACGAATGCCGGCAGTGCCGAAAAAGAAGCGGTGTTCACGCTGTATTTCCGTCAGAATCCATTTGGCGGTGGGTTTACGGTTGCCTGCGGACTGACCAATGTTATCGGCTACATCAAGAACTTCGGGATGTCGAAAAAGGATCTGCGTTATCTGCGGACACTGACCGGGAATGACGGCCAGCCGATGTTTGACGAAGCTTTTCTGGACTATCTGGCCGATCTGAAACTGACCGTTGATATTGACGCCGTTCCGGAGGGAACGGTCGTGTTTCCGAACGAACCCCTGGTACGGGTGCGCGGACCGATTCTGCAATGCCAGCTGCTCGAAACGCCCCTGCTGAATCTGATCAATTTCGAGACGCTGATCGCTACGAAAGCTGCCCGGCTGCGCCTGTCGGCCGAGAACGATACGTTGCTGGAATTTGGGCTTCGCCGGGCGCAGGGTGTCGACGGGGGCATGACGGCCTCCCGGGCGGCCTACATCGGCGGCTGCGATGCTACGTCGAACGTGCTGGCCGGTAAGCTGTACGATATTCCGGTGAAGGGGACGCACGCCCACAGCTGGGTGATGTCGTTCGACAATGAGCGAACGGCCTTTGAAACCTACGCCCAGGTGTTGCCCAATAACGTAACGCTGCTGGTCGATACCTACGATACGTTGCAGGGGGTACGTAACGCCATCGAAGTAGGACGGCAGTTGCGGGAGCGGGGGCATACGCTGAGCGCCATCCGGCTCGACTCCGGCGATCTGGCATATCTGAGTATCGAAGCACGAACGCTGCTGGACGAAGCGGGCTTCCCGGAAACGGCCATTGTTGCCAGCAACGACCTGGACGAAACCATTATCACCAGCCTGAAACAGCAGGGCGCTCAGATCACCATCTGGGGGGTAGGCACCAAGCTCGTAACGGCCTACGACCAGCCTGCCCTGGGAGGAGTCTACAAACTGGCGGCCCTGCGCGATACGGAAACGGATGACTGGCAGTACAAAATGAAGCTGTCGGAGCAGGCGATCAAGACCTCGACGCCGGGGATTCAGCAGGTGCGCCGGTTCCGCGACGAGCGGGGCTTTTTGGCCGATATGATCTTCGACGAGAGCAGAGGAGCCTTATCCGAATCGACAAATCCGGTTATGATCGACCCGCTGGATTTTACCAAGCGCCGACGCTTTCGTAACAACGACGCGCACGAGGATTTGCTGGTGCCCGTTTTCCGGTCGGGACAGCAGGTGTATGAAGCGCCGGACATCCACGCAACCCGCGCGCGGGTACAGGCGCAGTTGGCCAGCCTGCACCCTGGGATCAAGCGGTTTGTCAATCCCCATATCTATCCGGTTGGCCTGGAAAAAGACCTGCATGACCTGAAGACAGAGCTGATTCTGAAGCTGCGGGAGAGATAGATTTTTTGACAGGTTGACAGATTTTTTTGACAGGATTACAGGATTAATCAAACGTTCTTTAAACATCCTGCTAATCCTGTCAGAATCTATCCCGTCCATTACGAATTCTTTACGCTCCCTGAAACGTCGGTAATAAATTGTTGATGGGAGGCCGTAGCCAATGAACGAAGGCAACCGCTAATTTGCGCGCTAATTGCCGTTGAGAAACGTACCGTGCCCATGAAATTGATTGTGTTGATTATCGGGCTGAGCCTGCTGGCTGGCTCGCCCCTGCTGGCGCAACAGCCCCGCCGGAAAGCCGTGTTTGTGATCGTTGACGGTATTCCGGCCGATGTGATCGAATCGGCGAAGGTGCCGAACCTGCGGGCCATCGCGAAAACCGGTACGTACATGCGGGCGCACGTGGGGGGCGACAAAGGTACGTACTCGCAGACGCCAACAATTTCGGCCGTAGGCTACAACAGCCTGCTGACGGGCACCTGGGTGAACAAACACAACGTCTGGGACAACAGTATCAAAGCACCCAATTACCACTACCCAACCATCTTCCGCCTGTTTAAAAACCAGTATCCCGACCGGAAAACGGCCATTTTCTCCAGCTGGCTCGACAACCGGACCAAGCTGGTCGGAACCGGACTGCCGCAGACGAATAACGTACCGATCGATTATGCATTCGACGGCTACGAACTGGACACCGTACAGTTTCCGCACGATCAGGAAAAAAAGTACATGAGCCGGATTGACGAGCACGTCGTTGACAAAGCTGTCGACTGCCTCACCCGGCAGGGGCCGGACCTGTCGTGGGTTTATCTGGAATATACCGACGATATGGGCCACAAATACGGCGACAGTGAACCCTACCGTGCAGCGGTTGAATCAATGGATGTTCAGATGGGACGGCTCTGGAAAGCCATTCAGGCCCGGCAGAAACTGGGCGAGGAATGGATGCTGGTGATCACGACCGACCACGGGCGCGACGAGCAGAACGGCAAAAATCACGGCGGTCAGTCGACCCGGCAGCGGACAACCTGGCTGGTCAGCAACCAGCCCGAACAGAACGCCTACGCCCGCTACAACCAGCCCGGCGTGGTGGACATTATGCCGACGCTGGCCCGTTTTCTGAACGTAACGATTCCGGTCGACATCAGTCGGGAGGTTGACGGTGTCCCGCTGACGGGTCCCGTATCCGTCGCTGATCCACAGGTGAATTATTTTCAGAACCAGCTGAGCGTGAGCTGGCAGGCGCTGGAACAAACCGGGACGCTGAACATCTGGGTGACAACGACCAACCACGTCGAGTCGGGTGGAAATGATACGTATCAGCTGATGGCCGAGGTGCCATTGGCCCAGAAACACGTCGTAATCGACGTAACGAAATATCCGTCGTCGTTCTATAAAGTCGTGCTGGAGGGGCCTCATAATATGGTGAACCGCTGGGTTGTGCTGGAGGAGAAAAAGTAAATCTGCTTTTTTGTACATTTGGTGAGAGAGACCGCTGCTACTGCCTGATTTTCGCACCATGACCATTCGATTCGTCCCCGGCTGCTATCTACTGTTCTGCTGGGTTATTATGATTGCCGGGGGACAGGCACAATCACTGGACCGCCTGAAGTTACAGCCCGGCCGTCTGGAATACGCGCAGGAGGTGGAGCGTACTGCCCGCAAAAACAACGATACCCTCCAACTGGCCGAAGCCTGTTATCTCTACGGAAAAACCTATGCGTTCGCGGGCGACTACCGGGCCTCACAGGGGTATTTCCTGAAATCGCTGCAGCTTCTTGAACCGCGGGGAGACTCGAACGAACTCAGCCGACTGTACATCCGGCTGAGCGAAAACGAAGGCCGGATGGGCCACCTCCGGAAAGCAACTGAATACGCCCGGCAGGCCCTGATCACTGCTAACCGGGTTGGTAAGCCAAAGACATTGGCGCGGACCTACGGAGGCATGGCGCAGATGTACAGCTTCCGGTGGGACGGGGCAAAAAACGCGGTGGCCGACAGCATCCTGTTTTTCTACCGACAGGAGGAACGGCTGTACCGACAACTGAACGATACGCTGGGCATTGCCGAAACCAGCCTGAAACTGGGTACCTACTTCACCCGCCTTGGCAGTCCACAGGCCATTACGTACCTGAACCAGTCGCTGCAGCAGTTTAAACTGGCGCATAAAGACCGGATGATCGCTAATACACTGCTGCATCTGGCCGAAGGCTACCTGCGGTTTGGCCAGGCTCCATTGGCGTACCAAACGCTCAGGCAGGCCGAAAAAGTCTATGCCGCCAACAACGTGGACGAGATCGATATCCGCATGGGATTCGAACAGCAGTACATGAATTACTACCGGGCAACAGGCCAGTGGGAAAAGGCTTTTACACACCTGGAAAACTACAACCGGCTGGAGCGCAGACAACTGACGTCTGATTACGACGGTACCGTGGCACGCATGAACGTTGTGTACGAAACCCAGAAAAAGGAAGCCCAGCTGGCCGCCCAGCAAATCGAACTGGAACGATTCAAGGCCGAGCGCCTGTCGACCGTATTGATCTCGCTGCTGCTGCTGCTGGCTATCGGGGCCAGTATTGTTCTGTTCCGCCTGTACCGGATTAACAAACGAACCAGTCTGCACAATGCCGAACTGGTCAGGGAGCAGAACCACCGGGTCAAGAATAACCTGCAGGTAGTATCGAGTCTGCTGTCGATGCAGGCCCGCCGACTGACCAATGAGGTAGCCCGAAAGGCCGTGGAAGAAAGCCGACTGCGAATCGATTCGATGGCCGTGGTGCACCGTCGCCTGTACGAAGGTGACAAACTGGTTGCGGTTGACTTAAAAGAGTTTATCCAGGACTTGACCGATGGCGTTCTGAAAACCTTCGACTGTGGTCACGTGCGGGTAGAACTGAACATAGACACCAATTTTCTGTCGGCTGACAAAGCTACGCCCCTGGGACTTATTCTGAACGAATTGATCACCAACGCCTGCAAATACGCTTTTCCAGGACAGGAGCAGCCTATGCTTCGGATCGACTGCCACCAAAAGCAGGATCAGATCGAACTTCAGCTGATGGACAATGGTCCCGGCCTGGACGAGTCGCTGCCGGTAGTCGTAGTGGAAGGGCAGCCGGGCCGTTCTCCAAAATCGTTCGGTATGCTGCTGATTCGGTCGCTGGTAACTCAGCTGAAAGGAACCTGCCAGTTTAGCGCGGCCTGGGCCGTTACGCCGGTTGCTTCGTCCGTTGAGGCCAGTTCTGAGGCTGGGCCCGGCACACTATTTACCCTGTCGTTCCGGGCGTCGGATGACTAGACACAGGAAGCCGACCGGCGATTCTTTTTTATTTCTTAATATAGGGGTCGACAAGGCTATTGAAACTTTCTGTTGTTTTGCGGGACTTTTCGCTTGATTTCTGGACCTATGCAGCCGATTAAACTAGTGGTTTTTGACATGGCCGGTACGACCGTTACCGACCAGCATGAAGTCGAACGGTGTTTTGCGCAGGCGGCTGCCCAAACGGGGCTGCCGGTTTCCGACGAACGAATTCTGGCCATGCAGGGGCTGGCTAAACGCTACGTCTTCGAAACGCTCTGGAAAGAGCAGCTGGGCGAAACCAGCCCTGAACTGACCCCGCGCGTGGATGAGTCGTATGCCATTTTCAAAGACGTGCTGGAAAATCACTACCGGACCAACGGCGCTACGCCAACCGAGGGATGTCTGGAAACGTTTACCTACCTGAAAGAACAAGGTATTTCGATTGCGCTGACCACGGGCTTCTACCGCGTTGTTACCGACATTATTCTGGAAAAACTGGGTTGGCTGGATGGACTGGACGGTCGGCGGATTGGCGGACCAGGTAGTCTGATTCAGGCGTCAATTGCCAGTGATGAAGTAGAGCGGGGGCGACCCTATCCGCTGATGATTGAGCGGGCTATGACCCTGCTGGACGTAGTTAATCCCAAAACGGTGGTAAACATCGGCGATACGCCTTCTGATCTGCTGTCGGGCCGGGCCGCTGGTGTAGCCCTGAATCTGGGCGTTACGAACGGTACGCACCACGTCGATCAGCTCGATACGTATCCGCACGATTATCTGCTGGGTTCGCTGGCCGAACTGCCCGTGCTGCTGGCATCCCGCAGCGAACTGATTCTTCCCTAAAAGGTAAATAGCGTTCGGTAGCGTTCTGACGTCAGAATGATCAACAGTCGACGTTATCAACGTTTAACCTGACTCTGCCTGCCTGCTGACATATGGCTTACGATTTAATTGTTGTTGGTGCCGGTGTTCTCGGTACGTTTCACGCCTATCACGCGGCCAAAGCGGGTCTGCGGGTGCTGCTGCTGGAAAAAGACCGCTATCCAGTAGGTGCTACCGTTCGGAATTTTGGCCAGGTGGTGCCGTCGGGGCTGGCGGGCCGCTGGTTCGAGCACGGCCGCCGGAGTCTGGAAATTTACGGCGACATTCAGCAGGAAACCGATCTGACCATCCGACAGAACGGCACCGTTTACGTTGCATCTGACGAGGCCGAATGGACGCTGGCCAATGAACTGCACGACCGTTACGCCACGGTTGGCTATGCCAGTAAGCTGCTGTCCAAGGCGCAGTGTCTGGCCAAATACCCAAGCCTGCAACCCGACTACGTGCGGGGCGCTATCTTCTTTCCGCAGGAAGTGAGCGTAGAACCTGATATGATGATCCACCGGCTGATTGCTTATTGCCAGCAGAAGCTGGGTGTCGATTACCGATCCGTCTCGACGGTGATTGGCGTGGACGAAATCGGTACGCAGGGCGTACGGGTAACCCTCAGCAATGCCCAGCAATTTGCCGCCGACCGGCTACTGGTTTGCAGCGGTCACGAAGTCCGACTGTTGTTTCCAGAGGTGTTGGCCCAGGCCGACCTGGTGGTTAGTAAACTACAAATGCTGAAAGTAGCGCCGGTGACTGGTCTGGATTTGCCCGGTAATATTCTGACCGGCCTGACGATTCGTCGCTACGAAGCTTTCGAAGAATGCCCGTCGTTTGCCAGTCTGGCTACGCCCGAGCCGCTGGCCGAACTGAAAAAGTGGGGTATCCACATTCTTTTCAAACAGGCTATTGACGGCTCCATCATCGTCGGCGATTCGCACGAGTACGCGGCTGCTACGGAGCAGGAAGACCTGGGCTTCCATACGCAGGATTATATTAACAACCTGATGCTGACGGAAGCGCAGCGTATTGTGCAGTTTCCGCTGGTGGTGCAGCAGGCCTGGGCGGGGTTCTACAGCCAGACTAAAGCCGAAATCTTCGAGCATATCATAACAGAGAATATCCGCGTCACCACCGGCATCGGGGGCAAGGGTATGACCTCCAGCGCGGGCTACGCGGAGGAGAGTATTGGGCAGTGGTATCGGTAGACAATGCCCGATTGGCCGCCTGCGGTACCGCAACCGCTACCTATTGACAGTCTGCATGAGACGCTCCCAGTTGCCGTGCGCAAACAACTCTTTCTGCCCGGCCGAAAGCGTAGATTGCTCGATAAACTGCCGCCCCGGTGCGCCCGGTTTGTATTGATAGGGGTAATCGACCGAGAAAAGAATTCGTTCGGGACCCAGAATCTCCAGCGAACGCTGTAAATACGCCTGACTCCACATGCCGCTTGGGGTTACGTACAGGTTCTGCCGGAAATAATCGGCGATGGGGCGCTGCAACTTGGCAAGCTGGCCGAGCGCATTCATCCGTTCGAGGTAAAAAAGAACGACTTCGCCCCAGTGGCCGAGTATGATCTGCAGGGTAGGGTATTTATCGAAAACTCCCGCCAGTATTAATCGGACGAACTGAATACCGGCTTCGTAATGCCAGCCCAGTCCGAATACACTGCGCCCTTAGAACTGGACCACTTTACTGAATAACGAAATTGTTAGTTGATCTGATTTCCTACTTGGTTTGACTGCTTTTTATTCCCTTTAATACCTCTTCAGGCGTTCGATAATTCAGCGACTGGTGAAAGCGCCGACAGTTATAAAACTCGAAATAAGCTTGTAAGCCTGCCTCTAACTGCCAGCCATCCTGGTAGGCTTTCAGATAAATATCCTCATATTTTACGCTTCGCCAAAGCCGCTCTACGAATATGTTGTCCAATGCCCGCCCTTTGCCGTCCATTGAGATGCGAATGTTCTGATCGAGCAGGACACTTGTAAAATCATCCGAGGTAAATTGACTGCCTTGATCGGTGTTAAAAATCTCGGGTTGAGGATAGCTCCCTAAGGCCTTTCGTAACACGCCACAACACCAATCAGCCTCCATGGTGTTGGAAACGGACCAACTTAATACGTATCGACTATACAGATCGATGATGGCCATCAGGTACATATATCCGGTCGCCATGGGTACATAGGTAATGTCAGTAGCCCAAACTTGGTGGACCCGCACAATGACCAACCCCCGCAGCAAATAGGGATAAATTCGGTGGCCTATGGCCGGTTTCGAGGTGTTTATTTTAGGATAAATGGCTTCTATGCCAAGTATTTGCATGAGACGCCGAACGCGTTTGTGATTGACACAATAGCCTGCCTTTGCCAGGGCTACCTGCATCTTGCGGTACCCGTACTGCGGAGTTAGCAGGTACTGCTCATCCAGCAAACGCATCAGTAGTAAATCGTCTGATGTGGCTACTACCGGTTGGTAGTAATAGGTTGAGCGGGGCAATCCTACCCACTGGCATTGTTGGCGAATGCTAGTTGATAAAGCTGCATCAAGCAGTGATCGTCGCTGCGAAAGACTCATGGCGTCAACTTTTTTTTGAAAAAAGTCAGTTCCATTTGTAATCGTCCAATCTGCTCATAGAGCAAGGCGGTTTCGGGTTCTGCGTTGGTCGATGTGGGTTTGCAACCTGCCTCGAAAACGGAAGCGGCCCCCTGTAGGAATTGCCGCTTCCAGTCACTGATCTGATTCGGATGAAGCTCGTGGCGTTTGCTGATGACAGCCAATGTATCCTTTTCTTTAAGGACTTCAAGTACTACCTTGAGTTTGAATTCAGAGGTAAATTTACGTTTGCTCTTGCCTTTCATACGGGACTAAATTTAGCCCGTTATCCAATTTAATTAGTGGTCTTAAAAACGGGGCGCACTATAGAACGTGGCAAAAGCAGTATCCACCACCGGATCACCGAATCCCGAATAGTACACATCCCGAACGCCCTGCTGTGGAATTTGGGGGTGAATGTACAACGGTACGCCCAGCGCAGCCGCCGTTTCGTACAGCGGCCAGAAATCCGGGTGGTCCATATTTTTCTCGCGGGTACGTCCGCACAGCATGGCTCCCGACAGACCCAGCTCCGTAACGCTGCGCGCCAGTTCGGGGGCTGCGTGCGCTGGTGAAGCCGTCGGCAGGGTGGCAAAGCCCTGAAAACGGGTGGGGTGTCGGGCGATGGTAGCGGCTATAAAATCATTGGTCTGCCGGGCCAGGATGACGCTCTGCTCGGGCTCGAGGTTATTTAGGGCGGGGGTGGTCACCGAAAGCACCTGTACGTCCACGCCACTTTCGTCCATCAGGGCAAGCCGCTGCTGCCCCAGATCGTTCAGACGTTCGTCGATTATTCCCTGGTCCAGGCGGTCGGTGCCTTCCTGCCCGATCGGGGAGGCTTCCCAGGCGGCACGGATCTCACTCGTCAAAAAATGCTCTTCAAGGGCAATCAGCTTAGTCATGTGTATCTCTTGTGGCCAACCGTCAGCCATGCCGGCTGCTATTCGTCAACCAGCAGGTTACTGACTTGTTTAAAACGACGAGCCTTTTGGGGCGGTCAGACCGTCAGCGTAGCTTCCTGCACGGCGGCAGGGGCTGGCTGAACGACCGGTTTGGGGCGTCGGGCCAGGCGTAAATGACGAACATGAAAAGCGCCGATGCCCAGCGCCAGCAGGCCCTGAATCAGGACGGTGTTCTGAACACCGATGTGTTCGGAAAGGGTGCCGACCAGCAGACTGCCCAGGGGCTGCATACCGGCGTTGGCCATCACAAACAGGCTGATCACCCGACCCCGCATGACGGGGGCCGACTGGGTTTGCAATAACGTGTTCGTAATGGTTACCTGCGACATCATCCCAAAGGCTCCTACGGCAATAAGCACCAGCGCCAGCGGATACCAGGGTGCGTGCGAAAAGAGAATCAGTCCGGCACCAAAAACAAACGTATTGATCGCCAGTACGTTATTAAGATTGGTCGTTGGTTTCAGTGAGGCCAGGTAAAGAGCCCCAATAAAGGCACCCAAGCCAATCGCGCTGTCGATTAGCCCAAAGGTCGAGGCCGTACCGTGGAAAATGTCTTTGGCATAAACGGGCATCAGCGTCGTGAACGGCAGCACCAGCAGACTCGTCAGGGCCAGGCGGCTGAGAATAAACCGAATCGATTCGGTATTCTTCGCGTAGGCAAAGCCTTCGATCAGTTCACCCAGAATATTTTTCGGGTGGGGGCGGGGCGTAAAGGTCGGGAGTTTAATCATCAGCAACGTACTGAGGACGGCGATGAAACTGATGGCGTTAAGCCCGAAGCAGGCGACTTCACCCCAGCTTTCGATGACCAGCCCGGCCAGCGCGGGACCAATCAGTTTCGACAGATTTACCATCGACGAATTCAGGGCTACAGCGTTCGGCAGGTCGTCTTTGTTGTCGACCAGTTCGTACACCAGCGATTGACGGGCTGGTACGTCGAAGCCGTTAATAAGCCCTAACAGCACACTCAAACCGATGATTGTCCAGACGGCATCCGCCCGAAAATACACAACGGCCGTGAGCAGAATGGCCTGAATCATCGACAAGACCTGCGTAAGCAGCAGCACCCGATACCGATCGTACCGGTCGGATACGACACCGCCAATAGACGTAAGCAAAGCTGAAGGGAACAGGGTAGCAAAAACACTGACGCCCAGCATCAGCTTGGAATTGGTAGTCGAATAGATGACCCAGCTAACGGCGGTCTTCTGCATCCAGGTCCCCAGCAGTGAGATGGATTGCCCGGTAAAATAGAGTCGGTAATTGCGGCTACCGAAAGCCCGAAAAGTTTGACTGTTCAAGTTGTATTTGTTCGATAAAGTGGTTGTATTCTATGCAGTTGAGAAGAAAGGGGATCGATGTAAGAGAATAGACGAAAGATGTAAGACGTATGCTGTAATTACGGATCATAACTCTGTCTTTATTCTTGTGTCTTTTCTATTGCGTCTCACGTCTTTTCTCTTTCTTCTAATCAATAGCCAGCAGCCGGTTAAGCGGTCCCAGCGCCTTGCGTAATAACAACTGTTCGTCTGGAGAACAGGTTTGGTGAATGGCGTCGCTTAACCATTCGTCGCGTTCGTGCCGGGTCGTATCCAGAAACTGCTGACCGGCCTCCGACAGTGAAATGCTTACCTTGCGCCGGTCCGATTCCTGGGGTTGCCGGACGATGTAGCCCAGCGTGTCCAGATGCTGCAAAATCTGCGACATCGATTGAGAAGTAACCTTCTCCCGTTTGGCCAGTTCGCCCGGCAGCAGGTTCGGCTCTTCGTGCAGTAATTTGATAACACTACGTTCGGTCATCGATAGCGGACTGCGGCCCGATGAGTGACTGCGCAGTTTTTTCATAAGCCGGGAAACTACCGTTCGTAAGTCAGTCGCTAGCTGTGGGTCGTCGAGGTGTGTCATATTTGTTTAGGTAAACTACGTAAGTTGCTTTACTAATATGACAGTAGCTGGAGCGGATTAGTTGCCGATTTGTAAACTTTTTTCAACAAAAGAGGGGGCTATGATTCAGCTCCACAGATAAAGCCCGGCTAAACCCCTCAAGCATGCCGTATCCTTCCGCATCCGTATGGGTTGTGATAGACATTGGTACCAGGGGAGAGCCTTCCGGCACGGGCTACGCCGGAGAAAGTATCGGCAGCCATGTGGTCAGGGCTGTAACGTCAATTGCACGTAATACGGGAAATGGTCGGAGCCAAAGCCCGGTAGTCGGTCTACGGCAAGCACCCTGAAGTGACTGGAAACAAAGACGTAGTCCAGGGGCCAGCGCATCAGCCAGGAATGGGCGTTGAACGTGCTGTACAGACCGCGCCCGTATCGGATATCGTGCAAACCACTGACACGGGCAAACTTCGTCGTGTTGTGCGACCAGCCCACGTCGTTAAAATCGCCGGCTACCACCGTTGGCTGGGAATGGCCGGCAAGCATACGCCCGGCTCGCACCAGTGCTACTTCCTTGCCTCCAATGTTCGTAGGGTATTTGCTGGGAGCCGGTGCCACCGGATGAAGGGTAACCAGTCGAAACGTTTTGCCATCAGGCAGCGTAACGTCGGCCCAGAACGAGGGAACGCGTGGATGATGGAGAAACTGAATCTGGGGGTTGTTCAGGGGTAGTTTGGAGTGCAAGGCCATGCCGTAGGCGTTGTCCGTAGGAAATGTTATAGTGTATGGGTAGCGTTTTTTGAGCACCTGCAGCTGACCGACCCACCAGTCATTTACTTCCATCGTCAGTACAAACGTCGGGTCTTTGTCGGCAATGATGTTCAGCAGGTCATTGACCTGACGGTTTTCAATCCAAACATTGGCGACCAGAATGCTGAAAACGGATTTTCGGTTAACGGATGCTGGCTCGGCTGATCGTACGGCTTCGTTGGCAAGCGGACTGTACGGGAAAAGAATGTACGCCTGAATCCCGATGGAAACGACCATCCCGGTCAGAAAGACCCGTCGGGCAATCGTCTGTTGTTTGCTCGCCAGTAGATAGGCCGTCAGGCATACGATCAGCGCGATGAGCACCTCCGGGCGGGGGAAGTTCAGCACCTGCAGGAACCAGAGCGAACTGCTGTAAATCAGTGAACAGAGGGTAATCAGAATAAGCAGGCTTCCAGCTAGTAGTAAGAAGTAGACAAGAAGTTTCCTGATGACTGACATACCCTGATAAGTTGATTTGCAGGAGCACCGGCGTCACGTAACAGCACCCGTAGGAAGCCGTTTGCGCGTACATTGCTGCAAGGGTGGTGTACTGAATCCGTAATTCGGATTCAGTGAAAAAGACGCTGTTATGTTACGGGTGTATTAAGTTCATTGTGGGCTATTTGTTTGCCGGGTCGACAAAATAATGCTGGCCTGTCGATTAACTGAACGGACTGGCGCATGGGTACTATCCTTTCGATTCGGCAAAACGAATCAGATTAAGCTTACGTGAAATTTTGGTAAAACTCTTTATAAAGTGTTGATAAACAGTTGACTGAGTTTGGGGGCTGCGGCCGATACTTTTGCGGGGAATACAAACTAACCTGCGCTTTATATGAAGTTTTTTCTCCCTGTAACGCGAACGAGCCGTCGCCTGCGCTCGCTGACGTGCACCTGGCTGCTCGTTTGCGTCGGCACGCTGTCGGCGTTCGCCCAGACCATCACTGGCCGCGTGACATCGGCCGATGATCAACAGCCGCTGCCGGGCGTATCAATCCTGATCAAGGGCAGTAGCACCGGTACGACCACCCGCGAAGACGGTACGTACAGCCTGAACGTCAGCAATCCGGCCAGCGCTACGTTAGCGTTTTCATTTATTGGCTACGACAGCCAGGAAGTACCCGTAGGTAGCCGATCGGTGATCAACGTATCGATGAAAACCGGGACAACAACACTGAACGAGGTCGTCTTTACTGCATTAGGAATTAAGAAAGACGTTCGGCAGACGGGGGTTACTATCCAGACGGTTGATGGGGCGCAGCTGCTGAAAGCGCGTGAACCAAACCCGATCAACTCACTGACGGGTAAAGTATCGGGTTTAACGATTGGTAGTTCGGCCGAGCTGCTCGGTCGCCCGAACATTTCGCTGCGGGGTAACTCCGACGTTCTGTTTGTGGTCGACGGTATCCCCATTACGTCGGACACCTGGAACATCAGCGCCGACGATATCGACACCTATACCGTACTGAAAGGAGCTTCGGCTTCGGCCCTGTACGGTTTCCGGGGTAAGAACGGCGCGATTCTGATTACGACCAAACGGGGCACGAAAGACAAACGCGGCTTCTCGGTAGAGGTGAACACCAGCCAGATGTTCGATCAGGGTTTCCTGGCGATTCCGAAAGTGCAGGACGAATACGGTCCTGGTGACCATGGTGTTTATGCATTTGGCGACGGGAAGGGCAACGGCCTGAACGACGGTGACTACGACATCTGGGGGCCTGCGCTGAACGGCCAGCTGATACCGCAGTACGATAGTCCGGTTGTGCCGGGGCAGACGTTTACGACGACCTTCCCGAACGGAAAAACCTTTACCAGCAACCGCCAGCCAACGCCGTTTCTGCCACGCGGTAAAGACAACCTGAGCCGGTTTATCCAGACGGGAATTCTGTCGAATAACAACGTCGCGATCGCGGCTTCGGGCGACAAGTACGACATGCGTTTCTCGCTGTCGCACAACTTCCAGCGCGGTCTGGTGCCGAACACGAAACTGAACGTAACGAACTTTAACCTGACGGGCGGCTACAATTTTTCGCCAAAGCTGCGCTTTGAAGCGAGCATGAACTTCAACCGACAGTACACGCCCAACTTTCCGGACGTGAGCTACGGACCGAACTCGCTAATCTATAACATCATTGCCTGGGGCGGTGCCGACTGGAACATCGACGACATGAAGCAGATCTGGCAACCGGGCCGGGAAGGTACGCAGCAGATCTATGCTGAATACCAGCGCTACAACAACCCCTGGTTCCTGGCGAAATACTGGCAGCGGGGTCACTACAACAACAACCTGTACGGCTATACCTCGCTGCGGTACCAGATTACCGACGCACTGCAACTGACGGCGAAAACGCAGCTGACGACCTACAACCTGCTGCGGACGGAGAAGCTACCATACTCGGCTACCACCTATGGTCGCGAAGAAGGTCGTGGTGATTACCGCGAAGATCGCCGGAACCTGTTCGACAACATCAACCAGATGCTGCTGCAATACAACAAAAACATAGGCGGTAACCTGACGATCAATGCCCTGGCCGGTGGCGAAGCGCGGATTTTTAATTACAACTCCGACTACGCCAGTACCAACTACCTCAACGTACCGGGCGTGTACAACTTTTCCAACTCGTCGAACCCGGTCATTGCCAACAACTTCACCGCTGACATGCGGGTGCTGTCGGCCTATTACTCGGCTGATTTTACGTTCCGCGATTACGTAACGCTGACCACCACCGGCCGTCTGGATAAACTCTCGACGCTGCCAAAGGGAAACAACGCTTACTTCTATCCATCGGTAGCCCTGAGCACGGTTATTTCGGATTACGTGAAGATTCCGAGCGCGCTGGGTATCTCGTTCCTGAAAGTACGGGCCTCGTACGCCAACGTAAAAGACGGTCTGACGCAGTCAACCATCGGTGCCACGCCGGGGGCCTCGTTCCCACTGGGCTACGGCGACAACTACGCATCGTCGTACGGCGGACCGACTTATCAGAACTCGGCCGTGTACTCGCTGCCGCTGCTGTACAACAACAAACCGGGCGCGTATTACACGAACACGCTGAACAACCCCAACCTGCAGCCTAACTCGACCTCGCAGACAGAAGTGGGGCTGGACATCCGTTTCCTGAACAACCGTATTGTGCTGGACGGAGCTTACTACATCAGTAACGACGGACCGCGCATTTTTACACTGCCTTCGTCGGAAGCAACGGGGTACACCGGTCGGCTCGTGAACGGGATCATGACCCAGAAAAAAGGAGGGGAAATCTCGCTGACGGGCAAAGCTTTACGGAGCAACAGCGGCTTCAACTGGGACGTAGTAGCCAACTACTCGACCTACAAAGAGCGGTTGAAGGAAGTGTATCCCGACGGTGGGATCAACACGATTGCATCCAACTATTTTGTTAACGGAAGTAACAGCAACCGCTTCATTAACGTAGGCGATCGTACCGACAGCTTTTTTTACAGAGCCTTTGTGCGCACGCCCGATGGACAGCTGATCAACGATGCGGGCGGACGCCCGATCGTGAATCCGACATCGCAGTTCCTGGGCTACGTCAACCCTAAATTCGTTTGGGGGATCAACAACCGGTTCAGCTACCGCGACATTACGTTCAGCTTCCAGTTCGACGGCCGCGTGGGTGGGGTAATTGGCAACTACGTTCGGCAGAAAACGTTCCAGGGCGGACGTAACATTGAAACGGTACAGGGCGCCCTGGGTGCCGCTCGTGTGAATGACGTGCAGAACATCAAGTCGTACGTAGGTAGTGGTGTCGTGCTGACAGGTGGCCAGCTTAACTATGACGTAAATGGTAACGTGCTGAACTACAGCGAACTTCGCTACGCGCCTAACACAACGGCAACGTTCGCACAGGATTACATTGCGCGCGTATACGGAGCTGAAGAATCATTTATGATGGACCGGAGTTTTGCTAAACTGCGGGAAGTCGTCATCGGCTACTCACTGCCCACCCGTCTGACAAGCCGATTTGGTGTTCGGCAGGCGAGTGTATCGCTGGTAGGACGTAACCTGCTCTACTTCGCGCAGTACAAGGACATCGACCTCGATCAGTTTCTGACGGGCGGTATTTCCAGCCTGCAAACGCCAACAACCCGCCGGTACGGTATCAATCTAAATCTGGTATTCTAATAACTACCTCACCCCCGGCCCATCTCCCAATAACGAGAGCTAATCTTTTAGGGCGGCTCTAACCACCCCCTGCCCCCTCCTAGAACAGGAGGGGGACCAGCAGAAGTGACCTTTTAAGCACCCCCTCCTAATTTTCTAGGAGGGGGCAGGGGGTGGTCAGACCTCACCTAAAAGATCTGGTTTTGGGTGAGGGGCTAGGGGTGAGGGAGACATTACAAACGATCTTATCAAATGAAACGACACAAATACATTCTCCCGCTGCTTGCCCTGCTAACTCTGGGCAGCTGCGAACAATCCTTCGATCAACTCGAACAGGACCCGAACCGGCCAACAAGTGCACCCGCATCCCTGGTGTTCAACGGCGTACTGAATGATATGTACAGCGTAGCCGGTGGTGGTGGCTGGAACGACAGCCAGCGGTACAACCAGTTCTATGCCAGTAATTACAATTACTACTCGACCAACGAATACAGCTGGACGACGACGGGGCTCAACTACACAACGCTGAAAAACGTGGTGAAAATGGAAGAAGAAGCCAAAAAAGCTGGTCTGCCCGACGTGAATGCGTATTCGGCGCTGGGTAAATTCTTTCGGGCATATTTCTTCGAGAACATGACCAAGCGCGTCGGTGACCTGCCGATGACGGAAGCCCTGCTGGGACTAGAAAACCAGACGCCCAAGTACAACACCCAGAAAGAGGTGTATCTACAGGTGCTGACCTGGCTCGATGCCGCAAATACTGATCTGGCATCCCTGATCGCCAAAAACGATAATATCCTGGCGGGGGATATCTACCTGGGAAACAGCCTGAGCAAGTGGCAAAAGGTTGTCAACACCTATAAACTGCGGGTGCTGATAAGCTTGAGCCGGAAAGAAGCGGATACGGACCTGAACGTAAAAACCCGTTTTGCTGAAGTAGTCAACAACCCGTCGAAATATCCGGTAATGGCGTCGCTGGACGATAATCTGCAGTACGTCTACAACAACCAATTTAATAAGTACAACCGGAATCCCGATAACTTTGGCCAGAATGCTACTCGCGAGAATATGGCTGCTACCTACCTCGGTACGTTGACCAGCCTGAAAGACCCCCGTACGTTTGTCGTGGCCGAACCGGCTACGACGAAAGTGGCCGCGGGTATCCAGCCAACCGATTTTGCGGCCTTCGTGGGGGCATCATCGGGCGAAGACCTGGCCATTATGTCGTCGAACGCAAACCAGGGGCTGTATTCATTCCAGAACCGGAAACATTATTACAGCACCTACACAGCCGAACCCTATATCATCCTGGGCTATCCTGAACTTCAGTTCATTCTGGCCGAAGGCGTAAACCGGGGCTGGGTGACCGCATCCACGTCGGCGGGCAATGCCGAGACGTACTACCAGAACGGTATTAAAGCATCGTGGTCGTTTTACGGAATTACTGAGGGCGCCAACACCGTTTATTTTTCGGCGGATGGCGGCTACCGCAACTTTAATACGTATACGGTCAATGTAAACTTCGCCAACTATTACGCGCAGCCAGCTGTAAAATACGCGGGCAACACGGCCGACGGTCAGAAGCAGATCCTGACCCAGAAGTATCTGGCGTTTGCGCAGAACTCCGGTCTGGAAGCGTTTTATAACCAGCGTCGAACGGGCGTACCAACGTTCCTGATCGGGCCTGGCACGGGCAATAGCCAACGGATTCCGCTGCGCTGGCAGTATCCGGCTACTGAGCGGTCGTACAACACCGCTAACAACACGGCGGCCGTAACGAGCCAGTACGGTGGTAACGACGACATCAACGTCCAGATGTGGCTGTTGAAATAATGATTGAGTAATGGAGCCTGCACGGTCGAAAAACCGTGCAGGCTTTTATATTGTACCATGATGCGAAAATTCCTTTTCTGGATCGGCCTGCTGCTCGGCACCTCGGCAATGGCACAACCGGCCGAGAACGTGATTCTGGTTACGCTGGACGGCGTCCGCTGGCAGGAAGTCTTCAACGGCGCGGATTCGACGCTGCTGTTCGACCCCGTCTACACCCGCGACACGGCCAATGCCCGAAAGGCGTTCTGGAAGCCTACGCCGACCGAACGGCGGGAGTTGGTTATGCCGTTCCTGTGGAATACGATAGGCAAGCAGGGCCAGCTCTATGGAAACCGGAAGCTGGGAAACCGCATGAACGTAACGAACCCTCATTGGTTCAGCTATCCCGGTTACAATGAAATTCTAAGCGGGTATGCCGATGATCGGATTGATTCTAATGATAAGGTCGACAACCCGAATGTAACGGTGCTGGAGTTTCTGAATCAGCAGCCGAAGCTGAAAGGTAAGGTCGCGGTCTTCTCGTCCTGGGACGTTATCGAAGCGGCCGTCAACGAGAAACGCAGCGGTATTTACGCCAGCTCCGCCAACGAACCGGCACAGCCCCGCACGGGCGCCGACTCACTCCTGAGCGATCTAACGACGCTCTATCCCCGTGAATTTGGCGATGGCGTCCGGGCCGATTTTCTGACGTACTTTACGGCGCGGCAATACGTCAAGCAGCATCAGCCGCGGGTGCTGTTTTTGTCGTTTGATGAAACTGACGACCTGGCCCACGCGGGTCGTTACCTGGATCACCTGAACATGGTGAAGTCGATTGATACGTACCTGGCTGATCTCTGGCAGATGATTCAGAAAATGCCACAGTACGCCGGGAAAACGGCGCTGCTCATCACGACTGATCACGGGCGGGGCCATACGCCCAAAGCACAATGGAAAAGCCACGGCAACAAAACGGTTGATTCGTACCAAATCTGGCTGGGCGCTATGGGACCGGGCGTCGCTACATCGGGCGAGCAGAAAGCTGGTCCGTTGCTGTATCAGAATCAGATTGCGGCCACGCTGGCCCAACTGCTGGGGTATACCTTTACGGCTGCCCACCCGGTGGGCGCACCGATCGAAACGGTGGTCGGCAATAACCGGTAACGAACCCCATCTTTATCCCTTAAGACATGGCTTGCCAGATAAATCACCGAGAATACATCAGATTGGTTTTGTCATGCTTCGGCACCAGCCGCCCGGCTGCGTCAGCATGACAAAAAGGCTTGTTCGACATACTCTAGCTGTTTGTAAATTGTATAATCCTTGCTACCCTTATGAATCGTAGATCCCTCCTGAAATCAGCGACTTTGCTGCCGCTGGCCACAACGTCTGAACTCATTCCTAATGTGTCGCAGGCCGCTCGTAAATGTAGCGTCCGCTTTGCCTATATCGGCGATACGCACATCACGCCCGACGCCAAACCGATGGAAGCTGTTGGCCGGTGCTTTCATCACGTGCAGGATCAGAAAGACAAACCGGCGTTTATTCTACACGGTGGTGATGTGATTATGGACGCCCTGAAACAGGATCGCGCTGAGGTGCAGAAGCAGTGGGATGCCTGGCATACGGTGGCGAAAGCCAACAACTCGTTGCCCATCGAATACTGCATCGGTAACCACGACATCTGGGGGTATGCGCAAGCGAAGTCCGATTCGATGTACGGGAAAAAATGGGCGGTTGATCTGATGAAAATTGGCAACCGGTACCGTTCGTTCGACAGGAACGGCTGGCATTTCATTATTCTGGATAGCGTCCAGGTCAAACCCGATGAAACGTGGTACACAGGGAACATCGACCCGGAGCAGATGGACTGGCTGAAACAGGACCTGGCAAAAACGGATACGAAGACACCAATCCTGGTTCTGTCTCATATTCCAATTTTCAGCCCGACGGGTTTCTTCAGTGAAGCAAACGTGAAGGATGGCATATGGGGGATCTCAGCGGGCTTGGTACTATCGAACACCCCCGAACTGCTGAAGCTATTTTACCAGTATCCGAACGTAAAAACGGCTCTGAGCGGTCACATGCACCTACTCGACCGGGTTGATTACAACAACGTATCGTACTATTGCAACGGCGCGGTAAGTGGTAACTGGTGGAAAAGCGAGGTGTACCAGCAAACCAAGGCGGGTTACGCGCTTTTCGATCTATACGATGACGGTACCGTCGAACGGACATTTGTTCACTACAGCTAATGAATCAACCCGTCACACAACAGATTATAGCCTTATTCGCCCAGAGTGGCGACGAGGCTTATTTTGGGGAGCCGGTTACCCAGCTCGAACACGCCCTGCAATGCGCTCAACTGGCCGAGCAGTCCGGAAGTGATACCGATACGATTCTGGCGGCTCTGCTGCATGACATTGGTCATCTGTTACCCGCCGATAATGGATACATGGACGGGTACGGCACCATCGACCACGAGCGATTGGGCGCTGACTACCTGCGGGGACTGGGTTTCTCGGAGAAGACTGCGCAGCTTATTGAACACCACGTCAACGCCAAGCGGTATCTGACGTTCAAAAACCCGAATTACTTTGCGCGTCTGTCCGAAGCGAGCCTGAAAACCCTGGAATTTCAGGGTGGACCGATGACCGCTGAGGAAGCGGCAGATTTTGAAGCAACTCCCTACATGAAAGGAATTCTGCAAATGCGCGTCTGGGACGAGCAGGCCAAAATCCCCGGTTTACCTACGCCTGACTTAGCGTATTATCTGGCCAAATTGACGCGAAGAAACGCGCAAGACTGGTGTTTCTAGCGAGTAGATTGTAGTTTGTGGCAATTTGTGCTTGCTTATCAACGTAACTGGATGCGCTTCCTCCGACACCCGACTGTCTTTGTTCTGTTTGGCGCCATAGCGGCCTTCTGCACCTATGCCTGCATGTATGCCTTCCGTAAGGGTATTACGGCCGTTACGTTCGAGGGTGTTGCCTTTGCGGGGATCAGCTACAAAATCTGGCTCATTACGGCGCAGGTGCTGGGCTATGCCGCGTCTAAACGCATTGGCGTTAAAGTCGTATCCGAAATGTCGCCGGGACGCCGGGCGCTGAACCTTCTGCTGTTCATTGGTTTGTCGGAGCTGGCCCTACTGGGCTTTGCCCTGGTACCTGCTCCCTGGAACATTGTTTTTCTCTTCCTGAACGGCTTGCCGCTCGGCATGGTATACGGTATTATGCTGGGCTTTCTGGAAGGTCGTCGGCAGACCGATGCGCTGGTGGCAGGGCTGACGGCTTCGTTCATCTTCGCGTCGGGTTTTGTCAAAACCGTAGCGCTGACGATCCGTGCCGACTGGGGTGTCTCGGAGTTCTGGCTGCCATTCGTAACGGGAGGGTTGTTTGTGGTGCCGCTGCTGCTCTCCGTGTACGCGCTGACCTTATTACCCCCGCCGACGGCCGAGGATCAGGCGTTACGTACTGAGCGTAAACCGATGAACGCCGGTGAACGGAAAGCGTTCGTGCGCAACTTCGGACCGGGGCTGGTGTTGCTGTTAATCTCCTACGTAGTACTGTCGGCTTTCCGCGACTTTCGCGACAACTTCGGCCCTGAAATTCTGAAGGATGCAGGGGTATCAAATCCGGGTATTTTCGCGAAGACCGAAACGTTGGTCGCCGTGGGTGTGCTGGTCGTGATGGCGTTGCTACAACGGGTGACAAACAATTTTCGGGCGTTTGCGCTGCTGAACGGAATCATGCTGCTCGGTGGTCTGCTGGTTGGGTTCAGCACCTGGGCGTATAGTATAGGGCTGCTGACAACCGGCACCTGGTTCCTGCTGACAGGCCTGGGGCTTTACATGGGGTATGTACCCTGCAACGGTCTGTATTTTGAGCGTTTAGTCGCTTCCTTTCGTTACGTGAGCACGGTAGGCTTCATCGTAACGCTGGCCGATTACTATGGCTATATGGGTAGTGTGGCGGTACTTCTGTACAAGAACTTCGGGCACGCGTCCATCAGCTACCTCGACTTCTTTGTCAATGGAGCCTACATACTGGCGGTGCTTTACAGCGGTTTGGTGATTACGTCGTTTTTGTATTTCAGAAAGCGGTATCAAGTTGAGGTTGATCGGCTGGAAGTGCAGTCAGGGCAATTGCCAGCACCCACGCTGCATGAGTAAAACTTGACAGAATGTAAGGAGATACGTTATTTTAGTAGTATGATCAACCCAGCTGTTGAGTCTATTATTCACGAGTTTAAAGATGCTTTGCTGGTGCTGTATGGCGATCGGCTACGCGATGTTGTGCTATACGGTTCCTGTGCTCGTGGTGACTATAATAACGAGTCAGACATTGATCTGATGGTCGTGTTAACCGACGAGCAGGTAGATACCTATGCTGAAATTCGTCGTATTGCTGAACTAGAAGCTACATTTTTACTCCAGTACGGGCTGGCAATATCTCCATTACCTGTTTCATACGCTAACTACCTAACGTCTTTCGGGCCTGTATATCAGGAGGTACGAAAAGAAGACGTTTTTGCATGAAAGAACACATAGCGATGTTCTGTGAGCAATCGCTACGTCGTAAATACAATACCCATCACCGGATCGCTGATACTGGCCGCACCCGTTTCCACCCGGCCAGCATACCGCTGCTCGAACGTAGTATCACCATCAACCCGTATGCTGAAATCATACCAGCCCTGTGTACTAGCCAGGTTGAATTGAAGCGAGGCAGATTTAGTACCAAGCATTTTTTCCTGCGAGCCGTATTGGTAAGCGTTGTCGACGATGGTAACGACGCTGTCGGCTGGCCCGGTCAAGGTAAACGTCAAACCGGCAACCCGTTTAGGCGTCAGCAGTAAATCATCGCACTGGATCTGTATCGACGAACTGGCTGGTTTACCCATGAACTCCCGGAAAAAGCCATTGGGACCGTATACCCGGAAATGATACGTGCTGCCGTTGGCAACTGGCCAGGTATCGGTCAGCGCATCACCGGGCGAAACGGCATAGTCGCGTACTGAGTGGGTGTTCATATCGTACACCATAAACGGCGACCCGGCCGAGGCTTTACCAAACCGTTTGTTACGGGCCGACAGGGTAAGTTGAAACGCTTTTTTGTCGGTGCTTAATTTGCCGTCGGCGGCAAGTTCGTAGGGGAGGGCGTTCGCGGGACGCGTGCCGCTTTCCTGACGAGCCAACAGCGCCGGGCTCTTTTGCTGATTAACCTGCTGGATTTCGTCTTCGCTCAGTGCCCGGAAATTGCTGGGCACGTCCTTGAATTTCGCTTTGTGAACGCTTTTAATAAACGGGTCTTTGGCGACAAACGTCGGCATGGCGATTGACTCGCCGTTGTAGGGGCGGAATACGGAGGTCAGGTCACCGCAAACGGTTCTCCGCCAGTCGCTGATGTTGGTTTCGCGAATGTCTTTGTTGCGTTTATGGCTCAGGAAACCTTCCAGAAACTGGAGCACCGACGTATGGTCGAACACCTCTGAGCAGACGTAGCCACCCCGGCTCCAGGGCGATGCGATGACTAGTGGCACCCGGTAGCCCAACCCGATGGCACTGGCGCGCGAACTCGTTTTCGGGTCTTTCACCGGGCGAGCCATTTCCTGCTCCTGCGTTACGTGCTCATTGCGGGTGTCGATGCCTTTAGAGGTCAGACCCGTTTCTGGGCGGTCGGGGTGGGGAGCCACGAAAGGCGGTACATGGTCGAAGTAACCGTCGTTTTCGTCGTAGGTCAGGATAAAGATTGTCTTTTTCCAGACCTCCGGATTTTTGGTCAGAATGTCGAGCATCTCCGACAGGTACCAGGCACCGTACCAGGGGGCACTTGGATGATCTGAGAAGTTTTCCGGCGCGATTGCCCAGGAGACAGTAGGTAACATACCCGTTTCGACATCCGTGCGGAACTGATGCAGAATGTCGCCTTTGGGTAACGTAGTGGTACGGGTTTCTGTACCGTCCTGGTACGTAAACGTACTGAGTTGCCGGTAAGCCGGATCACCGCTGTTCGTGGCGAACGCATTACGATGGAGCGCCTGCTCGCGGGGCGAGAGCTGATCAACGGTTTTCGTTGGCTGACTGGCCTCTTTGGTCAGGTAGGCTAGTTGCTCTTTCTTTTGCCGAAGGGCGCGTCGGGTACTCTTGCCTTCGGGCGTCGTTTCCGGTAGCGTGTTGATTTTCTCTTCTAATGCCTTGATCTCGCCGGGCAGCTTCTGAAGCTGATCAGCGCGGAATTGTCGGTAGCTGGCAGCCGCTTTGACATTGTACTGCGAAAACCATTCGAGGGGGTTATCCGAAAAATTAGCCAGCCACGAATCCTCGTCACCCGTCAGACCGCTCGACAGGTTGATCTCATTCTGGTACACCCGCCAGGAAATTCCGTTATCTTCCAGCCGTTCCGGAAAAGTAGGCCAGCTCGCCAGGTGGTCATAGTCAAGTTCCTCGTTGCGAACACGGGCGGGAGCGTTGGTATCTTCCCGGATGGTGCCGCTCCAGAGGTAAGAGCGGTTGGGTGTGGTCCCCGTTAGCGACGAGCAGAAATGCTGGTCACAGACCGTAAACGCATCGGCTAGTGCGTAATAAAATGGAATGTCCTCCCGGTCATAATACCCCAGCGTCAGGGGCATGTGCGCGTAGTCGGTGTGACCGGAAGCTTTGGTGTCCAGCCAGCGGTCGTATTTGCCGTCGTTACGGGCATCAACCTGATTCGTCCACGAATGGGGCAGCGAACTCATCCAGGTCGCCTTCGTGTCTTTCAGATTCAGCCGAAAAGGCGCGTAGGTTTTACCGGCGGCATTGGTCTGTAGCCAGACTTTGTTCTGGTTAGGGAGCGTAATGGCTCGTGGATCGTTGAAACCCCGAACGCCCCGCAGGGTACCGTAACAGTGGTCGAACGACCGGTTTTCCTGCATCAGAATAACGACATGTTCGGCGTCGAGATACGTACTGCCGGGCGCCGGAGCAATGGAAAGCGCTTTCTGAATCGATTCGGGTAAACTATCCAGCAGACCCGCACTTCCGGCCAGCAAGGCCGCTTTCTTCAAAAACTCCCGTCGATTATCCATACGTCTATCGGTCGAACAAGTACAGACAAAAATACGAACTCTGTCAGGGAGTTGACAGCCTGCGTGTGGGTTTTAACAAAAGCGTAATCAAGAAGAAGGCGACTGCATTTACGTCGTTATCAGATTGCCCCCCCAGTACCAATCGTCAAATGGGTTGCCCGGGGCCTTTCTGCCAACGAGCCATCGCTCCGACAAGCCAATTGATGAAGCCCGATCTGCCAGTACGTTTAAATCGTATGGCGTCGGAGTTTCCTTTACCTCAATCGCTACCTGCTGGTTCAAGATAAAATCTATCTCCTGCCCACTACGTCGCTGATAATAACTAACCTGGCCAAGTCGGGCCAACTGAATCGCTATTGCGTTTTCAAATTGCTGGCCACTGCTGACTTGCCCTAACACGGCCAACAAACCCGTATCAGCCAGATAAACTTTCTTTTGTAATGATATTTCCCGGTCTATATTGGTGGTAAAGGCCGGAATCCGCTGAATGAAATAGGTGTATTCAAACAGGTTAAGGTAATCCGTTACTTTGTGGCGATTAATAGCCAGAATACTACTGAGCTTACTTGCGTCGAGCCGACTACCCGTATGGACTGCCAGGAGCTGGCATAGTTTGTATAGATCATCGCTTACACTGAAATCTGACAGCAGTTTGATGTCTAACTCTACATAAGCGTTAACAATATCTTTTAGATACGCAATTCGGTCGTCATTGGTCTCGGCCTGAACAACTTCTGGAAAGCCGCCAAACCTGATAAACTGTTCGTAATCTGACCGGAACAGGGCATAGGCTGTAGTATTGACAGATTTACAAGCCAGGGGCTGATACTGTGCCGGCTTGTATTCGCGGAAAGCGAGATATTCGCTAAAGTCAAGCGGATAGAGTTCAAAAATACGCTTCCGGCCAGCCAGACTTTCGGTGAAGTGATTCTTGAGGTAATACGAACTTGAGCCCGTCAGAATAAACTTGATACTGTATGTATCATATAAGTATTTAACTACGCTGGGCACCGCAGCTACCAACTGTACTTCATCAAGCGCTAAAACGGCTGGCTGGTCGAGGTTCAAGCCGAGGGTACGCAGTCCTGTTTCGATATCGCCATAAAGGGGTTGATTGAACAGTAATCGATTTTCAGCTTTTTCCAGATCAAGATACAGTACGTTTTCGTGCGTTACCTTGCTGAGCAGATAGCGGGCAGCAGTTGTTTTGCCTACCCGGCGCAGGCCAGTAATCACGGTTGCCTGGCGTTTCGGTAAATGCGCTAACAGAGCTGCGTACGAACGGCGTTCAATCATATAGTGGTACTATTTGTTAGATTTTATGACAAATAGTAGTATGAAATAGTTCTGTTTATTGCAGGGTGTTGGCAATGAGTACTATTACAACTCTAAATGTCACCACCTAAACCCATTTCCCGTTCATCGTTGTTATCCATAAAACTGAACAATCGATAGTGGGAGCAAAATCATTCGCTCATTCACTCATTCACTCATTCATCATTGTCCATGAAACTACTCAAAGTAGCTGCTGGTGTACTCAACCAGACCCCGCTTGACTGGGAGCATAATAAACAGAACATCATCAACGCTATCGAGGAAGCACAACGCCAAAAGATAAGCTTGCTGTGTCTGCCCGAGCTTTGTATTTCGGGGTATGGCTGCGAAGATGCATTCTTCGCCCAGAACACCGTCGATCAGTCGATTGCATCACTTCTGGAGATTGTCGAACACACGAATGATATCGCAGTGGCACTGGGTTTGCCACTGCGCCACAATAACCGCCTGTTTGACGTAGCCTGCCTGATTGCCAACAAGCGAATTCAGGGTTTTGCCGTGAAGCAGTACATGGCCAACAACGGTATCCACTATGAATCGCGCTGGTTCCAGCCCTGGACGCCCTACGTCCGGGATGAGATCAAGATTGGTGAGTTCATGTATCCATTTGGGGATGTTGTCTTTGATCTGTCCGGTATTCGGATCGGGTTTGAAATCTGCGAAGATGCCTGGATTGCCAACCGGCCCGGCCGGATTTTGTATGAACGTGGCGTAGACATAATCCTGAACCCAACAGCCAGTCACTTTGCGTTTTTAAAATCGCAGGTGCGCGAGCGATTCGTGGTCGACGCGTCGCGGGCATTTGGCGTGAGCTACGTCTATGCCAATTTGCTGGGTAACGAAGCGGGCCGGGCTATTTACGACGGCGATGCGATGGTGGCCTCCAACGGAGACTTGATCGTGTCGGGGGCGCGGCTGAGTTACGAAGATTTCGTGATCGTTCCGGCCGTTGTTGATGTAGAAGCCACCCGGCTGAACCAAATTCAGAACCGGGGAAATCTGGCGCTGGCGTACCCGAATCTGCGCGTAACCAATACGTTCGACTGGCCGGATATTGCCCCCGTGATTCAGCATCCCGAACTCGAAGCCTGGGAGCGGGGGGGCTACCTGAAAGAAGAAGAATTTGCCCGGGCCGTAGCGCTGGGTCTGTTCGACTACCTGCGTAAAAGCCGATCGCAGGGCTACGTACTGTCGCTATCGGGTGGGGCCGATTCGTCGGCCATTGCGGCCACGGTCTACCTCATGATTCGGATGGCAGTCGAGAACCTGGGGCTCGATGGCGTCAAGAAAAAACTGACCTATATCAAAGCTATTCAGGATTGCACAACAGCCGAAGAAGTTGTTGGTAAACTGCTGACGGTGATGTACCAGGGAACCGAGAACTCGTCGGACGATACGTTCAATTCGGCGAAAGAACTGGCCGAGGCCATTGGTGCCAAGTTTTTGAATATTAACATTAACGGCCTGGTCGAAACGTATCGGGGTTTGATCGAACAGCAGCTTGGCCGGGAATTATCATGGGATACCGACGATCTGGCGCTGCAAAATATTCAGGCGCGGGTACGCGCCCCAAGTATCTGGATGCTGGCCAATATTAATAATGCCCTGCTGCTTAGTACGTCGAACCGTTCGGAAGCGGCCGTTGGTTACGCGACGATGGATGGCGATACGGCCGGTAGTATTAGCCCGATTACCGGTATCGACAAGCACTTCCTGCGGGGCTGGCTGCGCTGGCTGGAAAACGTGGGTCTCAACGTAAAGAATGCGCCGGAGCCGACAGATCGTACCAGTCTGGCTGCCGCATCCGAAGTGCCCGATCGACTCATTAAAATTAGCGGCCTGCACGCCGTCAATAACTTACAACCAACGGCGGAGTTACGTCCGCTGGATCGGAAGCAGACCGACGAAGACGATCTGATGCCCTACGACGTTCTGAACTCAATCGAGCTTGCCGCCATTCGCGACAAGCAGCCGCCCGTTGAGGTGCTGAAGCAGATTGAGGTACGTTACGCCGGGCAGTACGACCGGGATATGCTGCTGGTCTGGGTGGAGCGGTTCTTCAAGCTCTGGAGTCGGAACCAGTGGAAGCGTGAGCGGTATGCGCCGTCGTTCCACCTGGATGATCACAACCTCGATCCTCGGTCGTGGTGCCGTTTCCCGATCCTGTCGGGTGGTTTCGAAAAAGAACTGGCCGAGATGCGCGACTGGGCGACCGACCAGAAACCGAATAGCCGTAAAGGAAAGATTGGTTTCTGATTTTCTGACAGGATGAACAGGATTGGTAGGATAAAAATCAAATCCTGCCAATCCTGTTCATCCTGTCAAAAAATTATTTCGATTTGTCGAAAGCATCGTACACCAGGCCGGCGGCCAATGCATAAACGGCGTGGTGGACGACATCAATACCAATTGCCTTTGGCTCTTCTTCGGTGATGGGTGGGGCCAGTTTTAGGCTGGGCAGCATAACCAGTTCGGCCCCCCAGACGGCGGCAAAATGAGCCAGTGTCGCTGGCGCTCCCGTTACGCCTGCCAGCCCCAGCACAGCCCGCGCCAGACCCCAACTGGTCCCGTAGGCCCAGTGGACCCCCTGCGAGGCTATTTGTTTATCCGTATTGGCTTCTTTCGCCAGATTCGTGTCGAATACTTTGGAAGCGGCATCGACTGGCGTACTGCTGGGTTCACGGCCCGTAATTTTCATCTCGATCGCCTGCGAGATGGTGATCGCGACTGTTCCGGCCAGGCCAGCTAACAGGCCGATACCCACTGCTTTACCCAGTTTTTCAACTGGAGCGGCTTCACGATCAAATACGTTCAGTTTGTCGAGTATTTCAGGAGTTTTCATGGTCGTTGAGCAGTTTGTTTTCTGTAATTACCAACTTTGAGCCAGAAGGTTTATTTATCTAATTATCTGGTTGAAGCCGTTTCAGACTCCTGTTGATCTGCCTACTAGCGTACTCACAGGGCGGCTATTACCCCCGCCATTTTCTCCCGCGTTTTTACGTCGGGTAGGGGGCCAATACCCGCCCGGGCGTTGTCGGCCATGTGGTTGGGTTTGCTGGTACCGGGAATGACGCACGTAACGGCCGGGTGCGAAATGAGAAACTTGAGAAAGAACTGCCCCCAACTCTCAACGGCGTATTCCTTCGCCCAGTCGGGAAGTGACTTTCCGCGCACTTTGGCAAACAGACCACCTTCGCCCAGAGGACGGTTAATCAGCGTGGCAACACCATGATCGGCGGCTGCAGGTAACAGCCGTTTCTCGGCATTGCGGGAAACAATGGAATAATTGAACTGGACAAAATCAATGGGTGTCTTCGACAGAATCTGCTCCAGCTCGTCGTGCATGGAGTCTGTATAATGCGTAATACCGATGTATCGAATCTTACCGGCGGCTTTCCAGTCGTTCAGCGTAGCCAGATGCGTTTTCCAGTCGACGAGGTTATGAATCTGCATGAGGTCCATCTTTGACCGGCGCATCAGTTTAAACGACTCGTTCATCTGCTGAATACCAGCTTCCCGGCCCCGCGTCCAGACTTTAGTGGCGTAGAAAAACTGGTTGTCTAACCCTGACCCATCGGTCAATTCACCAACTACGGCTTCGGAGCGACCATACATAGGCGAGCTATCAATCAACGTACCGCCAGACTGATGCAGCGTTTGTAAAACCTGTTTCAGCGGTTCTTTTTCGGCGGGTGTAGCCGCGTCAAATGTTTGCCAAGTGCCCAGTCCCACAACGGGTAAGGCTTCTTTGGTAGAAGGAATCAGGCGGGTTAGCATATCCTATAAAGCAGTAAATACAACCAGTAAACAAGAAACGGCGCAAGATGGCTGTTTGAGAGCCATCTTGCGCCGTTCTAGTGAGTCAACGAAGGATTACAGAGCAGGTTGTACGCGCAGGTCAACGGTGGCTGTGTCGTCCTCGCCATCGGGTCCCGAGTTGGGGCGACTGTCGGGGTCGGGCTGATCGCTGTTTGATAGTTCTGCTCGCAGCGTTACAGGGCCCTCGCCAGCGATTCGTACCTGTAGTGTGCGTGTTACCGATGCGTTCACGCCAAGAGTACCGAACTGACTAACCTCGCTGCCCGAAACGAACGTTACGCCGTTTGGCAGGATCAGTTGAACCGTAACACCAGTAGCCGGAAGCCCGCCCGCGTTGCTAACGATAATCGAAACGGTGATGACTTCGCCAACTTTTGGCGTCCGGTTCGACACAAACATCGTCAGGCTCAAATCGGCTTTGGCGGGATCAGACGTGGGCTGGTTAGATTGAACGTTGGGCAACGGGGTCTGATTCGGATTGGCCGAAGCGTACACAGCGGTGCCACCGCCTGCCCGGAAATCGTCCATCGACGTATCATCCTGACCATCGCCCGTACCGGAGTTCGGCTGGCTATCCGGATCAGGTTGGTCTGCCGCAATGATCTGGGCTGCGTTACGGTACTGCCCCGGTTGACTAGGCTGCAACTGATAGGTAAACGTAGTGGAGGTACCCGCTGCCAGTGATGCCAGTTGACCACTGAGCACGCCATTATTGAGTGAGAGATTACTACCTCCTACATACACCAGATTATCGGGTAGGCGGTTCTGCCAGACGACGTTAGTGGCGGTGGTGGGGCCTTCATTGGTGACTGTCAGGCGATACGTAACGGGCTGGTTAAGATTACTCGTCCGGCTATTAACGCGTAAGTTCAGGCTCAGGTCGGCGTTGTTCTGAGAAGTAACCTGAAACTCATACGCCCCCATATCGATGCGGTCCTGCGCGATACGTGGATTCCCCGCCAGATCTTTATCCGATACAGTAGTAGCGGTACTGCCCGGATCACCAGCGTTAATGGCGGGGCTGCCCGCTTTTAGTCGGTAATCGCCATTGGCCGCGTCCACAAACTGTGGGTCAGCGTCTATATTTCCCGTACCAGCAAAGCCGCCTTGGATGTTGGAGTAGTTTACAGTTACAGTAACGGTTCCTTCATTTAGTATACCAGTACGGTTTAGTGCATAGCGAGTGCTATTTTCCCAGAGTAAGCAGTTCGTAAGCTTTGATGAACAGGTGCCGGATGAGTTAGCATTACTCAAAGCTCCACTGCCATTGTCAACATTATTATCTGGCAAGACGAGGTAATTATAAGCTATTGTACAATTCTTTAATTCAGCATTACAAATACCATGATCACCATCACTATTAATTGCTCCGCCCGTAGAAGCTGAGTTGAAAGCAAATAGACAGTTTTCGAGTTTTGAATTGGCTATACCACCATAGTAGCCAACACTGATAATAGCTCCACCATTATATTGAGCTGCGTTTCGGTAAAATGTACAACCACTAATCAGTGCAGTTGACTGACCGAAGAAACCTGCCAACAGAATAGCTCCGCCACTTTTGGCGCTATTTTGGGTGAACGTACAATTCTTGAGTATTGTGTTAACTATACCCTTTGCATCGTTACTACCCATACTGGCAATAGCACCACCATTATGAAAAGGGGCAGTGTTGTTTTCAAATAGGCAATTCTCCAACCTTACGGCCAAACGGCCATTGCCTGTTATAGAGTGTAAAGCTCCTCCATCACCTCCCGTAGCTGAATTGTTTTTGAATGTACAATTAGTAAAAGTTAAATTTCCTTGAGCATTAGAAGTGCCATTGTTTTCTACACCACCACCGTAACCTGCTCTATTATTAATAATATAGCAGTTGGTAATTACTGAAGAGCTTTCAACACTACTTTGATTGTTTCTGTGATAAATACCTCCCCCCACGCTCTCTTCGCTCATACTAGAAACATTAGCATTCCCCCCTGTAATTATCAAACCATCCAGGCGCGTGCTTGCTGATACGTTCGTCATACGAACAACATGGTACGTATTGTCACTGTTGTCATTGGCCGAACCAATGTCTCCCGACAACGTAGTGCTGGAGGGACTGGTGAGCGTCCGGTTGGCCAGACTGGCCTCACTGCCCGCAAAACCGCCATAAACCTGAACACCCGAGGGGATTGAAAAGCTGATCGAGCGATCTGTTCCGGTGGTTGGTTTGTAGGTTCCCGAAGCAAGCCAGAACTGAGTTCCGGCGGCTGCCGAAGCTAAACGAGTCTGAAGTTGGGGGCCGGGCAGAGCGTCGCTCCAGGAGCCGCCCGACTGATTGCCGGAGCCATTTTGCGTAACGTAAACGACGGATTGAGCGTGGGAAAAGAAAAAAAAGAGGAAAGAGAAAAAGAGGGTAAACAGGTGCTTCATAAACAAATGAACAGGTGCATATAATCCGTAAAATTATATGCACCTGTTCAGGAAATGAAACTATTTCGGTCCAAAAAGAGACCTTAATTTCTATTTCTTCACAGTCTCCCCAGCCATCTCCAGTTCAATAATTGTATCGATGGCGTCGGGAGATGGGGCACCGGCCAGCGTCAGGATAACGCCCTCCGGCGACTGGCTGATTTTCACCGGACTTTTGTCGGAGAAGAGTTTGGCCGAGCGGATTTTGCCGGACAGGGCAGGTAGGCTAAGCTGACGGTCGGGCCAGTCTATGATGTGGACATAGACTTTGTTTCCTTTAGCTGTCGTAACGCCCCAGTCGTGGGCGCTGATCGGGCCACCGCGGGTACCGTAAACCGTTTCGCCGTTCTGCTGCATCCACTGCCCCATCTCGGCCAGGGTAGTAACGAACTCAGGCTGGATTTTCCCGTTCGGCATGGGGCCGACGTTCAGGAGGAAGTTCGCGTTGTTGCCCGCGGCTTTTACCAGATAACGAATCAATTCCTTCGCGCTTTTATAGCGGGAATCTTTGATGTTGAAGCCCCAGTTCCCGTTCATTGTTTCGCAGGTTTCGAGGGGTAACTGGCTAATGGTCTGCTCGACATTGAAACCGGTTGTTTTCGCGCCGGGAAGGTCTTTCTCGAACATCTGAAAGTCTTCGCCGGGCAGGGGCGTTACGTGGTGATTATTGCCAATCAGCGCGGCTGGCTGTAGTTTATGAATCAGACTGTATGTCCGGTCGAGGTGCCAGTCGATGTTGGGTTTGATCAATTCGCCGTTCGCTTTCGAAGTCTGATCCCACCAGCCGTCAAACCAGATGCCGCCAATTGGGCCGTAGTTGGTCAGCAGCTCGGTTAACTGCGTGTCCATGTAGGTCAGGTACTTCTCAAAAGTACCGGATTCGGGCCGGCCCAGGTTCTGACCCGTACGCCCGCGTGGGTAATAATCCGGGTGGTGCCAGTCGAGGTGGGAGTGATAAAAGAACAACTTGATGCCCTGCGCCCGGCACTCGTCGGCCAGCGCTTTCAACACGTCTTTTTTATACGGTGTACGATCCATTATGTCATAATCAGAAACTTTAGAGTCGTACATCGCAAAACCATCGTGGTGTTTGCTGGTAACGGTGATGTATTTCATCCCGGCGTTCTTCGCCATCGACACCCAGGCTTTCGCGTCAAATTCTGTTGGGTTGAAGAACGTTGCTAGTCGTTCATAATCCTTGACGGGGATGCTACGATTATTCATGGCCCATTCACCGTCGCCCAAAATACTGTACACTCCCCAGTGAATGAACAACCCAAATTTATCGTCCTGAAAAGCTTTACGAGCCGCCAGGTTTTCGGGGGCTGGCTGATAAGTTGTTTGAGCAGAGGAGGTGAGGGCAAGGAAAACCAGATAGATAACGAGCAACTGAATGCGAACCATGAGACATGAGGGTTAGGACAACAAAAGAAGCGCTTTCTTTCTGGATTTTACTTTTTGACGCTTCGTTCAGTGTATTATGAAGGCCAGTTAGTAACTACATAGTTGATTGTTTTCATGTGTTTGCTACTTTTAAAGCCATTTTAATCAATTTACATACACCATGATTAGATTCACCACCACTCGTTTGACCCTTTGGGTTCTTCTTTTGACGATGCCGTTATTTGTTAGCAGCTGCAAAAAAGGTAATGACGACGTTACCCCGGCCACCGTTGAAGGAAATTGGAAATTAACCGGCCTAAAGTTCTCCCCTGCTTTGGATACGGGAATCTTTGGAGAAATTGGCGACTATTATCAATGGCTGCTTGACTTTGGAGCTGGTGATTGTCTGAATAGTTTAGTGTTTACATTCAATAGTAACGGTTCTACATCGCTCAACAATCCGCCTGCCTGCCAGGATGCGACAGACGATCTCGATAATACCGTGCCGATTGATGACTCATCTAAATGGGTACTGGATGGTAATAAGCTAACGCTTACCAATGGTGATGGTACTACTGTAACCTATGACGTAACAATTAATGGCAATACTATGACCTGGTCGGCTCCGCAGGAATACGAAAAATTAGATGGAAGCAAAGCAACTACAACGGCAACTATGACTTTGACGCGGGTTTAATCAACCTGGCTCGATAAAAAACCGGCTCCAGTTGAGCCGGTTTTTTTGTGCCTGTTTCCAAAACGGAATGAATGTGCGGTGACTCAATAGAAGCACAGTGCGTAGGGCACTCTCTCTGTCAACATCGAATCTGACCTACGAAAAACAGGTCGTAAACTCGTTCGCTAGCTGGTATCATACTGACTAACATGCCGTTTGGCTGCAAGTCATTTTTCATACCTGTTCCAGGCAATCGTGCAATGTCTGGATGTAGCGTTCGAGGTAAAGCGGTACGTCTTTGCTTTTGTACTGGAGAATATACCGCGGATGATCGAGCGTAACGATTCGACCGAAAAAGCCCTGTTGGTCGTTGAGCCGTTTTAAATACGTTTCATTCTTCCGGCCCAGGCAAACCGCTACCCGCCGATCGGCGCCAAACGTGAGCTGTGTCCGAACGGTTTCGGTAATGGCTGGCCAGAGCGTCTGGGTTGTTAAGCGGTCATCGTAGAAATTGTAGTTCTTCGGTCCGCCGTTGCGGCCCTCTTTCGTCAGCGCCAGTGGAAAGAGTGATGTCAGAAAAAAACGTCCGTAAAACTCCTGCGCACCACCCAGCGCTTCGATGGTCTGGTAAATAAACCGGCTCGATAACTCTGGTGTGTCGCGTAGGTCATTCTCAATGCCACAGTACCGACGCAGGTTCTGGGGTGTGGTAAACGAAATGCCCGTAACGCCCGCCCCGAACCGACCGGGGTTGATTCCCAGCACAAAAACGCGCGGATTCGTATCGGAGTAAAACCTCGTATAAAACGCGTCGACGATCTGCCGGACGGTAGGCGTTTCGTAGGGGTTCATTACGCCCACGCCCGGCGGTAGTGTAGTAGGAGCCACGAGCGAGTTATAATACGCAATGGCGTGGTCTGCGAAAGTAGTCATGGACGGGAAAAATAAGTATAGCAAATGAGCGCCAGTTCGCTAATAATCCGTTCGGCGTCGGGTGTCGAAGTTCCCTGTACGAAAGCTGACAGCAGAAACGGCTGCCGGGCGTAAACGATGGCAACGTCACCGCGCCTTTTCGACAGGGCCGATTTATCATAAGATTTTTCTCTTCTTCAGGTGTTGCAGGAAGGTGGACCTCTTTAATCCGTTTGGTATTGAGTTGTCGTATAGCAATTTAATTGCCTTTATATCAGCCTCTGGTATTACTGCCGGGGTTGAATCTACTTCTTCTGCCTCTTCAAGACTACCATAAAAACGTACTGCGAGCAGATGATCTTCCTTGTATACTTTTTTTGAATGTCCCGACAGACCTAACGCATGACAGAATTCGTGGCGTAAAACCCTGCCTCTGTATCTTCCTTTTAACGCTGGACTTACATACAATTTAACCTTAGTTAGGCGATCTGAAAATGAAAACGTGGGATACATAAATCCATTGACATCGATACCCAATGTTCCCTGCTTTTCTCTTTCGAAATCCTGCTGTAAAGTCGGGAAATAGACAAATACATTAGCCTGGTCTGATACTAATTCTATTTTATCATTACCTATTATGGCTGCTATTTCCCGCACAATAGTTTGTACTTCCAGCCTGTCAGCTTCGCTACAAGCGCCAACAATCGTGACGGCTATTTTCTCGTCCCATTTCTTGATCTTGTCTGGATACCCGAAAGCTACATCCGAAAAATACGAGAGTTGTTCATTTGAATATTGCCCCAAGTTTACGGTTGACGAAAGGCTAACAGTTTCACTTCGCCAGTAGAAAACGCATGCTATCAGAAAACACATACCAAGAATTAGTAGCCCGAAATTTTTACGTAGGTTCATTTCAAGTATGTATTTCCCTATCCAACAATTTGATCGATTTGGGGAATGCTATTAGGGGACAATTATAGACTAAAACTGTATTTTATACTGATAAAAAAGTGAAGCGGACTGGTAACTAAACATAACGGGCTGCTGGCTATTAAGGGATTTGCGCGCGATGCTGACACAGGGCGAATTTGAAAGGTTTCTCAATATAGGTTGTGAGTAAGTCCGGTAGTGACTGACCGGGGGCGGGGAGAGCCATGAACAGGCAAAAAAATAAAGTCGGGAAAACTGCCCCGACTTTACGAATGAGTAACCAATTCATTACTTGATATTTTTCCGGCGGTTGCGCTGGAAGTCCTCGAACATCATGTTGCCTAGTCCCTGCAGACCGCTGTAGTAGGCCCGGCCGTTGTTCACCTTCGTAAACTCCTGCACGAACTGTTTGAGGTACGGGTCCGAGGCAATCATAAACGTCGTAACTGGAATCTCCAGCCGACGGCACTGAGCCGCCAGCGTCAGCGTTTTGCTCACCACTTTCCGGTCGAGTCCGAATGAGTTTTTGTAGTATTTGATCCCTTCCTTCAGGCAGGTTGGTTTCCCGTCCGTAATCATGAAGATCTGCTTGTTCTTATTCTTCCGGCGACGTAACAGATCCATTGCGAGTTCCAGACCGGCAACGGTATTGGTGTGATACGGGCCCACCTCCAGGTAAGGAAGATCCTTTGCCTGAATCTGCCAGGCGTCGTTACCGAACACGACAATATCGAGCGTGTCCTTCGGGTATTTCGATTTGATCAGCTCCGTCAGAGCCAGCGCCACTTTTTTAGCGGGCGTAATCCGGTCTTCGCCGTACAGGATCATCGAGTGGCTGATGTCGATCATCAGGACGGTCGAGGTCTGCGTTTTCTGCTCTTTCTCGGTTACTTCCAGGTCGCGTTCCATCAGTCGGAAGTCCTCCACGCCACTGTTGATCTGGGCGTTTTTGATGGATTCCGTCATTGAGATCTGCTCCAGCGTATCACCGAACTGATACGTCCGTAAGTCGCTGCTTAGCTCGTCGCCGGTACCGGTGTAGGGCGTCTGGTGGTTGCCGCCCGATTTGGAGCGTTTGAGCTTGCCGAAAATCTCTTCTAGCGCCGACCGGCGAATCGTCTGCTCGCTTTTGGGCGTCATCACGATTTTGCCTTCTTCGTTGTCATCGGTCAGGAAGCCTTTCTCTTTGAGGTCATCGAAGAAGTTGCCGATGCCGTATTTATCATCGGTCAGGTTGTACTGCCGGTCGAGCTGACTCATCCAGGACATGGCCTGTTCGACATCGCCGGACGTAAGCAGCAGCAGTTGCTGAAAGATATTCAGCAGTTGATCAAACTTGCTGCCGCCCTTTTGCTCAGGGGGGACAAAATTAGAAAACTGAAAGCCTTTCATATAGCAATGAGTGAATTTCGAATGAGTGATTGAGCGAATAGCTCCGCTGTCGATTCTGTAAATGTTTTGTAGGGGTGGACAGAGAGAGAACAGTACGTTTTCTGGATTTGTTCGGCTTAGGGGTGTTGGCTTATAGCTGGAGTGAAATTGAGAAGTCGGGTAGTACGTTTTCTCCCGACAGCGTTACAGTTTCACCCTGCCTGATGTCAATAGATCCGTTTTCGCGGTAAATAAAAACCTGCTGGTTTGCCCGGTCAATCAGCCAGCCTAACCGGCAGCCATTATCGCGGTATTCTTCCATCTTATCTTTCAGGTCTTTCAAATCGTCGGTTCGCGAGCGAATCTCAACTACGAAATCAGGGCAGATTGGCGCAAATCCCTGACGGTCTGCGTCGGATAAGAGACTCCATTGGTCGTTACTCACCCAGGCTACATCTGGCGAACGAACCGCCGAGTTGGGGAGCTTGAAGCCGGTTGAAGAATCGAAGGCGATCCCTGCTTTTTTACTACGGTTCCAGGAACCAATTTCTACTGCAAGCTCAAAATTATAACGTCCTGTTTCTGATCCGGTGGGTGGCATAAAAATGATATTTCCTTTGGCGTCACGTTCCAGCCGCGCGTTTTCATTGGCCTGGCAGAGGTCAAGGAAAAAATCGTCGTCGAACTGACGGTGGCGTGGTGGGTATAGCGTACGGAATTCCTGTTCCATCAGTTACGTCTCTGTTTTATCAAATATAACACGTTACCCCGAAAAATAAGTCAGCCCTTGGTTTCGTATTCGGCACATCGGCTGAATGCGAAACCAGGGGCTGACTGGTAATGGATACCGGCTCAGACCAGCAATCGGGAATTAAAAGCTGTAGCTAACACCAATCCGCGAGTTGCGGCCGGGTTCCGACTGCCAGTAGTAGTAACCGAGATACGGAGCGCCTGAATACAGATAGGTATTGGCAATGTTGTACACATTGGCCGTAACCCGCAACCGATCACGCTGCCAGAAGAGGCCGCCATCCAGCCGGAAATAATCCGGCAAAGCCTGCTGTCCCGAAGCGCCGGTCCAGGCCCAGGTCGTACGGTCGCCCTGGTACGTAAAGCCCAGCGATACGCCCACCCCGCGCAGCGCACCTTCCTGAATGCGGTAGCTCAGCCAGGCGTTGGCGTTGTGTTTGGCGTAGCCCGGCACTTTGTTGCCCACTTCTGATTCAACGGCCGAGCGCGAAATTTTAGAATCCGTGAAGGCGTAGTTGGCCACCAGGTTCAGACCCGGTACGATTTCGCCCCGCAGGTCAAATTCGATACCCTGCGTTTTGGTCTGGCCAAACTGAATGATGTATTGTTCGGAGGCTGTGTTGGTGGGGTCGGCTATATTCTGGTTATTCTGGAGGATGCTGTACAGGGCCAGCGTCGTGTTCCAGCGACCACCGAACCAGTCGCGTTTCAGACCGATCTCCATGTTATTGCCCGTAACGGGTTTAACTTCTTCACCATCCCGCCGGATACCCGACTGCGGAACGAACGACTGATCGTACAGGGCATAGACCGACGTTTGGGGATCGATCGAAGCACTCAGGCCAACACGGGGCGTAAACCGCTTGCCGGTCGTGATGGTGTTGTACGAATTCTGGCGCACGTCAGTGTAACGACCAGCCAACGTCAGACGCAGCCGGTTGTTGAAGAAACCCAGTTCATCCTGGATGTAAATGCCGGTATATGACTGCGATAGAATATTACCGTTCACATTAGCCCGTTCGTACAAGCTCAGGCTCCGGTCGAAGTGTGGGATACCGTAGTAAGGAGCCCCCCGGTTAGCCCGGTAAATGTTAAACGTGCCCGTTGAATCGAGGTTGCGTGACTGGTTAAAATCAGCCAGGTACTCTTTCGAACCCAGATCCAGACCAACCAGGACACGGTGCTGAATACCACCCGTCTGCGCGGTGCCGTTCAGGTACACCTGACCAAATTTCGAGACGTTCGAGGCATCCCAGATACTCGCGTACCGGACGGCATCGCCATTGGTTTCAACGGAGTTGACCCACATTGAGCTGCCTACCTGCTGGTAGTTAAAATACGAGCCCTGCGCTGTCAGTTTCCAGTTCGGGCTGATCTGATGCTGGAGGTTGAGCGTAACGTTATGATCGTAGATCGTAGTTGGCTCCATACCCCGTTCGGCCAGCGTGAAGTCGCGGGGCAGTGAGCCGTAGCCCTGGGCACTGAATGAATAATAGCTGCCTACGTTCGACATCTGGGCGTACTGCAGAATATATTCCGCCGTCAGCGTTGTCTGCTCGCTCAGTTTGTAGCTGATAACGGGCGCAATGCTGTACCGGTTGTTGTACTCGTTCGGACGGAAGGAGTTTTTGGTTTGGCCCATCAGGTTGAAACGGTACAGCAGTTTGCCATCTCCGCTCAGCTTCCCGTCCAGGTCCACCGCAGCCCGGTAGAAATCGTAGCTGCCCAGTAGCAGACTGGCTTCGCCTTTGGTAGTACCCGTTGGTTTCTTCGTTACGACGTTGTAAAGGCCCGTCGGATCGCCGTTTGACATCATAAAGCCGGCCGGACCTTTCACGAACTCAATGTGATCGACAAAGCTCACGTCTTCGGTCAGCGGTCCCCAGGTCGACGTAATGTTCATGCCGTTCCGAAAGGCCGACAGCCGACCCCCACGGGCATTAATCCGGGCGTACATATCGCCCCAGTGTTCCAGCCGGGTTGCCCCGCTGACGTTCCGAATTACGCCGTCGCTCAGGCTGGTTACCAGCTGATCCGACAGCACCTTGCTGCTCACCAGTTGAATGTTCTGCGGAATTTCCTGGATGGGTTCGGCCAGACGCAGGGTATTCGACAGGTTCGAATCGTTGTACTTGCCCCGTCCGGCCAGGACCATAACCTCCTGCAATTGGTTGGCGCTCTCGTTGAGCATGATCGTTGGTACCTCGGTGGTTTCACCAGCCCGAATTTCCACGTTTTGCTCTTTTGTCTCCAGACCGGTCAGTGAAATCCGGATTGTGTAACTGCCTGCTTTGATGTTCTTTAGTTCGTAGCTGCCCTGTGCGTTGGTCAGGTTACCGTAGCCCGTGCTTTTCAGCCGTACACTTACGGCTTCGGCCGGATTGCCATCGGCCGTCGTGATTTTCCCGCGGATATTGCCCGTCTGGGCAAATAAAAGGCTGCTGCAAAGGCAGAACAGCACTGTTAGCGGATATAGTTTTCTCATCGTTCTTACTCCTCTTTTTTGTGTAGGATGGGCGCAAAGGTAAAATTGAAAAAACTATTTATTTAGACTTTTTATAAATTAAGTTTAAGGATGAGTAAATTAGAAGAGATCTCCTGGTGGATACACAGGTTTCCTTTTTGTCAATAAAATATTGACAATCAATTCTTTAGCCAAATAAGAAAAAGTCGGTACTACCTCGTTTCTATAGATGAGGCAGTACCGGCTTTTCCTTATTTATACGAGAGTAATTAGTTTCTTACGATCGGCAGGCGTACCTGTGATGGATATTGAGCCGAGTGGAAAATCTGGTTGTGAGCTACCACGCTTTTCGTTTCGGTAACGTTGTTGCCCCCCGTGTTCATGTTTCGATCAAAGCGGGGGAAATTACTGCTCGACACTTCAATCCGGATGCGGTGACCCGGTGCGAAGAAATTACTGGTCGTCATCGGGCTCAGGTCGAGTTTGTACACCTTGCCTTTTTCCAGCCAGACCTCTTTATCGAAACCCTCCCGATAGCGGGCGCGCAGGATGGTTTCGTCCAGATTATAGGCTTTACCGTCGGGATACACATCAATCAGTTTGACCGTGAAATCGGTATCTTTCGCGTCAGAACCAACGTAAAGCGTCGATTCGATTGAGCCCGTCAGCTCAACACCATTGGCGAAAGGTTCGGTGGTGTACACCAGAATATCCTGCCGCGTTTCCATCTGGTGCTGATCGAACGAGCCGCCCTGCACCGAGTTGCCCGCGCAGCAGACATTACCGCCGTAGGAGGGAACCGGATACATGGGATCATACGCAAATGCATCGGCAGGACTGGTTTTGGGCGGTGCGGCCGGTGTCAGTGTTCCGTCACCGTACAGGCTGTTTGCCCGGCCGTTGCTCGTCAGGTAATACGTGGTCATGTTTATGTTCGCCGGGGGCCAGGTGTCCGACGTCTGCCATTTATTGGCCCCCATCGTATAGTATTTCACACGGGGCATTTTCGAGAGGTCGCTCTTGTCGTCTTTCAGCCAGTGGTCGAACCAGCCGTAGATCATCGTGTCGTAATCCAGCCGGGCGTCGCCCACGCTACGTTCGCCCACAATCGTATTTTCCGTAGCCCGTCTATAGGCGCAGTGCAGCGTAGGGGCAATGACCAGATACTGACTGTCGCGCACCTTCGGATCGGTTGCATTTTTTCGAACGTGATTAAAAAGAGCCAGGTTGGGACCCGTTGATACGTCGTACCAGGACACAAACCAGTAGCTGGGCACGTTGAAGGGCATATTTTCGTGGTACAGACCGCCTTTGTACCAGTCCGGGTCGTTGGGCTTCCGAACGATCATTTTCTCGTAGATACCCTTCGCGCCGTTTACGTTTTTGATAATGTCCTGTACCGGCAGGTGTTTCAGGCCCTGCGCCCAGTCGACCTTAGGCATTTCGGGGGCCAGGTCATAAAAGCGGGAGACGCGGGTCAGGTCTTCGCTGGTGGCTGTTTTTGGAAACAGCGGCCTCGCCAGTTGATCGACCTGGGTGCCATAGAGCCAGGTTGTGAAGAGCATTTGCTGCGCCCCGCCCCGGTACCAGTTTCCCTGTTCCATAAATGGCCCTACCTTGCCGACGCCCGCACCGAAGCCTTGGGGTACCATCGCGGCCAGCGCCGGATGCCCCAGCGATGCAGCTGCCATCTGCCATTCGGCGGTTGAGGAGCAGCCGTACAGACCAATTTTTCCGTTGGACCACGGTTGTTTGGTCATCCACGTAAACGCGTCGTAGGCGTCGGTGGTTGGCGGGCCGAGAATATCCCAGTTGCCTTCGGAAAAAAACTTACCCCGTTCGTTCTGTACGACGTACGCGTATCCACGCTTAACCGCGTCGAGGGCCACCTGGTAGGAGTTCTGCCGGAGTTCGCCGTCGCCCCAGCTGTTGAAGTTGTAAGGGGTTTTGGAAAAGATAATCGGGTAGCGTCCATCGCCTTTGGGGCGGAAAACATCGGTGGCCAGGCGGACGCCATCACGCATGGGCATCATCACTTTCTGCTCGATGACGGCAATGGCCTCGAGCTGTTTAAGAACGTCGGTTTGCGCCTGGACATAACGAGAAAGGCAAAGCGCAGTTAGCAGCAACAAGGCTGAGTAGGTATTCAGGTGTTTCATGCGTGATAGAGTTGGATTGGGGAGTGAGTGAAGTAACAGGTTTGTGGCTATAAAACAAAGTTCGCTGCAACTCCACACCTGAGAAAAGCCAGCTGATACGTACGCATAGGAAGAAGTTTGCAGTAACCGACTTAGGGCCAAAATAGTACGGTTAATAACCGTATATCTCTATAGGATATTAGGTAATTAGTTGATAATCAAAAGTTTGACTTTTTCTTGGAAAAGGAGATTTGATTACTAAACTTTGCCCATCTACTAACAAGAGTAGATGAGTTGCTTTTACCAGCAGGCTACGCACCGACGCAGAAATAAAGCCTCTCTAGTCGATACGTATGGGTGATAATGAGTCTCTAATCCAATCGTTTCCTTATGATCAATTCTTTACGAAGATCCTCTTACGTAGGAATCTTTCTGCTGGTACTGCTTGGTACTGGATTTAGCGTCACGGCCCTTCCAAGAACTGCGCTGGACGCGTTGGTACCCATCACCGGTACGGTCAAAAGTCCCACGGGCGAAGTACTACCGGGCATCAATGTAGTCATCAAAAGCACCACGAAAGGAACCAGCACAGACGCCGACGGGAAGTTCACGATCGACGCACCCACCGATGCGGTGCTGGTATTTTCGGGTATTGGGTTCACCACGCAGGAGGTGCCTGTCAATAACCGTAGTGTGCTCGATGTAACGTTAGCCTCCGATAATAAGCAGCTCGATGAGGTGGTTGTCGTGGGTTATGGTACCCAGAAACGAAACGCCCTGACCAATTCGGTTGCGCAGATTGGCGGGGAAGAGATCGCCCGGCGGCCGGTTTCCAACATTCAGCAGTCGTTGCAGGGGCAGCTACCCGGCGTTACGGTCCTGGACCGGGGTGGCGCACCAGGGCGTTCCAACTCAACTATTCGGGTGCGGGGCATCACTACGTTCAACATCAATAGCAGCAGCACCAGCGGTTACGATCTGAGCAAGAACGAAGCCTTGGTGATTGTCGATGGGATTGAGCAGCGGCTGGCCGATATTAATCCGGATGATATTGAGTCGATCTCTATCCTGAAAGATGCTTCCTCGACGGCTATTTACGGATCAAGGGCGACCAATGGCGTCGTGCTGGTGACGACCAAGCGCGCAAAAGGCGGAAAAGTACAGGTCGACTATCACGGGTATTACGCCATCCAGAACTCGATCAATACACCCCGCAATATGGGTCTGGAAGATTACATGCGGATGCAGGTAGTCGCATATACCAACGCCGGTTCGGCCCTGCCTGCCCGCTTTACGGAACAGTCAATTCAGGCGTACGTCAATGCGACCGATCGGGAGAAATACCCACTGCCCAACACCTGGTTTCAAACCATGCTGCACCCGGCTCCCCAGCAGAATCATACCCTATCTGTAGCGGGGGGGAACGAAACGTTACGTACCCGGCTGAGCCTGCGCTATCAGGACCAGGATGGGATCATTACGCACTACGCCAGCAAAATTGGTGAAGTACGCCTGAACGCAGATTATACCATTTCTCCCAAAATCCGGCTCAGCGGTGACCTCAACTACCGGTATAATTACTCGCAGACACCCACGGCGGACGTAATTGACCGCTTTTTCCACGGCTCACTCTGGGCCGTCCCCAAATACGCCGACGGTACGTACGGACTGAGTACGCAGGGAAACAATCCGTTGATGTTCGCGGAAATTGGGGGCGACTCGAAACGGTATAATGACTTTCTGGTTGGGTACGTCAAAGGAGACTGGGAAATCCTGGATGGCCTGACATTCTCGACGCAACTGGCGGGGCGTGGGTATTTCACGGCGGAGAAAAATTACACGAACGCCTACACCAACGTCGATAAGAATACGAATATCACCAAAACCATCACCAATAATTCCCTGACCGAAGTACGGAACTCGCTGCGGGAATACACGCTGATCAATCTGCTTACCTACGACCGGAGTTGGGGCAGTCATGGAGTCAAAGGCTTGCTGGGGTACTCGCAGATTGGTAACACCCAGACGTTTTTGAGCGCCTATCGTGAACGGTTTTACAGCAACGACATTCAATCGATCGGGCAAGGGGCAAACGACGGAACCAAAAGCAACACCGGCAACGATGCTGTCTACGGACTACGGTCTTATTTTGGTCGGATCAACTACGATTATGACGGGAAATACTTGGTTGAAGTAAACGGTCGTTACGATGGGTCGTCCAAATTTACGGGGCAGAAACAGTACAGTTTCTTCCCGTCGTTCTCGGCTGGCTGGCGCATTGCGAAAGAAGATTTCTGTCAAGGTTTACGATCGACCGTGAACGACCTGAAACTGCGCGGCTCCTGGGGACGGACGGGGAATCAGTCGGTCGATCTGTACAGTTATTACGCGGCCCTTACGGCTGGCGGTTATAATTTTAATGGCGCGTCGGTGCAGGGCTATCGGCAGACATCGCTGGCGAACACTAATCTGGGCTGGGAGTCGACCACCCAACTCGATCTTGGGCTGGACGCGTCCTTCCTGCGTGGGCGTATGAACCTGACGGTGGACTACTATCGAAAGCTAACCAACGACATCCTGCTGAATCTGGATATTCCGGCCACCATCGGGTTGACCGCCCCGCCCCAGAACGCCGGATCGGTGGAAAATAAAGGCTGGGAGTTTAGCCTGAACTACCGGGGTGCCAAGAGTTCGTCGGGTTTCCAGTACAACCTGGGCGCCAACTTCAGTATCAACGATAACAAAGTCGTGGACCTGAAAGGGACCGGGCCGTATATCTCAGGAACCGACATTAATCCCCGTTACATCATCGCTGTTGGCCTGCCCATCAATACGTTATGGGGGTATAAAACAGATGGTCTGTTCCAGACGCAGGAAGAAATTAATGCCTACAAAGCGACCTACGCGGCCAATACGAAACCGGGTGATGTGAAATACGTCGACCTGAATGGCGACGGCAAGATTGACGCCAATGACATGACCAACATTGGCAATTCGTTTCCCCGCTACTCGTTCGGACTTACTTCGAATTTTACGTTCCGGAATTTCGAGCTGAATCTATTAGTCCAGGGGGCGGCCAAAGTGAGCACACGACTGGCCGGGGCGCTGGCCGAAATGGGAAACCAGGAAGGCTTTACGCACTCGATCTACACGAACAATTACTGGACGCCTGAGCACACCGACGCCCGTTTCCCCCGACCGCTGAAGTTCGACCTGCGGAACGTAGCGACCTCCGACCGGCTGGTGATCGATGGGTCGTATGTGCGGCTCAAAAACATTCAACTGGCGTACGTGATTCCGGCAACCATTGCCAACAAAATACGGGCGGGCCGGGCGCGCGTCTACGTATCGGCCACCAACATATTTACCCTCTCTAAATTGAACGAGTGGAATCTGGACCCGGAAGTTGAATCGGGCCGGGCGGTGTACTACCCGCAAACGTCGCTCTACACCCTGGGCCTTAACCTACAGTTCTAATCGGACCCTCTTTTCTGCTACAAGCTCATGAAACGAATACCGTATTTTCTACTTTCTTCTTTTCTGATGCTCTCCGGTCTAACGCTAATCTCCTGCGACCGGGAGTTGCTGGACACAGTTCCCAACGACCGCTTGTCGGAAAGCGTTTTCTGGCGAACGGAGAACGACGCCCGGCTGGCCGTCAATTCCCTCTACACCGACCTCGATAGTACGAACATTATCAGCTGGGATGCCCTGACGGACATTGCCCACACCAACCAGCCATTTGACGTGCAGGCCTACATCGAAATGGGGCAGTACGATGCCACCAGTTCAAAGGTGCTGAACGAGTGGATAAAAGCGTACCGGGGTGTTCGGGCCTGCAATTATTTTCTGCAAAATGTCGATAAGGTGGCCTCAACGAACACGGCGCTCATCAGTCAGTTCAAAGGGGAGGCAAGAGCGCTGCGGGCATATCAATACCTGAAACTGGCGGCTTTGTTCGGCGATGTACCGTTACTGACCGCGCCCATTTCGCTGGACGAAAGCCGGACGCTGACCCGTACGCCGGTTGCCCAGGTTTGGGACTTTGTGGACAAGGAATTAACGGAAGCCGCTGGTTTACTGCCGCTGACCTACGCGGCTGCTGATAAAGGCCGCGTAACAAAAGGGGCTGCTCTGGGCTTACGAGCACGATCCAATCTGTTTGCGGGGCGCTATCAACAGGCTGCCGAAGCCGCCGACCAGGTGATGAAACTGGGGGTGTACGGCCTGTATGAATCCTACGAAAAGCTATTCACGACGGCCGCCGAGAACAACAAAGAAGTGCTGCTGGACCGGCAGTTTGTTAAAGACACGTACCCAATCAACGTATTCAACCTGCTGGCTCCCTACAGCCAGAAAAATGCGACCAGCACGTACGTCCCGACAAAGGCACTGGTCGATATGTACGAGACGACGACGGGGAAAGTAATCACTGATCCAACGAGCAGCTACGATCCGGCCAATCCGTACCAGAATCGTGACCCCCGGCTTAACTATTCCGTTTTTCTGGCGGGTGATCCATTGCCCAGCGGTGCTACGTTCCAGCCCGCGCCAAATAGCGGTACGGCCGATGCGGTGGGCAATACGTACATTGCTTCCACGACGGGTTTCAACATCAAGAAATACGTCAACGCAGAGGATTATGCCAACCCGGTTAATGGCGGCATCAACATTATTCTGCTCCGCTACGCCGAGATTTTGTTGACCTACGCTGAAGCCAAGATTGAGTTGAATCAGCTGGACGCCAGCGTAATCAGCGCGATCAACCTGGTACGAAACAGCCGGGCCGACGTAAAACAGCCGGCCATCAGCAGCACGGCTACGCAGGCGGAGCTGCGGGCGATTGTGCGTCGGGAACGGACTGTCGAGTTAGCGTTCGAAGGCGTGCGCCTGTTTGATATTCGCCGGAGGAAAACGGCGGAGACCGTACTGCCCGGCCCTGTATACGGCATTACGTACAAAGCGGATAATGGTGCTTTAGCCACCGTACAGGTCGTGGCCGTTAATCGAGTTTTTGATAAAAGTCGTCATTACCTTTGGCCCGTTCCGCAGCGCGAGTTGTACCTGACGCCATCACTCACGCAGACTGCCGGTTGGTAGTGCAGTAAATTCATGAAGCTGGTGAGTTTATTTAGCATGAAGTCCTTTGTTGTCACTATTGCGTTTCTGGCGATTGCGGGAAGTTTCCTGACCGGCTCCGTGCCTCGCCAAACGGCGCCGGCTCGCCCCAATATCATCTATATCTATGCCGATGATCTGGGCTACGGGGAGCTGGGTTGTTATGGTCAGCAGAAAATTCGGACGCCGAATCTGGACCAAATTGCTCGCGAGGGGATGCGCTTCACGCAGCATTATAGCAGTGCGCCGGTCTGCGCTCCCGCCCGGTGTATGCTCCTGACGGGTAAACACGCTGGTCATTCTTACATCCGGGGTAACTACGAGCTGGGCGACTTCCCCGACTCGCTGGAGGGCGGACAGATGCCGCTTTACCCAGCTGCGTTCACGATTGGTCGGATGCTCCAGCAGTCGGGTTACAAAACAGCCTGCATTGGCAAATGGGGGCTGGGTATGGCGTATAATACCGGCAACCCAAACGAGCAGGGCTTCGATTATTTTTACGGTTACCTCGATCAGAAACAGGCGCATAATCATTACCCGACTCACCTCTGGGAAAACGGAAAATCGGTGCCGCTGAATAACCCGGTTATTACGGTTCACAAACCACTAAATCCGGCAACGGCAACACCCGAAGACTTTGCGTATTTCCGGGGGAAGGACTACGCGCTGGATAAACAAAGCGAAAAGGCGCAGGCGTTTGTCCGTCAGCACAAAAACCAGCCCTTTTTTCTGTACCTGGCGTTTACCGCTCCGCACCATTCACTCCAGGCACCGGAGTCGGCTGTGAACGAATACATCGGTAAATTTGGTGACAATGGAAACCCTGAGAAGCCCTACTACGGGCAGAACGGCTATGCGTCGGCGTTGTATCCGCGCGCTACGTATGCGGGAATGATTACACACATGGACCGGCAGGTTGGGGCTCTGATGCAGCTTTTGAAAGAGCTGAAATTGGACGACAATACGCTGGTCATGTTTTCGAGCGATAACGGGACAACCTTTGAATCGGGCAACATCAACGCGCCGTATTTCAACAGCGTCGGCGGTCTGCGGGGCTTGAAGCAGGACGTGTACGAAGGCGGCATCCGCGAACCCATGCTGGCCCGATGGCCCGGCCGGATTAAAGCGGGGCAGGTAACCGACCATGTATCCGTGCAGTTTGACCTGATGGCTACGCTGGCTGAGCTGATCGGTTATACAGCCTCATTGGCCACAGACGGTCTATCGTTTCTGCCGACCCTGCTGGGACAAACCGCCAAACAGAAACAGCACTCGTACATTTACTGGGAGTTCCCCGAAAAGGGCGGACAGATTGCCGTTCGGATGGGTAACTGGAAAGCGGTGAAAACCGACCTGCGAAAGAACAAACAGGCCCCCTGGCAACTGTATGATCTAAGCCGGGATGTGGCCGAGAAAACGGATGTAGCCAGGCAGCATCCGGAATTAACCCAACAGTTCGACGCCATTATAACCCGTGAACACGTACCGTCGCACATCCGGGACTGGGAAATTGTCAACCCTAAATTATCCATCACGAAGTAGGGTATGGGGAGCCGGCCGGTGTATAATTAATTGTCAGTGATTCCAAATCAACCATTTTTATATGCGTAGTACCCCCAAACGGTTATTCCAGTTGATTGCCATCAGCAGCGTATTAGGTAGTATTGGCTTCGTAGGCAGCGGCTGGATTGAAAAACCAGCCCCCGCGCCGACAACACCGAACGTCGTGCTGTTCTTTATGGACGACATGGGTTATGGCGACCTGTCGAGTACCGGAGCGCTGGATTACACAACGCCCAACCTGGACCGCATGGCTGCCGAAGGGACCCGCTTTACCAACTTCCTGGCGGCTCAGGCCGTTTGTAGTGCGTCGCGGGCCGCGCTGATGACGGGCTGCTATCCCAACCGGCTGGGCATTTCGGGGGCCTTTGGACCTAACTCACCTGTTGGGCTGAACCCGAATGAAGAAACGCTGGCCGAATTGCTGAAGGCAAAGGGGTATGCTACCGGTATTTTCGGCAAATGGCATCTTGGCGATCAGAAGCCGTTTCTTCCCCTGCAACAGGGTTTCGACGAATACTACGGCGTTCCCTACTCACACGACATGTGGCCGCTGCATCCTACGGGAACGTATCCACCGCTGAAATGGATTGAAGGAAACGAGCAAAAACAGGAAATTAAGAACCTGGACGATGCCAGCCAGATCACATCAACCGTTACCGAAAAAGCCGTTTCGTTTATCAAGCGTCATAAAAAGTCGCCGTTTTTTCTGTACGTGCCGCATCCATTGCCCCACGTCCCCCTGGCGGTTTCGCCTAAGTTTAAAGGGAAAACGCAGCGGGGAATTTTCGGCGACGTACTGACCGAACTTGACTGGTCGGTGGGGCAGATTATGAATGAACTGAAACAGCAGGGGCTGGATAAAAACACGCTGGTCATCTTCATCAGCGACAACGGCCCCTGGCTGAATTACGGCGACCATGCCGGCTCGACGGGTGGCTTCCGGGAGGGGAAAGGTACCTCATTTGAGGGGGGGCACCGGGTGCCGTGTCTGGTGCGCTGGCCGGGCGTTGTGCCGGCTGGCCGGGTGAGCAACAAGCTTCTAACGACAATGGACGTACTGCCAACAGTAGCCAAAATTTGCGGTGCCCAACTGCCGAAAAACCGGATCGACGGTGTGGACTGGGTATCATTACTGAAAGGCGATGACTCCGTAACGCCCCGTGATCATTTTTACTATTACTACCGGAAAAATAGCCTGGAAGCCGTTCGGCAGGGCAACTGGAAACTGGTGTTTACGCACCCTGGCCGGACGTACGAAGGATTTCTACCCGGTCAGAACGGAAAACCCGGTCCGCTCACTGAAACCCACGAATTCCCTCAGGCACTTTACGACCTTCGGCGCGACCCAGGTGAGCGGTATAACGTGCTGACGCAGCATCCGGAAATTGTGGCCAAACTGGAAAAGCTGGGTGAAGCTGCCCGCGCTGATTTGGGAGATGATATTCAGCAACGAAGCGGCACTAACGTACGGGAGCCAGGTCGGATTAGTAAATGAGAAGCTGATAGCAGGGCCGCCGATGGGCATCGGCGGCCCTGCTGTATTTATTCTTTATCGTCTTCGAAAAGGTGCCGAACAACTCGGCAGGGGTTTCCGGCGGCAAATACGTCGGCCGGAATGTCGCGGGTAACGACGCTGCCTGCGCCAATGATGGTCCGATCACCGATGCTGACGCCTGGACAGATAACGGCACTACCGCCCACCCAGACATCGCTGCCGATGATAATCGGTTTAGCATATTCGACTCCCGATGCCCGGACCTGATGGTCGATGGGATGGGTAGCCGTGTAGACCTGTACATTCGGTCCGAACAGCGTCCGGTCGCCGATGGTGACGGTCGTTACGTCCAGCACGACGCAGTTAAAATTGAAAAATACGTTCTCGCCGGTGATGATATTATAGCCGTAGTCACAGTAGAAGGGGGGCTGCAACCACAATCCCGATCCTGCCTTCGGGATCAATTTTTTCAGCAGCTGGGCGCGTTGTTCCGGCTGATCTTCCCGGCCGTTGTTTAATTCCTGAATCAGTAGCCGGGCCTGGGTGCGTTCTTCGGTTAATTGTGGATCGAGGGCGATGTAGAGCTCACCCGCCAGCATTTTGTCTTTCTCCGTCATGAAGCACTACGTTACGTTTATTATACAGCCTAATTTGGCACCACCTGACCTTCCTGTTTTCCGTGATCCACATATCCGGACCATGTCAACAGCACCCTAACTGATCCTCAATAACACAAGCCAAGCCTCCAAGGAATGGCTGCGGAAATGAGTGTCAGTCGGAATAGTGTTCGTTGCCGTACAGACGGCTGGTTTAATCTGCGTCGTTTCCGGGCTGGTTACCGCGTACCTACGTTGGCACCGGCTGCGTACCACAGGTTTGCCAGCGCTTTCTGGTGCTTGGCACGTAACTCTTCCAGCTTGACCTGATAATCAATTAACTTGGACTCCCGACTGTTCAGTAGGAATAACGAACTTTCGCCCAGCGAAAACTTTTCGGCTTCGGCGCGAACGAGCACCTGCTGATTGGCTGCCGTTTGCTGTTGGGTGGCAATCTGCTGCTCCAGCGTTGCCAGTTCGTTCCAGGCACGTTGTACCTCATTCACAATGTCCCGGCCGGTTTGCTGCCGCTCCAGACCTGTCTGCTGGTTTTTGAGCTGTACCTGCCGGAGCTTGCCCCGTTCGGTACGCAGAAACAGCGGAAAAGCGAAGTCGACGCCAATCTTGTGGTTGCTAGGCTGGAAACTGTAATAGTTAGCCCCGTCGTAATTCGCTTCCGAAAGAGGGCCACGACTCAATAAACTAGCTTCGAAGGCAACTTTTGGAAGCAGCAAAGCGCGCCGATAGCGTTCCTCAATTGTCAACTGTTGCTGTTTGGTCGCCAATTTTATCAGTTCCGGATGTTGTTGCGACGCCCGGGTAATCAGTTCGTCCAGCTGAACCTGATTGGTCAGGTTGGGCGGAGCCGTCTGCGGAATAACCGTCAGGGGCAGATCGATCGGCTGGGGTATCGCACCATCCCGGCTGCTCCACAGGAAAGCCGTCAGACTAAGCCGGGCATTCTGTAAGTTAACGGCTGCGTCCTGAATTTGGACCCGGCGGTCCTGAACCGTAATCAACGCTTCTGTCGTATCAATCGGAGCGGCATCGCCAATCAACGCCCGGCGTCTAACCGCCTGAAAACGGGTTTGAGCCAGCTGTAATCCCTGATCGGTCCATCGAAATTGCTGATATGCCAGGTACCAGTCCCAGTACGATTTGGCTGCATCATAAATCGTTTTGTTGATCAGCTTCAGCCGATCGGCATCGGCCAGATTAATCGCCAGCTGCGCCTGACGTAACGTATTACGCCGGGAATCGATCAGCAGCCCCTGCGTAAGAGGAACGCTGACGCCCAAGGCAACAAGCCCCGTTGGGGGCACGACGTTCTCAGGGTTAAGGTACTCGCCCCGGTTTCGGTCGTAACCCAGCTTAACGTCGAGCCCGCCGGGCCATACGGGCACTTTCAGCCCCGACTCCCATTTATCGTAATACAACGTATTGCCGAAGTTCTTCCGGTGGTAGTCCGAATAGAGTTTCGGGTCGAACGCGCCCCGCGCCTGTTGCACTTCGGCCTGCGCTTCGGCGGGAAGCAAGGCTGCCTGCCGGACAATCGGATTGTGCTCCAGGACGGCCTGGTAAAACTCGTCGGCTGAGAAAATTGATGCCGAGTCGAGCGGGCTGCCCGGACTTACTACGGTCGACGACATTACCCCCCGCGATGTTCCTGTACGGTTAATAGCATCTCTGGACAGACTATCAGCGTAGATTGGCAAGGGTCTCGGAGCAATAGCAGGAACCGGGGGGATACGTTGCGCCAATGCCGATCCAGCCCACAGCAGCATGCCCCAGACCCAGAGTAATGAAACGCTTATCCTCATAGCTTCTCCGTTTTCTCAGGTTCACTGCGCAAACTTGGGGGGAAGCCATTGAGCTGCCGCCAGATTTCGTACCAGATGGGTACATCGTCGAGCATAACCCAGCCTGCCACGCCAGAGCCAACCCGCAACTGCTCGGGCCAGGGCTGATCGCCCGGCATGACATCCGGTTTTACCAGTAACCGGTACTTGCCATTCTCGCTGCTGACGGCATCGATAACGACAACCCGGCCCGCAAACGTACCGACTGCCACGGCCGGCCATCCCGAAAACTGGATCGCGGGCCAGCCATCAAATTGAAGTCGAACGAGTCGACCACGCTGAATTAGGGGCACGTCCATCGCCCGCACGTAGAGTTCAACCGCCAGGTTTGGATTGGCTGGCTGGAGCGTGGCGATCGACTCGCCTTCCTTAATGGTTTCGCCAATCCCGGTTTTCAACGCCCGAACGACATAGCCGCTCTGCGGAGCCCGGATAACGTAATACCCCCGCCGGACGTCGACATTGCTGATCTTGTTCTTCATCTGAGCAATTTCGTTCTCCGCGCTGGCCTGGCTCGAAATGGCTGAGCTCCGGTCGGACATCGCTTTGGCAATATCCTGCTGGTACTTTGCCTGAATGAGCTGCAAATTCAGTTCAGCATTTGCCAGCGACTGCCGGGCTACGTTCAGCTCGTTTTCCTGCATGACTACTTTCGCATAATCTTGCTGCAGGTTAATCCGACGAGTTTCCAGATCCGTGAGGGAGAACAGCCCATCCTGAAAGCCTTTCTCGTAACGCTCCAGCCGCGCAACTGCAATCTGGTAGTTCCGGCGGATAGCAATCAGATCGGCACTGTCGATGCCAACCTGCAGCCGATTCTGACGCACCTTGTTCCGGGCGGTAGCGAGATCGACCTTGACACCGGAACCCAGGGCAGAGATTTGACCGTCCAAGGCCTCAACCTTTGCCTCGTTGGCCAACCGGGACCCCTGCTTCGCAGCCAGCTGCTCGTTGAGTCGCTGAGGGAGATTCGGATCGAAATATTCGTCCTTGATCTCGGAGATAACGAGCAGGGTATCGCCCTTCTGCACATACTGTCCTTCCCGAACCGACCAGCGTTCAATCCGGCCAGCTATAGCGTTCTGGAGCGTTTGGGGTCGATCCTGGGGGGTTAGCGCCGTTATGCTACCTGTTCCCGTGATGTTTTGTCGCCAGGGCAAGAGTAAAACAATCAGGCCAAGAATCAGAAAAAAAATCATCCATCGACCCAGTCGACGTTTACTACGGGGCTGTGGGAGTTCCTGTAAGGTTTTGAGCGGATACTCTTCGAACATCCGCTCATCAATACGTTGGTTTGATAAGTTAAGCATGAATTACGTCGTCGGTATCTTCGGTGTCGATCGGTAGGTCAGTTACGGCGGCAATTTTTTCCACGCCGGTCAGCATGTCAAACACTGTGTCGATGCTGGAAATGAGCTTGTTAACGGCGGCAGCAATCAGGACAATAACCAGCTCTGAGGCCACGAACTGTCCCAGTGCCAATTGCCGTCCAACAACCAATGTCGTGCCAATGATCAGTAATCCTCCGGTAATCAGCGTACTGAAACCAACGGAGGTGTAATAAAATCGCTTCAGAATACTGAAGTGGTCATTCCGGTCGGTGATGTAGCTGACCAATTTTTTGTCGATCTGATCGATTGGGCTCATACTCTTATCGGAATCAGCACCCGGCTCCTGCAATCCATCCCGGGCAGCTGCCCGTTGTTCCGATACTTTCAGGGCATATTGCTCCAGCCAGGCCACCACTTTGTACTTGTCGCTCGATTCCTTGATGCTGGTTCGCAGCCCTTCCGGGCCAAACAGGCGGGTAACCAAATAAATTACAATGAGTGTAAACAGGCCAAACCCCAGAAAAACCGGGTGGTAGAACGACAACAAAATGATACCAAACAGAATCTGCATAACTGCCGTCGGTAGGTCAATCAGAAGCTTCGACATACCTTTCTGAAGCGTCAAGACGTCGAAAAAGCGGTTCATCAGTTCAGGCGGGTAATGACCATCCATCGCTTCGGGTTTGATACGGGGCAGCCGATACGTGTATTCGAACGCCGTCTTGGCAAAGATTCGTTGCTGAATAATTTCGACCAGTGTAATTTGGACAATATTGAGTAGCCCGGAGACAATAACTCCAATGATTACCAGGCCAATCATTACGTAGACCGAACTGAATAGCAGTCCGCTGGAAACTAAGTTAAAAACGGCCTGCACACCTAAAGGAAGCGTGAGACTGATCAGACCGGTGATGGTTGCAAACAAAAGAATATAGCCAATGTCCTTTTGTTCAGTGCCTAACAGTCGTATCAGGCGCTGAACGGGCGTCGGAGGTGGCTGTAGGTGGGTACTTTCTGCCATGAGTGTAGTTAAGAGATGGACATTAAAATGGCATTAAAAAGCCATTAATGGGGTAACGACAGAAATTCTTTTTTGGTTTACGCTGGCTAAACAAGAATTTCTAAAAAATAGTTAAATTGACTTATTTGGAGAATGACCGGTATTCTTGTGGGACAGGTTATAGCAGCCAGATCAGCTCTTTCTGGCAAAAAAGTCAGTATAGATCAGCGGGTTAGGTATGAATATCTAGTTAACCGGCAAACAGCCATTGAGTTTTAAAAAATCTGCAGTCTTCCCTCCGTATTTCTACTAATCCCCATTCCGAACTAATACGCAGTAGTCTGGTAAGCAATCTAGGGTGAATTATACGGCCGTACCCCAGGTGCCTATCTCCACGATTCTTTCCGTTCCACTCAGGTAAGATTAGAAGTCTGAACATGGTAACGCCCCGCAGCAGCCTGACAGATTTCAATTCCACTCAGGTACGATTAGAAGGCCGCCACGGCCACTGCTGCCGCAATGAGTCCGAAATTTCAATTCCACTCAGGTACGATTAGAAGCAAAGTTGAGGAGGGCGAAGACGTGACCGGCTCAAAATTTCAATTCCACTCAGGTGCGATTAGAAGTTTCATTTCTATCGCTGGCTATGCCGCCCCACGATATTTCAATTCCACTCAGGTACGATTAGAAGCGTCCCCGAATGATTTTATCTGGGGTGGGTACAAGTATTTCAATTCCACTCAGGTACGATTAGAAGATTAAGAAACTGCGTGTTTTCTGAGCCGTAAAATAATTTCAATTCCACTCAGGTACGATTAGAAGTCAGCCGGGCGAGTGGTTATACCGCGTGCAGGAGGTATTTCAATTCCACTCAGGTACGATTAGAAGCTCGGTGGTGACTTACCCGGCCTACAATCAGACCAAATTTCAATTCCACTCAGGTACGATTAGAAGCGATGCTGGAGAAATATCGCAAGTGCTTTGCCTGGATTTCAATTCCACTCAGGTACGATTAGAAGGACGTCGGACGAAGTAGTTCTGTCTGAACTGGAGATATTTCAATTCCACTCAGGTACGATTAGAAGATTGCCCGTATTCCCGATGATCTGGTTCAACTGCTCCATTTCAATTCCACTCAGGTACGATTAGAAGACAGTGCCGCATGATCCGCCTTATAGCCCTCCAGATATTTCAATTCCACTCAGGTACGATTAGAAGGCGACGACGTACCTGATCCGGCTCAAAAACGATACCATTTCAATTCCACTCAGGTACGATTAGAAGATGATTGCGCGCGGGGCGGTGGCGCCGTCCATCAAATTTCAATTCCACTCAGGTACGATTAGAAGGCGCGCAGTTTCAACCTTTTTCTGAACCTCTGACGCTATTTCAATTCCACTCAGGTACGATTAGAAGCCCGGCTTTACGAACTTCCTAACCCTTACTTATTCAGATTTCAATTCCACTCAGGTACGATTAGAAGGATTTGGGTGCCGATTACCTCTGCTCTGTTTGTTAATTTCAATTCCACTCAGGTACGATTAGAAGAGGTACGGCCGCACGGCTACCCACAAAGCCGACCAAGATTTCAATTCCACTCAGGTACGATTAGAAGCACAAGCACCGTGGCGACCCGCCCCCCGTACATCGATTTCAATTCCACTCAGGTACGATTAGAAGAGAAACGTGCTGCGATAGGTGTAGCTGTCGCCAATGTATTTCAATTCCACTCAGGTACGATTAGAAGTTTGTCATATTCTCGCTTTGCTGCCAAAATAGTTTCATTTCAATTCCACTCAGGTACGATTAGAAGCTTGGTCAGCTGCATATTCAGCATGTCCGAAGGATATTTCAATTCCACTCAGGTACGATTAGAAGGACCGTGGTGCCGGTCACAGTGGGCTTGAAGCGCGATTTCAATTCCACTCAGGTACGATTAGAAGAACAAGGCTTTGCGACTTGCCGGGACGCTGGACAGATTTCAATTCCACTCAGGTACGATTAGAAGAATCTTTCCCGAAAAAGCCCGAGCCAGCGGTAACGCATTTCAATTCCACTCAGGTACGATTAGAAGGCGCCTTGATCGCCTTCACCCGCAGCCGTTCCTGATATTTCAATTCCACTCAGGTACGATTAGAAGCAACCGGCCGAATGATTATTAAAGACTTACTGACCCATTTCAATTCCACTCAGGTACGATTAGAAGTTGGCTACGCCATCCATTCACCCGCCTGGAGGTGCCATTTCAATTCCACTCAGGTACGATTAGAAGAACAATTTTACCCAATTATGGCAGTCCTTAAATTGTATTTCAATTCCACTCAGGTACGATTAGAAGTTCCCTATTTCTCACCTTATAAACTGTACGTACAAAATTTCAATTCCACTCAGGTACGATTAGAAGTTACTCACTGGGTTGGCCCTCCGAACCGTAATTATATTTCAATTCCACTCAGGTACGATTAGAAGTGCTACAGTCATTACCGGCGCCGATACTGAAAGCAAATTTCAATTCCACTCAGGTACGATTAGAAGTCACCTGCCGAACCTGACCATGCCCCAGTTGACGATATTTCAATTCCACTCAGGTACGATTAGAAGTTCTTGGTCCGCAGATCGTATTTGCCCATTATTCAAATTTCAATTCCACTCAGGTACGATTAGAAGTCTGGAACGGGGTAAACAGGCGGTCCTGTTTGATGTATTTCAATTCCACTCAGGTACGATTAGAAGATCAACGGGATGGGCGCTGTCGCTGTATTCATAATATTTCAATTCCACTCAGGTACGATTAGAAGTAGAGAGAATATTCATCGTACGCCAACCGGAATAATATTTCAATTCCACTCAGGTACGATTAGAAGACTTGGTAAAGTACGACCACCGCCAGCGGCCCGACCATTTCAATTCCACTCAGGTACGATTAGAAGGTACTGCCGACTTCGCTACGACGGCGAGTTGACGACATTTCAATTCCACTCAGGTACGATTAGAAGAGGGACGTAGTTATAAGTACAACTACGTAACTAATATTTCAATTCCACTCAGGTACGATTAGAAGTATCGGTCGAGGGAAAGCCCCCAAACAGAACCCCTATTTCAATTCCACTCAGGTACGATTAGAAGTGATATGGGTTTGCTTGTACTTCAGCGTATCATGTTATTTCAATTCCACTCAGGTACGATTAGAAGGCCCGTTACGACGACCGTATTGAAACGAATCCCTTATTTCAATTCCACTCAGGTACGATTAGAAGTGCGGGTGTCCCACTTCCAGCGGGTCAGAACGGCTTATTTCAATTCCACTCAGGTACGATTAGAAGGCTGATCAAAAAGCCCGAGCCGATCATGAGCATTGATTTCAATTCCACTCAGGTACGATTAGAAGGGATAGTTTTTCCGCGCCAAAATACATCTTATCATATTTCAATTCCACTCAGGTACGATTAGAAGCCCTTCGGGTTTTGCGGGCTTTGGTGCCTTTGGTAAATTTCAATTCCACTCAGGTACGATTAGAAGGCGACCAAAGAGGACCAGGCAAAGATCGCGTTCGAATTTCAATTCCACTCAGGTACGATTAGAAGAGCGGGCATTTTGGACCATGCTACATTCTCCAATATATTTCAATTCCACTCAGGTACGATTAGAAGACAGTTATGCCCTGCGTAGTAAGGCGATTGAAGAGGTATTTCAATTCCACTCAGGTACGATTAGAAGCAAAAAAGGCCCGTGGGTAAAGCAGGTATTCATCATATTTCAATTCCACTCAGGTACGATTAGAAGGCGGGTCGTCACCAGCTTGGACAGGATTACCTGCATTTCAATTCCACTCAGGTACGATTAGAAGCGACCGTCGCGGGAAAAACGCCCGCTCTGGCCGTATTTCAATTCCACTCAGGTACGATTAGAAGACCTTCCGCCGCTTTCTTCTTCTGCCTGAAGATTGTATTTCAATTCCACTCAGGTACGATTAGAAGCTATTGTTCCAGATGGAGCAAAAAGGCGATCAACGGATTTCAATTCCACTCAGGTACGATTAGAAGGTATCAAGCCGCTAATTCAGCAAGGTCCTTCTCAAATATTTCAATTCCACTCAGGTACGATTAGAAGGTCGATTCGCCAGAAGCAGGCTCAGTTCGAAGAAAATTTCAATTCCACTCAGGTACGATTAGAAGTGATGGGCTTTGCTCGAGGTGAGTTTCGAGTACTGGATTTCAATTCCACTCAGGTACGATTAGAAGGACCCCGCCGGGTCAACGCGGGAGAGATAAGAGGAATTTCAATTCCACTCAGGTACGATTAGAAGAGGGCGATAGCTGTAAGGAGCTGTCTCGTATCCCATTTCAATTCCACTCAGGTACGATTAGAAGTCTCACTAAATCCTGATCGTGCCAGCGACTATCAACATTTCAATTCCACTCAGGTACGATTAGAAGCAAAAAGAGACCACCCCCGCGTCGGACGGGCTACATATTTCAATTCCACTCAGGTACGATTAGAAGACAAGCTCGAAAAAGTAGACCCCAAGACGATCAGACATTTCAATTCCACTCAGGTACGATTAGAAGCCGTGAATTTACGACTAAAAAAAAGGCTTTTCTGAGCCTTTATGCCACTTTTGGTCTGGCCATTTGTAAACCAAAAATCGTCGATCACTAATAGTACGAAAACCCCCGGCGATCGACGACCGTTTATAATCAGATAGTTATGCCGTAATCAACTGCCAGGCATAAGAAAAACAGTACGTCAAAGAACAGGGTTAGAGCGATCGACGACAAAACCCTCACAGAAAATCATCTGTCGATTGCCGTTCGACACCCACGATCTGCTTGTCGAGCCACTTCTTATCGCGGTTTTTGAACAGGATCAGACTGTCTTCGTCCTCGTTCATAATCCGTCTGGCCTCGTGCAGAAGCTCCTTTAATTGAACCTCCGTCATTTCGCCTTCAAACACTGAGTTCTGCACCCAGTTCAGGTACCGCCGGCAAAGCTTGAGCATCTTCCCGACGCGCTTCTGCCCCATGTCATAAACCAGGATGATATACATAACTAAAGAGCGAAAGAGAGAATGAGCGAAAGAGCGGCTGACGCGAAGGGTTCACTCTTTCGCTCTTTCGCTCTTTGAATTTACCACCACGCTTTAAACGGTTTGTATTCTTCCATGCCCAGCAGATGCTTTTGAAGTTTGTAACACTCCAGTTTGATCAGGTGCTTGTAGCTGACGTTGCGGCCCAGCGACCGGTGCTTGATGGTTTCTTTCAGTGATTCGTCGAAGGCCTGTAAAAAGCGCTTGCGGGCGGCATCTTTCATCACACAGCCACCTACTTCCATCCGGAAATCCGACGGTTGCAGCTGGCGTTTGTTGACCATCCGGAAAATCAGTCGGTCGATCAGGATGGGCTTGAAAATCTCGGCCATGTCCAGCGCCAGCGAGTACCGACGGGCTCCCGGTTCGTGCAGAAAGCTGATGGTTGGGTTTAGTTGGGTGTGATAAATCATGCTCAGACAAGCTGAATAACAGAGCATATTCCCCAGCGAAATCATGGCGTTCAACTCGTTCTGGGGCGGGCGCTTACTACGTCCGTCCATGCAGAACGTCTCCCCCAGAATAGCATCGAAACAACCGTAGTACGTCTGACGGATGTTGCCTTCAATGCCCATCAACATGGGTACATCAGTTGCTGTTGGGATGCTGGCTAGTAATTGCTCAACCGTTTTAATCGAGTCACTCAGGTCGCAGGGACGACGATCGTTCTGGCGATTCTGATAGTATTTTAGCACACGCAGAATGTTGCTGGCGGCTCCTTCAATAAACGCCCGCGCCACCACCAGTCGCTTCTTTGCCGATACGTAATGCTTGGTTTGCTCTACCTGCATCTTCCCTGCCAGCAGGTACTCACGGGGCATAAATGAGCCGGTATAATGTTCGTAGTAGTCGAAGAAGTGAACGGCAATACCTTCCTTACCCAGAAAGTTGTACAGCGCCGAGTTGGCATCCAGACTCCCGAATACGTATAGATCTGATACCTGCTCGACGGGTAGAAAACGCGGCTGACCTTCGTTACCTTCTTCATCGACAGGCGTAAACTTGAGTGTATTATCCTGCCGACTCAACCGGCCCGGATTAAACAGGTATTTGGTTTGTTTCATATTTTTTTGACAGGATTTACAGGATAGACAGGATTTTGACCATAGAAGAGAAGGGTTTTGGTCGTAATAAGGACGATGATAGACAAGGCAATTTATCGCTGACGAAGATCTTGCTTATCCTGTCAAAAAATTAAGGCGCGTACGTGCGGTATTTCCGCTTGACGTCAACCCGGTTACCAAAGTTGATGAGCAAGCCAATGTCATTACCGGTAGCTGTTAGATAATTGACGAGTTGTAATTCGTGTTTGGGGTGAATGGCTTCTATGGCCTTGAGTTCGAGAATAATCTGACCTTCGACCAACAAGTCTGCTACAAAATCTCCTACCTGCAGATTCCTATAAAATACCGGAATGCCTACTTGTTGCTCAGCTAGCAGGCCAAGGTGCTGTAGTTCGATAAGTAGTGCGTTCTCATACACTTTTTCTAAAAAGCCAGGCCCTAAAGCGTTATGAACGGTGTATGCGGCAGCAATAATTTGGTGAGTTAAGTCACGGTGTTGCATATTTTTCGACAGGATGAGCAGGAGTTATTAGTTGGCAATGAGTGGGTTAAGTGTATATTTTATGATTTTTTGTTCGAAAGGGTACAAATCCTGTTTTATCCTGTTCATCCTGTCAGAAAACCTATTCCTCTTCTACGTAACAAAAATCAAAATAACTGCATGACCGACAGGTCGGCTTGTTGATTCGCTCGGGACAGCGTTCGCTGTCTACGATGCGCTCAATATCCCGAATCCAGCCCTCTACCATCGGTACGTCTGTTTCGTCGAGCTGGACGGTTTGCGTCTGGCGAAGTTTGGGGTACTCGATCAGACCCGTTGCTCCGTCGATGCCGTTTTTGCGAAGCAGATACAGGTAAAACTGCACCTGCGCTACGTGCGAATGTTCCAGCTTGTCGGACTTCTTGATTTCATGCACGACTTTGTCATATGGATCGTAGAAGTCAATTTTGGAACCGTCGAGAATGATTTCGCGGTAACGTTCGGCGCGCTGCGGGTACGCATGTTCGTGCAATTGCTTGCCTTCGGCGACCAGTTCGGAGTTGTGTTCCATACGTATCTGGTTGGCGTGAAGCCAAAGCTCTCGTTTGCAGATATGATACATGCCGATGAGAGAACCGGTGACGGTCTGCATAGTAAATCAGATTATTGCGTTTTCGCTGCTGCCAAAAGCCGACATATCAAGTCCAGTTCTATAGTCATACACTTTGTCGTAAAACTCCAAGTACAAATATTCTTCAAAGCTTTTATCTGGATCAATGAATTCCATGAAGTTCCGTTTGAGCGTATCAGTGTAAAAAATAGAAAATGTAAATTTCGACAGAATCCCCTGCATAATTTTCTTACTAACCTGCGATTCTGTTATCCCTAATTTCATATCATTCAACTGTCGGTACAACGTCCATACTTTGGAACCATCAACTTCTTTACCCCCCTTCTCGTAGCGCTGATTTTTCTCTAAAAAACCGAGTTCCGTTTTCGAGAAAATGTCTTCGGTTGCACCGACTTTTTCACCTTCAATAGTAACGGGTAAGAAAAGTGGAACAAACAGGGATAGATTTTTCTGATCAATCAATTGAAAATTTTTGTGGATTGATTCGTAATCAAGCTGTTGAATATCAGGCAGATACTTAGTTGAAAAATTTTCGATCCCGACTTTTTGGTTCAAATTATTACGCCCTGCTAAAACCTGATTATACAGCTTGCTAAAATCCTTTGTCTCCAGGATTTGCTTGTGATCAGCAACGGTTAATTTGTTACGGGTAATGTCGAAACGGTCGTCGTGCTTGTATAAAATTCCCGGCTCGTTCAGCTTGAATAAAAAAACGTTGCAAATGGCTTTCGTTACGTTGCGGTTTACCCGGCCTGCCAATTGTTCGTCGCTATCAATAAGCGAAATATTTTTAAAGCCGAGATCCATATCAATGTCCACGCCCGCTTCAACGACCTGCGTCGTGATGAGTAGCACTTTCATCTGCGCTTTTATATTCCGCTTCAGGAAATTGATAATTTCCCGGCGTCGCGGTTCCAGAATCGTGCCGGAGAGGACAAATACTTTATCGAAAAATACCTGACCTATTTGGTTGGCAAAATCAGTAGCCGACTTCTTATAGATGAACTCGATGATTGTGAACACGCGCCCGTTAACGTCTGCGTACGCTCGTGATTCCCTTAAAACGGCTTCAGCCAATTCTGTAGGCTCGATTGCGCGCGGAGTTTTACGATTTGGAGTTTCCAGTAAATCGAACCGGAAACGTACCCGGTCGCGGAAATTAGGATTCTGAAAATAATCCTTTGCGTTTGGAAGCAGGTCAATGAATTTTGGGGGCTGCGTTAGACCTACTTTTAACCCGTCAATACGGGGCAACGTAGCCGACATCAGCACAAACCGGATGTTGAAGGCCCGGCTGTACTGATCGAGCCAGAACAGTATTTTGTCCCAATGCTTTGGTGAATACGACTGCAATTCATCAATAACAACCACTGAATTAGCCAGCCGGTGCATCAGATAGATGCTGTCTTTCTCGTTCGATTTCAGAATGTCAAAAAAACGGATGTGCGTTAGTAGACAGACCGGAAAAAAAGCAAAATGATTTGCCAGTTGATTCTTCCACTGCTTGCCATAGTCACCTTCGTTGGTAGATACTTCTTTTTGCTGAAACCCTCCCCGCGAATGAAGTAAGCCAATCTGCGAATCATCCAATTGCCATGTCTCCTGTAATGCCTTATGTGTCTGCGTGATGAGCGTCGTAAACGGGAAAACGTAGAACATTTTATTAAGCGATACATCAAGACGTAGCAATTCTGCTGTTACCAGTGCCGAGATATTAGTTTTGCCGCCCCCGGTTGGTGCTTCCAGATAGAAAAGCCGTTGCTCTGGATGTTGCCTAACCTGCCGAACAGCCTGCACAGCCATTTCTAGTCGTAATGTATTCAGTGTTTCGTTATTCCGCTCAGTTGGTATAGTCGGTTGCCATGTAGCGTTATCCGCCAGCCGGAAGGCGTCGGCATTATAGGATTTACTGCTACGTGATGCATAAATTAGTTTCTGTCGAGTGACTTGATTCAATACACCAAAATCACCAACGCCTGCCTGATTCATGTATTCCGATGTGGCTAAATAATCGGCGGCAGTCAATAGGGAAAAGTTGAGACGAAGCAGGGCAAGAATAGAAAAGTCAAAACCAACTTTATCCGCCCAATCGAAAAAGCGGCTATCAAGATTTTTTCCGAGAAACAACTCATTAGCTAACTTAGGCACGTACTTCCAGCCATACCGATCTATGTAGCCAACCATACACTTTATTTCTGCCTCGCTAAAGACAATTGCTTTGCCATCAGGTTTTAGAAGTCTTGATCCATGATGTTTTATAATCGGATATGATAGCAGTAGCGTGAAATATAGTAGTTTACGTTGCTCTATAGGATCAGAAATAGTTAGCGTTGTAATGTCAAGGAAATGTCGGTATAGGTAAAGGTATGCTCCTAGTTTGGCGTGCCGCGTTTCAATAATCAGGCTTGGTATTTCAGCGAAAGCCGGATTGTTCATCTTTTTGGGATGGGCCTGAAAATTTTCATTGACCTTACCAAAATCGTGAAATAGAACGGTAGAGACAAAATGCCTTTTCAGCAAATTTCCTATTTCTACTTTCTGTTGAGCAGGAAAATATGCTTGGACGATATTACTGATCAACGTATCAATAACAGAGTCAAGATTATGTTGTCCTGTAAGTTCCAGAAAATAGCCATTTACTAAATGAACATGCTCGGGTAACGTCTCTGGCTTTTGGTCAGACGTAGCGTTATGTGGACGATGCGCCCAGTACTGGTCAGCATTTACCAATAATGATTCAATACGGGGCAACCTCTGAAAAATCAAAGCAACTGAATCAAATGAGCTGGACATATTCATTCGATGTATTAAGTCGATATAAACCACCCAATTGAGTCGGTGTCTTTAACGGATAGTCAGTATAAGCGAAGTCAATCAGGTTATACTGAAACAACTGCTCATTGAAACTGACAGGTAATCGTTCGAAGTAGATATAACTTCCCTTTTGCTCTGAAAAATCAAATAAATCGAAACGGTCATATCCATCATCAATTGATTTTGTGACAATCGTTTTCCGTTTATCAAATAATGTCTTCAGTTCAAATGCTTCTTGCGGTATGCTTTGGTCGACTTCATACTCTGCAACATTTTCCCACCAGGCCGTGAACTCATTCTTGCCCAGATACGGAACAAACTCGGCCTCCTGATTTTTGATACGTGTCAGTAATCGATTCTGTAATTCATCTGCTTCATTGAGGAGAACGTACACACGATAGGCTGGCGCGCGTAGCGTATTTTCATACACTATCTGATTAGCACCACTTTTACCATCTTTAGCTTTATTAGCATACCCAACAGTATTAGTATATTTAAGCGCTGTTTTCGTAAAGTTTCCCCGTTCGTGATCGAGGGGAGCGATGCCCACCCGCACATCTTTCAGCCGCTTGTAATACTCCGGCCATTGACCTTTCTGGGTATACCCTTTCAGCCCGGCAATCGCTCCCAGAATACCCAGCAAGGCGGGTTTATGAAGCATGTTGTAGGAGAGCTGTAAGCCATCGTTCACATCCGGCTTACGGAAAAAGCCAAAGTCTGCCCGTAAATCGAACGAAATCAAACGAAGGCTTACGGGCTTCGGCTCTGGAACAGGCTGTTGCTCTTTCTCTGTAAAATCGAGCTTCATTTGTTCGTTCATTGGTTCAGTTCCTGAATAGTCGCGTTGGTCGGAGTACCGGTTATTTGCGTGGCTGTTTTATCAAAATACAATTCGATTCTCTCGATGTGTTCGCTCACGGTTGGGCGTTCGAGAATCTCTGTAACCTTTTCCAGATGAATGACCCGGTCGGCATCTACCGAAATCAGTTCGACAAAGGAGGGCAGCACGAGCATCGATTCAGGTTTAAGCTGTACCCAAAGCATCAGTTCGTTTTCAGTGCCTGACTTGGCGGCCGAGTCATACAACGTAGCGCCCTGCGTTAAGGCTTTCTTAACTTTCGTAATGTCGTCGTCGGTTATGGTTTGCCCGCCCGAAAGCTTAATCAGATCACTGATGTTATGCGGATTGAGCGACAAGCCGTGTACGTAGTGGCCTTCGCTGAGCTTTGATTGAGTCCCTAATGTCGATGCTCCACTTTCAACAGATTCGCCTGTTTTTGATGCTTTATCATCTCGGAATGGAGACATTATCTGTTCAGAAAATACATTCCCAAGTCGATACTGATCAACTCCGTGCGTAATTTGTAATGGCCCATGAATTGACAAAGCCATTTCTTTCTTCTTGTTAGCGAACGTTGCCCCAAACAGTTTTACGTCTAAGCATTGAAGCAAGTTGGCAAGTGTCTTCTTTTTGTCTTTACCAACCTTGTCATCTGGAAATAATGTGCCATAGGCTTCATCTAAATCGTATGGATTCAGATTAGCATTTAATCTTTTAAAATATAAAACCTTAGCTTCTTTTGAATAAAACTTATCCCAATAATTTCGAACAGTGTACTTTAAGGCTTTATCTGTAGCATAAACCGTACCGTCTGGAAGTCTTCGGGGTTGGCTGGTGAAATCGGCATTATAGTTTGAATTGACCGACTTGATAATAACGCATCCGAAGACGCGATTAGGGAAAATGGTTGACATAGAAGTTTTGAATTAATTTGAATCAGTTTGTTTTTTCGTGTAGATAAAAGATGGACTGAAATATCCAGCCAGAATAAAAACCTGTAGCTTTTTCAGATCTATTCTCTTCTCGGGAAAATATCCCATAATCTCACGCATCAAGTTAGAAACACGGTTTTTGAACAGATTCGCAGGCCGCTCTACTTCGTGTTTATATCGCTCGAAAACGCGAATGATTTCCTGTTTGAACAAATCAATGTCTGTTTTTTGCAGGAATCCTTCAAGAACAGCATGGGACGTATCGGAAGTTTTGCTAAGACTTAACAAATAGTCAATCATTTGCCCAGCGATAAAGGCAAACTCATACTCATCTTCCAAAGGTACACGCTCACGACTATCAGCAATTTGCATAGTCTTGGTAGTTAATTGTTCAAGTTTGTCTGGCATATACAGTCCGTTAAAGTTTCGATTTTCAGGATCAAAGAAATGGTTAAGGCTAAATAAAATATTTAGTTTTTCTTTTAGCTGATAGTCTCTTTCATATTTCAAATCATCTGAAAAAGTAGAAACTACCATATTCCAAAAACTGTGATGATTAATAGCATCACGCTTGGATTTATAGACATAATCATAAACAGCATTTCGATAAGTCAAAGCTGCTAATTTTGTCATTGTTAGATGCTGCTCAGGTTTAACCGTATTAATTATATACTCCTTAGCATCTATATCACCGAAAAAATTGTCAATCTTCAAGTACTTATTTCCAATAAGAGGAGTAAAAACTGCGGTTAGAAGTTGAAAAGTATCTCGGATGTCATGGTATGTTTTAATCTGCTTATTAGTAGAAGCTACGCCCATAATGTTCTTGATTTCAAGCCAATCTTGTTTATTGTAATCATCCCGCAAATGATATTCAAACCGGCTAACAAAGTCGAAGTCTTTGATTTGGCCTTGCTGATAGTAAAGTAGATAATAATTACCTAGCTCATCTTTATGTTTATCATAAAGCTCCGTAATAATTTGAGCGTGCGTTTTTCGCTTTTCCCAGTCTTTGGGTGCATCTTCCTTGAAAATTCTAAAGAGATTTTGGCGCAGGTTTACTTTAGGTAGCTCATCACTGAAAATAAATATAGGCAATGGATTAGGTAGAGTACGACCTACCATTTGTTTAAATTCAACTAAAGCCAAAGCGTCCTCTGCGGTGATACGTCCTGATATATCAAAGGAAGCAGTTTTATGAGCAAGAAAAGGTTTTTTATCTGGTAAACCATTAAAAAAAGCACTTAACCCTTTTGTCTCGTTTGTTATTGGTCCTTTAGGCGTATTAAATAAATTGACACTAAAAATTTTATCAAAAAGGTATTTATCATAGGCACTTTTATAAACTGGTAGTGGTACATTTAAATAGAAAATAACATACTCTCCTTCCTTAAGCTGTTTATAACCACTAGCTTTATACTTATTATCTTCTACTATCATTTTTTCTTCTTCCTTGTCTATTCGACTTAGGAAGTCGTGAATTTTCTCCTGTGAATTCAAAGAATCTATAAACAGTTTTGCCTGTTCTTTTTCAACTCCATCTATAAATTCAATAGCCTTATCAAAATAGCTTTTCAAACTTCCATACACGATCGGCTTACCTTCTGCTTGGCGCTCCATCAGTTTTTTACCTCCTACAAGGTTCTGACGCTTGATTGCCAAGCAGAAAGGAGAGCATGAATGAATTGCCTTAGTTGTTTTGTCAATACATTTATTAGTATCTTCATCCACCATCCAGGCCGCCCGTGCCCAGGCCGCACATTTTTTCAGTGGCCCTTCATTCTGGTCAATCTTTTTCCTACGGTAAAGGGCATACTCGAACTGGTCAGCAATCCGAAGTTCGCCCTCCGGCGATTCTTCCAGCGACAGCACTATGTGCAGCCCTTCGCGAGGTTCAACGCCAATCTCTTTTAAGTCAGCGTCGAGTAATTGGGTAAAAGTTGAAAGTTCTTTTAGCATGGCACGTATTTATGTCAATAGATAGTAGATGGCGCTAGCAATCTACTTAAAAACATGATAGAGATACTGATAAGATGGAAAACTCTTATATTTGGCCAGTAACTTCAACAATGGGAATTGAAATATAGAGAGTAGTGTGCGTAAGCTTAATCGTACCAGTTGAAGGATTTTTTAGCTATAGTACCCCATGACCCACCCTTTTTACGAGTTTACTATCCACAATGAAGCGCTTCGGTTTGAGTTCATCAGCGTCAGTCAACGGGTTATTCGTAAAGTCATCGTGTATCAGAAATTGCCATTCCCCAATGCTTATAATCTCGCTTTAGGAGACATTGACGAACAAGGGAAAGCTGATTTTGAGGTTACCAGTGATAATGGTGACCGTGATTATATTCTAGCTACTGTTATCCAGACGCTGATTGCCTTTTTTGAGAAACATCCACGAGCAACTGTCTTTATTACTGGCAGTACGCCAAGTCGCACCAGACTGTATCAAGCAGTAATCGCACGTGAACTGGCAGAGATTCAGAAACGTTTTGAAATCTCTGGGGTTACAGAGATGGGAGACGAACCCTTTCGGAAAGGAGCGCCTTATAAGGCTTTTGTAATTTCCCCCAAATGATTGTAGTATTGATAAAAAGCACGGTATCATGGCGTCTGTAATAAAAAAAGCTGATCATAAACTTCCTGAAAACCACCCCTTAGCTCGTAAATTCGATACGGCCGAAGAGGGCGCTAAGGCAAAGGCTGATTACGTCATGAATACAGTCTTGAAGGATTTTGACTGGGATGCATTTATGGTGAAGAAGCAGGCTCAGGCTTCTAAGCAGTAGGGGTATTACACCACCCCCACGGCCCCAAACCCCTCCGCATTATAGCGCCCCACACCGGCCAGCACGGCCAGTTCCAGTAATTCCCGGGGTCCGGTGAGCTCAAACTGAAATCCGTAGTAGCCCCGCACTTTTGTTTCTTCGCGGGAGTTTTCCTTGATCGTTACCAGCCGTGACTTGGGATCATGGCGACCTGGTAGTAGTCGGTACGTGAGCGCATCGTGGGGGAAGTCATCGACGCCAGCTGCAACGGGGACGCTGGCCCACTTCGCCAATAGATTCGAGATCAGTAACGGACCAAACTGAGCGTCGGAGGGGTGTAAGTACTGATCCATGCCGCGCTCGTTCTTTTCGGCAATCACCACAGGCGACAGTGTCCGCAACGCAACGGTGTTCGTGTTTATCTCTACCGGTACGGCTTCGACGCGCTCGATGATAAACTCCGCCCGGTGCTTGGGTGTCGCGATGACGCAGCGCTGATCCTGAAACAGACCGATAATAAAATGCTGGGCGGCTTTGTCGACGTAGAAGCTCACCACCCATTCAATGTGGGGCGTTGTCACCCACAATCCCCCCGCTTTGGTATCGATACGAGCGTTCGGAATGATCAAATCCGAAAATGTGAACAGCTTGAACCGGCGGGTAGAGGAGTATTCGTAGCCTTGTCCGTGCAGGAACGTAGCGTATTGCTCGTCTGCTTCGGCCAGTACGGCGTAGATGAACGCACTTAGTCGATACGCATAATTAAAGGGAACCAGCGTTCGGCTGGCCAATGGTCGTAGGGTTAGGCGAAACTGCATGTGTGGAATAAATAGATCGCAGATTACAACGAAATTTGGTTACTTGCCAGACTAGCAATCGCTATTTCGTTAACGGTTGTAAAGCTGAATCCAGTAGCGAACAATCTATTTGACCGGTACCGAAAAATTTCTCACACCACCCAAAAATTTCTGTTCATGCCTGTTGTCAAGGATCGCGAAGAGCGATTGAAGCGTATTAACGACCGCCTGAAACGCTGGAATGGCCACCCTGTTTCCACCAGCGAACTGGCCCGCCACTGCAACATATCCGAGTCGATGATCAAAAAGGATATTGCTTACATGAAGGTTGAATACAACGCACCGATCAACTACAATCACAAACTACGAGGGTACTACTACATGAAACCGTTCGAGTTGGCGGCTACCGTCACGCTCACCGACAAAGACCTAGCGACGTTGCATAGAGCGCTGGCGACGCTGCAGCAGTTTCAGCACCTGAGTCTGTTCGATGATCTGCGCGGAACGGTCGATAAGCTCGACAAGGCGGTCCGGTTTCGCAGTAGTCTAGCCGATGATTTCGGGAAGTATATCCTCTTTGAGTCGGTGCCTTATACCAAAGGGAGTGAGTGGGTAGAAGTCTTTCTACAGGCTATTCACCAGCGGCAAGTCGTTCAGTTTCAGCATCAGCGGTACGACACTGAAGTGACGAAGACGCACCAGATTTATCCGTACGTGGTGAAGGAACACCGTAACCGATGGTACGTAGTAGGCTGGCGGCTGGACGACAAACAGATTCGGGTATTTGGGCTGGACCGAATCATTCCCGATTCGATTAAGCAGTTGACAATAGACGCAACCCCGCCGGATTTTGATGCCGAAGCGTACCTACGGAAAGCGCTGGGCGTAGCGGTGTACGATGGGCCGGCAGAAGCGGTTATGCTGTCGTTTACGCGGGAGCAGGGGTTTCGGTTCCGGGCGCAGCCTTTCTATCCCTTCCGCGATGAGGACATTCTGGTCGATACCGAAACTGAACTCCAGATCAGACTCGATATCGTCGTCAACCGCGAACTGGTCTACGAGCTGGCTCGGCTGGGAAATCAGGTAAAGGTGCTGGAGCCCGCGCATTTACGGGACGATCTAACCGCTTTTCTATCAGATGCGCTAGATCAGTATTGAGCATTAGGTTTGGTTTAGACTCTGGCAGAGTCTAAACCAAACCTAATGCTATTGCGCCCCCCCGCCACCAGGCGTTTCGATGTGGATGCGCTCGCCGGTTTGCATGGCGCGGGTGAAGATACCGGGTAAGGCTTCTTCGCGGCCGTCGGCGTAACGGAGCGTCTGGGTGCCGGGCTGTCCGGGTTGGGCGCCGTTCAGGCCGTAGGGGGGCGTAACGCGGTGCTGGCTCAGCAGGGTCGCCTGCACGGGCGTGAGGAACTCGATTTCGCGAATGATGCCGTTGCCCCCGCGCCATTGTCCGTCACCGCCGGAGCCTGTCCGGACGGCAAACTGATGCAGCCGGACCGGGTAGCGCCGTTCGAGTTCTTCGGGATCGGTGAGTTTGGTGTTGGTCATGTGCTGGTGTACCGCCGAGCGACCTGCTGCCCCAACCACGGCGCCGGCTCCTCCGCCAATGGTCTCGTAATACCCAAAAGCATCTGGTCCGGCACTTGACTTCCCAAACAGGAAATTGTTCATCGTGCCCTGGCTACAGGCGGCCAGGTTCAGCGCTTTCAGCAACGTATCGACCAGCCGCTGGCTGACTTCCGTATTGCCGCCTACCACCGCCGGACAATCAGCCGGATTATCTGAGAAAACAGGGCTGAGGAACGAGGTCGGTACGATTAGCTCGACCGGCACCATCAGCCCTTCGTTCAGCGGAATGCTGGTATGCGAGTCCATGCCGGGCGAGTCCACGCCGGGCACGTCCATGCCGGGCGACTCCACGCCGGGCGCGCACCACAGGCGCAATACGTAGAGGACGGCGCTGTGCAGAATGGCGTGGTTAGCGTTCAGGTTGTTGGGGTGGACGTCCGACGTGCCCGAAAAGTCGAACGTAATGCGCTCGTCCTGAATAGCGATGCGGACGCAGATTGTATGGCCATCATCAAGGGCCTCCTCGGCCGAGAAGGTTTGACTATTCAGTTTGTTGAGTACAGACGTAATCACATCCGTTGCCGACTGTTGCAGCCGGTGCATGTAATGCTGAACCGTGGCCAGACCGTACTGCCGGGCGAGTTCCTGCAGCGCCAGTTCTCCGGACCGTAACGAGGCCAGGGCCGCTTCGATGTCGGCGCGGTTTTCGGCCAGGGAGCGGGTCGGGTAGGGGGCATTGGTAAAGCGCTCTGCCAGGCCAGTGTCCTCACCGGAGGCCTCCCACAAAAAATGTCCGTTTTTGACCACATACATAGGTTCCAGAACAACGCCCTCTTCGAGCAGTGATGTCGCGTCGGGCGGCATCGAGCCGGGGACTTTGCCGCCAATCTCGGCGTGGTGCGCCCGGTTGATGACGTAGCCAATCAACTCGCTGTTGTCGGTGAAAACGCCCTGCAGCAGCGTAACGTCGGGCAGGTGCGAGCCGCCGTATTTGGGGTGGTTCGTGATGAGCACATCGCCGGGGCCAAGCGGGAGCTTGTCGAGACACAGCCGGGCGCAGACGCCCAGACTACCCAGGTGCACCGGGATGTGTGGGGCGTTGGTGACCAGTCGGGCATTGGCGTCGAGCAGCGCGCAGGAGAAATCGAGCCGCTCCTTGACGTTTACCGAAAAGGCCGTCCGCTGTAGTTGGGCACCCATTTCATCAGCAATGGCCCGGAAACGCTGGGTAAAGAGTTCGAGTTGAACGACTTCGTTTGTGTTGGTCCCTGTCTCGTTGGCCGTTCCTTTGTCCGGTTCGTCGTAGTCGGCTATGTAGTCAACCAGCGCGTTTTTATTAGCCTGCACGACGAGTCGCCAACCGGGTTCGATAAAGGCCGACGAGGTCGTGTTCAGCAACAGAGCTGGCCCCCGGAACGTATCGCCCTCCTGTAACCGGGTCCAGTCGTAAGCCGGGTAAGCCCCCGCCTGAAACGCCGGTACAGCATGGCGGTGACTGACGGGCTGGGTACTGATGGGCTGCTCGTCGCTGGCCGTACTGACCAATACCCGAACGCTTTCCAATTCGATGGCCCGATTTTCGGGAATATGACCGTAACGCTGCTGATAACGATCCCGAAAATCAGCTGCCAGATTAGCGCTGATGGGCACGTCGACCGTGGCTTCCTGACCCTTGAAACGCAGAAAGGCCACGGACGATTTGACCTGAATCGGTACGTCGTCCTGAATCTCCTGCCGGAGTTGCCGGGTGGCCTGTTCGGCTAACGTTTCGCCAATACGACTCAGATCGGCGCTGACCCCGGCCAGCGGTTTCAGGACAGACTGTGTCGCCAGTCGCTCGATCTGGGCCTGACCAATGCCATAGGCGCTGAGCAAACCACCGTCGAAGGGAAGTACGATCCGCTCTATGCCCAGCAGTTGGGCGATGGCGCAACCGTGCAGGCCACCCGCCCCGCCGAAGACCAGTAGGCTGTACGTTTTGGGATCGAATCCCCGCGCTACGGAGATCGTCCGAATGGCCGCGGCCATCGTTTCGTTGGCGATGCGTTCGAAACCTCGCAGGAGTTCAAGCGCACCAGGAACTTCACCACTGGGTGCTGCATTACTATGCCGGGTAATCTGATCAATAATTCCCTGCAATGCCTGCTGCGCTTTTTCGGGAAATACTGGTATCCCGAACTGGCTGGGATGGAGTTTACCAAGCAGCAGATTGACATCGGTAATGGTCAGCAACGGCGTCTGTCCCGGCTGAGTAGCTCCGTAACAGGCGGGACCTGGGCTGGCTCCGGCGCTCTGCGGCCCAACGCGTAACTGCCCGAAGGTGGTACCGCTGCCGTCGAACCAGCAAACCGAGCCGCCACCGGCCGCTACGGTTTCAATGGACAGCGACGGGAGTTGCAGATCAAACGGCCCAATCTGGGTCGAAAAGCGGTAATCGGGCTGACCGTCGATGCGCGCTACGTCGGTGCTGGTACCGCCCATGTCGAGGGTTAGCACGCCCGTCTGCTCACTGGTTTCGTGTGCGTTCGCTACGTAGCTGGAGCCAATAACACCCCCCGCTGGTCCGCTGAGCAGACTATCTTTCGGTTGAAACAGATCGCCCCGGACGAGGCCCCCCGCGCTGGTCATTACCCGAACCGACTGGTGATTCAACTGCTCTTGAACATTTGTCAGGTAGTCGCGCAGAACCGGGGTCAGGTACGCGTCCACCACGGTTGTCTGCGTCCGCGCTACGTAACCGGGCGTCGTTGAGATTGCCGTCGAGCAGGTCACGAGCGGAAACCCCGCATTGAGTAAGGCCGTCTGGAGCTGTTGTTCGTGAGCAGGGTTGCGGTAGCTGTTCAGGAGCGAGATCGCCACGGCGTCGGGTTGCTGCTGCCGAAGCTGATCGATCAGGGCTGTCATACCAGACTCGGTCAATGGCGTAATGATCTCGCCGTCGGCAGCAACGCGTTCGTCTACTTCCAGTACGCTGTCGTACAGCAGTTCAGCGGGAGGGATGGCCAACTGGAACAGGTTCGGACGTTGCTGGGTGCCGATGACGAGTAAGTCCTTAAATCCTTTTGTTACGAGGAGCGCTACCCGACCACCTTTCCGTTCGAGCAGGGCGTTGGTGCCTTTGGTGGTGCCCAGCCGCATTTCCAGCCTGGGGAAAGGCTGGCTCAGTGGCGTCTGCGTCAGAAGTCGGGCCGCCAAAACGGGAGCTTCCTCGCCGGTGAAAACGTCGACGGTGTACGTCTGGACTGAGTCTTCCGGGCGTAATGGCGGCTCGCAAACCAGTGTACCATCAACCTGCAGGGACTGAATAACGTGCGTCTGGCCGGTTTCGATGATCCGTAGCTGGTAGCCGTCAAATAGGGGAGACGTTAGCCAGGATGCGTTTACTTTGCCACGTATTAATTGCCCCCGCAGCCGACTGCTGCTCAGAACTTTGGTTCGGTGTATTGTTCCTGACGGGTCGCGGGCGATGCCGTCCGTGAACGTACCACCGGTATCAATCCAGATTTGCCACATGCTTAATTAATCAACGTAATACCCGCCTGTCGGTAAGCCGCTACCACGTCAGCGGGGGCTTGCTGGTCCGTAATCAGGACATCGAACAGACTCAGGGGCGCAAAATAGAGGTATTTATCCGTTTCCAGCTTCGAAGAGTCGCAAAGCAAATAGGTTTTCTGTGCCTGCCGCTGGATAGCGGTCGTGATGCTGGCTTCCTTTTCGCTGCCCGCACTCAGACCATTTTTAAGGGAAATGCCGTCTACACCAACGAACGCCCGGTTGGCGTGGTAGCGGGCGACGTGCTCCTCGGCTACCGCGCCATGAATAGCCTGCCGGTCTTTATCAACTTCACCACCGACTAGATTAACCTTAACCTCTGAGTCGAGTAATTCCGCTACGATAGGCAGCGAGTTGGTGATAACCGTAATCCGTTTGTTTTTAATGAAGGGGCACAGCCGAACCACTGTACTGCCGCAATCCATGAAAATCACCTCGCCCTCCTGAATCTCCTGCGCGGCTAGTTGACAGATATAATCTTTCTGCTCTGCATTGACCGCTGATTTGTTGGCAAACCGGTGCGTATCGGTCGCCAGGCTCACCTTCATGGCCCCGCCCCGCGTCCGGTAAATCAGGCCCGAAGCCGCTAACTGAACCAGATCGCGCCGAACCGTCATCTCAGAAGTCTGGAGCAAATCAGCCAGTTCGCGAATGTCGACCGTCCCCCGTTCCTCGACCGTTTGCACAATTAATCGTTTCCGGGCTTGAAAATTCATGATAACTGAGTTGTTTTGAACAAAAATGATCAAAAAATAACAAAATTAAACAAAATGATAAACGAGCGAGTGCAAATAACTGAAGAGAAGCTACTCTCCGACAACTGGTACGTACTAAAACGCTTTACGTTTAACTACCGAGATAAGAGCGGAGTGTGGACAACGCAGCAGCGGGAAGCCTATGATCGGGGTAACGGGGCCACGATTTTACTTCATAACCCGGAAGCCGATCAGGTGATCCTGACGCGGCAGTTTCGCCTGCCCACCTTTGTGAACGGCAATGAATCAGGAATGCTGATCGAAACCTGCGCGGGGCTGCTGGACGACGAGCACCCGGACGATGCCATCCGGCGCGAAACCGAAGAAGAAACCGGCTACCGGATCCAGACCATTGAGAAGGTGATGGAAGCCTACATGAGCCCCGGCTCGGTGACGGAAAAACTGTTCTTCTACCTGGCCGAATATTCCGCCAATACCGAGCGATTAAACGGCGGGGGAATCGATGAAGAAGAAATCGATATTCTGGAAATTCCCACGGCAAAGGCAGTACAGATGATCGAAACCGGCGAAATTATGGATGGTAAGACCATCATGCTCCTGCAACACCTGCGCCTGCGCCAGCTGGCTCAGAATTGACTTGTCTGGCCAGAAGAGCAAAGACGTAAGAAAAAAGACAAACGAGTAAAGACTCAAGACGAAAGAAAATGTACCAATAGTCTTTCTCCTCTCGTCTTTACTCTTCTGTCAAAACTCTGTACTACTTACCAGCCGACAGCATATTGGCAAACAGCCGATACGCGCCCGGCACGCCAGCGGGGAGCTCGCGGAAGAACACCAGGCCAGTGTACATGTAGTGGCCTTTGCCGTATTTCGCGTAGATCAGACTACCCTCCTTGGCGGCTTCGTTCTGGTCGTGGGCCGAGAAAATAGGTTCGTACTGCTTGTCCCAGTCCTGGGCAAAATAAATACCGCGCTCCTGAATCCAGCCGTTGAAATCGTTCTGGGTGATCTTGTTAGGCGTGTTCAGCAGGGGGTGTTGCGGATTGATAAAGGTCATGTGAGCATCTTCTTCCGTTACGCGCTCCCGGCTAATGGCAAAAGGATAGGGGCCAAGCGGGGGCAGTGGCGTTTCGTTGCGCAGGAACGAGTTGACTGGGGTTACGTACTGCACGATCAGGTTACCGCCGTTTTTTACGTATTCCATCAGCTTAGGCTGGTAGCGCGCTAGCGACGGGTTGACATTGTACGCCCGAACGCCCATCACAATCGCATCGTAGCCAGTCAGGTTACCGTTTAGTTCAGCAGCGCCCAGGATCGTGACGCGGCAACCCATCTGCTCCAGGGCGGCCGGAATTTCATCACCCGCGCCGGTAACGTAGCCAATATTTTTCGCGGTAACCTTCACATCCAGCTTTACCAGTTTGGCTTCGGCGGGTGGGAAGAGGGTTTGCGTTGGAATATGCTTGTACGCCACAAACCGCAGTCCCGTCGTGAACGTACCGGCTCCGGTAGTCATTACGGCCTGCAAACTACCGTTGGTAGCCTGAGCAGTAGGGGTTATTGTAAAGGACAGCCGTTGCTCATCGCCTTTGTTTTTCAGGTCAAACGACTGGGTTGCGGGGGTAATGCGCCAGCCAGCCGGAGCATTGAGTTTGAGGGAGCCCGATACGGTATTACGTCCCGCCTGCAGCACAACCGTAGCTGTTTTGGGGGCATTGTCGGCAAACGTGAAAACGCGCTCTGTGAGGTTTGCCGTTACGTCCGGCTGAATGATGAACGGCCGGTAAATCTCTCCGTCAACCGCGTCGGTTGACTTGTAGATGACGGGTCGGGTGTACGTAAACGACTGCCCGTCGATCTCGAAGGTATAGCTGGCGCTCACTGCGGGAGGGTTTTCCGGCAAGCCAATGAGTTGCTGGTTGTCCACTTGAAACAGTCCTTTTTCGAGCGGTTTTTCGAGCCAGTAGGGCTGCGAAATCTTCTGATTTTTGGGGATTGTCAGTGTCGTCGGCAGCAGCACGACATCGTTGGGTTTCAGCGCCAGATTCATCGTCGTATCTTTGCCGGTCGAGTAACGTACCTGTGTGAGTTTTATCGGTACGTCGGTGCGGCTGACAACGTTCGTCGTTACGTTGACGGTTGAGCCGGGTGTCGCGGCATAGTCTGCTGGGTTCGACTCAAACCAGAGACCCAGGCACTGCTGCATCAGCGTTTGCACTTCCTGACGCTTCGCCTTAACATAAATATTCGTCGTGTCCAGCTTGCCAAGTGCCTGATACAGCTTAACCAGCGTAGGTACGGAGGCCGACGGCTGGGCTGGTTTAAAGGTAGTAATAGCCTGACTGACCAGCGCCTGAACGGCCTCACTGCCCGGCACGCGTTTCCAGGTCATGTCAATACCTTCAAACGGATTCTTGCTGACGGGATCACCGTTTTTCAGCACCAGGTAATCAATCTTGGCGGCCCGGTTGGCGGGGGCACCAAAGCCCTGGCTCTTGTGCTGGCTGCGGCTCTCGGCGGCAATTTCACCGTAGGAGCGACCCAGTTCGGGGTTAAACACGCCCGTTTCAATGCCAACTATATCGCCTTTTTCGTCGGGTTTTTTATTGCTTAAAAAGGCCCCCGGAATAAAGGCGTTCCAGAAAATCCGTTTTGCCTGCCAGGGTTTTACATAGGCTAGCTGCTCCGGAAACTTCGCCGGGTCGTTCGAGATTTTGAACGCTTCTTCGCCCAGATAAGCCGATGCGCTGTGGTGGCCGTGACCAGCGCGGGCATCGGGCGGAAAACGAGTGATGATGACATCAGGACGGAACTTGCGGATGATCCAGACAACGTCGGCGAGGACTTTATCCTGCCCCCAGGTACGTACGGCTTCGTCGGTCGATTTAGAGAAACCGAAATCATAGGCCCGGCTGAAGAACTGATCGGGCCCATCGACCCGTCGGGCGGCCAATAACTCCTGGGTCCGGATTACGCCAATGTATTCACCCTGTTCGGGGCCAATGAGGTTTTGACCGCCATCACCCCTGGTCAGTGCCATGTAGGCCGTCCGCACCAGTTTATCTTTGGCCATGTAGGCCAGCAGCAGCGTGTTCTCGTCATCAGGGTGAGCGGCCAGGTATAGTACCGAACCCAGTACGTCGAGCTTTTTCAAATTGAGGAGAATGTCGCCGGTAGAAGCGGTCTTGATGGGTCCATAAGGTACCTGCGCCCAGGCCGAAAGGGGAAAATAATAGGCAAGCAGGAGCAGTAGAAGTCGAGTTGGAAAGCGCACGGATAAGAGCGTTAGAGAGATCACCTTCAGCAAAGATAAACGCGGAATCGAAACATGATCTATTTACGGGTGTCAAGCGCACAAAAGAAGGGAGCCCGCCTGCAGATCGCAAGTGAGCTCCCTTCTTTTGTATAGGAACAGTAGAGGCTAATACTCTACTGATCAACTTATGCTTTCAGTGCGTCTCTGGATTCATCAACTCCAGACTTAGCATCGTTTGCCAGTTCATCCACTTTCGCGTTGTATTCGCTTTTTGCATCGTCTTTCTGAGCTACCGCGTTGTTGTAGGCCGTGGTAGCCTGATCTTTCAACTGGCCATATTGCTCTTTTGCTTTGTCAGCATACTGGCTAGCTTGTTCTTTGGCTTTATCAGCGTACTGATTGACCTGCGTTTTAGCCTGCTCGTAGCCTTCTTTTGCCTGAGCTACCCCTTTTTCCCATTGATCTTTCAGGTCTCCGCTGCGCTTGTTAGCTTCTTCCTTCAGTTTTTCGCGGGTCTCTTTACCACTGCGCGGGGCAGTTAGAAGACCAATAACAACGCCGGTAATGATACCTGTCAGAAAATCTCTTGTACTTCTCATCAGTAGGAGTGTTTTGGGATAATTGGTGAATGACTAGTTTATTTTCTTTTTCGCCTGGCTGATCAGATCATCAGCTTTTGAACCGGCCGCATCGACGTAATCCGTGTATTGATTCTTGATGCTGTCGAGGCCCGACTGAAGCTGGTCCTGCAAGTCTTTGAAGAACGAATCTGTTTCCGACGAAAGGCGTTTGCGGGTTTTTTTTCCGCTCGATGGAGCTAGTAAAACACCAACAACAGCGCCAACAGCAAGTCCGACTAAGATTCCGGGTAGTGATTTCATGGTTTCTTAAATTTAGTGAGTGATCAAATTCGGTTTCGACTGTGAAAATTCCGTACCACAATCAATTAAACTTTATAACCAGCTGTTTATCAGCTTATAAATTTATTTTTTCAGGCTATGGAGCAGATTAACATTTGAGGATTTTTTTCCCCAAGGGCGTCCACCTTTTCCCCGGCTTCCGATAAAAAAGCAACTGGCTTACTGTATTTGATTAACTAACTATTGGTGCGATTGGTTAAGAAAAAGTTGTCAATTCCGTTCCTGCCACAAATTTTTATAAATGACGCCGGCCACCATTTTGCTGATTTACTCGATTATCGTTGTTATTGCTTCTTTTATTAATCTGCTACGTATCGACTACTGGTGGGTCAGAATATGGGACTTTCCACATTTGCAGCTAACCATGCTGACCGTTGCTGGCCTGACAGGCTGGCTGTTCATCGGACTGCCCGCCGAGTGGCCACTTTGGCTGGCCCCCGTTGGCCTGCTGGCTGCGTTCGGCTACCAGGCCTGGCTGATATATCCGTATACTCCGATACATCAAAAGGCTGTTAAAGCCGCGCCGAAACTGGCGGATCAGGGCGAAACCAGAAAAAATACCTTCCGATTGATGGTGGCTAATGTGTACATGGAGAATACCCATACCCCGGATGTATTGAAGCTTGTCAATAAACACCAGCCCGACTTGGTGCTGATGCTGGAGACCAATGAAGTCTGGCGTGAAGCAATGGAACCGCTGGAGGAGACGTACCCCTATCGCCTGCTTGAGCCATTGGATAATACCTACGGACTGCTGTTTTACTCCCGGCTCCCGCTCGAAGATGAAGAAATTCGGTATTTGGTACAGGCCGATATTCCCTCCATCCGGGCCTGCATCCGATTGAGGTCAGGGCAGCGCTTCCGTTTCTATGGGCTGCACCCTATGCCGCCTACCCCCACGGAGCACTACCGCTCCACGGAACGGGACGCTGAATTGCTCCTGGTTGGTAAAGAAGCCCGAAAGATGGACGAGCCAACGATTGTGGCCGGTGATCTGAACGACGTGGCCTGGTCGCACTCAACCCGCCTGTTTCAGCGGGTTAGTGGCCTGCTTGATCCGCGTATTGGCCGGGGCCTCTTCAGTACCTTTCACGCTAAATACTTTTTTCTGCGCTGGCCCCTGGATCATGTGTTCGTGTCCGAGCATTTTCAGCTGCAGTCAATGCGCCGATTGCCCAACTGTGGTTCTGACCATTTTCCTATTCTTGTTACGTTCGAGTACACGGAGCGTACAGCAGCGGTCGAAACGCCCGAGCCGGAAGGCAACGATCTGGAAGAAACCCATGAAACGATTAATAAGGCTCTGTAGGTGAACTGTTTCTTGGCGGGATTACGGAATGTCGATATTCTGTGATTCCGTTAGAAAGTGGAAACGTCGGAAAACAAAAAATCCCTGTGCTCAAATTGGCTCAGGGATTCCGTACCCACCGTAACTTGTACTTAACCTAAAACTAGATTGCCCAAAGCTATAAAATGCTGTAGAGGCAAGGGGTCAACGACCGCCAAAATATTTTAATTGGTACTACCTACTTCAAACTCCCCGACCTTGGATCAGGCGCAGGACGACTGCAATGATTGCAATCACCAGCAACACGTGGATCAAGCTTCCCATTCCAAAACTATTGAATCCCAGAAAGCCTAGCAGCCATATGATGATCAGTACGACCGCTATTGTGTAAAGTAGGTTTCCCATAACGTTTCTTTAATTTGAGTAAATCAGAGCAAAACTATCTCGCAATTGTCTTCTTAATAGAAAAAGATGTGCCAGATTTTAGAGTAGACTTGTTTCATAGAGTATATACCGGCTATACACTTGTAAATGAGCACTCAAAATGGCTTTTCCAACCTGAAACGGCCCATGCCATAAATGTACTGGGGTATGTAAAGCTGTGGATATTATTCTACAACTGTAGAAATAATGTGGAGAAATGACTCGGGCAGTTCCCCTGAAACACACTCCACAGAAAATGGCTGACGGTTGCCCCTATCAATCATTAGCTTGGCAAATTGCTTATTCCCCGATGTTTAACTAACAAAATCATCAGTAGGATGGGCCACTCCCTTTTTTCGGCATTATATTTTATATAAGTACCGGTACAGGTGAACACGAAATTAGAATTTACTGTGGTGAGTACAATGACGAGAGTTAATGCGGACCAGCAGTTTAGACCAACCGCAATGAATACAACTAACTCAACGGGGGCAAAGCGTATTTTAATTATAGACGACGAAACAGATATATGCTTACTGCTGTCGGGTTTACTGCGCCGGTTGGGCTACCAGCCAACCTGTGCCCATTTTATCGAGGAAGGCCGTAAATGTCTGACTACACAGCAGTTCGATGCCGTATTTCTGGATCTGAATCTGCCCGACGGACTTGGTTTCGACCTACTTCCCATGATTCGCGGAGCACAGGCGAACATTAAAATAATTATGATCAGCGCCTTTGATGGACAGGCTGAACGCAAGCGAGCGACAGACCAGGGAGCTGATTATTTTATCGGAAAACCGTTTACCCGGCGGTCTGTTGAAACGGCTTTGGAAAGCATGCAGGTTTGAGTAACTTTGTTGACACGGCTTCATCAATCTTTGCCATCATTTTAATGCTTGTTGGGCCTGGGTTGTCTGTATAAGCTGTACGTACTCATACATGGAAAAAATACTCATTGTTGATGATAACAACGATATCTGCCTGCTGCTGGAACGCTTCCTCAGCAAACAGAACTACAAGACCGCATCCGTGCAACGGGGTGAAGATGGTCTTGCGTTGTTACGCAAGGAGTCGTTCGAATTAGTTATCTGCGATTTTAAACTTCCTGACATCGACGGTCTGGAGATGCTTCGCCGAATCAAGGTGATGAATCCCAGTACGGCGGTTATCATTATTACCGGCTACTCCGATGTTCGGGTTGCCGTTCAGACGGTTAAACACGGTGCCTACGACTACGTAACCAAACCACTATATCCCGACGAAATTCTTTATACGATCAAGGCTGCTCTCGAACGACGTACCCAATCGATGAAGAAGAACGAAGAAGTCGAAGATGAAGGGGTTAAAACGTCGGCCGTTAAAGCCAGTTCGGCAAAGGCTAATCTGGCGCCGAATGGCAAACGGTTCATCTTCGGTAAAAGCCGCGTGGCCGAGCAACTTCAGAAACACATAGAACTGATCGCCCCAACCGATATGTCCGTTATCATTACGGGTGAAACGGGAACGGGAAAAGAGTTCGTGGCCAATGCCATTCACCTCAAAAGCAAACGGGCTGAGAAGTCATTTGTGGCCATCGATTGTGGTGCCCTCAGTAAAGAACTGGCTGGGAGTGAACTGTTCGGGCACGTAAAAGGAGCCTTTACGGGGGCTATGTCCGACAAGGCGGGGAGTTTTGAGTTCGCCAACGGCGGTACGCTGTTTCTGGACGAAATCGGAAATCTCTCATACGACAACCAGATCAAACTGCTGCGCGTGCTGCAGGAACGAAAGATCCGCCGGATTGGGAGCAACCAGGATATTGCCGTCGACGTGCGGATTATTGTTGCTACCAATGAAGACCTGCGGGAAGCAGTCCGGCAGGGCCGTTTCCGGGAAGATATCTACCACCGCATCAACGAGTTCGAGATTCATCTGTCGCCCCTGCGCGAACGCCGGGCTGACATTATGTTGTTTGCCGAGCATTTTCTGGAGATTGCCAACAACCAGCTCGAAAAGTCCGTCATTGGTTTCAGCGATGAAGCGAAGGAAAAGATGAAGGATTACTATTGGCACGGTAACCTGCGTGAGCTTCAGAACGTTGTGAAACGGTCTGTGCTGCTTACCCAGGGTGATTTTGTTGAAGTGGATGTACTGCCTCACGAGATCATTACGCCCCAGTATTTCTCCAGCGAAGAGGTGCCAACCGGTAACGTTCAGGTGAATTTCGATACCGTTCGTCCCGGCGTACCGGTCATTTCACAGTCGGCTGCTAACCTGAAATCGGTATCGGAAAATGCCGAACGGGCTGCCATTCTGAAAGTGCTGGAGAAAACCGGCTACAATAAAACCAAAGCTGCCGAAGTGCTTAATATCGACCGCAAGACGCTTTATAACAAACTGAAAGCGTATGATATTCATCTGTGATTAACCGATCAAAGTATATAAAAAAGCCGGATCTGAAAAGATCCGGCTTTTTTGTTTCGTTAAGGCACTTCTTAGTTGAAGCTGTAGCCGATTGTCAGCATCCCTACGCTGTTTTTAGCGTTATTGAGTAGCAGTTTAGCGGTACCGCTGTTAGCGATGTTCTGAATACCCTGCGAGTAGCGGGCACCAACCAGAAATTTGCCGAGGTATACGTTCAGACCACCCGCCAGACCGTAATCGACTTTATTAAAATTATCGCGGTTGATTGACGAGGTACCGGTACCGAAATCACCGTTTGAATTTAGGTTCGAGTTCAGCAGATACGAAGCGTAAGGACCCGCCTGCAGTTCAACCGCCTGTCCTAATTTGAAGGTTGCCAGTACCGGTAACTCAGCGTAGTTCAGTTGAAACGTATTACGGCCCCGGGCACCTACCAGATTGTAATCAGCAGCGGCACCTTTTGTGGTATACAACAATTCGGGCTGAATAGCGAAAAACTCACCGATGGGCGCTTGAGCAAACAGGCCCAGGTGGAAGCCAATACGTTCGTTTTTATTGCTGGCATTCGGGCTGTCGTAAAACAGAGAACTTGCGTTCAAACCACCTTTAATTCCGACACGGGTACGTCCCTGAGCGGCTGCGGTAGATGGGTTTAGTACAAAAGCACCAACGGTAAGAAGCGCGGCAGCAAACAGGGTTCCAATTGACTTTTTCATAGCGTTAGTAAGCTGTAATAGATCGTGAAAAGAAAACGTGTATATCTGGTTTATATGTCAATTTCGTGCCAAACCTACGCTGATTGCTTTGCAAAGGCCTATTCGCTTGTATTATACTAATTTACGGTCTCCAGGTTCTAACTAATAATTTATAGTGTATTCCGGAAGGTGCGTAATAAATTCCCCATTCTGTAGAATAAATACGATTAGTAAAGGACTTACGGCAAAGTTTGAAAAGTTAAATTTCATGTTCAGGGTTAGGTCGTTTGTTCTTCAGTTGATACTCACCTGTTTGAGTAAATAGTTAACTAATTTCGTTAACGCTAACTCCCTATTTTGCAAAGTATACGCTTCAGGAATCGTATTCCCGATGGATCTACACTACCTACCAATTAGTAGGTGTGTTCGCTATTGATTTATAATTTCTTTTCTTTGCTCCGGGATGTATTGTGACTACGCACCTATGACAATTCTGATTGCTGACGATGACATAGATGACCGGCTGTTTATGGAGCAGGCACTCAGGCAATGCGGGTATACGCAACAAATTCGGTTTGTTGAGGATGGCGAGTACCTAATGGATTACCTGTATCGGAAAGGTGAATTTAATGAAGCCAATGCACCCTGGCCCAAGCTGCTGATCCTGGATTTGAATATGCCCCGCAAAAACGGCTTTCAGGTGCTGCGAGAAATCAAAGATGACCCTGCTCTGCGCCGGCTGCCCGTAGTTGTGATGACTACGTCATCGGCCGATGATGATGTGATCAGGACCTATAATCTGGGAGTCAACTCGTTCGTTATAAAACCATTCAATTTTAACCGATTGGTAGAGATTGTCAGTTCGTTGAAAACGTACTGGATAGATACCGTTAAGTTGCCTTAATTCGTTGGCAGCCAACACAAACAATATTTGATTATACCTTTGTCCGTACGATCCGCTCTTACTCGTACGTATTAACACTCACTGGTTATGATTTCCGTTGCAACACCACTTGACGTTACTGATAAAAAATCGATGATTCGTGTGTTATTGGTCGAAGACGACGAAGACGATTATATGCTTACCCGAGCGCTGGTTTCGGCCCGGGAGAACGCCAACATCAAGTTAGACTGGATTGACAGTTACGAGAGCGCCCTGAAAGCGCTTGAAGAGAATGAACATGATGTTTATCTGGTCGATTACCGGCTGGGGCACCACACAGGTATTGATCTGATCCAGGCCGCGCAGCATCTGGGTTGCCGGGCTCCTATGATTCTGCTGACGGGCCAGGACGATCTGACAGTCGATCAATCGGCGCTGGAACTGGGAGCCGCCGATTACCTCGTAAAAGGCCGTATCGATGCGCAGTTGCTGGGACGTAGCATCCGGTATGCGCTGCGACAAGCCAGTGTACTGGCTGAAATGGCCAGCCAGGAAAACAAGTACCGGTCTTTGTTCGAACGATCGATGGATGCCATTTTCGTGGCTTCCGGTGACCTGCATTTTCAGGATGCTAACCCGGCGGTCGAAAAACTGCTGGGCTACAGCCGGGAAGAATTGCAGCGTCTGAATCCGGCGCGCCTGTTCGCCAATCTGAATCACCTGCGGGCACTCCGGTTCAACGTGAGTGAACACGGACAAATCAAGGATTACGAAACAACCCTTATTCACAAGAATGGCCGGAAACGAATCTGCCTGTTGTCCGTCTGGGCGGTAGAGGACGTAATTGGTCAGCCCGAATGGTATCAGGGTATTGTGCGCGATATTACCGAACAGAAGCGGGCCCAGCAGGACCTGATTCTCGCCGAAAAACTGACCATGACCGGTAAGATTGCCCGGAGCATTGCGCACGAAGTCCGGAATCCACTGACAAACCTGAGCCTTGCGCTGGAGCAGTTGAAAGATGAACTGAATACCGACGACGAGTACATCACCATGTACACCAATATCATTGGGCGTAACGTCGACCGGATTGGCCAGCTGATTACCGAAATGCTCAACTCGTCGAAACCCCGCGAACTCGAACGGAAAAAGCAGGATTTCAATGCCGTGGTGAAATCGACTCTTCAACTGGTAAACGACCGAATCAAGTTGAAGCGGATGCGGATTGAAACTGAATTTGCCCAGGAAAACTGCCAGGGCATGATTGACAGCGATCAGGTAAAAACCGCCCTGCTGAATATCTTGGTCAATGCCGTCGAAGCTATGCAGGAGGGCAAGGGCATATTGAAAGTACGAACGTACACTACCGATGACGCCCGGGTTTGCGTGGAAGTAAGCGACAACGGCGGGGGAATCAGTGAGGCCGATCGCCAGCGCCTGTTCGATCCGTTCTTTACCGGTAAATCGGGCGGCATGGGGCTGGGGCTCACTGCGACACAGAATATCATCAATAGCCACAAAGGATCGATTGATGTCGAGAGTGAACTGGGCGAAGGCACTACGTTCAAACTTTACTTCCCGCAATAAAATCAGCGCGACGATCGACAGGAAAGCCAGCTTGGGGAAAGCTGGCTTTTTTTGTAGAGCTAACTGTAGAGTTTTGTCTACAGTCGGTTTCTATTCTCTACAAATAGCCTATCTATATTGTCAACCTTTAGATAAGTCGACGGGTGGATTTTATACGTAAGCGATTGATATATAGCGTAAAACAACTACTTACGACAGGAGTAAAAAGATCTGGCACAATATCAGCACTATGGTTTCTGTAAATGATAAACCGTATGTGGACTCCTACTCACTTTCCCGCTGCCATGCGTTCCCTGAACCCCAGCATTCGCGCTAAAGCAATCGAAATCGCGAACAGTCTGCTCGAACAGGGGCAGACGGATAAACAGCGCGTTGTAATGCTGAGTGTCGAAGAAGCTCGTCGTTGGGCTCGGCTACGGAAAGTAGAGTCTGTCAACGTACCGACCTACGCCTAAGATCGCGTTATTGATTTAATCACCCTACGATTTTGGAAAAAGACATTTACCGGTCTTTGGTGCGTTGCGCCGTTCGTTGCGAAGCTGTTGCTGCCGAGTGTTCGGTTTCGGACCGGGACGAAAACCAGTATCAGAAAATTCTATTGCATCTGGATTGCGCTAGCATGTGCCGTCAGGTAGCCATGCTTTATCTGCGTGGTACAGACAAGGTCCAGCACTTGGCAAAGGATTGTATTCACGTTTGCGAAAGCTGCCTTCAGCAATTATCTCCTCAGCAGACTGGAAAGGAGATGGCAGAAAAGGCGTGTCTCGAAGCCATTCAGAGTTGCCTGTCTATCCTCAATGTTTCGTCGCTCTCTGAACAGGCGACAAACAAAGTGCCCGCTGCTGTGTTTTACGGAGTAACGATGAACGAGCCGGTGCGTTATTAATCGCGAAAGGCTTACTCCCACAAATACTTACCAACTCAACGATATGGAAGCGAAAGAACAAAAGAATGGCCAACTGACAAAAGTCAGGGATATGGTGGACGACATTCGTGTTGCCATGATGACTACAGTTGATGAACAGGGGAACCTAGTCAGTCGACCAATGGCAGCGATGCAGATGGACGAAAACGGTACGCTCTGGTTCTTTACCAAACGTACGTCGCCGAAAGTAGAGCAGATCGACCAGAACGAAAGCCGGGTTAACTTGTCTTTTGCTGATGTCAGCGATGCCGATTATGTATCGATTTCGGGGACGGCTACGGAAGTCGATGATAAAGCGAAGATTGATGAACTCTGGGATCCACAGGTCAAAGCCTGGTTCCCCGAAGGAAAGGAAGATCCGGAATTGATCCTGCTGAAAGTACATACTCAGATGGCCGAATACTGGAACTCCAGTTCGAGCAAAATGGTCCGCTTCTTTGAGCAGGCCAAAGCCGCACTGACGGATACGGTTCCGGACATGGGCGAGAACAAAAAAGTTTATAATTAAGGGAGAAATACCCACCAGGAGGGGTAGTTAGCGGTTACCGCTGGCTACCCTTTTTTTGTTGACAAGCATGATTGTAACGCAGATAAATACGGGATGGCAGATCATTCACCAGCAGGCGCATGGCTTACTGGCGGTGCAGTTTGCCCAGTACTGGCAACAGGATAAGCGACCGGCGCACTGGATCGAAACGTTGGTGGCTCTCACTGAACACGACGATGGACAGGATCCCTGGGTGGGTAAAAAACATTTGACCGCAGCCGGGACACCCCTGCCGTTTCAAATCCTCGAATACTCGGTTGAACAGTGCCGCCGGCTGATTGACATAGGCCTGGAAAAAAGTCGCTGGAATGCGCTGATGCTGTCAATGCATACCTCGTTTCTGTACGAGGGCAAACGGGGTGTCGATTCCGAGCTGGACGAATTCCTGGACCAGCAGGTGGCTAACCAAAAGGAGTGGCGTAAGCTGTACAAAGCCACCAGCGCCGAGGTGCAGTATGCGTATGACTTTGTGCAGTGGTGCGATGCATTGTCGCTGATTCTTTGCCTGAATCAGGTTCCCCCGGAGTCGCGCCGGCTGGAGATCAGCAAGGGGCCTGACGAGGTGGCTTATTTCCTGCTACAACGTAGCGATGGGTCAATCCTGGTTGATCCCTGGCCTTTTGATGCGACAAGTTTTACTGTCCATGTCGAAGCCGCTGAACTGACGCAGGTAGTTTTCATTGACGATGCTGAGTTGTACCGGGCCATTCAGGAAGCACCTATCGAGCGGAAAGAGTGGCAGTTCCGAAAGGCGTAAACGAAAACGGTAGACCCTGGGCTGGATCTACCGTTTGTCTTTATCGATGAAGCGATCTTTAGCGAAGCTGCAGCAGCACCGACGAGCGAGCTGGAACTTTGAACGTATCGCCACCGCGGGTTGGTTCGTGTTCAGTGTGTACTTCGGCACTATCGGTATTTACCAGGACATGCCAGTGCGCGTGTTTCTTATGCATTTTCGGCAGTGTAAAGTCGATATCGCCCCAGTAGGCATTCAGAATCCAGAGTAATTGTTCATCACCGATGTCCCGGCCATCCTCGGTTTGTTCGTCGACTTTGCGACCATCGATCAGCAAGGCCAGGCAAAGAGTATTGCCGTTATTCAGATCACTGGACGTCATCTGATGCGCATCAGGACGCATAAACGCGATCTGATCGGTTTCAAAAAACTTGCGCCGACTCAGAAGCGGCATTTCCTGACGTAGTGCCGTGAGCTTGCTGGTGAAATCGAACAGGGCCTGCTGTTTTTCGTTCCAGTCCCACTTCATCCAACTGATCTCACTATCCTGGTTGTACCCATTGTTGTTGCCCCCCTGCGTCCGACCGCATTCGTCGCCCATGACGATCATTGGCGTTCCCTGGCTAAGCAGGAGCGTGGTCAGGAAGTTACGTTTCTGCTTCTCGCGGAGCTCATTGATTTCCGGATCGTCTGTTTCACCTTCGGCTCCGCAGTTCCAACTCTGGTTGTCATTCGAGCCGTCGCGATTGTCCTCCCCGTTGGCGTCGTTATGCTTCTCGTTGTAGCTAACCAGATCGTTCAGCGTAAAGCCGTCATGGGCCGTAATGAAGTTGACACTGTTGGCGGGCGAACGACCATCGTTGGCGTATAGATCCGGGCTACCCAGCAGACGCAATGTTGTTTCATTGGCTTTACCCTGATCACTTTTCCAGAAGCCCCGGAGCGTATCGCGGTATTTACCGTTCCACTCCGACCAGCGGGTTGGGAAACCACCCACTTGGTACGACTGAATGTCCCAGGGCTCAGCAATCAGTTTAATGGGAGCCAGGATAGGATCCTGCGCAACTGCGTCGAGGAACGACGAGAAACTGCCCATTTCCTCATCGGTACGTACCAGGGCCGATGCCAGATCGAAGCGGAAACCATCGACGTGCATTTCGGTTACCCAGTAGCGAAGACTGTCCATAACTACCTGTAACGCGCGGGGGTGGCTCAGGTTGAACGTATTGCCCGTACCGGTATAGTCCATGTAATGCTCCGGACTGTCACCAACCTGGTGATAATAGGCCCGGTTATCAAGACCCCGGAACGAAAGTGTTGGTCCCATCTGGTTACCTTCGGCCGTGTGGTTATACACTACGTCCAGGATCACTTCGAGGCCAGCCTTGTGCAGTTCCTTGACCATCTGCTTGAACTCCGTTACCTGCTCACCCGCCATACCCGATGACGAGTAGGTGTTTTGCGGGGCAAAGAAGCCGATGCTGTTGTAACCCCAGTAACTTTCATCGGTGAACTGGTGAACGGGCAGAAGCTCAACGGCCGTAATGCCCAATTTCTTCAGGTAATCGATACTTTCGGGGGAAGCCAGTCCTGCGTAAGTTCCCCGGATCTTCTCGTCGATGGTAGGGTGGAGGTACGTAAAACCCTTTACGTGCATCTCGTAAATAACCGAACGGTGAAGCGGAATATCCGGCCGCTTATCATCTTCCCAATCGAAGGCTGCATCGTCAACAATCACGCCCTTAGCCATTTGGGGGCCGCTGTCTTCATCGCTCATGACGAGGTAGCGGTCGTCAGCCGGGTTTTTACAGTCATACGCCAGCCGCGAGTCGTCGTGGGTAAGCGGTTTATTGATGGCCCGGGCGTAGGGATCCAGCAGGAGTTTGTTAACGTTGAAGAAAAGACCATTCTTCGGATCGTACTCACCATCGACCCGGTAGCCGTATAACTGGCCGGGCTGCAGGCCTTCTACGTAAATGTGCCAGACCAGATCTGTCCGTTCGACAACAGGAATCCGGGCTATTTCTTTAGTCGGGTCGGCCGTATCATATAAACAAACGTAAACGGCCGTTGCTGATTCACTGAAGACGGCAAAGTTGGTGCCTTCGCCGTCGAAAGAGGCACCACGTGGATAGGGTTTACCGATTCGTGTTTGGTAAGACTCCGACGGAGCGGAGGTTTGAGAGCTATTACTCATAACGTAGAATACTGAAAAATAGAATGATGTTTTAGGTTACGTAGCACCTGGTGAATTAACCAGAAGACGAATCGTAATGTTTTTTGGTGATGAGCTGTGAGTAGTTTTACCCCAATAGGGTTAGTAGAGTAGATACAAAAAAGCCTGCCCCCAATAGGGGCAGGCTTTCCAATCCCACCATTCACTACACTACCAAGGCCAAGCGAGACATGGCGGCATGGGCCGACTCAATGCTCTGCTTCTGGCGTAGCAGCAACTCACGGGTGCTGGCTACTAAGTCTGTTTCCTGTAGAACCGAATTGTAGTTTTCCAGGGCTTCCTGGTCACCACGCTTACATTCTTCTACCGTTGCTTTATCGTCGTCTGAGGCAAATGCTGATTTGATGCTAATCCAGGCCCGGTGCAGGTCGGCTGCTACGCTCGTACTGTTGTCTGGTTCGGCACCCAATGCCCGGACCTCGCGGTCCAATTCCATTGCAAACTCACCGCGCTGACGCGATTGCTGAAGAAAAAGATTTTTCAACTCGCCGTCTTTCGTTTTGTCGGCTGCTTCTTTGTAACCCTCTTCGGCATCGTGGCTACGGGTCAGGAGTTTGTTCAGTTGGTCGAGGATTTCGCCCCGTGTTTCCTTTACATTCATAACGTAATTTCGTTTGGTTTGTGTATTAACAAGAAAAGTTAAATCTTCTTAGTCTATTGAGTAAATCAGAAAGTTAGCGTCGGTGTTTCGGATTTGCCAACAAATTTATGTGCCGGTATCAGCCGAAACCGTTAATCAGCTACCTATCACTTGGAGGGATCGTGGCCCCAATTTTTCAGTGAGTACTCCCAGTTTGACCCCTTCGGGTCTTTAGGCTCCTGAGCGCTGTGGCGTCTGATGTAGCTAATGACCTTGCGCATGTGTGCATAGTCGTCATCAGTTAGCTCACTAACCTTTTTCTTCTTGATGGTAATGATCTTTTCCCCGGATTTATGGCCGGTCGATTCATCATTATCCCCTTTTTTCTGGCCAACCGCCTTTGACTCATCCGTGTCAAGCCATTTTTCAATGGCAGAAGGGGTCATATTAACCAGTTCATCAAATTCCTGACGAACGTCTTTTTTCTCCTGATCGTCCAGTGTGGTAGTAGCCATATTCGTTTACTTTTTATCGACTTCACTCGCCGATTTAACTACTTTAGCATCATCTTGTTCAATCACAAGCGCGGGCTCCTCTTCCGAACCCTTGCGCTTAATCTTTTTGCCTTTTATGGTCTTTTCAACGTCACTTTTATGAACTTCAGTGACAATGCCTTCTGCCTGTCCTTTGCCCCACTTCCAGGTTACGTCGTCACCTTTCTTAATCGTTGCCATAGGTCGTTCGTTAGTTGTCTAGTTTACCATCTTTAGCATCGCGCTGCATCTGTTTGTTGGCATAAACGGCAATGTCAACACGACGGTTTTTCTGGCGGCCAGCTTCTGTTGAGTTATCGGCAATAGGTTGGCTTTCGCCATATCCTTTTTCTTTAACCCGCGTGGTTTTTACCCCCTGCTGCTCCAGATAGTTTCCTACTGCGTCGGCCCGGCGTTCGGACAGGCGCTGATTAAGATCGTCAGGGCCGGTAGCATCCGCATGGCCTTCAATCAGAATATCCGTGTCTTCGTATTTGTTGAGCGTCTGTGCAAACTCGGTCAGCTGGCGTTTGGTGGCTGATTTCAATTCGGCAGAATTGACGTCGAACAGAATATCGGAACCAAACGTAATTTTAATCCCTTCGCCAACGCGTTCAATTTCGGCGTTCGGCATGCTTCGTTTCATCTCTTCCGCCTGCTTGTCCATCCGTCGACCGATGACGGCCCCTGCCGCACCACCGACCGTAGCTCCGATGATAGCTCCCAGAGCAGTGTTGCCTGTTTTTCGGCCTATAATGCCTCCCACCAAGGCGCCACCACCACCACCGACGGCTGCTCCTTTTTGGGTTTTATTCATATTACCACCCGAGTTTTTACAGCCCGTCATGGTACCTGCCGTCAAAATACTAGCGGTCATAAGAATAGCTAGTGACTTAGTGCCGGTGTTCTTTAATGTATTATTCATCGTTCGTGAGTGTTTGGTATTTCATTGAGTTGCCCAAATGCTGTACCATACTGCTACGCATACCACTGGCAAGAATCTACGTTATGTTTCTAGTAAATTGAAAAACAGTTACTTATGGGTAGATGGGTACTTAAAAGACAGGTGCGACATCTGCAGAAAAGCGAACTCGTTTTATAGAGTAATCGGGGAACGAGTGCCTATTGTTGTGGAGTCCATTCCCCGATTTCCCATCAAAAACAAAGCAGATATTTATCAATTCACCATATAGATATTTTGGAAGCACTGTCCAACTTGTAGCCTTGTAATCAGTTGAAAAATAGGCTCTTAAATAAGAATTTGGCTTTGAGCATAAAAGGCTGTCGGGTAAACGAAAAGGATTGATTATACGTTTTGTAAGGGCACAGTACTTTGTCTAAATTTCTCCTGATGCTTTTCTTAAAATCAACGTTTTTGCTGCTGCTTATCAGCGGTTTATTAGTACTCGCGCCGACGGGATGCCAGGTGGTTGACAGTACACAGCCCGATAACGTAGTACCTGCCCGCACGCTGGTCAACAGCACGCCAATCGTTCAGTATACAGAGGCCCAATTGCGTAGCAGATATACAGGCTCGCTGGTTGGCCTCCAGTTTTTTCTCCGCTATGGCATTAAAGTATATAAACTAGAGTACACTACAACCAACACGGATGGGAAGCCTGTAACGGCTTCGGGGGCTATTATTGTGCCCACGCCTGAGAATGGCACCGCATCGCTGCCGATGATGAGTATGCAGCACGGTACAATCCTGAGCGATACCGATGCGCCCTCAAATTTCCAGACGAGCAGCGAAGTCAATACGTTCGGGTCGGTGTTTGCTTCGCAGGGGTACATCATTGTCGCGCCGGATTACATTGGTTACGGATCATCAAAGGACCTACCGCATACCTACGAACACCGCAATGGTCTGGCAACGGCTTCGCTCGATATGCTCCGGGCGGCAAAGGATTTCCTGAGCGACAATAAGGTCAACTGGGACAAGCGTCTGTTTCTGGCCGGTTATTCGGAAGGTGGGTATGCGACGCTGGCACTGCAGAAAAAAATTGAAGAAGAAACGAAAGGGGAGTTTAACCTGGTAGCGTCAAGCTGCGGAGCCGGCGCCTATGACAAGCCTGCTTTCATGCGGACGGTCATCAACGACCAGACAAGTGGTCTTGCCAGTGTTAACCGGTTGTATATCTGGGTACTGCAGACGTACAATCGCATTTACGGGCTGAATCGCCCCATGTCATACTACTTTAAAGAACCCTACGCATCACAAATTACGTCGCAGGGAGTCAACGCCAACATAAACGTCAGCCTGAATACTACGTTTACCGATAGTTTCAAGCAGGGAATTAATAACGGAACAGATACTGATTTTCTGAAAGCCGTACAGGATAACGATATTCACGACTGGAAACCAGCCACACCGACTCGCCTGTACCACGGCGATGCGGATGAAACGGTGCTTTTCCAGAACTCCCAGAATACCTATGACGCCATGCAGAAACGGGGTGCTACCAACGTAGCGCTCTACCGACTGGCTGGGCGCACCCACGCTACGGGAATCTTTGACTACATACTGGGAACCTATAATTTCTTTGGTTCTATGAATCAGTAAGCCTTTTTCACCATAGCGAAGACCGAGCTGTTCGGGCTGGTCTTCGCTATGGTGAGGTTACTTTACTTGATTGTCAGGATGGAGTAGGCGGCTTGATTCGACTGGCGGGATCGCTTGCCGACGGTAGTCTGTACCCGGTCGTCATCGTGAATGAGCAGCAACCGGTTTTGATCTAATGGGGTGAGGTCTTCGGCCTTGTGACCCAGGTGAAGCGGCTGGCCCACTACGTTTGTGATGAGCGTAAAGGGCTTGTTCGTGTACAGGTTTTCGGGGCTGATAACCCATAGGTACGCATCCAGCTGACCGTTGGCTTCGAGTGAGGTTAGCATCCAGAAGCAACGGCGGTAAGGGTCATATTCCAGGCTCGAGAGCGCCAGGGGGCTGGGTAGCTCAGGGTGCGTACGGGCCGGATTGAAATCGGCGATCAGCCTCCAGTCGTTATCCAGGCGAATTCGTTCCTGACCCCCTTTTTTCTCAACCCGGTACGATACGCCAATAATCTTGGCGCGGTGGGTGAAATCGCTGTAGGTTTTCCCTTCTTCACGCACACCAAAAAACAAGGTGGTTTTTGTAGCGGCCAGGCCTTCGATTTTAAAATAAGGCATGCTTCCCGGAAAGGCATCGTTGGCCAGGACTTTCGCCAGGTGCTGCCGCAACCCAACCGACGAGGTTGCCGCATCATCCGTTGCCAGTACGTGCGGATGGGCTTCGTCGCCGGTACGCCAGTAGAGTATGGTATTGTACCCATCCCAGTCAGTAGTGCCCGGTTTTACCCGGTCAAAGGCAGTAGTTAAGAAAACAAACCGACCATCGGGGGTACGGGCAAAATCTTCGTATTTGTGGGCCGCTGCGTACTGGGGAGCCATCAGGTACGCTGGCCGACTTGTGTCCGCGATCTGGACCAGGCTGCGGCTAAAAACCGGGCTCTGATCAGCAGGGGCATCCTTATCGTTGGCAAACAAGAGCTTTTTGCCGTCGTACAACACGGCTGATACTTCGCACCAGAGCAGATTCCCGGCGACAACCGTGTTGGGCGAGAAACAACTCAAAAATCCTTCTTCGGTAATGGCAGCGGCAGTAGGCAGCGGTTTACTGCTACGTAGCTGGCTGATCCGACAACCGTATCCGGCCAGGGCAATAAAAACAATGCAATAGAAAGTACGTATGGTCATGCAACAGTACGAGGAACAAAACAAAAACGTCCACCTCGTGTCAAACTGAAACGAAGTGGACGTTAAAAGTAAATACGATTACTAAAAGATGAAATAAATTACGTTAGCCCGGCGTAGGACAAGGCTATTTTTTAGACAGGAATACTAAGATTACGATTCATTGAAAATCCTTTTAATCCTGTAATCCTGTCCAAAAAACAATCTTGCTCCCAAAAAACGGGACTTACTTACCGTCCTGGTAGTAATACTTCATTTCGCCCCGATCTTTCTCAACGGCCGTGCGACCATCTTTCATCCAGATCGGCATGGGCGCGTCTTTGAGGTAATAATCGAAGAACTGATACAGGCGAATGCTCAGATCCTTGGCGTTGTAACGTTTTGTGAGGTTATGGCCCTCACCGTTGTACACCAGCATCCAGACGGGTTTATTCAGACGACGTAATGCCGAGAAAAACTCGATGCCCTGATACCAGGGGACGGCGCCATCGGCATCGTTGTGCATCATCAAAAGGGGCGTTTCAACCCGGTTGGCGTAAAACAGGGGCGAGTTTTCGATGTAGTTCATCGGTTTGTCCCAGAGCGTACCACCAATGCGGCTCTGCGTTTTTTCGTACTGGAACGCCCGACTCATACCCGTTTCCCAGCGAATACCGCCATAGGCCGAGGTCATATTGGCAACCGGCGCCCCGGCCATAGCGGCCCGGAACAGATTCGTACGGGTAACGAGGTAGGCGGTCTGATAACCGCCCCAGCTCTGCCCCTGAACACCCAACCGATCGCGGTCAACAAAGCCCCGGTCGAGCAGGCTCAGGACGCCCGGCACAATACAGTCGTAAGCGTTTGGACCCGGCTGGCCGGTGGTATACACGATGTCCGGTACAAAGACCAGATATCCGTTCGAAACGCAGTATGAAATATTAATCGTTGACCGGCTGGGCGAAGGAGCCTTATAATCGTTCAGCGTTTCGGCATTACGTTCGTAGAAGTAGGTCAGCATGGGGTACTTCTTGTTGCGGTCGAAGCCCTCGGGTTTGTAAAGCAGTCCTTCGAGCTTAACGCCGTTGGTGCCCATCCAGCTTACCAGTTCGACGCTACCCCATCGGATGCTGTCCTGCTGCGGGTTGGTGTGGGTCAGCTGAACCGGGTTAGCCAGTGTCGTATCGGTCAGGAAGATATTGATCGATTCCTGGAAATTACCTTTGTAGAAGGTCAGCGTCGAGGCATTCTTAGCCTTACTCAGCCCGGAATAGCGGTGGTTGCTGTGCTGCATCACCGTTGGTTCGGCGGCTGTCGCGCCAGTTTTACTTTTGAGAATCCCCGTCGATTTGTCCTTTTCCCAGATCCCCGTCAGGAAAAGCTCCGTAGCGGGATCGATGGCCGGATCGTCGTTCAGGCGGCTGAACATTTCTGACCGGCCAAGCTGGTTGAGGTCGGCCCGGCGCAGGCGCACGTTGTTTTTGCGGCCCCAGCCCGCGGTGATGGTCTGTGGTTTTTCGCGGCCGGTTGGATCAATCTGCCAGATATCGTAGCGGTCGTACAGCCAGACGTAGCGATCGCCTTTTGTCCAGCCAGCCGAGCCGTAAGCACCGGGCAGGTTTGGCGTGTCATGCTCTTCGTCAAAGAATTTGCTGGGAAGACCACGGGTCAGATCAATGCGTTTGCCGGCGGTAATGTCCCAGGCGCGCCAGAGTGAATCGCGCTCATCGAACCAGTAGGCGTACTTGCCGCCGGGCGACAGTTTGGTATCCGACGCCATGACATCGTTCGCAATCCGTTTTTTCTCGCCCGTCTGGGCGTCAATCAGGTACAGGTCGGTATGGCCGGGGTCCCAGGACGACTGTACCTGGTAGGGCAGATCGCTCATGCCGATGAGGTAGCGGGTATTGTTCTTCGGATCGAAGCTAACGGTCGGAATCTCGCGGTTAGCCAGCAGCGTAAGCTTATCCGAGCCCAGATCAAAAACGGTCAGGTAACCCCGTTCTTTTTCCTCTTTCAACCGCCGTTGCTGCATGGGTTGCAGGCGCGTATCGGTCCAGCTCCAGACGTCCATTTTTACCTTTTCGTCGTCGGGTGTCAGCGAATCCTTTACGGATTTCGGCGCGATGGGTGACGTTGAGAAGAACAGGCGTTTGCCATCGGCGGTGAAGACCGGTTCCCGGTATTCGTTTACCGACCAGCCTTTGGGTAAAACTGACTGCGCAACCGTATCGACCAGGGTTTTTATGCCGTTGCTGGGAGCAGGGCTGCCTTTCTTGCCCTTTTTCGCTGCCACCGGTGTCAGGTTCTTGTAGAACAGCGAGAAAACTTTCACTTCCGACCCCGCGCTGTCGGCCGAGGCCATCCAGGCCAGTTGCTGACCGGCTTTATCGACGGCCAGCCCTTTGTAGATTTTCCGGGTTGCGTTGGTGTCGATCAGCGTCGTCTGCCCGCTGGTAGTATTGAACAGGAAAACGCCGGGAATGGCCGTTTGCCCCGCTTTGAGAGAGTCGTTGGCGGATTCGCGGCTGTAGAAAACCGATTGTCCATTGTCCGACATCGCTACGTTCGATACGTAACGGATCGTTTTGCGGGTTCCGTCGGCCATGTTCAGCAGGGTCAGGTCGTCACCTTTCGGTTTCTTGACCGGACCGCGCCGGGTTGTCACGGTTGTCGTTGAGACTGGTGGGAGAGCCGGCAGCGTATCGCCTTTGGATTGGGCACTGGGCCGGGTAGCCGCAGCCGCGGGCCGTTCCTTTTCACCCTTTGGCTCCTGCACGACCGCCAGCCAGGACCCCATTTCTTTGCCAAGTTCGAACGATTTGACGTTCGGCATCCGCGTGGTTTTGCCCGTTGCCAGGTTCATTACCAGCAGACTGTCCTTGGGCAGATCATCGGATTTTTTCTTTTTGAGCCGGGCCTGGCGCGTGTCTGCATAAGGCGCTTTCAGACGCATGACCAGAAACTTGCTGTCGGGCGTAAACTGGGCCATGTAGCCACGCGGGAAAACGGACTTCTGACGGCTGTCTTTCGCACCGGCAGGAACGAGTTCCAGGCGGCCGTCGCCCTCCTGGGGGTCGATCTGGTAGGTAAGCCAGCGGCCATCGTTCGAGATTTTCTCGGTCCGGACGCTTTCCCAGCGGTCGTAGTCGGCGGCCGTCAGCGCACGCTTGGGCGTTTGGGCAAAAAGCGGACTGGTGAGAAAAAGACCAACCAGCAGCTTTGAGTAACGTTTCATCATATTTCAGGTTAGCTAACCGACGAAACTACTTAAAAATGGTCATTTTTACTGGATGAATTTCTCCGAATGACGTATTTCCCCGTATGAATTACCGTTTTTTATTCCTTTTCGGGTTGCCTCTTTTCGCGAAGGGACAAATAAACTAGCCACTAAAAGCGGAGCTGGATAGTATGTATACACTCGACCAGCGCTACCGGGAATACATGGCTCGCTTTGATGAAGAGAAACCGTTGCGTGATAGTCTTGCGGCTGTGCTTAAGGTCGAGCAGAGCAATCTGATGAACGCGTTATGGGCTCAGCAGAGCAAGATAGACGCGAGCAACCTGGCCCGAACCGAAGCTATCCTGAAACAGTATGGCTATCCCGGTAAAAAGCTGGTTGGCGAGCCTACCAACGAAGCGGTCTTCTACATCATCCAGCATTCCGATAAGATCGATACGTATCTGCCGCAGGTTAAACAAGCGGCCGAGCATGGCGAGCTACCGTTCCGGCTCTACGCGATGATGCTTGACCGCTCACTGATGCATCAGTACAAACCCCAGATTTACGGTACGCAGGCTTCTTGTCGGACGTTACAGCACGAGGCAAAGCAGCAATGTTTTGTTTGGCCCATTGCCGACTATGACGATGTGAACACACTACGCAAAAAAGCCGGGTTTACGCAAACCGTTGAGGAGTATGCCCAACAGCTTCGCGCCATATATGAACGGACTACGGTAGAGGCCGTCAAACGCAAATACCGGTTTTAGATTGTTACGCCTGCACCAGTTCGGCAAGCCCCACGCCCGAGTCGGCGGCTCCGTAATACACCCAGATTTTGCCCGCCTGAGCGCTCTCGTCCGGCCACATGACCCAGCCGTTGGAAAACACGACGTTCGGGAAAAAGCCTTCGCGCTCCCAGCTTAGTTCTGGGCTCAGCAGGGGGGCCTTGGAGCGATCCAGCACGCGGGTAGGGTCGCTTTTATCCAGGAGGGCCAGGGCCAGCGAGTAGGCGTGCGTAGCGTCGGCACCGTGATAACACAAGAGCCAGCCCTCGTCCGTTAGGATCGGCTCAGGGCCACCTCCAATCTTGCCGCCCTCCCAGGCAAATGCCGGATCGGTCAGACCCCGGCCACCGAACAGAAACCGATGTTTCCCCCAGTGAACACCGTCGGTCGACTCGGCCAGCCAGATCGACGGTTTGCCAATATCCGATACCATTGGCCGGTGCATCAGCCAGTACGTACCGTTTATTTTTTCGGGAAAAAGCGCTACGTCTTTATTGGGCGGGGGCAGGATAATACCCAGTCGTTCGACGGTAACAAAATCGGTGGTGACGGCTAGCCCGACAGCCGGGCCATGTTCCGATACAGCCGTGTACGTAATCCAGTATTTGCCTTCCAGAAACGTAATCCGGGCGTCTTCAATACCGTATGACTCGTCCATCCGGGCCGGAAACAGAAACGGTTTGATGTCAATCTCAAAATGAATACCGTCCTGGCTCCGGGCTAGCCGCAGGTGACTCAGCGAGGTCAGGTATTGTTTGCCATCTATCGTGACGACGCGGGGATCATAGTCTTCGTCGGGCTCGGTAAAACGTTTGATCGTCAGCACCGGAACGCCGTTCTGATCCTCCAGCAGCGGAACCAGGATTGTACCTTTTTCGGCCCTGGGGGCTTCGGCAACCCGGAGCAGCAAGAGAATCTCACCATCGAACCAGCAGGCAGCCGGATTAAAAGCGCCCAGTACCTCAAAACCGTCGATGGCGGGTTTTACGTCACTAGTTTGCAGAATGGGCTGATCGGAGAGTCGGCGGAGCTGGTAATTCTTCATAAAATCGCGAGTATCAGGTAGTAACGGTTGCAACGTATTGCGAACACTATTCGTACTAACAATCGGGCAACGGCGGTGTTCCCGATGATTTTTACAAATTGTTGTCCAAATGGATAAACCTTCAGTTATTTGGGGCGTTAAGAGGAAAAACCATTCTAAAACGACAGACTCTTTTTATCATGATTAATGTGCCAGCGTTCGACCAAGACGAAGACGTGTTATTGATGAACCCTGACCCGGAAGCGGCTGCCTTTGAGGACGATGACGACGACTTTGATGGCGGAGCCGAATTTGATGAATTAGGTTCAGGGGCTACCAGTGGCTACGGCGAAGATGATCTTGCCGACATTGAAGACGACGAATTTAACGACGACGACATCAGTGAAGAACTGGATGACGACGTAGAGGATGACCTCGATGATGATGACGATTTTTAAGTCGTCGTGTAAATAATTAACCTGACGGGGCCGGGGTAGTACCCGGCTTCGTTGCTAAATAAACTGAACTGATGACAGATCCAGAAGAAGAAGAAATCGTAACAACGGCCGATGCCGATAACTCTGGTACGGCCCCCGACAGCGAAACGCAATCGTCGGCAGCCAGTGCCGATGGCGGCCGCACCTCCGAAGCCGGATCAAGAGCGAGCAGCGACCCCGCCGAAGGCGCCAGAGAATAAAGCCTGTTTGTGTAATTGACCAGCCGGTCTGGCACCGTTTTCGGTTGCCAGCCGGCTGTTTAGTTTAATACGGCCAGCACCGTCTGGCACTTCATTTCCGTTTCCTGCCACTCGCGTTCTGGATTCGAGTCCTCGGTAATACCGGCACCGGCGTACAGGGTGGCCGTGTCGCCTTCCAGCTTCATGCAGCGCAGATGAACGAACAGGTTACTGGCCGGGCCAGGCCCCTGTTCGGGCTGGCTGACATTGACAGGTCCCAGAAAGCCCGCGTAAAACTCACGATCGTGAACCTCGTGTTGCTGAATAAACGCAAACGCCTGGTCGCGCGGCATACCGCAAACGGCCGAGGTAGGGTGCAGCAACCGGAGCATGACCGTACCGAGCTGTGGGTAACACACCTGTTGCGTATCGACCGTAAAGCTGGTGCACAGGTGCATCAGGTTCCCGGCAATAATGGTTTTGGGGCCTTCTTCAACGTATTCCCGCAGCCGGATCTTCTTAAAACACTCAATAATATACCGGTTAACCAGGGCCTGTTCCTCAATTTCTTTCTGCGACCACATCGCTTCCGATGGGCGTTTGGGCGTACCGTCGGGCTCATAGGCCGATTGGGTACCCGCCAGGGATACCGTCCGAAAAATACCGTCCTGATCAACGCTGACCAGACGTTCGGGCGTTGCGCTGAGCCAGACCTGGTTCGTTTCGGGCAGATAGACCGCCGACACAAACGCGGTTGGGTACCTGGCACAAAGTTTGTCAAACAGCGAAGTAACCCGTGGTATCTGATCGAAGCGAACCCGTTTGGTTCGCGATAGAACGACTTTGCGGAATTCACCCCGCTGCATGGCCTCGATGGCGGCTGTTACGTTGCGGAGGTAACGCGTTTGCTCATCGGGGTCGGTCAGATCGGCCGAAACGGTAGCGGGCTGGTCATAATTAGCGGCTGATTTGTTCGATCGACGTACCAGTTGCTGGATTTGTTCGGCTAAAAAATCCGACGAAATGGTCAGGCTGGTAACGCCCGTAGCCGAGAAACTAGCCTGTAGATCGGCGCGTAAAAACAGCGTTTGGGCAGGGGCACTTGTTTCCGAATTCAGGTTGTCGAACGGGCTGAAAACAAAGCCGGCAGGCAGTTCTTCCAGGTCTGCCGTTACGCGCGGCAGCCGTTCGTCGGTCGAGATAATAAACTGTTTTTCAGTCTGGTTTGGAAGCCGCCAGAGGGCAGCTGGATAGCCAAGTGTCTGGGCGGCATACCAGAGCGAATCGGTCGTTGGAGAAACCGTATTAACAGAGTTACGAACAGGATCAGATTGCATAAACAGAAACCAGACTCTTGAAGCCAGTTAATGAAATAACAGTTTGTTAACCGAATTTGTGCGCTTTATCGCCGTTTTTCGTACAATAGAACGCATTCGCCGGATTTCAACGAACTTTGCCTCCATTCCCAGGTCAACTTAATAGCCATGATTCGCATTTTTCAGCAAGATGAAACCGCCGTCCGTAAAATACGGGATATCGATTCATTCTCCGATACCGAACGAACGCTGTGGGTCGATCTGCAGAATCCAACCTCGGCCGAAATCAAGAGCGTTGAAGAAAAGTTTGATGTCGATTTTCTGAGTCAGCAGGAGCTGCTGGAGATTGAAAGCAGTTCGCGCTACATCGAGGAAGATGACTTCATGATTGCCAATTCCAACTTTCTGGTGCCGGACCAGGAGCAGCGCTACGTAACGGTACCCGTCAGTTTTCTTCTGAAAGACGACATGCTGTTTACCTACCGGCACGCCGACCTTAAGTCGTTTGCCGATACGGTGAAACGTATCAAATCGCGTCGGGCACTGTTCAGCGATGGCGCACAGATCCTGATTTCTATTTTCGAATCGCGAATCGATTACGATGCCGATCTGATCGAGATGGTGTCGGGTGAGATCAAGGCCATCAACCGGATGCTTGATCTGGACGCCAAGCTGGATAAGGAGATGCTGCTGAACATCAACGATTACCAGGAACTGACGATGTCGATTCGGGAAAACGTGGTTGATAAGCAGCGGGTAATCTCATCCATGATCCGGTCGGATGGCTGGTTCAACGAACAGGAACAGGGCCGATTGCGAACCCTGATTAAAGACATTAATTCCCTGATTGACCACACCAATTTCATTTTCGAGCGGCTGGAATTTCTACAGAATACCTACCTTGGTCTGATCGACCTGGAACAGAACCGGGTCGTCAAGATATTTACGGTCGTTTCACTGGTGTTTCTGCCCCCCACGTTACTGGCCAGTATCTGGGGCATGAACTTCGACAAGATGCCTGAAACTCACTGGGAGTACGGCTATGCGTTTGCCCTGGCGATGATGGTGCTGTCGTCTGCACTGACGGTATGGATTTTCCGGCGGAAGCAATGGCTGTAATGGCCGCCTGCTTAAACAACCGGTGAATGAGGGAGTTAGTTACTCAAGAAAGCCTCATTCACGCATGAAAACACCAACATCAAACTTTTCGCGCGCGCTGACCAGTGGGCTGGTTGGCGCTGTCGCGCTGAATGTCCTGCACGAAACGGTCCGGCAATTTGTCCCTACCGCACCCCGCGCCGATCTGCTGGGCGAGCGCAGCCTGATTAAAGGCTTTAAGGCCATCGGTGAAGAACCCCCTACCGGAAAACGTCTGTATGGAGCTGCCATGGTTGGCGATATTGCGTCCAATGCGGGCTATTATAGTCTAGTGGGGCTGGTCGGTAAAATGCCACTGGTGGCCGGAACGGCACTGGGCGTACTGGCCGGAATCGGCGCCGTTACGTTGCCCGGTCCGATGGGGCTCGGTAAAGCGCCCACCGCTCGCACCCCGGCTACCATAGCCATGACGATTGGCTGGTATCTGTTGGGCGGGGTCGTTTCGGGCGCCGTTTACAAGGGACTGAAGAAATAAATTGGCAAAGCCGAACTTCGCGAAAAGGCGCTGGTTGCACGAAAAGACGATCGCAGGATTTGTTTGGTGCAACCAGCGCCTTTTTATTCATAGGCGTGTTAAACCTCCCCGCTGATTTCTTGTCCAACAGTCAGTTACGGCACTTGCCGCTACCAGTTCCGGTTATGAACGCGCTAAGAAAAATAGGAATGATTTGTCTGATTGCCTGGGCGGCAATTGGCTTGGGTTTTACGGGGTGTGCTACGGCACAACCGGGGATGAGCGTGCCGGTTGAGTCGTTCTACGATGAACTGGCGCCCTACGGACAGTGGACGCAGTACCCCGGTTACGGCAACGCCTGGATTCCGTCGGCAGGTCCCGATTTTCAGCCCTATGCCAGCAATGGGCACTGGATCGTTACCGAATACGGTAATACCTGGGTATCAAACTATGACTGGGGCTGGGCACCATTTCACTACGGTCGCTGGATTTATGACCCTGCCTATGGCGGCTGGCTCTGGCTACCGGGTTCCGACTGGGGACCCGCCTGGGTAAGCTGGCGGTCGGGTGGTGGGTATTACGGCTGGGCTCCGCTGGGTCCCGGCGTGAATATCAATGTGAACGTCAATCTGCCTGCTTTCTGCTGGACCTTCGTGCCGCAGGCGTACATTACCAGTCCCCGCCTGTATAATTATCGGGTGGCCCGGCCGAACGTAGTGAACATCTACCACAACACGACCATTATCAACAACGTCTATCGGTCGAACAACCGGGCGTACGTATATGGCCCGCAGCGGGGTGACATCGAACGGGTTACCCGTCAGTCGGTGCCGGTTTACCGCATCGACCAGATCAATCGTCCGGGCCGGTCGGTGGTCAGCAATGGGTCGGTTGGATTTTACCATCCCGGTAACGGCCGGTCGTACAGCCGCGACTACAGTCGGGCTGACCGGAACCCCGGTCGTGATTTCAACAACTATAACTCGCCAAATTCGGGTTATGGAAATGGCTATTCCGGCGGAAACCGCTCGGCCAATCCGAATGCTGGTCGTTCGCGGATTTACGAACCGGGTAATTACAACCGGTCTGGTACTAATCCGTACGAGGGACGTGGCGGTTACTCGCCGGACATAAATACAACCCCAGGCCGCGGCTTCGATAATACGCCTGGCCGAAGCTATTCGCCTGAGGCAGTTAACCCCGGTAATACGCCCGGTCGTTCCTACGAACGCATGGAGCAGCCCCAGCGGAGTTATCAAGGTAATGATATGAACCCGGGCCGGCAAAATGGCTTTGGGCAGCAGCCGGAACGTAGCTACGGCCGGGGTGGACAGATGGGCGGTATACGGAACGAATCGACGCCAAACGCCCGTCAGGAACGAACGTATCAACAGCAGGCACCATCGAACGGTGGCTTTCAGGGGGGCCGAGAAGCGGGCGGTGGCCAGCGCTCGATGCCAGGCCAGCCTGGTGGTGGTGGTGAACGCCAGTCGGGTGGTCGCGGTCCACGCTAAACCAGGTAGAACCCAGATTTACAGCGGAAAGAGAAATCCGGCAATTCACGACAAAGGTGGGTTGCCGGATTTCTATTACACCCGGAAAGGTACTTATGGATCATGATGTAAACCGACTGGATTAAGTATACGTAAAAAGGCGACGTATCCTGTCACCTTCAGGGGGTTATCGAGTCATAACGAAAAAGTCAGACAACCGTCATGTCTGAGTATTTCTAGCCTCTTATCCTTTCGTTCGTATGCATACTCGATTTCCGGACGTATCCCTGTTAATTACCCACTACAATCGCAGTCAGTCACTGGAACGGTTGCTGATCGCTTTCCTGAAACTGGATTGCACATTTGCTGATATTGTCGTTTCGGACGACGGCAGTAAAGTCGAGCACCAGACGATGCTGCGCGAGCTGCAGCAGCAGTACGGCTTCACGCTCGTTACAACGTCGACAAACCGGGGGCTCGGCAACAATATTAACAAAGGGCAGGATGCGGTGAAGACGCCCTACACCCTGTACATTCAGGAGGACTTTGTGCCGAAACCTGCTTTTGTAGAGCGCCTTGAGCAATCACTGGGTTATATGGAAAAGGACCAGGGACTGGACTACGTGCGGTTCTACGCCTATCTGACCTATCCCTATCTAAAGCCCTACGGCGATGGCTTCTCGGAAACAAAGTTTTCGGGCTGGAAACCGGATTATTATAAGATTTATGCGTACAGCGATCACCCGCACCTGCGCCGGAGCACGTTTCTGACCAAGTTTGGTCGTTACGTGGAAGGCATGAAAGTGGATAAGACCGAGTACCGCATGTGCGTTTCGTTTCTTCAGAATAAAGGCCGGGCGCTGTTCTACAACGATTTTAAGGAACTGTTCGACCAACGTAACGACGTAGCCGAGCCGAGTACGGTTCAGCGCAGCCGGTGGATGCTCAGCCATAATCCGTTCATTAAGATTGTGCGGAATACCTATCGGCAAGTTAAATACAATTACGACATCCAGTTTATGCGCCCACTGAGCAAGTGAGGCCTGATGTGAAAATATTCATTAAGTAAGGTGTAAAATTCCATCTGGAGAAAAGCGTTCCGGATGGAATTTTTGTTTTTGGATAAATCGCCAAGTTGTAATCTGGTCAAACAGCCGTAACAATGCTGGCTGTACGGAGTTCTCCGAGACAGGTGGTCGACGAGTTCGGCCGTGTCAAACTAACTCGATACGTTATGAAAGCTGCAGTTTTGGAACACTACGGTGACCCCAGTGAATTTGTGATAAAAACGCTTAACGCGCCAACCATCAGTGATGGCCAGATTCTGGTTCGGAACCGGGCTACATCGGTAAACCCTGTTGACGCCATGATTCGGGCGGGGGCGTTCCGGGTCGCATCGGGTCTGTTCGGCGATCAGATTATCGGGAGTGATTTCTGCGGGATTGTGCTGGAGTCAAGAAGTACGCGGTTCAAAACAGGCGATGAGGTGTACGGAGCGGTGCCACCCACGAATGGAGCTGCTTACGCCAGTGAAGTAGCCGCTGACGAAGACGTTGTTGCGCTGAAGCCTGCAACCATCAGCTTCGCCGAAGCGGCCGCCTTACCCGTGGTGGCGCTGACGGCCTATCAGGCTCTGCTACAGGGAAATCTGACAGCGGGCGGCCATGTCCTGATCAATGGATGTACGGGGGGCGTTGGTTGTGCCGCGGTGCAACTGGCCAAACACATGGGCGCGACCGTAACGGGCACCTGTAGCCCGGCGCACAATGAAGCTGCTAATGAACTAGGCTGCGACACCGTGCTGGATTATGACAAACCGCTGCCCGCCAATCAGCAGTACGACCTGATTTTTGATACGGCGGGTAAGCTGATTCTGTCGGACGTGGAGCCGCATTTGAAGGAAGACGCCCTACTGATCACGACCAAACCTGATACGGAAGGTTTCTCCCGGACCCTATCAACGCTGGTTGATCTGGTGAAACCCCGCATGAAAATAATTGCCATGGAAGCGAACACGGCTGATCTGACGACGCTGAAAGAGCTGGTCGAACAGGGGAAATTGAAATCTTACGTAGCCCGTACGTTTCCGCTGGAGCAGATGGAACAGGCGCATCGCCTGCTGGAAGCGGGTGATTTTGTGAGTAAAATTGCCATCTCGATTGATTGATTCGAACGGGTAGCTGACCAGACGCATGGTGGACAATCCGGCAAAACCGCCCACTTTTGTCTATCATGCGTTATTTTATTGAGTTATCGTACCGGGGGGGCGCTTACCATGGCTGGCAGACGCAGGCGAACGGAATCAGTGTGCAGACTACGCTGGAAGCAGCCCTGACGCAGCGATTTCAGCAGCCTGTTTTTGTGATTGGCAGCGGCCGTACGGATGCGGGGGTTCATGCCGCCCAACAGTTCGCGCACTTTGACGTGCCTGCCGAAATCAATACGTCGGAGTCGATGATTCATTCGCTCAACTGCATTCTACCCGACGACATTGGTATCCACAGTATCTTTCCCGTTCGGGACGAGGACCACGCCCGCTACTCGGCCATCTCGCGCTATTATCAGTACCACATTTCGCGGCAGAAAGACGTATTTGCGCCGGGTCTGACCTATTATTTTCAGCCGCAGCTGGATGACAGGCTCATGAACGAAGCTTGTCAGATTCTGCTGAAATACACTGATTTTAAAAGCTTCAGCAAGGTTCGCGCTAACGTAACACACTTCCGTTGCCAGCTTGCGTTTGCTTATTGGGAGCGGAAAAACGCTGACCAGATTACATTCCACATTAAAGCCAATCGGTTTCTCTGGGGCATGGTCCGCACGATTGTCGGGGCGATGGTCGAGATAGGGCAGGGGCGTATGAGCCTGGACCAGTTCGATCAGCTCATTCAGGCCCGCGATCGGACATTGCTTGGTCGCCCGGCTCCCGCTAATGGGCTGTATCTGACGGAAGTTGGCTATCCCGAAGGGGTGCTAGTAAACCGGCCTAACGACTAGCAAAGAGCATAGGCACCAATCAACCAGGATTTTATAGATGATTATGTGCTAAACCGACTCGTCCTGCATCATTGATTACGGAAATAGAAGAACTGAATGTTACAAACCCAATCAAATGGTATCTACCCGTACTCATCTTGCCATCTGGGCGCTCTGCCTGCTGGGTATCAGCTATGCATCTGATGTTTCTGCTCAAACCCAAACAGCAACGCTGCCACCTATTGTCATTAAAGATAAGGTCTTTGAAAGCGTGCTGAGCGAGTATTTGAAAGGGGAAAGATCGAAATCACTTATTCTTGCTGTCTTCCTGGAGCGCTATGACAGTGATTACACCTACACACTCCATGATTTCGCCTTGTATGATGAAATCAAGGATAACCCAACATCTACTTTCGGCAGTTGGAAAGGGCATACACTACTATTTTACACGGGTCTTGAAGATGTGCTGACTTCAATCGATACGGGCAAAGTAAGTCAGATTAACCAATTTTTACGATCTCGCCTACCAGATGGTAGAGAAGAAACGCCAACAGATGTTCCTAATGAAGTTATGTTAACAGTAATAACGCATGACCCTAAAATATGGCGGTTCAAGGTGAGGGATGGTAAGTTACTTTGGCTACGTCGTGGGCTAGCCTACCAGTCAGAAAAGGTGCCCTATATGAAGTATTAAGTAGCCGACATCTATGGCAAAGCTGATAACCTTGCTTAGTGCGTATAGACGAGGCAAAACGAAAAGGCTCCCCGTCGTAGAGACAGGGAGCCTTTTCATTGTTGTGTTACAGCAAAGAAGTTTACTTGCCGCTGCCCAGCTTACCTGCTTTGTTAGCCGGTTGAGCCGTTGGCGTTGGTTTTGGATTCTTGACATAGGCATCCAGCCAGCCGTTCATTTCCCACAGCATGTGGAGTAATGATTCCTTGGCGGTGTAGCCGTGGCTTTCGTACGGCAGGAACACCAGTTTGCTCGTTACGCCGAAGCTTTTCAGAGCGTTATAGTAACGCTCCGACTGGATCGGGAACGTACCGGTGTTGTTATCGGCTTCCCCGTGAACCAGCAGGATTGGTGTTTTTACTTTGTTCGCGTTCTGGAACGGCGACATCGTGTTGTAGACGTCGGGTGCCTGCCAGTAGGTCCGTTGTTCGTTCTGGAAACCGAATGGCGTCAGCGTCCGGTTGTAGGCACCACTCCGGGCAATACCCGCTTTGAATAGATTGCTGTGCGTCAGCAGGTTGGCTGTCATGAACGCGCCGTACGAGTGACCACCCACGCCCACGCGGCTGGAGTCAACAACGCCCAACCGAACCCCTTCGTCAATGGCGGCTTTTGCGCTCGATACCAGTTGCTGTACGTACGTATCGTTTGGCTCTTTATCGCCCTCACCTACAATAGGGATGCTGGCGTTGTCCAGAATAGCGTAGCCCATTGTGACGAAGGCAGCCGCGCCCCAGTAGCTGATCCGGTTAAACTGGTAAGGCGAACCCGATACCTGGCTGGCGGCATCCTTGCTCTTGAACTCGGCCGGATACGCCCACAGGAACGTAGGCAGTGGCCCCTGCTCTTTCTTGTAACCTGCAGGCAGGTAAAGCGTAGCGGTCAGATCGACGCCATCCGGGCGTTTGTAGCGAAGCTGCTGCTTTTGAATACCTTTCAGCTGCGGGTATGGATGCGGGAAGAACGTAACCTGTACCGGCGCTGCGGCTTTTTTGCCCTTCGCCATCAGGTTCGCTACGTAGTAGTTCGGACTTTCGTCGGGCGTTTCGCGGGTGATCATGATCGACCGCTTAGCCGCGTCCAGTACGGCAAGCGGCCGCTCGAAATAGGGAGCCTGCGACCGCCACAGTTCAGTTGTTTTCTTGGTTTTCAGATTGAGCAGGCTCACGAAGGGCCGGTCGCCTTCGGGTGAGGCCCCCTGGGCGTTCAGCATCAGAATCTCGTTGTTGGGCAGCAGATTCAGAACTTCGTAGCCATACTCATTATGCCGGGTGTCGGGCTGGCCGGGGTTGCTGTAGCGATCTTCGTACGAGCGGTCGAACAGAACCGCCGTCTGCCAGTTCGTTGGATCGACCGTTTTGGTCAGGCTCTTGCGGCTCTGCCACCAGCGTTCGCTGGCCAGGGCCATCGTGGCGTTACCCCACTCGAATCCACCGAAACGGTACTGAGCGGCATAAATCTCTTTGGGCTGACCGCTGAAGGGCGCTTCGACCATGAATACTTTGTCCCGAATATCGGCCTTCACCTTCGGATCGCCTTTGTCCTGCGCTTCGGTATAATACACCGACGCCGGTACGTCGGCCCGCCAGTTGTAGTTACGAGGACCGGTTGGAGCACCGTCGGCGCTGTAGGCTACCGTTTCCTGAAGCGGACCATCGTTCAGTGTTTTTACCAGCGAGCCGCCCGTAGCAAAAATGTCGGTGCGGAGTGGGAAACGGCCTACTGGTACGAGATACGAAAACGGCGTATGTACTGTTTCGACCATGACGTATTTTCCATCCGGTGAGGGATCTGCCGACGCGATAATGCCCGCCTGACCAATGTTCGTCATCTGGCCATCGAGTCCCAGCCGCACGACCTGCGAGGTCGTGTAATAAGCAAACTGCTTTTCGTCGGAGGGGCTTTTGAGCAGATCCTGGTACGTTGGTGCCTGTCCGCGCTGACCGCTGACGTTGGCCTGGGTGGTTGGTCCGGATGGTACGCGGCTGATTTCGGGGGCCGCTCCACGACCGGTAGGTACGATGCGGGCGATCACGCTCTTGCTGTCAGACAGCCACCGGAATGGCATTCCCATCGTGGCGTTCAGGTAAACCGTACCAACGCGCTGCGCTTTAGCCGTGGCTACGTCGGCGACGTACAGTTCAATGTGCTCGTCGGTCGAGTGGGCAAAAGCGATTTTCGTGTAATCGGGCGACCACTGCACATAGCTGATGAGCGGCTTGGCGGGTAGGCCCGTCAGGGGCATCTCGTCCTGCGTTGAAGCTACTTTTTTGAGTTTCAGGTTGGTGATGTAGCGCATCCGGCTCGGACCGTTGTTGGCTGGATTGAGTCGCAGCCCTGCCAGCTTAAGTTCGGGCTGGGCCAGTTCGGCGATGTCGGGCGCACCAGCCTGTTCCATAATCAGCATCAGGTCGCCTTTGTCCGATACGCTGATCGTTGGCGTGGGGGGCAGGGTGACCAGATCGGCCAGGGCTTTGGGGGGCGTTTGATACCCGGTGGCATCCTGGGCGTGTGCACCTACAGACAGGGTCATTGCCAGCGCGATTCCACAGACAGGGTTCAACCAGGATAAGCCCCGCCGGACGAATGTTGACCGGTCAGCAGCAGAGAGTTGGTTCATGAAGTTAGGAGGTTGAGACTAGATCAGGTCTAAAATTACACCAGAACAGGTAATGATGGATGTTTTTATTTGTTAAAGCCAATAGTATACGGTTAAAGTCACTTTTATCCAAAGAAAAATGAAAAAGAGGCAGTCGAACGTATCGTAACGATTTTGCTGCTCGTTTACCAGTTTCTTCTGAATAGGCGTTCTTGCAGGGAGGAATCAGTACGGCAATCGGAGAATGAATTTGTCCAACAAGACGTTTGCTGGCTCGTTAATAGCTTATTCAGGCTTTATTCATCATTTTTCACTGGCTGTTTCGTTACTTTGACGGTGGAATTAACCAACTAGTTTTCATGCGTACCCTTGTTCTGTTGATTGGCCTGCTGGCGACAGCTTCCTGTAAACTTGAAGTCGATAGCGTTTTTAACGCTCAGTTTTCGTCAGAGCCAACAGCAACCCCCATTACCCCCGGCCAGATTGACGAAGCGTCCGGTATGGTCGACAGCCGTAGTATGCCCGGTAATCTCTGGGTGCAGGAAGATAGCGGAAACGCGGCGCAACTGGTGCTGCTGGGCTACGACGGGACTATAAAAGGACGGGTTAACGTTCCTACCTACGCTAACCGGGACTGGGAAGAACTCTCAATCGGCCCCGGACCGCAGGCTGGCGTAAACTACCTGTACATTGGCGATATCGGCGATAATAACTCCCAGAATGTAATCTCGCAGATCTATCGTATGCCCGAACCGGCTAACCTGCAAACACCCGTTACACAGATTGAACGAATCAACTTCCGGTACCCTGATGGCCCCCGTGATGCCGAAGCTATGTTTGTGGATCCGCAAACGAGCGACATCTTTATCGTAACCAAGCGCGAAAACAACAGCCGCCTGTACCGCCTGCCGTACCCGCAGAACATAAACGAAGTTACAGTGGCTGAATTACTGGGTGAACTACCGCTGACCTTTGCGACCGGTGCTGCCATCTCTCCCGATGGTACCGAAATTCTGGTCCGGACCTATACCCAGATTTTTTACTGGAAACGTAACGCCGGTCAGACCGTTGGAGACGCTATGCAGCGTAACTCGAACCGGCAGTTGCCGTATCGCCTGGAGCCGCAGGGGGAAGCCATCTGCTTCGACAAGGAAGCAAAGGGGTATTTCACCCTCAGTGAAAAACGGGGCGACGCGACCGTCAATCTGTATTATTACGCTCGTCAGTAATCCCGTTACGTAGTGAAACAGGCTGCAGTTATTGGGGCAGGTGTGGCAGGTATCGCTACCGCCATTCGACTGGTTATGAAAGGATACCAGGTCGATGTATTCGAGGGCAATGCGTATCCCGGCGGAAAACTGTCCAGTTTTGAACAGAAGGCCAACGGGCATACGTATCGCTTCGACGCGGGACCTTCGCTGTTTACCATGCCGCATCTGGTTGACGAACTGTTCCGATTGGCCAACCGCGATCCGGCTCACTATTTTACGTACCAGAAGCTGGACGAAACCTGCCGCTATTTTTGGGATGACGGAACGCGGTTAACCGCCTGGGCCGATCACGATCGGTTTGGGCAGGAGGTAGAAGCTGTGCTGGGCGAACCCGCCGAGCATCTGCACCAGCACCTGGCTGACAGCGCTCTTAAATACGACGTAACGGAAAAGCTGTTTCTGCACCGGTCGCTGCATAAGCTGTCGACCTGGTTTAATCAGGATGCCTTTCGGGGCTACCTGAATCTGCCGAGACTGGGCGTTTTCGGAACCATGAACAAGGCCAACGAGCGTCGGTTTCGCCACGCTAAACTCGTGCAGCTGTTCAACCGGTACGCTACGTATAACGGCTCCGACCCGTACCAGACACCGGCCACGATGAACATTATTCCGCATCTGGAATATAACATCGGCGCGTTTTTCCCCGCAGAAGGTATGATTGGTATAACGAACGCGCTGGTGAAACTGGCTGAAGATCTGGGCGTTCGGTTTCACTATAACACGCGCATTACGGCCATTGAAACCAAGGGAAAAAAGGTTGAGGGGGTAAGGGGCGAACAGGAAGAAAGAAGAAAAGGAGGAGAGGAGGAAGGGCATCAGCCCGCTTCTTTCACGTTTCCGGCTGATCTCGTCGTGTCTAACATGGATGTAGTCAATACGTTCCGAAAATTACTCCCTGCCGCTCGCCAGCCGGAGCGTATCCTGCGTCAGCCTAAATCCAGCTCGGGCCTTATTTTTTACTGGGGCATCAAGAAGCAGTTTGCCGAACTGGGGCTGCATAACATTTTTTTTAGCAGCGACTACCGAACCGAATTTGATCAGCTCTTTGGTAAAAACGGCCATGCGGCCAGCCTGTCCGACGATCCGACGATTTACCTGAACATTACGTCGAAGCATAACCCCAATGATGCACCGCCTGCGGGGGAAAACTGGTTTATTCTGCTCAACGTACCCAATAACACCGGTCAGGAATGGGATTCGATCATAAGCCGGGCGCGGGAAAACGTTATTCGCAAACTGAGCCGCGTGCTGGGCGTCGACGTAGCGGCACTGATCGAAACCGAATCAATTCTGGACCCGCGTAGTATTGAAGCCCGTACGGCTTCGTCGCAGGGTGCCCTATACGGTAACAGTTCCAACAACCGATTTGCCGCCTTCCTGCGCCACGCCAATTTCTCCCATCAGTTCGAAAACCTCTATTTCGTCGGCGGCAGCGTTCACCCCGGTGGCGGCATCCCACTTTGCCTACTGTCGGCTAAGATTGTGGGGGAGATGGTGAAATAGAGGAGGAAGGGGAGGAGAGGGAGGAAGGAGGAAAGGAGAATGAAATTAGCGTCGGAAAAGAGACAAAGGTTAGGAAATAGTAGCCGGAGGTCCCTTTCTTCCCTTTCCTCCTTCCTCCCTCTCCTCCTTTCTATTTATCTTGCCGCATGGAGTCCTCTACCCTGATTATTGTCTTGAGCCTGTCGGTGCTGATTTCGTACGCGTTCGACTTGTTCAGCAGCCGTTTCAAAACACCTTCCATTCTGTTGCTGCTGGTGCTGGGCATGCTGGTTCGGCAGGCAACGGATTACTTCGGAGTACAGGTACCGTACGTCAACACCATCCTGCCAACGCTGGGTACCCTGGGGTTGATTCTGATCGTGCTGGAAGGGGGGCTGGACCTGGAATTGCACGCCGAAAAACTGAGCGTTCTCCGGCGAACGTTGCTGGCGTCGCTGTTGTCCATTGTGGGCGCTACACTGGTTATGGCGGGAATCCTCTATCTGCTTCTCAACGATTCATTTTTTCACTGTCTGATTGCGGCATTGCCGTTTTCGATCATCAGCGGAGCCATGGCCGTACCGGGCGTATCCGGTCTGACGTCGGGGCAGCGGGAGTTTGTGGTGTACGAGTCGGCTTTTGCCAGTATTTTGGGCGTACTGGCGTACAATTTCCTGTTATTGAGCGAAAGCTCGATCTGGAGTGCGATCTGGTTTTTCACCCGTGATACGCTGATTATGGCCGTTACGTCGGCAGTCTGCTGTTTCCTGCTGCTGTACCTGATTGGCCGGATTAATCACCGGATCAAGTTTCTACCCATTATTTCGGTGCTATTTCTGGTGTACGCCATCGCCGAAATTTATCACTTATCGTCGCTGCTGCTGATCCTGATTTTTGGTCTGTTCCTGAACAACACCGAACTGTTCATCCGCGGGCGGTTGAGCGAGATTCTGAAGAATGACCTGTTCGAAAAAGAGCTGGATCAGCTCAAGAGCCTGACCGCCGAGGGGGCGTTTGTCGTGCGGACGTTCTTCTTTCTACTGTTTGGTTACTCGACCGTACCGCAGGAGCTGATCGATACGGATGCGCTGATTGTGAGCGGTCTGTTTATCGTCGTGATTCTGGTGTGGCGCTGGCTGACACTTCGACTAACATACCCCGGTGTCTGGCGGCCGCTGCTCTGGATTGCCCCCCGCGGCCTGATAACCATTCTGCTGTACCTGAATACGCCCGAAAACCTGCGGCTGCTTGGCTTCCGCGAAGGGATTCCGATGCTGGTAGTTATCCTGTCTGCCCTTGTGATGATGGGGGGGGCGCTGGGAAAAACAACTGAAGTCAGTGAACCACAGCGGCTTTAGGTCGTTTTCCGCAGATATGTCCAGAATGACCAGATACGCCGGTTTTTCAAATACGTCAGGTTGGTTTCGTTGGCGAAGGCTTCCCGCTCAAAACTGATGTTCAGGTACGCCAGGTAGTGGTTGCCGTACTGAAGTCGGCGGACTACGTACTCAAGGCCGTACCAGAGATAAAAGGGTACAATACCCAGTTCGAGCTGCTGCCGCAGGTGAATCTGCTCGTGGTTGATCAGAATAGGACCGGGGGCGGCATGCCGTACCAGAATGAACGGGAATAACGCCATCCCATCCGGCCCCAGCGACGGAATCCTGAGAATGAAATTTCGTTTACGCATAGTGACCAGGGATACTGTCAGAAACCAGTTTGCTAATTGATGGGACTGGCCCTACCAATGCACAGGCCTACGGTAAAAACGATGGATAGGTCGTCATTAGTTCAGGGAAACGTTTGCCGGAACCTCTTACCTATACCGCTGGAAGCGATAGTCAGCCTCTCATCAGGCCTGCTCCGGCCATTTTTGGTATCTTTGCCCCTTCTTACCACCTAAATGCGCCGATAAGAAGGGGCGCTGGCTCACGCTATGATTCTAACCATTATCCTGATTTTTATAATCGGCTACGCGCTGGTTGCTCTCGAACATCCCATCAAAATCAATAAAACGGCCACGGCGCTCATTATGGGTGTACTGTGCTGGGCGGTTTACGCACTGCTGTCCAGTGAGGCCGATCGGGAGCACATTGTCGAGCAGCTGGGCGAAAATCTGACCGAAACTGCTGAAATACTTTTCTTCCTGATGGGTGCCATGACGGTGGTCGAACTCATCGACGCCCACGATGGCTTCACCCTGATTACCGACCGCATTGCCAGCCGCAATCCACGGGTTTTACTCTGGATTATTAGTCTGCTGACGTTTTTTCTGTCGGCGCTGCTGGATAACCTGACTTCCTCGATCGTGATGGTATCGGTGACCCGCAAGCTGGTGAAAGACGAGCAGCAGCGTCTGCTCATTGCTGGTATGATTATCGTATCGGCTAACGCGGGTGGGGCCTGGTCGCCCATCGGCGACGTAACGACGACTATGCTCTGGATTGGCGGACAGGTAACGACGCTTAACATTATCCGGCAGTTGCTGCTACCCAGTCTGGTGGCGATACTGGTACCGCTGGCGGTTCTGACGCTGACCTATAAACCTGATTCAACTGGCGTCGTCGCTCTTGATGGCGAAGGCGTCAGCCGGCCCTACGTAACGCCCGCTGCCCGGCGCGACCGTCGGCTTATGTTGTCAATCGGTCTGGGCGGATTGCTGTTTGTCCCAATCTTCAAAACGGTAACGCACCTGCCGCCCTACATGGGCATGATGCTGGTGCTGGGTGTAATCTGGGTGGCCTCCGAAATCATTCACAGCGACAAGGACGAGGCCGAGCGTCAACCGCTCACCGCAGCCCACGCACTAAGCCGGATTGATATTTCCAGCATTCTGTTTTTTCTGGGTATTCTGCTGGCGGTCGGCGTCTTACAGGCAACGGGCGTCCTGCAATCGCTGGCTGGATGGTTGAACCAGACGGTGGGTAATCTGGACGTAATCGTTCTGCTCATCGGCGTATTTTCGGCCATTGTCGACAATGTGCCGATTGTGGCCGCAGCGATGGGAATGTATGACATGCAGACGTTCCCGGCCGACACGAAACTATGGGAGTTTCTGGCCTACTGCGCCGGTACGGGCGGTAGTCTCCTGGTTATTGGATCGGCAGCCGGGGTGGCCGTTATGGGTATGGAAAACATCGGTTTTGGCTGGTATATCCGGAAAATCAGCTGGCTGGCGTTGCTGGGCTACGTAGGGGGTGCGCTGGTTTTTCTGGCCGAATACGCACTCACTGCCTAGCGAATGTGCGTTGGTTTTAGATAACACGTAGCGGACAACCTTATGAAAAAAAGACTGATTTTTCTTTTCGCGTTGATTGCCGGGTCTGTTGCCGCTCAGGCGCAAACCCCGGCTGACACGGCCCGGCAGGTTTTGGATAAGTACGTAGCCGCCATTGGCGGGAAAGCCGCCCTGAAGAAGGTAACTGACCTGACAACCAGTATGTCGAGCAAAACGGAGCGGGGAACAATGCGTATTACCCGCCGACAGAAAGCACCCGATAAATTCTCGGTCGTCATCAGCGCCAACGGAAAAGACGTAATGACGCAAACGGGCGACAGGCAGAAAGTGATGATGGGCGGTACGCAGGGAAACCGTACCCTCGACGGAGCCATTGCCCGGCAGCTGATCGAAATAAATAAACTCTTTCCCGAACTGCACTACGCCGAAAATGGGGTAAAAAGTGAGTACGTCGGGATGGAGAACGTGGATGGAAAGGATACCTACAAACTGAGCCACGCTACCGCCGACGGTCAGGTTACCTGGACCGATAACTTTGATCCGAAAACGGGGCTAAAGGTGCAGTCGGTGGTGGGTGGTAATTCGTTGCAGGGTAGTATGGACGCCACAATGATCTACTCGAACTACAAAGCCACCAATGGTATCCTGTTTCCGATGACGATCAGGCAGCAGTCGGGCCGGGGTGCCATGACCATGACCGTCGATACTATCAAGATTAATAAAGGCCTGAAAGACGCCGACTTTATGACTCAGTAACTAATGTCCAGTCATAAAAAAGGGTGCTTACAATGAGTAGGCGCCCTTTTTTGTTGATGTGAGTGTCAAATCAGGGTTTAAATACATGACTGTCAGTATTTCAAAGGATTTCTGTCATCCCGACTGGTTCGCCGGCGCGGTCAAGAGGGATGACAGAAAAGCAACGAGCAGGACTTGCAATGCACCATGCATTTCAGGACTAAACCTATCCAATCCGGGATACCCAGAAAAAGAGCATAAGTCCAAGGAGATGAAGCCTCCGCAAAGTTATGAACGGAATTAAAATACAGATTTTCAATACTGTCAAGCTTAATTGTCTGCGTACCGACAAATCAATCGAATCCTCAATCCGTTAGGTGTAAACCAGAAAAATAGCGAGAGAGGAAACAATTCCTCCCCAAAACAGAATCCAGTATCTTGGTTGATTCTGGTCTAGGGCATCCTCAACGTAAGCGTCGTACCACGAGCGGAGGTAGTTCAATGAATTGGGAATTTTAGTTTTCATAAGGGCTGGTCAATAGAAGAGGCAAGATACCAACTTATTATTTTTGTCATTCAGCTAATCCTTTCCACTTCTCCACCCATTTCCTGATTTGGGTGAAACAAAATTCTGTAGTTTTAGCGCTTTATTATACAACCTCTTTTTACATGAAGCAATTCTTTACGGTTTTGATTGCAGCCGCACTCGCCAGTTCGTCGGTGCTGGCTCAATCACAGACGGGGGGCCGTCAGGCAACTGCCAGTTATTCAAATTACGCCCAACTGACGGCCCGGTTGCAGGCCCTGACCAGACAGGCGGGTAGTACGGCTTCGGTGCGGTCGATTGGGAAATCGGTAGGCGGTAAGGATATCTGGCTCTTAACCATTGGCCGGGGCAAGGCCGCTGAAAAACCCGCGCTGGCCCTGGTAGCGGGCGTCGAAGGCAGCCACCTGGCGGGAACAGAACTGTCGCTGCAGCTAGCCGAGCGGTTCCTGACCAGCAAGAACGATAGCATCAGCCGGATGCTGGATACCAAAACCATCTACATCCTCCCGCTCATCAACCCCGACGCGCAGGAACAGGCCTTCTCGGCGCTCAAGTACGAACGTAGCGGAAACGGCAGCAGCACCGACGATGACCGCGATGGACAACAAAACGAGGACCCGGTCGAGGATCTGAACCGCGATGGACTCATTACGCAGGTGCGTATCGAAGACCCCACCGGTACGTTTGTTGCCAGCAAAACCGATCCCCGCGTACTGCTCAAAGCCGATCCTGCCAAAGGTGAGTCGGGTAAATACGTGCTGATTTCAGAAGGAACCGATACCGATAAAGATGGTGCGTTCAATGAAGATGGGGCCGGGGGCGTAGCGCTCGACAAGAACTTTACCTTCGATTATCCATTCTTTACGCCCGGCGCGGGGGAGATGCCGGTTTCGGAACCCGAAAACCGCGCCCTGCTGGATTTTCTGGCCCAGACGCCCAGCGTGTACGCGGTCTTTACGTTCGGTCCCTACAACAACTTGTCGGAAGCGCCCAAGTTTGACCGGATGAAGACCACGAAACGGATTATCACGGGCTTGCTGGAAAGGGACGCAGCTACGGGAGAGCAGGTGTCGAAACTTTATAACGCCCAGACGGGCTTGAAAGACGCACCCGCCATGCCCGCAACCAAAGGTAACTTTGCGCAGACGGCGTACTATCACCATGGTCGGTTTAGCTTCTCTACCCCCGGCTGGTGGGTTCCGAAGGACGAGCCCAAAACGTCGGCTAAAAAAGACAGCGCCGGCACGGCAGCCGCACCCCGTCCGGCCGGACGGCCAGCACCTGCGGCTGGCGGAGACAGTGATGATGCCCGCTTCCTGAAATGGGCCGACGCCAATGGCGTAACAGATGCCTTCGTGACGTGGACACCCATCGAACACCCTGATTTTCCAGGTAAGAAAGCGGAAGTAGGCGGAATCGTGCCCTTCGCTAAACTGAATCCGCCGACGAAATTTCTGACTGATCATGCCGATCGGCACGCAAAGTTCATTACGGCTTTCGCGGCTCAGATGCCAAGCATCGATATTGTCAACCTAAAAGCTGAGTCGTTGGGGAACAACCTGACGCGGGTATCGGCGCAGGTGATCAACCAGGGGCTGATGCCGACGGGATCGGACATGGGGAACCGGGTGCGCTTCGTGCCAAGGATGAAAATAGAGCTGAAAACGACCGATAAACAGAGCATCGTGTCGGGTCGGCGGATTATGCTGCGGGGAGCAATGGCTGCGGGCGAAACCATGGACGTAACGTTCCTGGTAAGTGGTTCCGGACGCGTAACGCTGGAAGCCGGTAACGACATGACGGGCGTAAAATCAGTTGACGTAACCCTCAAATAACCTTCCCTGACGCATTCCATGAAAAAGATAGTCATTCTGGCGCTCAGCCTGTTCACCCTACCTGCCCTGGCGCAGAAAGAAACTAAACCTGCCGATCTGGGCGGCATAAAAGCCATTGGCTCCCCGGCGAATCCGAAGGTGCCGATGCGCTGGAACCACTACAACGACTACGCCATGATCACCAAGTTCTGTCAGGATCTGGCGAAGGCGTACCCCGATCTGGTCAGGCTGGAGTCGATGGGTAAGTCGTTTCAGGGCCGCGATATGTGGGTGCTGGTGGTGAGCGATACGAAAACGGGCAAACCCGACCGCAAACCCGGTTTCTACATCGACGGTAATATTCACTCCAATGAGCTGCAGGGGAGCGAGATCGCGATGTACACCGCTTGGTACCTGGCCGAGTCGTTTGCCGATGAGCCGTACATTACGCAGCTGTTGAAGGACAAAACATTCTACATTGCCCCAACGATCAATCCCGACGCCCGCGAGGATTTTATCAAGAATCCGAACAACCCCAACTCCCCCCGCTCGGGTATGATGCCGATGGATGACGACGGCGACGGACAGATTGACGAGGATAAATTCGACGATCTGGACGGCGACGGCAACATCGTGATGATGCGCCGGAAAAGCGCGGTTGGTCGCTGGAAAGTAGACCCCGACGATCCAAACCGCATGATTCCCGCCAAACCCGACGAAGCCGGTCAGTACGAAATACTGGGCTACGAAGGACTGGACAATGATGGCGACGGGGCCGTAAATGAGGACGTAGTAGGGCAGTACGACCCTAACCGCGACTGGGGCTGGGGCTGGCAGCCGGATTACATTCAGCGGGGTGCCCTATCGTACCCGGCTTCACTACCTGAAACCAAGGCGGTGACGGCTTTCGTGATGAGTCACCCAAATATTGCCGGGGCCCAGAGTTATCACAACTACGGCGGTATGTTCCTGCGCGGACCGGGTTCGGAGGAGGACGTACCGTATTACACGCCGGGCGACATTGCCGTTTACGACGTAATCGGAAGAGTGGGGGAGAAGATCATTCCCGGCTATCGCTATCTGACAATTTACAAAGACCTGTACACGGTCTACGGCGGTGAAATCGACTGGTTTTCGCTGGGACGCGGCATCTTTACGTTCTCCAACGAGTTGATGACGTCGTATAAGTTTTTCAATCAGAAGGTAGACGAGAATCGGTTTCAGAACGACGAGTTCAACCAGTTCGACAAGTATCTGCTGCTGAGCGATGCCTACGTAGCGTGGAAGCCCTTTAAGCATCCGCAGTACGGCGACATCGAAATTGGCGGACCGAAGAAAAACTACATCCGGAACCACCCCGGTTTCCTGCTGGAGGAAGATGCGCACCGGAATATGGCGTTTACGCTGTTTCACGCCTACCAAACCCCAAAACTGGCGGTGCAGGAGATCGAAACGAAGTCGCTGGGAAACGGCCTGACTGAAGTGACGGCTACGGTAGTCAATGAGCGCGTGATTCCGACGCACTCCAGCCACGACATCAAATACAAGATCGAACGGCCCGATTACGTAACCCTTAAAGGCGGTACGGTACTGGCCGGAATGGTGGTCGAAAATGAAGACATGGGCCTGACGCGCGAGCAGAAAAATAATCCAGCTACGATTCAGGTGGCTAACATTCCAGGAATGGGCTATGCTAAAGTTCGCTGGATCGTGAAAGGTGGTAACGGTAAATACACCGTCGACGTGGATAGTCGAAAAGGCGGTCTGGTAACAAAGTCGCTTTAATGGAAAGGCCTGTTGTATGAAAAAGCGCCCGATCGTTGCTGATCGGGCGCTTTTTTATGAATACGTAGTTACGCCGTCGGCCTATTTAAATGAATCCAATTTACTGTGTATAAAACGAAGGCCCAGGGCAGAATAGAGAACGAGGGCTGAGGTTTCATAGAAAGCTTCAAAATGCTCGTGGTGATACACACCGGTTCGGCAATCCTCTAGCCAGTCAATAATTGCGTAGCAATAGCCTGCAAAGCAGACTACACCGCTTATGAAAACAAGGATTATGATGAACTGGGATTTCATGCTTTGCGGTACACTGTTAATAAATGGATACCCTGACGAGTTTGCCGTTATAGATAAACTGAAACGTTTGGATGAAGTTTGGTAAATAGGCCAAGCAGCTCCAGACTCATTGCAAACCAGACAGGAATTTACTGTGGTTGCCGGCACGTGCCCACTTGTGCCTTATTGCTCCTGATACGCTGTAAGCTATTCTACCCGATCAGGGCATGAGCGAGCGATAACTAAAACATGAGCCCGATCTTGAGGCTGACGTTATCAGTATGGGTAGCCGTATTGAGGGATTGATTCGTGGGGGATCTGGTAATGACCGACTGCGACAGATAACCCACACTGAATGTCAGGGCAGACTGACTGGACAGAAACGTCCGGATACCTACAGCCGGGTTGAGGTACATGTCGCCCCGCCTGTTTTCAACGTTGTCGAGCAGGAAGCCGTAACCAATGTCGCCTACCAGCATCAGCGCTGTTCGCCCGCCGATGTACGCGCGCAGATCGGCGAAGACGGGCAGGAAATTCGCTACGTTGCTCGATCCCTGGCTAAAGCGCAGATACGCTACGCCCAGCCCCGCCGACACATGGTCGCCCGCCCGAAATCCGTTGACGGTAGATACGGTCAGGGCGTTGGCAGTTCCATTGACGCCGGTTGCGTAGCCAACTTCGGTGATGTTCGTGTAACCCGACTTACGCCGGGCGCTGGCAAAATTGTCTCTACCAAAACCAGTTGACTGGGCTATACCTGCTGACACCAGCAACGAGAAACCAGCGAAGAAAAGAAGCGTTCGAAAGACCATCGTTGAGTTAGATTAGGGAATCGATGGGCGCAAAAATAAGGGATGCTGACAAACCTACCTATCCCAATGGGCAGCATGCCAGTTAACCGACGGCTGACGGCGTACTGAGTACATCCGGCTGAATTTGCTTGAAGTAAGCCGATGGCTGCTCGGAATCAGTCAGTTGTTTCAGCTGATCCGGTTGATCAATGGTATGCTGAAGCTGACGAAATACGCTGGCCGGATCGGTCCAGCTGCCCGGCTGAACAAAGAACGGCTTGATCAGCAGATTGAGGTGCTCAATGACAACCCAGTCTGCATACACGTCGCCGTTGATCTGGAGCTGGTAGGCTGGCTTGAGCCGGTCCAATTTTGCCCTGAGCGTTTTGAGGATGGTAACGGGCTGACGCCGACGTTTACCCGGTAGCGTCCGGCGAAACTGCTGAATCGTCCGCGTATCCAGTAACACCTGGACGTAGTCGGTCAGATTATACCAGACCGTATCCCGATAAAAGAAGAAACGAATCGGGGTCATGTTCGGGTATCGATTAGCTGAGTTGAGTACTTTACGCAGCTCCGGATGTCGTTAAAACGGTAAATGCAAAAGCGCAGCGGCCGCCCAGCCAGAGTTCTTCTGTAAAGATTGGAACAAAGTTCAGGCTGGTCAACAAGGGGGCATAATTTAGAAATAGACCAGAATTGAGCTGGTAGTTACGTCGTAAACAGACCGTGGGTCTGATGAGTAGCTTGAACCACGCACCAGACCCACGGCAGTAATAAAAACACGACAGGGTTCTACTTGACGTAACCCAGTTTTCGGGGGATTGTGTAGATTTCGGTTTGGCGCCCGTCGATGTAGCGGAAGGTCTGTCCATCGAAGAAGCCGTCTTCCTCCAGCATGATCCGGATGACTTTTTTCCAGGCCGGAATCTCGACCGCTGCGTTCAGTTCGATGGAGTAGGCCGTATTGGCCAATAGGGGATAATCACCCGCGCCAGGAACACCTTTCTGCTGGTCCCACAGGCCAATTGTTGGGCCGGCCGCGTGCCCGTGTACGCCAATGGGATGGGTGTAAATCGTGCCGTTGATGCCTTCTTTCTTTGCCTGATCCAACGCTGCCAGCAGCATCTGGTTGCCGGTTTTTCCCGCTTTGAACTGCTCGGTCAGAATATCCTGTAATCGATTTCCCTGCTGAAACGCTTTCTGAATGGCATCAGGAACGTCCGTTTCGCCGGGTCGCAGTACGTACGCGTGCTGTTGCTGGTCGGTATTCAGGCGGAGGTACGTAATACCAAAATCGACGTGAATCAGATCGCCGGGCATGATCACCTGCTTGTCCGGACGTTTGGAGAAAGTGCGCAGGTGATTGAAATCATTTTGGTCGGCACGCTGAATATCGACGGTTGGGTGAAACCAGGTATCCAGCCCCAGATCGGTGATACGCTGCCGGAACCACCAGACCACATCGTCGGTCGTGGTAACGCCGGGCTGGATGACGTTCTCCGAAAAGCCTTCCTGAATCAACTGGTGCGACAGGCGGCAGATGAGCGGGTAGATCGCCATTTCCTTCTCGGTTCGGGTTTCGAGCCAGCCAACGGCTACCTTCTCGGCCGATACGATACGTTGCTGATAGGCAGCGGGAAGTTTTTCCATAAACTCCTGTCGTTCGGTAGAGGAAAGGCCGTCGGCATGGCCGTAATTCGTGGAGAAGTTCAGGCCAATCTTTTTGGGCTTCCGGGTTTCTACGATGTTGGCCAGTGCTTCCCACTGATTGGGCCGCACGTCGATGTCCCAGGCCCCTTTGAGCAGGTTACCAACGTCGTAGCGAGCGATGGCCAGTTTTTCGATGTCTTTCCCGTTGCCCGGATCGAAGAACACCAGAATGGTACGCCGACGCGCCGACAACCAGGTCGAGGGCAGCATCGTTTTCAGAACCGGATCTTCGTTATACTCCCGGGAAATAATGACCCACATGTCCAGTCCTTCCCGGCGCATGAGCTGAGGCAGCAGGTTTGTAAAGCGGTCGTCCAGTATCTCGTCGACAACCTGCGCTCGTACCCGTTCGGGCAGAACAACCGAGGGAGCCTGGGCAAACAGAGCGGAGCTGACCAGTAAGGGAATGACCAGAAAAAACAGAGAACGTACTGATTGACGCATAGAAGTCAGGTTGGGAGAGTTTCGGGCAAGATACAGTACAAAACCTACGTTTTTAAGCCAGCAGGCAACCCTTCGGCTAAAAAAAGCATCTTACTGACGACGGACGATCACTAACCTTAGTTGGTAGTGGCTTCGTAATATTGACGGGCTTTTGTTAGTTTGCCCCAAAAGCCTGGTATACCTTTCCCCTATGAAATTTTTACTGTCGTTTCTTCTGGTACTAAGCTGCGTAATACGGGGCAATGCACAAACCGGTTTGCGGGGTCTGGTCAGGAACAGCCAGGGGCAGGCTCTGCCCTATGCCGCTGTTGTGGTAAAAGGAACCTCGCAGGGCACCATCACCAACGATGAAGGGCGTTACGAGATACCCTTACCCGCCGGGAAATACGACATTGTGTTTCAGTTTCTTGGTTATCAGACCGTACAAAAATCGGTGACGATTGAGTCCGGGTTTACCACGCTGGACGCTAACCTGGAGGAACAGGCTTTTCGGCTGGCCGAAGTACAGACTCGGGCCGGGAATGAAGATCCGGCCTATACCATCATGCGCCGGGCCATTGCCAAGAGCCGGTTCCATCAACTGCAGGTACAGCGGTTTAAAGCGCGGGTATACACCAAGTCATCCTTCACCATCACCGATCTGCCGAACCTGGCCGAAATGGCCTTTCGGAAACAATTGAAGGAAGCGGAGAAAGAAGCCAATTTTAAAGTGGGCGTTCCGTTGCTGAACGAAACGGTGGCTGAAGTGTCGTTTACGCAACCCAATACGTACCGGCAGCGAATTATTGCCAACCGAAACTCGCAGGGTGATTTCCTGAGCCCCAACCAATTCTACAACACCAGTTTTTATAATCCGACGCTGGCCGGAACCGTATCGCCCCTGTCACCAAAGGCGTTCGCGTATTATAAGTTTGAGTACAAAGGCACCTTCCGGGAGCCGGGGCCGGACGGACAGCCGGTAGAGGTGAGCAAGATTCAGGTTATTCCCCGGCAATACGGCGAGGGCGTTTTCCGGGGTACAATTTTTATTCTGGAAAATACCTGGGCCATTCACAGTCTGCAACTGGAAACCATTACCAGCATCGGTGTGTCGTTCACAGTTCGGCACGTGTGCCGCCCGATCAAAGGCGTCTGGATGCCGACTAACCAGCGTTACGACGGTAAAGGCTCGTACCTGGGCGTTAAAGGCGAAGGCCAGTACATTCGCAACTTGACTTTCACGGAATTTGTCGTCAATCCGGCCTTCGTAGAAGATATCGAAGTGACCGATGAGAAAAAAGCACCACCCGCGCAAACGCTCTCCAAAAGCGACATCAAAGGAAAGCAATTCGACGAACTGGTGAAAAAGCAGAAGGAGTTCTCGACCAAAAACCTTAAACAACTCGTCAAGGAATACGAAAAACAGGAGAAACAGGCGCGTAAGGAACGCCGGGAAGACGTAACGGTTACGCGGGATGATTCGCTGGTGGTCGATACGCTGGCCCGGCGTCGCTCGAATGTGTTTTGGGACTCCCTGCGATCAGTACCGCTGACTACGGCCGAAATTAAAAGCTACCGGAAAGCGGATAGCCTGGGTCTGGTTCGGGAGATCAAAGCGCCCGGCGATACGGTAAAGAAGGACACGACTCAGAAGAAAAAAGCAAAAGCATTCGCGCTGGACCACATCATTTTTGGCCACAATTGGCGCTTTAACAAATTTACCACGCTGAACTATGCCGGGCCGCTCACCCGGATCGAATACAACACCGTTGAGGGCTACGCGCTGGAAGGCAGTCTGTATCTGCGCCATCAGAAGCTGGATTCCATCAGCCGCTTCCGGCAGATCCCGCTGGGTGTCTGGAATATTGGCGGGAATGCGCGTTATCAGTTTGGCCGAAAACAGTTCGTTGGCTACGGACTGGCCAGTTATCAGCACAAGGCAACGAAAATCAGTCTGTCGGGCGGACGTTACCTGTATCAGTTCAACCCCGACAACCCAATCAGCCCTTTCCTGAACACACTGACGACGCTACTGTTCGAGCAAAACTTTGCCAAGCTATACCAGAAAGATTTCCTGAATCTGACCGTTACGGCGTCGCCCTTTCAGAACCGTGTTACGTTCAGCGGCAGTCTGGAATACGCCGAGCGAAGTTCACTGACAAATTTTAAAGAAGTAATCAAGCCGTGGATCAACTGGCGCAACCGCAGTTTTTCGTCCAACGATCCAACCAACGTGGAGGTGCCGACGACCCGGTTCGTTACGCATCAGGCCCTGGTGCTGGACCTGACGGCAACGGGTCGGCTGGGTACAACGCAGTATACTATACGTAATGGTCGGCGAATTGCCCAGCGGGATAATGACAGTCCGTTATTGTCGATAAACTACCGAAAAGGAATTGCTGGAATTGGGGCCTCCGACGTTGATTATGACTTTCTGCAGGCCAGCATTCAGCATTCGTTCGAGACGGGAATTCGCAGTCGACTGAATTACAAACTGGGCGCGGGGGCCTTCCTGAACGATAACCGGGTATTCTTTCCCGATTTCAAGCACTTTGCCGGGAACCAGTTTTTTCTGCAGCAGGGCGACCCGACAACGGTGTTCCGGCTACTGCCGTATTACGAATACAGCACGGGCCGCCATTTCGTCGAAGGGCACGTACTGGCCGAATTCCGGAAGTTCCTGATTACGCAGGTAACGCTGGTGCGGCTGGTTGGTCTGAAGGAAAATCTGTTTGTGCACTATCTCTATACACCACGATCGCAGCAGTACACCGAAATTGGCTACGGGCTGGATGGACTCATTCCCCAGGTGCTGCCGTTTTTCCGGCTGGAAGTGATCTCACAGTGGCAGAACGCCCGCTATCAGGGGCTTGGCTTCCGGGTTGGTACTACGTTGAAATTTGGCCGGTAAGCGGCTCGGAATAGAGAAAGGGTTTTGACAGGATTACCGGATTATATGGGTTTTAATCTGGTGAAAAATTCGGCCGACCACCTGGCTGTAATCCTGTCAAAAAAATCCTCAGGCCTGGGGCCGTTTGCTTTGCGCAGTAAACAACTCACTCAGATCGATATGATCGGCGTAGGGTAACAGCAGGAGCGAATTATTGAACGCCCGCACAATTTCAAACACATTCAGGCTATGAAAGCAGATTTCGACAAAGAAACTGCCAACATGATATAACTTAATCTGATGCTCGCAACTAGCAGGGCGACTGGCCAGGTAAATGCCATTGCCCCAGATGTGAATTAATTGTTGCTGACTGTTGAGCTGATTAAACGTAGTGAGCGAAAGACGGTAATCCATACGTAGTTAATTAGCCTGGGCATAGTACGGAAAAACGTAAAAATACCCATATGACTGGTAATTGATGTTCAGAAATGCAATAGTAGCCGCTGGGTGTATTGCCAGCAACCCACGAGCCCGCTAGCCTGTTACAGATTACAAAATGTAACACCAGAATTATGCCAAATAGAAATATTAGCAGAGCCGATGAAATTTTTTTAATCCTGCCTTGATCACTTCAGCACTAAGTAAATTTTTAGGTTTTCTTTATAAAAGGAAAGTTAACTTAGCCTATCGATGATAAAGTTGACCATATGCTCAGTCAGATGTTACCTAAGTGTAATTCCGACCGATTAGCTAACTGGCGATTTCTCTTCATCATACCTCGACGTCGTTTTTGCTTAAATCTGTTACGAAATGCCCTTTGGCGGTTTGTTGGCTAATCTGATGTTTGTTAGCTCGTTTACAGGGCTACTCATCAGCATTGCTCTTATTGTCTTCAAACAACCACCATTTCAGGCACATGCCAACCGGCTGCTAAGTTTGTCTCTGCTGAGTTTGTCAGTATTTTCGTTCATTAGCGGTCTGCTAGTCAATCATGGTATCCTAATATTTCCGTATCTGTTCCGGGTTGGGGCACCACTTCAATACCTGAGTCCGCCCTGCGCGTATCTGTATGTCCGGGCCGTACTGTTTCGCGAAACGAAACTGAAAAAGCACGACTGGCTTTTCTTTGTGCCATTCGTCCTGCATGTCCTGGAATTGTCACCATTTTATTTCCAGAGTGAAGCCGCCAAACTGGTTTATCTGCGGGACCTGATCAAGGATATTCAGGGGCCAATTCAGCAGAGGGAAGGGGTACTGCCACCTTATTACCATCCAGCCCTGAAGTCGATTCTGGCCTGCATATACATCGGAATGCAATGGTATCTGATTTACCAGTTTCGACGGAACACACCGGTGCAGGAACGTCGGAATAAACGAACGCTGCTGAACTGGCTGGGTATCTTCACCTTACTGAATACTCTGCTTTATTCCCCTATTGCGGCCGCTATCATTTTTCCAGTTAACCCGGATTCGTCGGCTATTCTTGCCTTATTTCTGTTGGTGAGCTACCTGCTGGCCTGTGGTACGATTCTGTTCTTTCAGCCGCAAACGTTGTATGGACTGGCGATGGCTGTACCCGAACAGAGTAGCCCAGTACTACCTCCGCCTGTGAGTCATTCTGCGGCTTCGCAGCCCGTAGAGCCTGTACATATACCCGTGCCGGAGTCTGCCGTTGACAAAGAATCCGTCAATACGTCTCTGGAAGAAGTCCGTACGTATTCACTGGGCCACGAGAAACGACAGGAATACCGGCAGCAGATTGAGGGCTACATGGAGGAAACCCAGCCCTTCCTGCGGAAAGGATACACCATTAAAGAGATGGCCAGCGACCTGGGCGTGCCGCAGCACCAGGTATCGATTGTCATCAACCAAGAGTACGGAATGAATTTTAACGATTTCATCAATCGGTACCGAATCGACTACATTAAAGAAAAACTTACCCAGCCCGACTGGCGCCAGCTGACGCTGGAGGGCATTGCGCTGGAAGCTGGTTTTGGTAACCGGACCACTTTTTTTCGGGCCTTCACTAAGCTAACCGGCACAACGCCCACGGCCTATCTAGAGCAGCGGGCCGTTAATAATGAATGAAGATTGCTTTTTTGGCAGGGTTACAGGAGACCGGACATCACTCGATTCGCTAAAAATCCTGTAATCCTGTCAAAAAATACTCTTGTCATGCGTCGTCTCGTCGTCCCCTGAAAGATGATTTTCATAACCAGGAATGCAAACGTCAGGTTATCTTTTAAAAAGCGATCCTGATTATGCACCGCCGTCTGTTTCTTCAAGCGTCGCTTACCGCAGCGGCTGGCCTCTCGCAACTGCCCCAGCAAACACTAGCCTACGCTGCTTCGCTGCCCGATCCCAAACCTGGTAACTTACCCCGCTGGCGCGGCTTCAATCTGCTCGAAAAGTTTGTGGCTGGCAGTACAGGACCCGAACCCGAAGGCCCGTATCAGGAGCGGGATTTTGAGTGGATTGCCAACTGGGATTTTAATTTTGTCAGGCTGCCGATGTCGTATCAGTGCTGGGCCACACCCGACCCGAAACACTGGACCAAGATAAACGAGCGTGTGCTTCGGGAGGTCGATCAGGCGGTCGACTACGGAAAACAGTATAAACTGCACGTCAATCTGAATCTGCACCGGATTCCAGGCTACTGCGTGAATCCACCTGCCGAACCTCTCAATCTATGGACCGACGAGCAGGCACTGGAAGCCGCCGTTTTTCATTGGAAACACCTGGCCGAGCGGTACAAAGGACGACCCAATCGGGAAGTGTCGTTTGATCTCATCAACGAACCCAATACCAACGAAGCCAGCTACGTGCGGGTTGTTACGGCCCTGGTTGAGGGCATCCGCTCGGTTGATCCGGAGCGGCTGATCATCGTCGATGGTCTGCAATACGGCAACCAGCCGGTTCCGCAACTCGCTAAGCTCAAACTGGCACAAAGCACGCGGGGATACCTCCCCATGAACGTTAGTCATTACGGGGCATCGTGGGTGCCAACGCTCAGTGATGCTCCGCCACCAACCTGGCCGGCCAACTGGATGAACGTGACCTGGAACGCCGAAACGTTACGTAAGGTGGCCATTTCACCTTGGCAGAAACTGGAAAAAGAGGGCGTTGGCGTACACGTCGGCGAGTGGGGCTGTTTCAACAAAACGCCACACGACGTGGCGCTGCGCTGGATGGAAGACCAGCTTAGACTGTGGAAAAAGGCGGGTTGGGGGTGGGCTTTGTGGAATTTTCGAGGAGCATTCGGTATCCTGAACAGTGACCGGGCCGACGTAACGTACAAGAATTATCAGGGCGAGCAACTGGACGAAAAAATGCTCAAGCTGCTTCAGAATTACTAGCTTTTACCGGAACGAATCCCCACCCGCCGGACTTATTGCTGTATGCAGAATATCACCGACTTGTTCGAAGTGTTTCCCCGTTCGGGCCGGGTCGAATGGATTGGGTTTCGGTCTGAACGACGCGCTCCTGTAACGGTCGTTGACACGGTAGAGGTATCAGAAAAAAAAGGATTGATTGGTGATCACTACAGCGGCCGGAGTGGGAACCGGCACGTAACGTTGATTCAGGCCGAGCACCTGCCCGTGGTAGCCGCCCTGACAGGTCGGTCTGAACTCGATCCAGCCTTAGTACGTCGCAATATTGTCGTGTCCGGGCTCAACCTGCTGGCGTTGAAAGATCATCAGATTCGTATTGGCGACGTAACGCTGGAGATTACCGGCCTGTGTCATCCCTGCTCAAAAATGGAAACTACTCTGGGGCCGGGGGGCTACAACGCCATGCGTGGGCACGGCGGCTTAACGGCTAAAGTAGTACAGGGTGGGACTATCCGGCAAGGAGACAGCGTCGACGTAATACCTAACAAGTGATTTGGCAGGTAAAGAGCCTTTGCCTGCCAAAACGCCCGCTATAGTATGTGCTGAAAACATACTATAGCGGGCGTTTGCGTGTTATCAGTTGCTGATTCATGGTAAAGTGTGGGTAGAAGCGAAAAGCAAAAGCGCAGCTGATAACGGTCATGTAGTATTTTTACATAGGCTATTTTGATAAAACCTTCTTTAAAAGTCTTGATTTATAGAGGGATGTGCAATTACCTTGATACCAAGTCGGGTGTTTTTCTTCTAAAACCTAATGTTCTTCTTTTTAATAGAATTAGGTGACCAATAAGAAGAATTGACGTACTAATTTTAGATTCAGGTTTATCTGAACACGTATCTATCCACACATTCTTCATGGTTCGTCTGGTTGTATATCTGTTGCTGAATGGTTGTCTGCTACTTGGTGGGGCAAGGCTCTGCTGGGGGCAGTCGGCATCGTTCAGCGTGAAAAGCAACGCCGACCCGCTACGGCAGCTTCGGCAGGAAGAACAAAAAGCTATGTTGGCCCGTGACTCGGTAAAACTAGCCAGCATTTATGAACGTTTTGGGGCCTTTTACGAAGAGACAGGAGATAATCTCTCGTCCAAACCCTACTACCTGAAAGCCCTCAGAATTAGAGAAGCACGTGGAGATTCGTACGAGTTAGGGCAATTATACCTGCAGTTAGGTGCTAATTATAGATTGCAGCCATTTCTGGCCGAAGAAATTCAGCACGTACATCAGGCACTTGCCCTTTTCAAACGGATTCGTTCGCCAAAAGGGCAAGCTCATGCCTATTCTGCGCTGGGGGGGATTTATCATCGCCGATATCATCCGGCTGAGGGAAAGGATTCACAAGCTCTGTTTGACAGCGCTATGGTCTGCTTTCGGACGGCCGAAAAACTGGCTGCCCAACTCAACGATACACTAATGATGGCGGAAGCGGCTGACCGACTGGGCGCATTATTTTTAACCATCCGAAAGCCTCAGGCAATAGCATACAGCCAGAAAGCGGTAGCGCTCCTCAAACAACAGAACAATACAGCACAGATTAACGCAAGGCTCGATCTTGCATTTGCCCAAACACTGCTGGACCAAACGGACGAAGCCTATCAGACGCTGCAAACAGCCCAGCTATTATATGACAAAAGCCAGGTGAACGATGCCCCGCTAAGAAATCACATGGACATAACGTTCATGGTATTTTACGAAAAGACGCATCAATGGCAAAAGGCGTTTGATCTACTAAGGCAAGTTTATACGCGCGAAAACACGGCCTTTGTCACTCAGCATGAAGGAGCCGTCGCCCGGTTGAATGTGGAGTACGAAGCAGAAAAGAGAGAAGCGTTGCTACAGGCAAAGGAACAATCACTACGCACCCAGCAGTACATGATGCTCGTTATTCTGTTTCTGTTAGTACTGGCTATCGGCATAAGCTTTCTGTTCTTTCGACTCTACCGGAAAAACCAACGGATCAGCCAGCAAAATGAGGAACTGGTTCGGGAGCAGAATCACCGCGTTAAAAATAACTTACAGGTAATATCCAGTCTGCTTAGTTTGCAGGCCCGTCGCCTGACCGATGAAGGGGCCCGAAAAGCCGTGGAAGAGAGCCAGATGCGTATCCAGGCTATGACCTTACTACACCGACGTTTGTATGACGGTGATCGACTCGCGCAGGTTGACCTGCGCGAGTTCATCCCGGAACTTGTGCAGACGATTCTCAAAGCCTTTGGCTATTCGTCCGTAAATCTTCAGCTCGATTGTGACGCTATCTTTCTCACCGCCGACAGAGCCGTACCGATGGGCCTGATTCTCAATGAACTAATAACCAACGCCTGCAAGTACGCTTTTCCAACGCAGGAATATCCTTTTTTGGAAATTGCCTGTTGTATAAAGCAGAATCGGCTGCATCTACAGGTGCAGGATAATGGCCAATATCCTGTTGATCTTGAGATACTACAGGAAACCAGAAGAGCGTACAATGTTCAGAAACAGTGGGGCTCTAAAGAAGCATCTAGTCAGCCTGTAGTCCGCAGTAAAACCCTGGGAATGTCGCTTATTCAGTCGCAGGTGAAGCAGCTGAACGGCACTGGTCAGTTTCGTATAAACAAGGGTACTTTATTCACACTGGCGTTTCAACTATGATAACAGAATCACATTTCCTGAACGTATTGATCGTAGAAGATGAATTGGTTACCGCGATGGATATCCAGGAAACGCTGGAAAACGCTGGTCATACGGTAGTGGCAATTGCTGACACCAGTCAGGATGCCGTCAATGCATTCAAAGACTATCATCCTGACCTGGTGATGATCGACATTCAGCTCGGCGAACAGGAGCCTAAAGGAGGGATCAATGCCGTTCGGGCGATGCAGGCTATCCGCCCCGTACCCATCATCTACCTGACGGCAAACTCTGAGCAAGCAATGATAAAAATGGCCCGGAAAACACTGCCAGCGGCCTATTTGCTCAAACCGTTTCGTCCCGATGAGTTGATTATACAAGTTGAGCTGGCATATCATACGTTCGCGGCTAACCAGCCCCGTCAGCCTGCTGGTACGACTCCTCAGGAACTATTTCTACACATCGATCAGGGCTACGAAAAAATCCTGCCCAGGGATGTTCTTTACATCATGGCCGATGGGGTTTACAGCAAGCTGTTTCTAGTGAACCGCGATAAACCGCGGCATGTCAGCATGAACCTGAGTCACCTGGCCGAGTATTTTACGGGGAACAGTTTCTACCGACTTTCCCGCTCGTACCTGATCAACCTCGATCATCTCGAACGGCTGGAGCGGAATAGCATTTACATGGTGAACGACAAAACGCCTATCCCCGTCCCGGCCGATAGCCGGAAGGAGCTGATGAACAAGCTGACAATCGTCAGGACTAAGAAGAAAGAGTAAAGAAATAAGATGAAAAAACCGGAGGTAGACGTATTAACCCCGGTTGGGTGTTTCCGGGTCGGGTGAGAGACGGCTGGGGCGGTTGAACCCTTTGCGATACCGGGCCCGTAACTGCTGAATGGTATTGATCAGATCGTAATCCGACGATTTCAGCAGGAAATCGTCGTCGAAATCGCAGAAGTCCAGAAAGCGGTCAATTTCTTCTCCTTTGATATCAGTGGCCTGATCAACCAGAAGCCGGAACCGTTCGAGCGCAAGCGCGTGCCGCCGATCCTGTTGCATGATGTAATACGCCTTCCGGTCAGACTTCGGCCGTTTGGCAAACATCTCGTACAGCAGCGTAACACCCGCACCGTCGGCAAGGCGGTCAAATGCCTGATCGCCCGTTACTTTCTGAGAGGCTACCGGCTCGTCCAGAATCTGCTGAATTTCGCGCTTTACTTCTTCGTAACGTTTAGCCGTTACCGTTACTTCATTAAGATCAACAACGCGGTAGGGCATGGGTGGTAGTGCGTTCGCGATCAGCGTCGGATTTTCTTCACCAGCGTAACGAATACCGGCGCGTCGGTACAACTGACTCGTGAGAACCAGTGAATCGCCGGGCTGAACCGTTACAAAAAAACGTCCGGTAGCATTGGTTCGCGCCCGTTGCCGGGTGCGCTGGTTAATAACCGTAACGCGGTCGACTCCTTTTTTTGTTGTCTGATCAATGACCGTACCCACTACGTATTTGCCCTGCGCCCATACTCGGCTCGAACCGGCGCCCAGTCCGGCTAGCAGGAACAGAAGTAAAACGTAGTGGCGCATGGAGAAGAGGGGAGCGGTTAGAAAAACAACATTAGGGCGAAATTACGTCTTTTCAGGGCAAAACCCGGGTGGATGTTGCCGTTAAAAAACGTTAATGAGTCGCTGGAGCCGCTCGGCGGTCATATCCGTAAAATCATTGATGGTTTCGTCCACAAAGGGCATAAGCTCTTCGACCGACTGGGTCGTCGTGACGCCAATTACGTACGCACCCGATGCCTTGGCGGCCTGGATACCGGTGGTCGAGTCCTCGAAAATAACCGATTCCTCAGGCGAGACGCCCAGCTTGTTCATGGCCAGCTCGTAAATCTCCGGATCGGGTTTAGGCCGATTGACCAGACTCTCGTTCAGCAGTACGTCGAAATACGATCGAATATTCAACGTATCGACGACAAAATCGAGGTTCTCGACCGGGGCTGATGTTGCAACGGCCATCCGGATACCAGCTGCTTTCAGAGCTTCCAGAAAATCGATCAGGCCGGATACGGGAGCCATGTGGTGCTGATACAACTCCCGGAAAAGCGCTTCCTTCTCGTCGCTCAACTGCTTTACTTCAGCCTCGGTCATCGACTGGTTATCAAACAAATGCGCTACAATAGCGGCATTGTGCTTACCCGACACGTAACGGACAAAGTCGTCATCGCTCAGTTCTTTGCTGAAACGCTGGTAGTATTCGCGCCAGGCGGTTTTGTGGTGCGGGTTGGTATCAACCAATACGCCATCCATATCAAAAATGACTGCTTTCATAAGGTTGGGAAAAAGACGAACGGTGGGTTAAATCGTTCGTCTGGTGATTTATTTCATTTTAACAATCGTAACCCCGGCGCCACCCCGGTCGGCATGTTCGTCCTCCATCCTGCCAACCTGTTTATAGCCACGCAGGTGATTCCGGATGAGCGTCCGCAGAATCCCGTCGCCTTTCCCGTGAACGATGCGTAGCTCCGGATAACCAAGCATAAGCGCGTCGTCCACAAAGCGATCAACTTCACCCAGGGCTTCCTCGCCCCGTTTGCCCCGAATGTCGAGATTGAAGCTGAAGTTCTGCATCTTCTCGTTCATGTCGACACCCTGACTGCGCGGACGGTCGTCGCGCACGTCGGTAGCATCTTTGAATACTTTCCGGCTAACTTTCTCCAGCCGGTTCAGCTTGACGTTTGACTTCAGATCGCCGATACGCACCTCCGCGTCTTTACCACGAATCGACAGCACCTGGCCAATGGCCGCGCTCTGTCCGCTGATGCGCACGTAGCTGCCGGCCGTAATGGCCCCATTGTCGGTTTCAAACTCTTCTTCAACCGGAGCCGGCTTATCGGAAACCAGTACCTCGGGCATTAATTCTTTCTTGTCGAAGCGCTCCAGTTCCTGACGTACCTGCCGGGTCGTTTCGCGTTCGGCTTTGTTTTCCTTGATTTCCCGGATGGTGCTCTCAATTCGCTGGTTGGCTTCCTGCACGAGCGCCTTGGCTTTTTGCTTGGCGTCGTTCAGAAGCTTTTTCTGCTCGTTGTCCAGGCGGGTTTTCAGGGCCGTATATTCAGCCAGCTGCTGAGCCAGCTTTCGCTGGTTGATGCCGATTTCAAGGTTCTTTTCCGAAAAGACCCGCCGTTCGATATCCAGTTCTTTCAGCAATTTCTCGAAATTGACCTGCTGGCTGCCCAGTTTTTCCTTGGCCCGGTCAATAATGCCTTTGGGCAGACCGATTTTCTGGGCAATCTCAAACGCGAACGATGAGCCCGGACGACCGATCTCCAGTTGGTAGAGTGGCTCCAGATGCTCCCCATCGAATCGCATGGCTCCGTTGATCAGGCCCGCGGTTTTGTCGGCGAAGACTTTCAGGTTGGTATAGTGCGTATTGATGACACCATACGCCCCCGACTTGTTGAGGTCTTCAAGAATAGATTCGGCGATGGCTCCACCCAAACCGGGTTCGGTACCCGTACCAAATTCATCAATCAGAAAGAGCGTCCGCTTGTTGGCACCAATCACAAACTGCTTCATGGCGGTCAGGTGCGAACTGTACGTACTAAGGTCGTTTTCCAGTGACTGCTCATCGCCAATGTCGATAAACAGATTCTGGAAGATGCCCATTTCTGAGTAATCGGCCATGGGAACCAGCAGGCCGCACTGCAGCATGTACTGAATCAGCCCGATCGTCTTGAGCGCTACCGATTTACCGCCGGCATTCGGACCGGAAATGATCAGAATCCGGGATTTCTCGTCCAGCCGGACACTCAGCGGCACCACGGTTTTCCCCTGTTTCTGAAAAGACAGATGCAGCAGCGGGTGCCGGGCCGTCGTCCAGTCGACCAGCGGGCGTTCGCTCAGCTTCGGCATGACCGCATCGAGCTGAAGAGCCAGTTTTGCCTTCGCCCGAATGAAATCAATCTGAGCCAGGAAGTTAACGGCTTTACGGAGATCCTCCAGGTGCGGGCGGATCTGATCCGTCAGGGCCAGTAGAATCCGGTAAATCTCCCGCCGTTCTTCGTACTCCAGTTCGCGGATTTCGTTGTTGGAATCGAATACTTCGGCGGGTTCCAGAAAAACCGTCTGCCCCGTCTGCGATTCGTCGTGGACAAAGCCCTTTATCTTGCGTTTGTGCTCGGCGGCAATGGGAATCACCAGCCGGCCTCCGCGAATGGTCAGGTTCAGATCGTCGGGAATCCAGCCGTTCTGCCGCGCCTGTCGCAGGATACCGTCCAGCCGTTTCCGCAGGTTAGCCTGCTCGCTGATGATACGTCGGCGAATACTGGCCAGCTCGGGCGAGGCCGAATCTTTGACATTACCCCGATCGTCGATAACGCGCTCGATGGCATCGGCCAGACTTTTGTTAACAGCAATCGGTCCGGCCAGTTCGCGCAGAAAGGGAAACGTGTTGTCCTCTTCGCGTTTGGACAGGAAACGCAGGCATTCCTGAATGGTTCGTAGAGCGAGCTTAATGTCGAAAAACTCGGCTTCGGTCAGGGCCATTCCTTCAACACGCACCCGGCTCAGGTGTGGTCGAATATCGATGTAGTTACTGCTGGGGAAATCGGTTTCGTACTGAACAATCTGTTTGAACTCCGTTGTCTGGCGCAGGAGTTTATCGATCAGTTGTACGTTATCCGTAAAGCGAATCTTACCGACATAATCCTGCCCAAGCGAACTAATGCAGGATTCTTTCAGGTACTCGCGGATTGTATCGAATCCTAGTTTGCTTTCTAAGGTAGTTGGGTACAGCATTTATTGACAAATACGGCTGTCGTTAGCCGCTCTCTATCTAACGTTTCCGCAGGGGACGAGGTTCGTTTCGCCTGATAGAACTTCTTTCCGTCGAATAAATTCAGCCGTTACGCAACATTTTGGTGATATTTGGAGTTTTTTTATAAAAAAAATTATTGATTTGGTACGTGAGTTGTTTGGGTATAAAGACCACTTGGTGCATATTTGTGTACCGTTAACTTACCTAAGAAACTATGAAAAAGTACTTGATTGTCTACTATAATGGGGTGTTTCCTTCGTTCGAACGGGTTGAGACAGTTCATGATGTCCATGACCACGTGCTAGCCATCTACAGAAGCCATCCTGCCCAAGCAGGTAGTGTGTTGTCTGTTATTGATTGTACCAATGACCGTACGCTTTATTACGGAAACGTAGAAACGCTGGTCAAAAAATGGGAGCGGGCCAGCAACCCAGTCTTTGCCGCCCAGATGCCCTGGCATTTTTCGCTGCGTCCCATTTTACATTTGTTTAATCTGATTTAGCCGTACGTGACGTCCGGCAAACAAAAAAACCGATGGCTGGCCATCGGTTTTTTTGTTATAAGTTATTTCAGCTATAAAGTCGCCAGGAGATTAATCATTACGGCTGCCATTACGACTATCGCTGTTTCCCGAATGGCCGTGGCCACCTTTGTCATGGTTCTCTACCGACCCGGTTGCGTCGTGCTCATCTTCCGGGCTCTGTTTGCTTTTGTGTTTTCCACGCGAGGTATTCTGCTGCGAATTGTCGGGGACGTTGGAATTCAACTCCGATTTTTCTGTCTTGTCTGCCGTTTCCCGGACGGTTGGTTGTGGGGCTCCCTTGCTCATAACGTTGTTTTGTTGCTTTGTCCGTACATAACTAGCCTGCTGGCGGATTGTTCGGCCTGGCAACCCTGATGGTCGGGTCAATGCCACGGGCTGGCCAATTCACCGTACCTTTGCCGCACCATGCATACCAATTACTATTTTCTGCGCCAATTGGCCCCGGTCCTTGAACAACGGTTGATTCCCGAAACAGACGCTGGGCTCCGGTTCATGGAATGCTTTAGTCAGGATCGCGACGAAGTGGTGCTGGTATTCGCGCAGGCTAAAGGGCGGCTCAACTACTACAAACCGTTTTATATCAAAGCAACGCTGCGTCCGGATTTTTCGGGTCTTTTCTTTCCCGATGCCGTTCAACGCGCCCGGACGAACAGTGCCGATCTGTTCACCGAGCTTACCGACTGGACACCAGCAGAAGCGCCTGATGGCGATGGGCAACCGGCGGGATTGATCGTGACGGGTGTTCGTTCGTTCAGAAACGAACGCTGCCTGGGTATTACGCTGGAACAGGGATATACGCTTGTATTCAAGTTTTTCGGTAACCGTCCCAATCTGCTGGTCTTTCGGGGGAATACAATAAATGAGCGATTCAACCAGAACCTGCTCACGGACGAACACCTGCTGCTGGATCAGTTCGACCGGCCTCTGGATCAGTCCTACGAGTCTTACCAGCGCGCTGGCTACGATCATCGTCCCTTATTCCCGACTTTCGGAAAACTGGTAAACGACTGGCTGAGTGAACACGCCATTCCCGGAAACGATCAGTGGCCAGTTATTCAGGAAGTTCTCCACCAATTCGATCATCCGACCTATTACCTTACCCGGTTGCACCACAAGCCGGTGCTGAGTCTGCTACCCGTCGGCGAAAACCAGCAGGTGTGGAGCGATCCCATCGAAGCCGCTAACCGGTTCTATACCACCTATAACGGACGTAGTACTTTTGACCGCGAAAAATCGGAATTACTGCGCCTGCTCGAAAAACAGCGGAAGCGGGCCACAGCGCTGATTGATATAAACATGGAGCGGTTATTGTCGCGGGAGGAAGGCGCGAGTCATGAGGAAATGGGTCATATTCTGATGGCCAATCTGCACGATATTGCCGAAACGCCCGGCGGCCGCTCACCCGAGCGCGTTACCTTATTGGATTTTTATCGGGATCAGCCCATTACGCTCAAACTAAAACCCGACCTGAGCCCCCAGCGAAACGCGGAAAACTTCTACCGAAAAGCCAAAAACGAGAAGTTAGAAGAGGAACATCTCACCAGTCAGGTTGCCGCGCGCGAGCAGGAAATTGCCCGCATCGATCAGCATCTACTGGCCGTTCCGGAACTCCAGACACTGAAGGAATTCAGACGGTATGTCAAGCAGCATGGACTGCTTACGGCCAGTGGGCTCTCGCTGGGAGATGATAGCAAGGGGCCGCTGTTTAAGGAGGTTACCCTGTCGGGATTCCGGATTCTGATCGGACGAAACGCGCGCAATAACGATCTGCTGACCCAGAAGTTTTCCTACAAAGAAGACCTGTGGCTTCACGCCCGCGATGTAACGGGCTCGCACGTGCTGATCAAGTACCAGGCTGGTAAAACGTTTCCGAAAAATGTCATTGAACGGGCGGCTGAACTGGCGGCCTGGTATTCCAAACGCCGAACTGATAGTCTCTGTCCGGTGACCGTAACTCCCAAGAAGTTTGTCCGGAAGCCCAAAGGGCTGGCCGAGGGGCAGGTTCTTATCGAGAAAGAGAGTGTCGTGATGGTCGTGCCGAAGGGGGAATAAAAAAGGGATAACCGACCCACGATTATCCCTTCTCCATCAGTTCCAGCGTTTACTGATCCACGGCTACGTTAAGATGAGCCAGGATCAGCCGGTGCATTTCGTGCCAGGTATGATTCCAGGAGTTTTCTTTCAGGAAGGTATCAATTGCTTCCCAGTTTTCCGGGTGCTTGCCGCTAAGGGCGAGCTTGACGGCCGCGGCAAACGAGTCGGCTGAGTCAGCAATCTGAACGTATCCTTCGGTGCCGTAAGTACGTACTACGTCCTTAATCGGTGTAGAAATTACTGGCAGGCCAGCCGCCAGGTATTCCGGCGTTTTGGTCGGACTGATGAAGCGGGTCGACTCGTTCAACGCAAACGGCAGAATCGCTACGTCCCAGTTACTGAAATAAGCAGGCAGATCGTTGTAGTGCTTCATGCCCAGGTAGTGCACATTCGGACCTTTTGGCAGCAGTTCCCGGTTGATCTTTACGATAGGACCAACCAGAATAAACTGCCACTCAGGGTGCTGAGTTGCCAGTTCGCTGACCAGTTTATAGTCGAACCGTTCATCGATTACCCCACTGAAGCCAAGCCGTGGCTTAGGCTTCGTCTGCTGGTCGACCGGGTCGGCCTGTTCCTGGCGGGCAACGGCGAAATGATTAAAGTCGATGCTGCTGGGGAACGCGAACACGTGCGGGTGCCGATGTTGTTTCGCTTCGTACAGGCTGTAGCCGCCCGTAAAGACCAGGTCGGCCCGGTCGATCAGTCGCTGCTCTTGCGTCAGCAGTTGAGGGGGGGCACCCAGAAATGCCGACAACTCATCCATGCAGTCGTAGATCGTCATGCGTGGCGTCAGGTGATCGCTGAACAGCAGGGCCATTGGCGTATAGTACCAGCCAACAAAACTCTTGATGTTCTTTTCGGCCAGAAAGTTATCGAGCAATTGCCGCTGCATCCGGGTAGCTTCCTCCTGGGGTGTGCCGTGCGGAATGTGCGGTACCAGAACCGTTAGTTTATCAGTTTGTTGGCACTCGTTCAATCGATAGTCATTGTCCCAGATCGGTTCCTCCAGAAACCAGACATGGTAATCGGACGTAGCGCGGCTCAGTAGATGCTGAGGACGCTGATACACAAAATTCCACCGCAGGTGGGAAAAACAGATCAGATGCTTGGGGTCACTTGACGAAGTCAGTCGAGTCTGATTGCCGTTCGTATCAACCATTTCAGACATCGAGTTCATACCTTTCATATATGCCAGTTAGGGAAGTTAGATAAAGTCCGTTCGTTATTTTACGCGGACGGTATAAAGAGGCTAATTTACAAACCGAACGTTCCATAAAATGTTAAGCGGAAGAAATAATATTTTATGGAAATAGCGATCTAGACCATCGGTAAAAATACTCGGAACGTAGCCCCCGCCCCCTCCTGACTGCTGGCCGTAATGTAGCCACGGTGAATATCAACGACTTTGCGGCAGATAGCCAGACCCATACCCGTGCCGGAGTAGTGCATGCGCCCGTGCAACCGCTGGAAAATAGTGAAGATTCGGTCTAGGTAGCGCTCGTCGAAACCGATCCCGTTGTCAATGACGTCGATGACAGCATACCGGCGGCCCGTCTGCGAAATATCGTCCGGAAGCAGCATTTTGGGAAGTTCGTACACGTCAGCGGGATGGCCCTGCACCCGAATCTGAACAGAGTTGCCAGCCAGCTGAAATTTAAGGGCGTTGCTCAGCAGATTCTGGAATAGCTGGCGCAGCAGGGTGGTGTCACCCCAGACGGGCGGCAGCGTGTCGATTGTAAACGTTACCGAAGGTTCATCGGCAATGCCGAGGTCATCGCTCACGCTGGTCAGAAGGTGACTCAGATCGATCAGACTAAAGGTTTCTACCTTTCCCGCCAGCCGGGCGTAGGTAAGTAAATCCTGCACAAGCGAGCGCATCCGGGTGGCTGAACTCTGCATCCGCCGGACCAGATCGGCCGCAGACTCGCTCATGTCGTGGGTGTACTGAGCGGTGAGTACATCGCCGAATGAAACAATTTTACGGAGTGGCTCCTGCAGATCGTGACTGGCTACGTAGGCAAACTGCTCCAGGTTCTGGTTCGACTGGTGCAGTTCCTCAATGGTTGCCCGAAGTTGCTGACTAACCTCTCGGGCGGGGGTAATGTCCTGCAGCGTAGCGACGAAACCGTCGTGGAGCTTCGTCAGTGTAATATCGAGCCATCGGCCCAGCGTCGGAACAAATTCCTCTTTCCGGATAGGTTCACCCGTCACGATCATCTGCCGCAGGCGATCCATGCGACGGTCGGTGACCGGGTACATTTCGGAAAGTGTCATACCTGTCAATGATCCCTGGGCCTGTTCGGTGAGCTCCTCAAAGCGATTGTTCGTGAGCGAAATCTGAAAATCGGTAATAATTTGCTGCTCGTCGCGCACGGCCTCAAAAACGACAATGGCATTGGGCGATGAATCGAGTACGCCGTTGAGCAGGGCTGTCTGCCGCGCCAGCCGACGAGCGGTGTGGTGCAGATCGCTGGTTTCGGAGTAGGAAAGCAGTAAGCCATCCCGGCCAAAGGGAGCGGCCGACTGCACGAACCAGGCATCGTGCTCGTTGAGGATGGTCTGCTGTTCAATTCGCTGGGCAACACCCGTACGCATGGCGGTCAGGTACGTTTGCCAGAGGGAGGTCGTGCGTATGTCAGGAAAAAAATCGGTCAGGAGTTTACCAGTAACGTCCTGTTCCTGCAGCGGCTGTCCCCAGAACGTATCACGCAGGGCGATCTGATTCAGAAAGCGGTACCGAAAGTTAATGATGGGATGGTTGGGTAACGTCTCATCCCGAACGGCCGTCATGCCTACCAGCCCATTGGGCGAATGGGCCATAACTTGCCGCCAGATAAGCGACAGTTCGTCGGCCGGAATCGTTTCAAAATAGCCACCCGGGGGCGCGTCTGTCGTATTGCTGTACGGCTCAAAGGCGGGCTGATTCATGGAAGATTACGGCAAAACTGATGTGCCGTACGGTGGGTACACACTGTTACAACTCCAACGGCCACGGTATTCGTATAAAGAAGCCATTAAAAATACGAAAGAATTCGCTACCGTTTAATAAACAAATAGCCTGAAATCTCTCTGAAGGAAGTTCAGGCTGGATAAGAATTAATCTATCGGTAGAACGTAGCGAATCAATCAGTGTTGATTCGTTGATTTTTTGCCTTCGTTGAGTTCGAAGAGATAACCGTCGGGGTCGGAGAAATAAAGTTGCACAACACCATCGAACCGTACCTGCCGGTGATACGGGATTTGTTTTGCTTTAAGAAATGCTTCTGACTGGCCGATATTTTCGACAAAGAGAGCGTAATGACTACCGTTTCGATCGTGTACGATCTGCTCGGTTCGTCCGTCGAGGAGGTGAATCATCTGCCCGTCGCCGAGATCAAACCAGGCCCGGGTCGCTTTCATATTGTCGGGCACCGGCACCGGTTTCAACCCCAGTACGTCCCGGTAAAAAGCGGTACTGGCCGGAATGTCCTTCACGTGAATGGCTAGGTGATTATGCCGGATAATGCCCAGGTTGTTCGGTCCCGGCATGGAGGTGCCTGGGGTCGGTTCACCGGGAGCCGACGCGCCCGGCGTCGGCATTGGTTTGACCTGATTTGATTGGCAATAGGCCGAATAGCCCCCCTGGCTCAGCGCGGCCATTACCAGCGCCGACACAATAAACTGCTTCATAGTCAGCAAAGGCGCTAGGGTACTAAAACTACCCGACTCTGCTGACCTGCTGTTGTTTGGATGGATAGGACGTACCGTCCGGCTGACAGCCCGCGCAGGTTAAGACTACGCGAATGTTCACCCGCTCCTAACTGTGCTTCCGTCAGACTCCGGACACGCTGCCCCAGCAGGTTGGTTAGCGCCAGAGAAAGTGCTCCGGCAGACGGGGTTGTGAAATCGATAGAGACCAATTCGCTGGACGGATTGGGGTAAATGGTAAGTGATGTTGCTGCGGGCTCGATCGCCGTAACTACCGCCGGGGCCTCGGTTCCTTTCAGAATCCAGTTGTTAGGATCGACAACAACGCCCGTTGCCGTTCCTTTGCTGGGGAGAGTAAACCTCTGGTCGGCCCGGTCGTTGACGACCGTTACGGTTGTATCACCCGCGGTTGCCTTGATCGTTAGCTGCACCGGCATGGTAAACGACGACGGGCTGCTGGCCGTCGTATTCCGTTGCACCAGCCGAACTGAGACCTGGTTGGCCTGGTTGCTTCCCGTGATACTCACCTGATACGTTGGATACCCGGCTCCGTAAATCCATTGCTGAAAGAAATACCCCAGTTTCTTGCCGGATACCTGCTCGGCGATGCCTTGAAAATCTTCTGTAATGGCTGTCTGGTAGGCGTATTTCGATGTTGAATAGCTACGTAAGGTATTGATGAACGTGCTGTCTCCCAGGACTCCCCGTAACATATGGAGCACCGCAGCCCCTTTGGCATACGTGCGAGTGCTGTTAAAAATATTGCCGACTGAGCTGATATCCTGTACGTAGATGCTTCCCTGAGCACTCTTCGCCCGGGTCAGAAACCGGTCCATGTACCCCTGGTAGCCCTGACGACCACCCGTCGATTCGGCGTAAAGGGCCTCAGCGTAGGAAGCAAAACCTTCGTTGAGCCAGATATTTTCCCAGTTGCGGCAGGTGATCTTGTCGCCAAACCACTGGTGAGCCAGTTCGTGCGCAATGACAGTGGGGGTGAATGCCGCTTCTTCCATCGAACTAATAGTCTGGTGTTCCATGCCACCATTTCCCGTACCAAATTGGGCGTGTCCGTATTTCTCCGCCGAAAACGGATACGTGCCAAACTGAGTCGAGAACAACTGCATCATCTTCGGCGTCAGATCCAGATTTGCCTTCACCGACGACAGGACTTCCGGATAAACGTAGTGCGTAACGGGAACAACCCGGTTGCCGGACGTAAAGGGCGTATCGTAACGGGTATAGTTCGACGACGCAATCGAGATTAGGTAATGCGCGATGGTGTGGCGGTTGCGCCAGAAGTAAGTTTTCGTGTTATCCGGATTGTCGGTAATACTGGCCAACGTACCGTTCGACACGGACACGAACGTAGCCGGGGCCGTTATGCGTACGTCGGAGGAGTCAACTTTCTCGGCGGGAGTATCCTTACAGGGAAACCAGTCGGGAGCACCATATGGCTCACTGAGCGTCCAGATGGCTGGGTCGCTCGTTTTCTCGTGCTTACCAAAAACAAAGCTGCCGGAGGTGCTGATAGGGATTCCCTGATAGTAGACAACTACGCGGATCGTCTGGCCGTTGGCGAGCGCCGTGGCCGGCTTGATGGTCAATTTGTTACTGGCAAACTGGTAGCTGAGCTTCTGCGTTCCTGCCTTTACCGAATCGACTCGTAACCCTTCGCCCGACGTAGCGGTGGTCGAGTTGAGATCCAGTGTAAACGAGGCCAGACTAGGGGTTACGCTCTTCAGGAGAACGGTGGCCGCCCCGCGCAGGTAGTTCGGTGTGTGGGTCAGTTTGAGATCAAGACCGTAGTAGAGAATATCAATGTTGGCATCGCCGGGATAGGCCAGCCGGGCGTTGGCCAGACTGCCTACCTGACCAAAGGAACGAACTTTTCCGTGCTGACAGAACCAGCTGCCATCGGCTGGCAGTTCCTGTGCCCTGCCAAGCAGAGGGAGAAGAAAGAGAATGGAAATAAATAAACGTACCGACATGCGAAACTAGTTACGGGAATACTATAGAAAATGGACGACTAATCAAGTCAGGAGTCACTCCGCGGGGGGCAATGTCTGAGCGGGTTTATCCGCTTCGGCTTGTTTCTGTAGCGCTTCCAGTTTTTTTTGTTCCGCTTCGGGAAGCTGAAGCTGCCAGTTCATCGAATTAGCCAGCTGGTAAATCATGTACTGAATCTGATTATTCGCAATCTTGGGTAGGTCGCTTTGCATAGCCCGCTCGTTCATAACCTGCTTGGCTTCCTCCAGAATCTGGGTATAGTCAGCCCCGCTGAAATGATTGAGTAAGCCAGCCTGGATGTCGTAAAATTTATAGTCGGTGTCGATCGAAAGCACCTCCGGTTCCGGAAATGAGTCAATGACCAGCGTTCGCTTGTCGGTATCCGATACGCTGAAACGAACCTTGGCAAAATCAAAGCCAACCAGGACTTTCGATCGGGCAATGATCATGGCCTTCTTCGGATCATTGAACAAATACATGATCTTGCGCTGGTCCTGGTAATTGTAGATTTCCGAAAAGTAACCCTCGGCCATCACAACTTTAAAAACTTTCTCGATACGCTCCAGCAGAAGGGTTGATTCATAACGAGTGCTGGCCGACTGAGTGCGACTGCGCAGAAAGTTAGCCAGCGTAATGCCCGCTCCTCCGCCGACAAGTAACAAAAGAAGAATGGTCAGAAAATCCATAAAATATGTCAGGTACACAACGTAACGTTCGCCGGTTGCGCTTTGTTACCAACCAAAAAAGGGGCTATATAAGCCCCTTTTTTATTGATGCATGCTGGTTACTTCGCGTAGGCCACGGCTCGCATTTCACGGATAACTGTTACTTTGATCTGACCGGGGTACTGCATTTCTTTTTCGATCTTCTGCGAGATTTCGTAGGAGAGAACGCCCGCCCGCTCGTCGGATACGTGATCGGCGTCGACCATGATCCGCAGTTCGCGACCGGCCTGAATGGCGTAGCATTTCGTCACGCCGGGGAAGTTGCCAGCCAGCTCTTCCAGTTCTTTCAGGCGCTTGATGTACGACTCCATCATTTCCCGACGGGCACCCGGCCGTGAGCCGGAGATGGCATCACACACCTGCACGAGGGGCGAAATCATGCTGGTCATCTCAATTTCGTCGTGGTGAGCGCCAATGGCGTTGATCACCTCGGGGTTCTCCTTGTATTTCTTCGCCAGCTCCATACCCAGAATGGCGTGGGGTAACTCAGCCTCTTCGGGCCATACTTTACCGATGTCGTGGAGCAGACCAGCGCGTTTCGCCAGCTTGGCGTTCAGACCCAGTTCAGCCGCCATGGTCGCGCAGAGCTTAGCCACTTCGCGGGAGTGCTGGAGCAGGTTCTGGCCGTAGCTGGACCGGAAACGCATCCGACCAACCATTTTGATCAGTTCGGGGTGTAGACCGTGAATGCCCAGGTCGATAACGGTACGTTCACCGATTTCGACGATTTCGTCCTCAATATTCTTGCGGGTTTTAGCCACGATCTCTTCGATGCGGGCAGGATGAATCCGTCCGTCCTGTACGAGCCGGTGCAGCGACAGCCGGGCGATCTCCCGCCGAACGGGATCAAAACCAGAGATAATGATCGCTTCGGGCGTATCGTCGACGATAATTTCGACACCCGTCGCGGCTTCCAGCGCCCGGATGTTCCGGCCTTCCCGGCCAATGACTTTGCCTTTTACGTCGTCGGATTCAATGTTGAACACCGATACGCAGTTTTCAATAGCGTGCTCGGCCGCGGTGCGCTGAATGGTTTCGATAACGACCTTCTTGGCTTCTTTGGTCGCCGTCAGTTTCGCTTCCTCAACGATGTTTTTGATGTAGGACGAGGCACGGGTTTCGGCTTCGGCTTTCAACGTATCAACCAGTTGCTCACGGGCCTGATCGGCTGAGAGACCCGCGATTTTCTCGAGTTGCGACACCTGCTCGGCCAGCATCCGGTCGGCTTCCTGCTGCCGGCGATCTACCTCTTCCCGGCGTTTGTTGAGTGCGTCAACCTGTTGTGCCAGCCCGTTTTTCTGCTGACCCAATTCGTTACGCTGCTGGTTGAGTTCGTGTTCGCGGCTTTTCTGCTGATCGGCCTGCTGGTTCAGTTGCTGCTCGCGCTGCTTGAGTTTATTCTCGTTCTGCTGGAGAATATTCCGTTTCTGATTCGTTGTCTCTTCAAATTCAGCTTTCAGCTTCAGGTATTTCTCCTTGGCTTCCAGCATCCGATCTTTCTTAATCGTTTCAGCCTGTAATTCAGCGTTTTTCAGGATGGAAGCCGCTTTTTCCTGCGCTTCCTGCTCATGACGGGCGCGAACGCCAGCCATCGACTGACGACCAATAAATATGCCAATGCCGCCCCCAAGCAGGGCCGCCAGAATCGTTAACCAAATAGGGATGTCCATCGGACTATATCGTTAGGGTTGAACAAATAAATCAACCTGCCGCGATACAAACGCTCCTCACGCCAACCCAGAGTATGACTGGTTTACTGCATGCTCAGCCCCGGCTATACCGAACCGGGGCTAAGCGTTTTGTCTACTTGAGCGAGTTTGTCAAATACTTCCTGTCTAAAGCCCTGTATCTGTCGATCGCCCCGTAGTTTGGTGATCAGACAGGAGAAAGCAATCTGGGCCAATGCTTCCTGCGCATCGCCGATTTTTGCTTTCTGGAGTTTATGGTACTCTTCCTGAATCAACCTGGCCGCTTCGCGCACGATGGATTCCGACTCTGGTTCGACGTAGAGCTTATAGGGTCGGTCAGCAATTTTTACGTGGATTGGTAATTCTTCCATCGTGACGATTTGATCCCGTGAGGTTCTGTACCTCAGCGTTAGATTACATATTATGACAAACTACTCATGTGAGCAATACACCGTTCCAGTTCCCGGATATACTCATCGAGTTGTCGTTTTAATTCCGCATTTGTATCTGTCCCGGACAGATTGTCTTTCACAAGTTTACCAAAATCTTTCGATTTTGATGCATTTTTTTCTGATACCGGTTGCTTTTTCTGCAACCGTTTGATGGTAGCCTCCTGCGCCTGGTTATACTTTTCCAGGTTCTGGTTGTGCTTTTCCAGTGCTACTTTTTCGTCTTTTAGCTTCTTGATCTGTTGCTGAGCGGCATCATAGTCTGTTTTCAGCAACTCGACTTTTCGTTCGAGTGCTTCGATCAACGCAAAAATCTGATGCTCACTTGCCACTGGTCAATGGGGTTGAGGATGAAAAAATAGTTTGGTGAACAGGACTACTTACTTCCGGATCAGGGCGCCCAGTTCCCGTTCAAACGCGTCCTGTAACCGCTGCATCGTCTTCTGGATAGCTGCGTCGGTCAGCGTCTGAGTTGGGTCCTGTAACATAAAGCTAACCGAATAGGATTTCTTATCGGCCCCCAGGTTTTGTCCTTCGTAAACATCAAACACGTTAACCGATCGCAGGAGTTTCCGTTCGGCCTGGTGAGCCAGTCGGCTAATGCGATCAAACGTAACGCCCTTATCGATAACGAGCGACAGATCCCGACGAACTTCGGGGAAACGTGGCACCTCCTGATAGCGGGGTTTGGCGCTTGTCAGACTTAATAACGCCTGCCAGTCGAAATCCGCATAGAAGACCGGCTGTTTTAAGTCAACCAGTTTTGTCAGCTTAGGGTTAACCAATCCCAGGCTAACGATTGGTTTTTTGTTAACGATGTATGTCAGACCGTATTGAAACAGGGCTGAATCGGCGGGCTGCGTATCGTACTGTTTAACCCGGAACAGGTTCAGGACGCGCTGCACGGCGGTGGCCAGGTCGTGGTAGGCAACCGGCTGGTCTTTCTGGCGCCAGCTTTCGGCTTCCTCGTTGCCCGTCAGCGCTAAACTAAGCCGCTGTTTCTCGACGTATTTCGTCCCGTTCTCGCCGGTAACTTTTGAATATACCTTCCCAAACTCGAACGTTTTAAGGTCTTTCTGCCGCCGGTTGATGTTGTGTAGCAAGGTTTCCAGCGCCGAGAACAGCAGCGTCTGCCGCATGACCGACAACTCTTCACTGAGTGGGTTCAGCAACGTAACGTCGGCGTTTGGCAGGGCCGCCCGAATCGCGTCGTTATAGGCCGGGCGCGTGAGCGAATTGGTCAGAATTTCGTAGAAGCCATTGGCCGCCAGTAACTGCCCAACCCGGCTCTGCCACTGATTAGGATCAATTTTCGGGAACTGCGACAGTGAATCGGCCGCGAGCGTTGTCGACAGCGGCACGTTGTCCAGCCCGTAGATACGCAGAATCTCTTCAATCACGTCGGCTTCGCGCGTTACGTCTACCCGGTAGGGAGGAACCACGGCGATGAAATCGATGCCTTCGTCGGCTGCGTTAGCGTCCACCTCGATATCAAGTGCGTTCAGAATCCGGGTGATTTCGGCCCGGTCGATCTGCACGCCAATCAGGCGGTCGATATTTTTGTAGCGCATCGGTACCCGAAACGGCTCAATCGGAGTGGGGTACAGGTCAGTAATCTCCGACGTAATCGTCGCCGAGCTGTTGCCCGCTACTTCCTGAATCAGCAGGGCCGCCCGTTTGAGCGCGTAGATCGGCATGTTCGGATCGGTGCCCCGTTCGAAGCGGAACGATGCATCGGTTTTGAGGCCGTGGTGCTGCGCCGTTTTCCGGATAGAGCTAGGTGAGAAGTACGCCGACTCCAGGAAAATGCGGGTTGTCGCATCGCCAACCCCCGACGATTTCCCGCCAAAGACACCGGCAATACACATGGCCGATTCGGCCGGTGCTTCCGCGCCGTTGCAAATCATCAGGTCCGTAGCTGTCAGCTTTCGTTCCACGCCATCGAGCGTAACAAAGGGCGTGCCTTCGGGCAGAGTTTTCACGATGACCTGATTGCCAACTACTTTATCGGCATCAAAGGCATGCAGCGGCTGTCCCAGATCGTGGCAAACAAAATTCGTTACGTCCACGATGTTGTTGATCGGGTTCACACCAATCGCCAGCAGTCGTTGCTTCAGCCAGTCCGGTGATTCACCAACCGTAAGGCCGCTGATGGTCAGGCCCGCGTAACGGGGGCAGGCTTCCTGTGCCTCAACGCGGACGTCGAATGTCAGGTCCTGGTTGTCAACCGAAAAGGCATCAACTGACGGCATCCGCAGAGGACGATTCAGGGCTGCCTTCAGATCACGGGCCACGCCAAAATGCGAAGCCGCATCGATCCGGTTCGGGGTCAGGCCAATGGCAATCTGGTAATCGGCTTCCAGGTTGAAATATTTGGCGGCTGGCGTACCGTTCGGCAAATCTGTGTCCAGCACCATAATACCGGCGTGGGATTCGCCCAGACCAATTTCGTCCTCGGCGCAGATCATCCCTTCGGAAGCTGCTCCGCGAATCTTGGCTTTCTTGATCTGGAATGCTTCGCCCGAGGAAGGATGTAACGTAGCGCCGACAAGGGCAACAACTACGCGTTGCCCAGCCGCTACGTTGGGAGCGCCACAAACGATGTTCAGGGGCATATCGGCTCCAACATCAACCGTCGTCAGATTCAGTTTATCGGCGTCCGGGTGTTTGGCGCAGGTGAGAACCTCTCCTAAGACAACGCCATCCAGTCCACCCGCAATAACATCTACTTTTTCAACCCCTTCAACCTCCAGACCCGTTGCGGTGAGCCGCTTACCAGTTTTTTCGGGTGATTCGGGCAAATCAATGAACTCTCGTAACCATTTATAGGAAATCTCCATACAGCGGCAAAGCAAATAAATACCGCAAAGGTAAGGAGAAGGGAGGAAAGGAACGGTGGAAGATGCGCCGGAATTAAATTTTCTGTAGGGTGATGCGCGGACAAAGGGCCGGGGGCGGGTCGGTTAGGGCAATAGCCGGACTGCTGGTTGAACACCCATTCGCGGTCGTGACCGTCACCGAGTAGTTGCCCGCCCGCAGCCCGCTGACGTTCTGGGTGGTGGCCCCGTTGGACCAGGCATATTGGTAGGGCGTTGTGCCGCCGGTGGCTGCCAGCGAAATTTGCCCGTCGCTGCCGCCCCGACAGGTAGGTGATACGGCCGTTGTTGACAGGCTGGGAGTTGAATATACCGTAACCGTCAGATTTGTCTGAGCCGTACAGCCATTTGGGCTCGTAAGCGTGACCCGAATGCTGCCCGAACCTGTCCACCGGATAGCCGCGCTGGTGCTGGTTGCCGTGCCGCCACTCACGAGAACCCCGCCCGTTATGGACCAGGAATACGTTCCGGTTGTACTGCTGACGCTGTAGGGGAGGGTCGTGCCCGCGCAGGCGCTGGCGGAGCCGCTGATGAACGCAATAGCGGGTGTATCACCAACCACAACAACCGACGTCGTGTCCTGACAACCCGCTCCGTCGGTTACGGTTAACCTGAACTGGCCTGTGCTGGTCGTTGAAATAACCCGCGTCGTGAGCAATTGCTGATCGGCAGTAATCCAACGGTATGTGTAGTTACCGGCGGCACTGGTGGCCGTAGCGGTCAGCGAAGTGGCTCCCGTTGGCCGGCAGACAAACGGGCTGGCTGGCGTGATGGTGGCGTCGAGGTCATTGTTGCTGTTCACAAACTCCAGGCAAACGGTTCCTTCAGCGCCGAACTCGTTCGTAACGGCTACCCGAATCGTATCCCGGCTGCAGCTGGGTGCGTTGCTGCGCATGGTGTACAGAATACATTTGTTATTCGTCGGATCAACACTGATGGAGCCGGTCAGCGTCCCCCCGGCTACCCCCCGCACGAAATTGTTCGAGCCGCAACTGCTGAGCGCCAGACAAAGTTGTCGCTGCTGACCGGGCGTGACCAGCGCGGCCCGGTAAAAGCTGGTAGGCTGATTCGTTGTCGGACTCAATACGTCGACCGGAGCGTCGTAGCTTGAATAATAACCAAAGTTGCCGGTGGCCGAACTGCCGCTGATGACACCAACGTGAAAACGCTGGCTGGCCGTAAAACTGTTGGAGAGATTAAAGGGTGTCAGCGTAGTGCCCGCAAAGTTTACGATGGAATAAGCTGTACCGCCCACCGTGATATTGTCGGTAACGGACCCGCGAACGGTGTAGGCCTGATTGTTGAATTGTAGACTGGATAAGGCTGAGGTTGGAATGATGACCTGCGCCTGCTCAATGGTACTGCCTGCGTTACGAAAAAAATCACTGCGCAAGCTGCCAGTACACGTATTAATCGTAGGAAGAATACTCATCCCGAATTCATTGGCCGACACCGACGATACCTGGAAGGCGTATACCTTTTTGGTTGCGTTGATCAGGAACGCCCGGTTGATGGCCAGGTTCGTCAGGTTGTACGTAAAGACTTGCCCCGGCCCAATGGTAACCGTAGTCAGGGAGGTTGGCGCTGCCCCAACGGCGGCCGGTCCGGTAATGGTCAGACTGGTGGCCTGTTCAATACCGACAACGAAGATATAGTCGGAGTTGGCGACGGTGTTTTGTCCGTGTACGGCTACGTATTGCTGGCCCGTCAGGCGGGCGGGAATCAACTGATCGAACCCCCCGTCACGGTTGCCGCTGTACGGCTGGTACGTGTGGTGTGAGCCGGAGTTGACCGTAATCGGCTTATTGGACGTAATGAGTGTACCGGCAATCGTTACGTTGTTCGAGGTGGAACTGGAGAGAGTCGTCGACGTAACCATGTAAGTTTCACCCGCATTGAGCGATACCGAAAATGACGACGGATTGGTAACGCCCTGCAGCGGACTTGGACTGCGGATTGTAACGATCGTGTTGTCCTCCGTTGCCATGATGCTGGCAAAGTGCCGCTGGTCGACGGCGTTTTGCGTCGTTGACAAACGGGTCTGGCTACCCGCATAAAAGGCATAGCCCAGGCCCGCCCGGCCCTTGATCGAAATAATGTCCTGGTTGCTGGAGGGAGTCAAGCGGTACGTTGCCTGGATGGGTTCGTCGGACTGAAGAATCAGGCCTTTGTTACGTTCTTTCGTGTTGGGGTTGGTCGACATTACGACCGTCAGCGGCAGCGCCAGACTGGTAGACGTTGCCGAGGAGAGTACTACCTGCTGGCTGTAAGAACCATCGGGTGTTCGAACGGATACGATAGCGCTGGCCGATTTGGTCGATAGAATCAGGTCCTGCGATCCGTAGATAGCGCTACCAGCAGACGGGTTACCGTAAATAGAAGGGAGATAGTAAATATTGGGCTGAACGCAGTTGATGACCCGATTACACTCTGGACAGTCGGGGTCCTGGCAGTCGACCAGGTTGTCGCCATCGTCGTCAATACCGTTGTTACAAATCTCGGTTGCCTGTGCCCAGGCGGCAGTATTTACGAAGGCAACGAGTAGCCAGCCAATCAGGCACAGGCCGGAAATAAACTTCATTAATGGCAGTTAAGTACAGTTCGTTGTTCAACTCATTTGCAAGAGTTATGCCATTAGTATACAAAAATTTGCAGTTTATATAATTATTATACGTACGAATAATAAACGTATCGCTATTATTCGTGCGCTACGTATTGTTCACCGGCTTCAATGGCAATAGGGAGATTGTTCTCCTTCGGGGGGAGCGGACAGGCAAATCCGGGGTTATAGGCACAATACGGATTATAAGCTGCATTGAAATCCAATACGGCGCGGTTTTCCTGCATCAGTTTGGGATCTAGTTCCAGATAGCGCCCACCACCATAGGTTGTTTTGCCCGACGTAGCATCGCGGAACAGGATGGAATACGTGTCCTTGAGTTTAACAATCAACAGCCGGCAAGCCTCGCCATTGAGACTGAAAACGGCGTGGGCGTATTTATCATATACCTCTTCGCTGCCGTCGGTTAGGGTAACCACCAGCTTCTGGGTTTTATCGGCAAAGGGTTCCAGACGGGCCACAACCCGATAGGCTGGGTCGGGTGAAAAGTAACGCAGGCCCGAAAAAGAGGTCTTATCTGTAAAGGGCGATTCGGCACTGGTACGAAAGAAATCATTTTTTTTCTCCCTTGATGCGGCCACCTGCTGCCGGTAAGCGTTCGGATCAACCGTACCAAAGCCGTCGGAAGCGTCGTCGCTGAGGAAAAAATAGGCAACAGCCGCTACCACCAGCACGACCAGCCCTGTCAGAAGTGTCTTGTTCGTAAACATTGGGCAAAAATGGGGCAAATCTGCATGAAACGAATAGATTCCGAAAAAAAGCCGGGATTCACAAACAATTAATGAGTAGATTTCTTAAATAGAATGTAGATACAATCATTCAAGATTGTATCTTGGTACCTTGATTAAAAGCAGATTAAAGATTCTGACTATCTAGTTTATCGGAAGATTTACTTAGGTAACACAACAAACGATTGACGTTACGGAATGGCTGAATTGTACAACTTAAAAACATTTTCATCCGAAACCGGTGACCTGACCGTTTTCGAAAATATTATACCCGGTCAAATCCAGCGGGTGTTCTACATCTATAATGCTGGCGAAGGTTCGCGGGCCGGTCATCGGCATCACCTGGCCTGGAACGCGTTGATTTGCCTGAATGGAAGCTGCCGGGTGTACAATAATAACGGGAAGGGAGAAGAGTACTTTCATTTGACAAACCCCCGCCAGTGCCTTGTGCTGAAACCAGAAGACTGGCATACCATGGATCAGTTTTCGGAAGATGCCATTCTGCTGGTGGTATCAAATCAACTCTACGACAAAGACGATTACATTTACGAACCATACCCGAATCAGGTGATGGTGGCCTCCGAATGATTCCATTTCTGGACCTGAAACGGCTCAATGAACCGTATGAGGAGTTGATTGCTCTGGCTACGCAACGCGTTATATCATCTGGCTGGTACATTCTGGGACGGGAAGTTGATGCCTTTGAAACACAGTTTGCCCAGTATTGCGGCACGCGGCACTGCATTGGTGTCGGTAATGGGCTCGACGCGCTGACCCTCGTCCTGAAAGCCTGGGACTTTCCGGCAGGCAGCGAAATCATCGTACCGGGAAACGCCTATATTGCCTCCGTTCTGAGCGTAACGCTGGCTGGACTAACGCCCGTTTTTGTCGAACCTGATCCTGAAACATACTTACTCGATCCCACCCGAATTGAAGCCGCCATTACGTCCCGCACGAAAGCGATACTGCCCGTGCATCTGTACGGGCGGTGCTGCGACATGAATCCCATCAATGAGCTGGCCCATCGATATTCGCTGCGCGTACTGGAAGATGCGGCCCAGGCGCACGGTGCTTGTTACCAGTCGAAACGGGCGGGAGCTCTTGGTCATGCGGCTGGCTGGAGCTTCTATCCCAGCAAAAATCTGGGTGCTCTGGGCGACGCGGGCGCTATTACAACCGACGACGACGAACTGGCCGGGCGGTTGCGGGCACTACGTAATTACGGCTCCGCCCAGAAATACGTGAATGATTACATTGGGCACAACAGCCGTCTGGATGAGATGCAGGCTGCTGTCCTGTCGGCCAAGCTGTCTTTTCTCGACACCGACAACAGGCGACGCCGGGAACTCGCCCAGCGTTACCTGACGGATATTATGCATCCTGATCTGGTTTTGCCCCCCGCCGATCAGCTCATTCAGGACGTCTGGCATTTATTTGTCGTTCGTTGCTCCCGGCGCGATGCATTTCGGGCGTATCTGTACGAACAGGGGATCAGTACCGACGTTCATTACCCGACACCACCGCATCGGCAGCAGGCTTACCCATCGTTTTCGCAACTCTCACTGCCCATTACGGAGCAACTTCACCGCGAAGTTGTTAGTTTGCCGCTGAATCCAACCCTGACGGACGCTGATGCGGATTACATCATCAGTCGAATTAACGCATGGACTTAAGCATCGTTATTCCCGTTTACAACAGTGAACATACAATCAGTCCACTGGTTGAGCGGCTGCACACGTGTCTGGCCGGACGCGCCTTCGAGGTTATTCTGGTGAATGACGGAAGCCCCGACCGCTCGGAGTCGGTGTGTCGGCAACTGGCTGCAGCCTACAAGAGCGTACAGTTTATCTCCCTGCGCCGGAATTTCGGGGAGTTTAACGCGGTACTCTGTGGGCTGAATCACGCAAGTGGTCAGCATGTTGTGATCATTGACGATGATTTCCAGAATCCACCCGAGTCTATTCTAACCCTGGTTGAAACGGCCGATATGGGTGGTTACGACGTTGTTTATAGCCGATATGAGGAGAAGCAGCACCATTGGTTTCGAAACCTGGGGAGTGGGCTCGTTAACTGGCTCACGACGTATTCGCTGGGCAAGCCTAGAGAGCTGTACCTATCCAGCTTCAAACTGATTCGGCGGGAGATAGTGAGTGAAATCATCCGCTACCGGGGACCGTATCCGTACATTGACGGGCTTATTTTTCGGGTAACCCGGCACGTTGGCAGTGTTGTCGTGCCGCACAATACCCGCCAGGAAGGCCGCTCGAACTACACGGCGCGTAAGCTTATCGCCCTCTTCCTGAACGTATTCATTGGTTACTCGCTCTGGCCTGTCCGAATTTTTACGGTGGTGGGAGCGGGGCTGTTTCTAACCAGCTTGCTGGCTGGTCTTGGTCTGTTGGCTGGCAGTATATGTGAGCTGATTGACGTACCAAACTGGATCATACTCTTGTGGGCAATTGCCTTTGCCACGGGGCTGCTGCTGCTCTGCCTGGGGGTGCTGGGCGAATACGTGGGCAAGCTGTTCATGGCCTATAGTGGGTTGCCGCCCTACGTCGAAAAGCGGAACTGGCCGGAAACTGTAAGCCGGGCGGTGTCGCAATCGTCTCTGTTGTTTTTACTGCCTCTGTTAAGCCACTTACCCCGCTGCCTATGATCGGTCGGTCGGAAGAATACGAAAAAATGTACCAGCTGGAGGGTAAACTCTGGTGGTACCGCAGTCTGCACGAGCGGGTTGCGGAGGCCCTGCAGGCTCATTTCGGCGACCGGCGCGATATGTCTATTCTGGACGTTGGCTGCGGAACGGGTGGCCTAATGGCCTTCCTGCGCGATCGGGGGTACACAAACCTGCGGGGGATCGATGGATCGACGGATGCCGTTGCAGCCTGCCGCGAACGAGGGTTAACGGTTTCGCTGGTTGATCTGAACGAGCTAGCCGAGACTGGCGAGAAGTACGACGCTGTTGTTTGTAATGACGTATTCTGCTATTTCCTGGGCGACCGACTGCCAGCACTGATGCGAAAACTGGCAACCCGTTTATTACCAGCGGGCATTCTGATCAGCAATAACAACGCTTTCGAGGTATTCAAGGGCCAGCACGATCTGGCCGTTGGTATCGCCCGGCGGTTTACACGGGCTGATTTTGAGCGTTTGCTTCCTGGAACTGGGCTGCGTATCGAACGGAGTACGTACTGGAGCTTTCTACTGTCGCCGGTTATCCTACTGATGCGCCAGTGGCAGAATCTGGAGCTGCGGCTAGGCTGGCAATCACCCGAATCGCCCAAATCGGATGTATATTTGCCCAGCCCCTGGCTGAACGAGACCCTTTACCGGGTTGTTCATACGGAGCAGAAGCTGCTTCCCCGACTGCCGTTCGGCAGTTCGCTGTTCATTGTGTTCTGCCCTGTTTAGGTTAGCGAGAAAGAGTGAGTGGCTCAGGGAAGCGCTGTTTTAATTTACTGAAAATTATGTTTACTGGTATTGTAGAAACGACGGGTATTGTAGCCGGCATTGAGCAGGAGGGAACGAACCTGACGTTCCGGATTGAATCGACGATGGCGCCCGAACTGAAAATAGATCAGAGTGTCAGTCACAACGGTGTCTGCCTGACCGTCACCAGTCTCGACGACAAAGGGTACACCGTGACGGCCGTTGACGAGACGCTGAAGAAAACGAATCTTGGTTTGTTACGCACTGGTGATCGGGTTAACCTGGAACGGTGTATGCCCGCAACGGGTCGGTTCGATGGCCATATTGTGCAGGGCCACGTGGACCAGACCGGCATCTGTACCAACATTGAAGACCTAAATGGAAGCTGGCTGTTTGACTTCCGATACGAGCCGGTTCCAGAAGGTGTCGACGAGAAGGATCGAAATATTACGGTCGAAAAAGGGTCCATTTGTATCAATGGTGTTAGTCTGACCGTTTTCAACTCGCGCGACGACAGTTTTCGGGTAACCATTATTCCGTACACGTACGAGCACACCAGTTTTAGCCAGTTGCAGGTAGGCGATATGGTTAATCTGGAATTCGATGTCGTTGGGAAGTATATCAAAAAAATGCTGGCCGGATATCGGTAAGCGCTCCCGATTCTGCTAATTTTGACCACAACCGGTCAGGTAGATCCCGTTTGGCGATCTAGTCGACCGGGCTGAGTCTGCACAGCAGGCAATTATATCCACCAGACAAAACCTGTTTTCAATTTTCGATTCGAATGGCTAAAATCAGCACCCGATCCTTTGCTGACCTGCTGATTCACCTGGGCCTTATCCTGGCGTTGCTGGCTGCTTTATTCCTGGCGTTTTTCTTTGTGTATCTGCCGTTCACAACCAACCATGGTCAGACCATTACGGTACCGGACGTGACCAAACTGAGTCTGGACGAGATGCAGAATATCCTGAACGATCGCGACCTGCGCTACGAGGTCAGCGACTGCACCTTTGTGGCCGGTGCCCTGCCGCTGACGATTGTGCAGCAGTATCCCCGCGCCAACATGAAAGTGAAGGAAGGGCGTAAGATCTACATCACGATCACCAAGCGGGTAGCCCCCATGGTGTCGATGCCGAAACTGACCGACCTGACCGACCGGAGTGCCGAACTGAATCTGCGCTCGCTGGGGCTGGAGATTGGCGAGCGGATTTACGTACCGGACGTAGCCAAAAACTCTGTACTGCGGCAACTGTATAACGGTAAGGAAATTATTCCGGGAACACCAGTGCCAAAAGGAGCAAAGATCGATCTGGAAGTGGGCGATGGCCTGGGAAATACAATGTTTGCGGTTCCTGACGTTGTAGGTAAGCCACTGGATGAAGCGAAGTTGACGATTCAGGGATCGAGCCTGAAAGTTGGCACGATTATTCCTGTTGATGATCCCGAAAAGGAAGTTGGTACGGTGGTTCGGCAACGACCCGAAGCCCGTGCCGGCGAACGGATCCGAGTGGGAGAAACAATGGATTTGTGGGTTGTGGGGCCGGTAGAGCCGAACTAAACCACCGCTTCCGGCACCAATAGTACATGGGCATCACGTTACGTAATCAATTTCTTCGGTCCGTTACCCGGCTGGTCGGCGGTTTACTGTTCATACTTGGAATAGTCCCCGCTGGATTGGCCCAGACTCCGCTGACCTTACCGTTTTTCGACGATTTTTCGACGGCAGCCGGGCAGCCAGGTATCGACAGGCCTGATGTCCGCCTGTGGCAGGCTGGGAGTGGCGTTTACATCAACAATACCATGGCTGTTAACCACCCAACGGTGGGCGTAGCGTCGTTCGACGGGTTACGCGGCAATGGACTCCCGTATGTGTTTAACAATCAGTTTGCGCAGGGCTACACCGACACCCTGGCCTCGCAGGCTATCAACATGGCGAGCCTGACGGCGGCTGACTCGGTCTACCTGAGTTTCTACTGGCAGATGCGCGGACTGGGGGAGTCGCCGGACCTGGGTGACTCGCTGACGGTACAGTTTCGCAACCAGGCTGGAAACTGGCAAACAGTCTGGCGCCAGGAGGGTGGTCGCCCCACCAATAATTTTACGCAGGTATTCATCCCGGTCCGGGCAGCGGCTTATTTTCATGGGCAGTTTGCCTTCCGATTCCGGGCCTACGGTCGCTCGTCGGGACCATTCGATACCTGGAACGTGGACTATGTATACCTGAACCGGGGCCGTACGCTGAACGATCGCTTTGTGCGCGACGTAGCTGTTCGTCAACCGCTAAGCCCGCTGCTAAAGCGGTACACGGCCATGCCGTTGACCCAGTATCTGGTCAACCCGGCGGCTGAAACGGCGGACTCGGTGACGACCGACATCAACAACCTATTCAATAATTTCAATTTCACTACGTACCGGTTCACCATTCGGGATGAAGTGTCGGGCGCAACAGTACAGGACGTCTCGCAGACGAACTCGGTCCTGATCGGGGCACTTAGCTCGCAGCGGAAAAGCCAGCAAGCGGTACCCGCTACAGGCCTGGGCGCACTACCACAGGCTCGGTTACGGTACAAATTTGACCTGCTTACGACCGATGACCAGAACCCGTCGATTCCGGGCGTCAATCTGCGTCGGAACGATACGTTGTCGGGATTAGCTAATTTGAGCGACTATTACGCGTATGACGATGGCACCTGGGAGTATGGCCTCCAGCTGGGGCCGGGCGAACGCTGGGCTGTTCGGTTCGTCACGAACAAGGCCGACGTTGTTTCCGGTGTTCGGGCGTGTCTGGTGCCGTTCCGTACCAATCAAACCGGTCAGACGTTCGTGCTGAGCGTGTACAACAGCCGCAACGGGCGGCCTAACTCCGTCGTTTACCAGCAGTCGTTTGCCATTACGTACCCACCATACCGGAACGCTTTTACCGATTTCAAATTTACCCGGAACGTATCGGTGCAGGATACGTTCTACATTGGTTATCAGCAGGTCAGCGTAAGCGACACAACCCTGTTGCGACTGGGCTTCGATAAAAATAGTCCGTTCGGCAATCAGATATTCTACAACGGCGGCAATACCTGGGAGCAAAACCAGCAGAACAGCAACGTCACCGCGCTGAATTTTCAGGGCGCGTTCATGCTGCGGCCTGTCATGGGTGGTCGGCCAGACACGGTCGTAACGGCGCTTCCTGAAGTGGAAACGCTGGCTCCGTTACGTGTGTACCCAAACCCAACTACAGGACTGGTCCACTGGGATAACGAAAACCTGAAACGGCTCGAAATTATCAGGCCAAGCGGGCAGATCCTGCGGGCGCTCGAACCAAGTCGCGGTCAGCAGATGTTAGACCTGAGTTACTTGCCCGACGGTTTGTATCTGCTTCGGCTGACGGACGACCGGCGCGTTGTAACGCAAAAACTAATCATTCAGCATTGACGCTGATTAAACCGAATTAAATAACCCAGGCCATGGACATTACAGTACAAGAGTTGAAAGAACGGCTCGACAAAGGCGAAAAACTGAATCTGATCGACGTACGCGAACCGAACGAGTACGAAGCCGACAACATCGGCGCTACGCTGATTCCGCTGGGTGACCTGCCGCACCGGATCGACGAGCTGGATGGCTTGCAGGATGAAGAAGTGATCGTGCATTGCCGGTCGGGGGCACGTAGCGCCCGGGCGCAGCAGTACCTCGAAGAGAACGGTTTCAACAACGTTCGTAACGTAACGGGCGGCATGCTGGCCTACCGCGCTCAGGAATAAATTGGCACCCCGACAGCGGTCTGGCATTAAGATGTCAGACCGCTGTCGGCTAAAATAGTATCGTCCTGCTGCGGGCTGTACCACCGGAAAGCTGCCTGATTCCGGAACCAGGTGAGTTGCCGTTTCGCGTACCGGCGCGAGTTGCGTTTCAGCAGCCGGACCATTTCCGCATAGTCATAGTCACCATCCAGGTACGGGAAAATCTCCTGATAACCAACCGTCTTGAGCGCCGACAGATCCCGGTACACGTTTAGCGAACGTGCTTCTTCGATCAATCCGTTGGCCAACATCCGATCCATGCGGGCATCAATCCGGGCATATAATTCATCGCGGGGGAGTTCCAGCGCAATCAGTTGAGCCTGGAAGGAACGTTCGACTGGCTGCTGCCGCCGAAACGACGAATAGGGCTGCCCGGTTGACAGACAAACTTCCAGCGCCCGCGTGACCCGGATGGGGTTTAGTAAATCAGCGGTTTGCGCATATACCGGATCGAGCTGACGTAACTCCTGCTGCAACTTTTGCAATCCCTCGGTTTGCAGCCGCTGAACTAGTTGCTCCCGTAGCGTGGGGTCAACTACGGGCATATCGTCCAGGCCGAAACAGACTGCCTGGATATACAAGCCGGTTCCACCGGATAAAATCACTACGTCCTTTTCCTGGAACAACTGCTCCAGAAGTGTCAGACATTCCCGCTCATACCGACCTGCATTTACCGGATCGGTGATGCTGTGCGAATCAATAAAATAGTGAGGAACTCCATTCATTTCGGCGGGGGATGGCTTCGCCGTACCGATGGTTAGTTCCCGGTAAAGCTGACGTGAATCGGCTGATACAACGGCCGTATCCAGCCGCGTGGCCAGCCTGACGCATAAATCCGTTTTGCCGACCGCTGTGGGGCCGGCAATAACAAGTAACGTTTTCAAATAGCAAAAAAAATAAGCCGTCAGCCTATCAAATTTGATTAGCCAGTCGGTAAAAATACAAAATTAGTGAGCGTCCTGGGTAGCTGAACCGTGAGGTAACGGTCTTTAAAGAAGATTCACGTTGCGGGAGATTATAAATTATAATTCGTGTTTTGAATTATTCTAAGTCGATCTGCTTATAAGCAGGCAATTTTTACGAAAATAAGGTGAATAAAGTTGCGTTCGCTTATCTACTGATTGGTAAGTAGTTAGGGGCGTTGAGTACTGGTTTTAGATGCTGGTACTAGCGTTGGTTGTCAGGAATACCAAACAAATTTATATTTTTGCCAAAATTGGTACAAAGACCTTTTAATCAAGGGGTTACATACCAAAAGGTTAGTAATCGCACTTAAACAAAATAAATAATTTACTGGCAGATGTTAAGTAACACCGATCAGTTGGCATTAAAAAAGACCCTTGATATTATTTGCGGCAAATGGAGATTGTATATCATTTTTCAATTGGGTTCACAAACACGGCGTTATGGTGAATTACGAAGATTGATCCCTGATATCAGCGAAAAAATTCTGATTCAGGAGTTAAAAGCGCTCATTGTATTGGGCGTACTCACCAAGAAATCATACAGCGAAGTTCCTCCACGGGTTGAATATAGTTTAACCGAAAAGGGACACCAGATTTTACCCGTTCTGCTGCAATTGAAAACTATCGGGGAAAAATTCGCCACTCCGGATGACGAAAATTAGTAGGCAATAAGCCCAACGAAACGGCCTGCTTTCTGATCAGAAAGCAGGCCGTTTCGTTGATTGGTAAACGTACTTTAGAATATCCGGAATCCGAGTGATACCGTAGCGATACCCAGAAAACCCTTGATATTTTTGTCTTTATAAACCCCGCCAACCGGTACGGCGTAGCGGGCATCAACATCCAGAAAGCTGAGGGGTGTGAAACCCACACCCAGCTCCAAAGCATACGTAAAGTCCTTAACCTCCAGGTTCTGCGCTTCGTAACGGTTCAGCAGATTGGTAGTACTGGTTGTAGCGGGAATGTCGGTAGCCGGAAACCCCACTGCAGCGTTCGCGTTAATCATGCCTGTGTTTACGCGTTTCGCCTGCGCTTTCTGCACGAAGATGAAGTTTGGCCCTACATAACCCCGCAGTTTACCATCCATCCATCGTTTTCCGATCAGAATAGGCACATCGATGGCTTCCAGCGATGACTCCGACGTAACGTTTAGGGTAGCGTTGACCAGTCCGGGCAGTACGGTAACGGGCAGGGCATTGGACAGCGCCGGGTTGGCGTTTACGTCCAGCGTAACGTTAGTCTTCTGCCTTAGCAAGAAGCGATTGTAGGTCACCTCGGCCTGAACGAAAAACGTATTGAAATTTTTCCGCGCCCAGAGACCACCTGAATAGCCATACCCGATGCCATTGCTCTTGTTATCCAGCTGGGGTACTTCCACGCTGCCAACGCGCTGGACCGGGATGGTGGTAAAACCATGGGTAAACGTTCCTCCGCCTTTGATTCCAAGTTCAATGGGACGGACAGAGGATTGCGCCATTGCGATCGACGAACTGATAAGAAAAAGCGCGGTTATAGAAAGCTGACGTTTATTCATGAGTGTAGCGTTATTGCAGCAGGACGCGACGGTAGTTGGCTGGATTGACCTGTGGAACAGTTGAACTGTATTTTGAATTAATGCCTTTGATGATCTCGTTGGCAATTAGAGCGTAACCCGCCGGAGTCAGGTGAATACCGTCCAGACTGAACGCTCCCCCCTGAATGTAAGCTGCTGTGTAGGTAATACCGTTCTGGACGTAGCCTCCTGACTGGGTGATCTGCTGGAAGATACTATTGATGTCCACAAAAGCGGCCCCTTTAGCGTCGGCCTGGCTTTTCATAATCGCGTTGAACTCGCCAATACGGGTATTCAGTGTCTGCACTTCGCTGGCATCGAGCACGAACCGATCCGGAACTGGATTAGCAGCACTCAGACCAACGCCCTGCGCAAGAAACGTATTGAAGAAAGGTGCTACCGAGAGCAGAAAATAATCGCCCGCCGTAGACAGACGAACGCCATTTTTTGTCTGAATAGCCAGACCAGTGCGCCCTTGTGATGCGACGAGCGCGTTGACCTGCGCTGTAACAGTAGTAAAGTAAGGAGCTTGGACGATGTTAGGAATGCTGACTACAACACCCTTCCGGCTTCCTTTTGTTAAGGTATCCATAGCCGCCGTAAAATTGGTCGTAAATAGCGCTGTTGAGGTCAGGCCGTTGCTGGTATTCTCGGCACCCATCCCCCCCGAAACGGCGTATAAAAGAGCATCGTTGTTGCCTAGCCAGCAGGAGAAAAAGGTAGCTCCGTTCAAATTGCTGCTAACGTACTGTAAGTAAGTAGCTGCTTTATTCGTGACGAGTCGCTCAAAATAAGGATTTCCCATCGACGAGCCATAACCGGCTGTTCGAATGTCTGCCACTTTGATAGCCGGTACGCCTAAATTCTGGTTGGCATCGGTAAATAGTGTGTAAAGTGGTGTTCCGTTGGAAGTCAACCCCCGAACGGCTAGCTGGGTTTTTGTTGTGTCGAAGGTGGGCAGGCTGGTGGCGCTGGCGGGCAACTTGCGCAGACGTATATAACCCGAGCCATTGGCCTGTGCTTCTGTAAACAGCGGCTGGATAAAATCACCGCCACCTACGGTCTTAAACTGTCCGGCCAGAATGTTAGGATAAGAGTTGAGCTGACTTTCCCGATACACCCCGCCGTCGGCATAGCCCGCGGTCAGGGAGTTGCCAACGGCCACGTAGCGGGTAAAATCAGCACTTCCTTTTGATGGCGTCCCGCCCGAACCCAGGCTTGGATCTATGTCATTATTCGTGCAGGCGGCAAATGCTGTCAGGAAGGTCAGCAAAGCTCCCCACCGGAATTGTAGCATGGATTGCATAAATATGAGATTGTAAAATAAGGTGATTAATTAGGAGAAATTTACGTAAATGTATAAGCTTTTGAAACAAGTCAAGCGAGTGAAAGCCGCAATAATTGACAATACAAGTCGATCCTGGTCAAACAATCGGTAGTTGTATTGGGTTTTTTTGTTTGGTTGCTGAAAAATGAAGCAGCGACTTGATTTTTACCACTAAAAATTCACGAGAACCAATGGGCGTATTATCGTTTTTTAAAGGAGTTGGCGAAAAGATTTTTGGAAAAGAGCAGGAAGCTGCCCCTGCAGATCCTGCTCAGGCCGAAAAAGTTGAACCGCTGCGGGCGCAGGCACTGCTTGATCACGTCAAGCAACTGGGTCTGGCTTACAAAACGCTGACGGTGAAGACAAAAGGCGATACGGTTATTCTGACGGGCTCGGTCAAAGCCCAGGAAGATGCCGAAAAAATTGCACTGGCAGTTGGCAACGTTGAAGGCGTCTCGTCGGTCGACAACCAGCTACAGGTAGAAGAGCCAACGCCGGAAGGAAAATACTATACCGTTAAGTCGGGAGATACGCTGTCCAAAATTTCGAAAGAAGTGTACGGCGATCCAATGAAATACGGTGTTATTTTCGAAGCTAACAAGCCGATGCTGAAAGATCCAGATCTCATCTATCCAGATCAGGTTCTGCGGATACCAACGCTGTAAATTCGGGGATGATCAGCTCACTAAAGGGCTGATTAACTGAAGGAATATGGCAGGTTGCTCGTTGAGCAGCCTGTTTTTTTGTGCCCGAAAAAGAAGGAATCTGGCTAATGGCTGATCTTTCCGAACATTCAGCCAACCCCCCGGTTTTATATATCTCAACGTATGAAAGAAGAGCATGGCACTCCACTTATTGTCCTACCTAAAAGAGCAGTTCACACCGGGCGTAATTGATCAACTCAGTGCGGAGCTGAATGAACAACCCGCCAGTACATTAAAAGCGGTCAATGGCGCGATTCCTACGCTGCTGGGCGCCCTGACCCGAAAAGTACAGTCGACCGGCGGAGCTATATCGACCATTTCATTTCTGGAAAAGGAAGACCTGGAAAAAACACCCCTAGATGTTGGTCAGGTAACCGATACGCACGAAGAAACCGCTGCTGCTGTGCAGGGCGACAAAGCCTTTCTGGACCACATTTTTGATGATAAGCTACACAGTACGACCGATCTGATTAGTACGTTCAGTGGTGTTAAAGCCGAATCGGCGCTAACCATTCTTGGCGTAGCGGGTTCGGTCCTGATGGGTGTACTCGGACGGCAGGAGCAGGAAAACGGCCTGACAGCCACCAGCCTTGAAACACTGTTGACTGGCCAGGCTAGTGAGTTCCGGAAAGCGGTGCCGAATGGATTGGAAGGGGTGGCTAGTCTGCTGGGTTTCAATGATCTGGTTACGCCCGCTGGGCCACAAACCGAAGTACAGGGGACAGATAATTTCAGCGGTACGCCACTAAATCCCAATATTCCGAAAAGCGCTGAGGGCGACCGTCGCCGTGAGAATGTGCGCTGGCTACGCTGGGCTATGTTTGCGATTCTGGCGTTAATTCTGGCCCTGCTCGTGCAGAAATGCCGTGAGAATCAAAATAGCATCGACGGCGTCAGTACGGATTCCACCCGCCGGGTCGAATCAAATGCGTCTGAAGCCAATTCGCCCGCTACGCAGGAAAGTATCGAAGAATCACACGGGCAGACCGACAATTCGAGCGTACCCGGCCCACTGGGTATCCGCGATTCGACGAAGCAGAATGAAGAGCGGTAGGGGAATAGAAAAAAGATAAAAGATGTAAGAAGACAGGCAAAACCGTCAGACTGCTTGCTGTGTCAATGGTAATACCTAATCTGAATTGTTCAACTCAAAAGCAACGTTTATGAAACGCAATGTAAATCAGTACCTCCGTACAGGGTACCTCCGCACCGGGCTGGCCGCTAGCTTATTAATGGGCTCCAGCTTTTTGTTCTGGGATTGTTCTGGTGAGAAAAAAGAGTCTGAGACGGAAAGCAGCAGTGCTATGACCGATACCTCATCAACTATGTCCGGACCAATGGGGCGGGAGAAAGACACACTCTATTCGTCGTCCCCTGATGCTCCCCAGCAGGCCCCCCCGGATAGTGCTTCAGCGCGGGGTATGACAACGGTACCGGCAGAAGTGCAGGTGAAAAAACCATAATTGCTGATTCAGCCTCATCCATCAGGTTTGTAGCATCAGCGAATCGATTGGCATTGGTTATATTGCCGATTGATTCGCTGATGCTTTTTTCTGATCTTTATGTTTGCTGACGCCATTGACCGCGTTGACCCGTTTACCCGTCCCATTCATTCCATCGTTCGTCTGTTTGGGCACAATGAAATAGTACCCGGTACCGCTACACTTTTCTTTATTAACCAGGAAGGCTGTGCCATTACCTGTCGCCACGTAGCAGAACTAATTACCCAGACTGAAGCTATCCATAAAAATCATCGGAAGTTTCAGGGCGAACGCCGGGGGGTCGAGCGGCTGCCCGACGCGTCGAAACGTATCGCCGAACTGGAGAAAAAATATAACCTGCGCCCCGACTCGGTAATTCGTATCCGGAACAACTTTGTGGGCTGCGTGGATCAGTTCAGGGAATTAACCATTGATATGCATCCCACGCAGGACCTGGCCTTATTACGTTTCAAAGGATACAATCGACTACTCTACCAGTCGCACGCCGTTTTTCTAAAAGATACAAGCCGGGTAAAAGCGGGTCGAAGTCTTTGCCGGCTTGGCTATCCATTCCCGGAGTTTACCAACTTCCGTTACGATACCTGGTCGGATGATATTGAATGGACTACGGCTGGACGTAGCGCGTCGCCCCGTTTCCCGATCGACGGTATCATTACGCGCATGCTGAGCGAAAACGACATGATAACCAGCATTGAAATGAGTACCCCCGGCCTGCGGGGCCAGAGCGGAGGTCCCTTATTCGATACAAATGGCGTGATTTATGGCATGCAGTCGGCAACGCGTCATCTGCATCTTGGATTTGATATTGAGGACCGCGAAGTACTCGTCAATGGGCGTAAAAGCCGGGTCTCAAACTACCCGTTTCTGAACGTAGGCCAGTGTATTCATGTCGACATCATCAAAGCGTTTCTGCGGGAAAAAGGCGTTACGTTTCACGAAGAGTAAGCCAACGCAGAGTGCCGAAAAGACAATGCATGACCAATAGAAAGGCGTTGGCTGTATCTTTGGGCGGCCAACGCCTTTTTTATGTCACAACCCGTCACTCCAGCCGTGCGTCAGACTCAGCTTACCGCCGATGCCCTGGATTTGCTTAAGCGCCTGATTGCTACACCATCATTCAGCCGGGAAGAAACCCAGACAGCCCGTCTGATCGAAGATTTTTTTCAGCAGCGGTCAATTCCATTTGAGCGGCTGAAAAACAACATCTGGGCGAAAAACCAGCATTTCGATCCGGCGAAACCGACAATTCTTCTCAATTCGCACCACGATACGGTCAAACCGAATACCTCGTGGACGCTTGATCCGTTTACTCCGCTCGAGCAGGACGATAAGCTGTTTGGGCTGGGCAGCAACGACGCGGGCGGGTGTCTGGTGTCGCTGATGGCTACATTTGCCTATTTCTACGATCGGCCGGACATGGCGTACAACATCGTTATGGCGGCCAGTGCTGAGGAAGAAATCTCGGGTCGCGACGGGCTGGAGCTGTTATTACCCGATCTGCCACCTGTCAGTTTTGCTATTGTGGGCGAGCCTACCGAAATGCAGCTGGCCATCGCCGAGAAGGGGTTATTGGTGCTGGATTGTGTTGCGCATGGTGTCAGCGGTCATGCCGCCCGCGACGAAGGTGAAAACGCCATCTACAAAGCAATAAAAGACATCAACTGGCTGTCGACCTACCAGTTTCCGAACGTATCGCCGACGCTGGGACCCATCAAACTGTCGGTAACGATCATCAACGCCGGTACTCAGCACAACGTAGTGCCGGACAAATGCCAGTTTACGGTTGATGTTCGGGTGACGGAACAATACACCCTTGAAGAGGTAATTGCCATCATCCGGGAAAATATCGAATCGGAAGTAACTGCCCGGTCGGTTCGGCTGACCCCCTCATCCATTCCCGCCGATCACCCGATTGTGCAGGCCGGACTGGCGCTGGGCCGTACGACCTATGGATCACCAACAACATCCGACCAGGCAGTGCTGAGCTGTCCCTCACTGAAATGTGGACCGGGTCATTCGAGTCGGTCGCACTCGGCGAACGAGTTTATCTACCTGCGTGAGATTGGCGAAGGCGTTGACGGCTACATCCGGATGCTGGAACAGGTTATCTAGCTTCAGCGGGCGTTTCGCTTTGGAGCCAGACGGAGCCGTTGCTGAATTGGACGCCCTTTCGGCCAAATAAATACCTGCCGGGACACATTGCCCGCCTGCTCGCCTTTGGTGAATTAACCAGAGTGCCTACTTTTGTCCTGGCGACCGGAAGTTCGTTTCGGTACCACTTTTACGACTAAGCCCATGTTTAACCGCTTTCGTTTACTGGGGCTGGCTGGCCTGCTGGCAATCAGCCAGGTGCACGCCCAGCCCAAACCAACGGCCCGTCAACTCAACTGGCAGCAACTCGAAACGACCGCTTTTCTGCACTTCACGGTCAATACCTATACCGACAAAGAATGGGGCGACGGTACTGAAAGCCCGGCTATTTTTAATCCAACCAAGCTCGACGCCCGGCAGTGGATCAAATCGCTGAAAGACGCTGGGTTCAAACTGGCGATCATTACGGCCAAACACCACGACGGCTTCTGTCTCTGGCCAACCAAGTTCACGGAGCACTCGGTCAAAAATAGTCCGTGGAAAGACGGCAAAGGGGACGTCGTGCGCGAAGTGGCCGATGCCTGTAAGGAGTTTGGGCTGAAATTTGGCGTGTATCTTTCTCCCTGGGACCGGCACGAACCCCGTTACGGTACGGCTTCGTACAACGAGTATTACAAAGGCCAGCTCCGCGAACTGCTGACCAACTATGGCCCGATTGCGGAGGTCTGGTTCGACGGCGCCAAAGGCGAAAATGCCAAGGACATGACCTACGATTTTGCCGGTTACTGGGCGCTGGTCCGCCAGTTACAGCCCAATGCGGTTATGTTCTCCGACGCTGGACCGGACGTACGCTGGGTTGGTAATGAAGCCGGTAACGCGGGCGAAACCTGCTGGTCGACGATCAATACCGAAGGGCTGGCTCCCGGCAAAGCCGACCCGAAATATCTGAACCGGGGCGATGCGAACGGAAAACAGTGGGTTCCGGCCGAAACCGACGTGTCGATCCGGCCGGGCTGGTTTTATCATGCCGCCGAAGACTCAAAAGTGCGTTCCGGCCAGAACCTGGTGAATCTGTACTACCAGTCGGTTGGGCGCAATAGTCTGCTGCTGCTGAACGTACCACCCAACCGGGATGGGCTCTTCGCTGATTCGGACGTTGCCAGCCTGCGCGAATTCCGTAGTATTCTGGATGAAACCTTCAAGAAAAATCTGATTGCCAGGCAGCCGAAACTGACGGATAAAAAACTGGCGACGGCGGTGAGCGTAGCGGCCAATCAGCCGTTGACGCTGGACCTGACTGGAACGCAGACGGTCGACCGGATGTCGATTCAGGAAAACATTGAGAACGGGCAGCACATTGCCAGCGGCCGCGTGGAATACTGGGCCGACGGCGCCTGGAAAGAACTGGCTACCTTTACGACGGTTGGTTATAAGCGGTTGCTGCGTTTTCCGACCATCACTACCAGCCGACTTCGGGTAACGGTGACGGAAGCCAACGGCCCGGTGCAATTGGCCGAAGTCGGGGCTTACAAGGCGTCGAGCCGCGAACAATAAACATCACTCAACTTTATCAAAAACGGGCAAACCCGTCACTCGCTTATGCTATACCCACTCACATTCGAGACTATTTTCAAAGACAAAATCTGGGGCGGCCAGAAGATACATACCATTCTGGGTAAGGACTTTCCTACCGGTCCGGATGGACCATTGCCAAACTGCGGAGAAACCTGGGAGGTGTCGGATGTTGAAGGCAACGTATCCGTCGTAAAAGAAGGTGGCCTGCAGGGTAAATCGCTGCGGGAACTGGTCGAACAGTACAAAGGCGAACTGGTGGGTGAGCATGTGTTCGAAAAATACGGTACCCGTTTTCCGCTGCTGGTGAAGTTTATCGACGCCAACGATGACCTGTCCATTCAGGTTCATCCCAATGATGAGTTGGCTGAGAAACGGGGGAGCGGCTACGGTAAAACGGAAATGTGGTACATCATGCAGGCCGATGAAGGCGCGAAGCTGAACTCAGGTTTCAATCGTGAGGTCACGAAAGACGAGTACGTCAAAGCCGTTGCCGACAATACCATCCAAGACCTGCTCAACATCGAGCCGGCCAAACCGGGCGACGTTTTCTTCCTGCCGGCGGGCCGGGTGCACTACATCGGTAAGGGACTGCTGCTGGCCGAAATCCAGCAAACGTCTGATACGACCTACCGGATTTACGACTTCGACCGGGTTGACCAGACTACGGGTCAGAAACGTGAGCTACATACTGATCTGGCCGTCGACGCGATCGACTATCACCATTATGACCAGTACAAAACGGAATACCCCAAAGAAATCAACCGGAGCGTCAACACCGTTACGAGCGACTACTTCGTTACCAACGTACTGAATTTCGATCAGGAGGTGATGCACGATTATACGCACCTGGATTCGTTTGTTATCCTGATCTGTGTCGACGGAGCGCTGACGATTCAGGCAGAAGGCGGCTACAACGTACCGCTGAAAATGGGCCAGTGCGCCCTGCTTCCCGCATCGACCACCTCGGTAACCCTGGTGCCGGACGGCGCGATGACGGTGCTGGAAACCTACGTACCTTAATTCAAAGAATGCCCCCAGCGTTCGATAGACAAGGGCTGGGGGCTTTAGTGTATACCAACATGAACCTAAACCTAGACGGAAAAATTATTCTGGTTACGGGCGGTGCTAAAGGGATCGGAGCAGGCATCTGCACGGTTCTGGCCGCCGAAAAAGCCATCCCGGTCATTATCGGCCGTAACGACTCAGACAACCAGCAGGCTGTTAGTCAGATTCGTGAAAATGGGGGCGAAGCTTACTCGTTTGTTGCCGAACTGTCTGATCCGGAGCAGTGTCGCCTGGCTGTTGAGAACGTAAAAAAGCAATTCGGCCGCATCGACGGACTGGTCAACAATGCGGGCGTGAACGATGGGGTAGGACTGGAGAATGGTACGTACGAAGGCTTTATAGCGTCGCTGCAAAAGAACCTGGTGCATTACTACCTCATGGTGCACCACGCCTTACCGTTGCTGAAAGAATCGAAAGGGCCCATTGTTAACATCGGCTCGAAAGTCGCCGAAACGGGGCAGGGAAACACGTCAGCCTATGCGGCTGCCAATGGGGGACGTAACGCGCTAACCCGCGAGTGGGCTGTTGAACTGCTACCCTACCAAATTCGGGTGAACTGCGTCATCGTAGCCGAAAGCTGGACTCCGCTCTATGCCGACTGGATAAAAACGCTGCCCAATCCGGACGAAAAGCTGAAGCAGATCGTCGCCAAGATTCCGCTGGAAAAACGAATGACCACCACGGAGGAGATTGCCAACATGGTTGTCTTTCTATTGTCAGACAAGTCAAGCCATACCACCGGTCAGCTGATCCACGTGGACGGCGGCTACACCCACCTGGACCGGGCCATTACGGACTGATTTGGCTGCTTCAGCCGACGTACTTTTATTGTTTTTAATCCCTTACCTGCCAACTCATGGCTTTACCAACGCCAACCAATCCGCCCAAGGTGACTGCCACCGGCGGAAATTACAAGATTGCTTTTGCTCTTGTTACCAGCTTATTCTTTCTGTGGGGACTAGCCAACAGCCTGAATGGGTCGCTGATCAAACAATTCCAGATCGCCCTGGACCTGAATCGTTTTCAGGCGGGGATTGTCGATTTTGCGTTTTATCTGGGTTACTTTTTCATGGCGCTACCTGCTGGCTACGTCATGCGGAAGTTTGGCTACAAACGTGGTATTATTCTCGGCCTGATTCTGTACGGTGGTGGTGCTCTGCTGTTCTATCCGGCGGCCGAAGCGCGGGTATACAGCTTCTTTCTGGTCGCGCTGTTTACGATGGCCTGCGGCATTGCCTGTCTGGAAACGGCCGCTAATCTGTACGTGACGGTACTGGGAGATCCAAATAAGTCGGAATGGCGTCTGAACTTTTCGCAGTCGTTCAACGGAATCAGTATCATCCTTGGCCCCATCATTGGCGCACTATTCATCTTCTCGAAAACGGAATACACGCCCGAAATGCTGTCCGCTATGGCTCCCGCTCAGGCCGAAGCGATCCGGGTGCAGGAGGCTTTATCCGTGCAGGGACCTTACCTGGTGATTGGTCTGGTCATTGCCGTCGTAACGCTGCTGTTTGCGTTCACAAAAATGCCCGAAGTAGGCGCTGAGGAAGAACAGGCCGCGGGAACAATCACGATTCCGAGCCTGTTCCGGCACCGGCATCTGGTACTGGGAATTTTTGCCCAGTTTGCCAACGTAGGGGCGCAGGCCGTGTTGTGGGGTTATTTTGTGGACTTTAAACTGGATTTTTCCCGCGATCAGCATTGGGGACTGGCTGAAGGCTACATGTACCTGATTAACTCGCTGACAGGTGGCCAGCTGGAACTGACACCAACGCAGATTGCTGGTTTCCACGCATCGTTCGCTCTGGTATTGCTAATGGTAGGTCGCCTGGTAGGTACGTCGCTTATGTCGCGCTACCGGCCGAACGTTATTCTGTCGGTATTCTCGGCGGGTGCCGTGGCGATGGTGGCAGTCGCAATCGCCATGGGCGGTCTAACGGCCGTTATTGCGCTGAGCTTTACGTACTTCTTCCAGTCGATTATGTTTCCGACCATCTTCGCTCTGGCGGTACGCGGTCTGGGTGCTGAGTCTAAACTGGCGTCGTCGCTGATTATCATGAGTATCGTGGGAGGAGCCCTGATGCCACTGGTGGCGGGTATGCTGTTTGCGCAGGGTGTTGTGTATGCTCTGATCGTACCGCTCGTGTGCTTCAGTTATATTACGTTCTACGCCATGAACGGCTATAAAACCAACTCGACAGGTCTGGATTCATCGGGCGTACCCGCCGAAGTCGCTCCGTAAGTATGCGCTACTGTCTTGCTCTTGATTTGGTCGACGATCCGGCGCTGATCGCCGAATACGAAGCCTACCACCAGCAGATCTGGCCCGAAATTGACGCCAGTATCCGGGGGGCGGGTGTAATTGATATGGCGATTTACCGCGCCGGTAACCGCCTGTTCATGATTATGGAAACCGACGATGAAACGTTCTCTTTCGAGAAGAAAGCCGAATCTGATGCGGCCAATCCGAAGGTGCAGGAATGGGAAGCGCTGATGTGGAAATACCAGCAGGCGTTACCTGTAGCCAAACCGGGCGAAAAATGGTTGCTGATGGATAAAATCTTTCAGTTGTAGCACGAAGTTTAGAAGCGGTGGGGAGGAAGAAACTACCCCACCGCTTTGTTACGTTAGTAGGAAAGGGACGCTACTAGTCCCGACAAACTATGAATGTCGCTTTATTCATTCCCTGTTACGTCGATCAGTTCTATCCGCAGGTAGGCATTGCTACGATGCGGCTGCTGGAAAAAGTAGGTGTGCAGGCGACGTTCCCGATGGAACAAACCTGCTGCGGTCAGCCAATGGCTAACGCGGGCTGCGAACGGGACTCAATTCCCGTTTACCAGAACTACGTCCGAACCTTTGCTGATTACGACTACATCGTGGCCCCTTCGGGAAGTTGCGTGTACCACGTTCGTAAGCACTTCGATATTATTGAGCAAACGCCCGCGGTCAAGCACGTCCGCGAACGAACGTTTGAACTGGTGCAGTTCCTGACAGACGTTGTAGGAGTAACTGAACTGGAAGCTGAGTTTCCGTACCGGGTGGGTATTCATCAGAGCTGCCACGGGCTGCGGGGCTTGCGGCTGGCCAGTGATTCTGAAATGTCACCCGTCCGGGATGGGAAACTGAACCAACTGCTTCGGCAGGTGAAGGGGTTGGAGCTGGTGGATTTAAAGCGTTACGACGAATGCTGTGGCTTCGGTGGTGCGTTCTGCGTATCGGAAGCCGCTGTGTCTGCCCGGATGGGTCAGGATCGCGTGCAGGATCACGTACAAAGTGGCGCCCAAGTAATCACTGGGGGCGACATGTCCTGCCTGATGCATATGGAAGGTATTGTCCGGCGGCAGAAGTTGCCCGTACGTGTCATGCATGTAGCCGAAATTCTGACGGGTAGTTCGATGTAATCATGCCCAACCTCTACATACTGGCCGGGCCAAATGGAGCCGGAAAAACGACGGCTGCCTACACGCTGTTGCCGGAAGTACTGGGAGTGGTGGAGTTTGTGAATGCCGATGAGATTGCCCGGGGACTATCGCCCTTTAATGTGGAGTCTGTTGCATTTGAAGCAGGCCGCCTGATGCTGCAACGTATCGATCAGCTACTCGACAAACAGGTTGATTTTGCTTTTGAAACAACACTGTCAACGCGCTCGTACGTTCAGACGATCAAGCGAGCGCAGCAGGCTGGGTATTCGGTAAAATTGTATTATTTCTGGCTACCTTCGGCTGATATGTCAAAGGAACGGGTAGCCAGACGAGTCGCACGTGGTGGGCACAACATCCCGACTGAAGTAATTGAACGACGTTATAGTCGTAGTATAAAAAACTTGGTTCAGCTCTATCAGCCAATTTGCACACACTTTACCGTGTTTGATAATAGTGGAACCGTTGCTCAAAGGGTAGCTTCTGGTGGAATGTATACTGAGATAGAAGTGTTTATTGAAGATAGTTGGGTCCGAATTTTAGCCTATGGAAACTAACGAAAAGAAGCCAATGCCAAGTGACGAAGAAGTCTTAGCGGGTATTCGTCGAGCGGTACAAAAAGTAGTTGATCAGGCCAAACGCGATGATGACGAGTTAGTAATTGCCGATAAAGAGGGGAGACCAATTCGAATCAAAGCCAGAGATTTATAATTATGACCCACGCTCAGGCTGCCGACCGATTTACGGCTGATATTGACCGGACTACCTGGCACGACGAAACCCTATGGTTTGTCCGCCAGAAGCGGGATCGTATGGCGTACCAACTCCCCGAATGGGAACAGCTGCGGGAACTGGCCTCACAGATTAAGAACCACGCGCTGAGTCGGTTGGACGAATACCTCGAAGAGTTCGAGAAAAACGCCCAGGCGAATGGGGTGAAAGTTCACTGGGCTGCTGACGCGCGGGAGCACAACCAGATTGTGCTGGATATTTTGCGGCAGCACGGTGCCAAACGACTGGTGAAAAGCAAGTCGATGCTGACGGAAGAATGTCACCTGAACCCCTTTCTGGAGCAAAATGGCGTCGAGGTGGTTGATACGGATTTGGGCGAGCGAATTATCCAGTTGAATGAAGAAACGCCCAGTCATATCGTACTACCAGCTATTCATCTGAAGAAAGAAGACGTCGGCGATATCTTTCATAAACACCTGGGCACGCCGGCTGGCGAAAGCAACCCGCAGTTCCTAACGGAGTCGGCGCGGCAGCATTTGCGTCGGCACTTTGTTGCGGCCGATGCGGCCCTGTCAGGGGTGAACTTTGCCATTGCCGAAACGGGTGGATTTGTCGTCTGTACCAACGAAGGCAATGCTGACCTAGGCGTTACGCTGGCGCCGGTGCACATTGCCAGTATGGGTATTGAGAAGATCATTCCGAAGCTGGAACACCTAGGCGTATACACCCGCCTGCTGGCCCGTTCGGCTACGGGGCAGTTGTCAACCACGTATACCAGTCATTTTCATAAACCCCGACCGGGCCAGGAACTGCACATTGTCATCGTCGATAACGGACGCACAACGCAGTTGGGGCGCCCTGATTTTCGGGCATCGCTGAAGTGCATTCGCTGTGGAGCCTGTATGAACACCTGCCCGGTCTACCGGCGTAGTGGCGGGCACAGTTACAACTATACCGTGCCCGGACCCATTGGCTCGATCCTGTCGCCGAACGTCGATCTGAGGAAACACAGCACGTTACCCTTTGCCAGTACGCTCTGCGGTTCCTGCTCCGATGTATGTCCCGTCAAGATTGATATTCACGTTCAGCTCTACAAGTGGCGGCAGATCATTGGTGAGCAGAAGGAAATGCCCGCTGGCAAACGAGTGGGCATGAAGGCGCTGGCGAGAGTCTTGGCGCGACCAAAACTGTACGCCCGGCTGGGGAAAGCAGCCCGGCGCGTGCTGGCAGCTACCCCTTACGCGCTAAGCCACAACGGTACAATCAATCCCTGGGCTATCGCGCGGGAGCTACCTGAACCCCCCAAACAGAGCTTCCGGGAGTGGTACGCGGCTAACGCAAAATAGTATTGACTATAAAGAAAGCTTGGCTAAAAAGTCAGGCTTTCTTTTTTATGTTGAATGACAAGTAAACTTTACAGTAAGTCGCCTTTGCTTTACGTTTCAAATCAAAACACACGAAAAGCACATGAATGCAAAATGGCTATTTCCGCACCGTTTCCGGCTGATCGGCTGGATTATCTTTGTTCCATTACTTTTACTTGGACTTGCTAACAGATACGCTGACTTCAGAATCAGGCAGCTTAATGTAAGTAGCTGGCTACTATTCGGAGAAATAGGCAATAACTTGACTGATGAGTTCGCGGGTGTTGGCGTAATCGTAGGGTTATTACTAATCGCTTTTTCGAAGGAAAAAGTGGAGGATGAAATGATTAGCCGCATACGGCTAGAAGCGCTACAATGGAGTGTGTATGCTAACTATTTATTACTGGCAATCGCTATGTTGACAGTGTATAATGGAGCATTTCTCGAAGTAATGGTCTACAATATGTTTACAGTATTGTTAGTGTTCATCGGTCGGTTCCGATGGCTGTTGTACCGGCATACCAACGCAATGCTGACCTTATGAAGAATCGCCTGAAAGTGTGTCGGGCGGAACTCAATCTGTCGCAGGCCGAACTGGCCGACCGGATTGGCGTGAGTCGACAAACCATTAATTCGATTGAAGCGAACCGATACGTTCCGTCTACGGTGCTGGCGCTGAAAATGTCGCGGGTTTTTGCCCTTCCCGTCGAGCAACTTTTTCAACTGGAAGAGGGCGATTGATAGAGTTAGCTTTTGGTAGGAACTGCGGGCAATATAAAGTGCAGACAGATGTAACGCTTTTCCTGTTTTTGTTCTGTTGGTAGAGTACATTTAGCCATTGCAAACCACCGTACTATGGCTATTGAGAGTATCTTTATCAATCCATTTACCGACTATGGGTTTAAGCGATTATTCGGCACAGAAGCGAACAAAGACCTGCTGATTGATTTCCTGAACCAGTTTTTGCCAGATCAACACCAGATTGCTGACTTACGTTACGCCCGGAACGAACAGCTAGGGGCAAACGAAATGGATCGAAAAGCCGTTTTCGATGTGTATTGCGTCAGCCACACGGGCGACCGGTTCATTGTCGAATTACAGAAAGCGCAGCAATTGTATTTCAAGGACCGAAGTATCTTTTATGCTTCCTTCCCGATTCAGGAACAGGGACAGACCGGTAACTGGGATTTCAAGCTGACTGCGGTTTATACCGTGGCCATACTGAATTTTGTTCTGGCCGAAAACGGAGATGCGCCGGATGTAGTGTCAATCGTACAGTTAAAAGATCAACATGGCCGCTTGTTTTACGACAAGCTGACGTTTGTGTATCTGGAAATGCCCAAGTTCACCAAATCACTCAGCGAGCTGGAAACAAAGGCCGACAAATGGCAGTATTTGTTCAATAACCTGAGTCGATTACAGGAAAGACCAACGCAGATGGAAGAGCCTATTTTTCAACGACTATTCGAAGCCGCCGAGGTTGCCAACTTCAGCAAAGCCGAGCGGGAACGGTATGAACAGAGCCTGAAATCATACCGTGATCTGCAGAACGTACTCAGTTTCACCGAAATGAAAGCACTCGAAAAAGGTGACCAACGAGGCTTTGAACGGGGAATACAACAAGGGATGCGGGAGGGAGAAGAGATCGGCAAAAAAGAACAAGCTGTTCGGATCGCCCGGAATGCCCTGGCTAATGGCTTGTCTATTGAGCTGGTCGCTACGTTGACGGGCCTTTCCGAAGATGAAATTCGCCAATTAACTTCCAATAAATAAGCCTTATGAAAGCAATCTGGAACGGTCAGACAATCGCTGAAAGTGACGATACGGTTGTGGTTGAAAACAATCATTACTTTCCAAAAGAAGCAGTGAAAGCAGAGTATCTTGTTGATAGCGCTACCCATACGACATGCCCCTGGAAGGGAATTGCATCTTATTACTCGCTATCGGTTGACGGCCAGGTTAATAAGGATGCTGCCTGGTATTATCCCGAACCCAAATCGGCGGCTGGCCAGATAAAAGATCGGATTGCCTTCTGGAAAGGAGTCAAGGTCGTTGACTAGCCGATGATCGAGATTCAGCATCTAACCAAACGGTTTGCGTCGCACATTGCGGTTGATAACGTATCAGTAAATGTTGGCCGGGGGGAGACATTGGTTCTGCTCGGAACCAGCGGCTGTGGCAAAACAACGACGCTGAAAATGATCAACCGACTAATCGAGCCAACCAGTGGTGCGATTCACGTCGATGGTGTTGACGTACGGCAGCAGAATGGCCCGGATCTCCGGCGACGTATCGGCTACGTCATTCAGGATGGCGGACTATTTCCGCATTACACCGTTGCCGAAGCCATTGCCACGGTGCCGAACCTGTTGGGCTGGGACAAAGAAAAAATTCGGACACGGACGCACGAATTGATGGCCAAGCTGCAACTGCCCGAAACCGCGCTGAATCGCTACCCGTCGGAGCTAAGCGGTGGACAGCGACAACGGGTCGGGCTGGCGCGGGCGCTGGCTACGCAGCCGCCTGTCGTACTCATGGATGAACCTTTTGGCGCCCTTGACCCGTTCACGCGTCGGCACGTGCGCCGGGAGCTGTTTGGCCTGAACGAACTAAAGGAAACGACGGTTGTGCTTGTCACGCATGACGTCAGCGAAGCTCTTGAATTAGCCGACCGAATCGCACTCATGGACAAGGGCCAGATTGTGCAGATTGGCTCACCTGACGAACTAGTAAACCAGCCTGTAAATGATTTCGTACGGGAGTTTCTTGACGAGAAGCCAATTCGTCTCGCTACCGGCCCTACCCGTTGACCCACGTAACGCTACACCATGCAGGAATTTTTTACGTTTGTTCAGGAGCACGCCGACAAACTACTGGAACAGACGTTGACGCATATCGGTCTGACGTTTATCTCGCTGCTACTGGCTTTGTTGATTGGCGTCCCATTAGGCATCCTGATTTCGCGGCAGACCCGGCTGGCGGGTAGTGTGCTGGGAGTCGCTGGCGTATTGCAGACTGTACCAAGCGTAGCCTTGCTGGGCTTTTTAATTCCTCTGCTCGGCATCGGCGTTGGTCCGGCGCTGGTCGCCCTGTTTTTATATGCCCTGCTGCCTATTATCCGGAACACATACGTCGGCATTACGGAAGTGAACCCGCTGGTGAAGGAAGCTGCGCGGGGGGTAGGCATGACTGATAATCAGATTCTGGCCAAGGTCGAAATGCCGCTGGCGCTGCCCGTCATTTTTGCGGGCGTACGTACCGCAACGGTTATCAATGTGGGCGTTGCCACGCTGGCGGCTTACGTAGCAGCCGGAGGACTCGGTGAGTTTATTTTTAGCGGCATTGCCCTGAGCAATGTGAGCATGATGCTGGCCGGGGCTATTCCGGCGGCTTTGCTGGCCGTTGGCTTTGATCTTGGTTTAGCCAGACTGCAACGCCTGTCGGTTCAAAAGCTGCGTATTGGGGCACTGGCGTTCCTGGTACTCGTGCCGATTCTGGCTCTGTCGGGTTTCCTAGCCGATAGGTCTGATAAACTTGTAACAGGGTTTGCGCATGAGTTTTACGGGCGTTCGGATGGTTACCCAGGCTTGCAGAAAACGTATGGTCTGAACGTAAACCCACGTCTGATCGACCAGAATTTGATGTACGAAGCCATTCAACGGAAGCAGGTCGACATTATCAGCGGCTATTCAACGGACGGACGTATCAAAGCGTTTAATCTACTCGTCCTGAACGATAACCGTCATGCGTTTCCGCCTTACGATGCCGCTCCGGTCGTCCGGCAGGCTACCCTGGATCGTTATCCTGATCTGGAGTCAACGCTGAATTTATTGGCAGGTAAACTGACTGATTCGGTGATGACCGAGTTGAATTACCGGGCCGACTATAAAAAGGAATCGCCGGAACAGGTAGCCCGTCAGTTTTTGCAGGCAACGGGTTTGTACAAAAATCCCGTACCCGGCGAACGGACCAACACGATTGTGATGGGCTCGAAAGTCTTTACGGAGCAGTATATTCTGGCTGAGATTTATCGGCAACTTATCGAGGGGCACACCAATCTGCGCGTTGCTTCCCGAACGGGGCTGGGCGGTACGCAAATCTGCTTCGACGCCCTTCGTACCGGCTCCATTGATTTTTACCCGGAGTACACGGGGACCGGCCTGTTGGTAATTCTCCAGCCTTCGGCAGCTGTATTGACGAACGTACCGATGCAGCCAAAACCGGTATACGACTTCGTGCAGGAACAGTTCAGAAAAAAGTATAAACTAAACTGGCTGAAACCGCTCGGCTTCAACAACAGTTATTCGCTGATGATGCGGCAAGAGCAGGCGCGTGCGCTGCACATCCGGTCGATTAGCGATCTGGTTAGCTATCTGCAAAAGTAAACTTGACTATTTCGTTGATAGTAGGTTTGGACAACGTCGAACATGAATCCATCTATCCGAAACTACACCGCGTCAGATCGCGACGCTTGCCGGTCTATTTTCGTCAGCAATATGCCTACTTTTTTCGCACCTGAAGAGCTGGCCGACTTTGAAAACTGGCTGGATGGTTATCGAAAAAAGGATGTATCAGACGACACGGTAGACGCGTATTTTGTGCTCGAAAACGACAGGCGGATACTGGCCTGTGGTGGGTACTTCCTGGAACTGTCCAGCCGACTGGCGACGATGACCTGGGGAATGGTTGCCAACGACCAGCACAGGAAAGGATACGGACGGCAGTTATTGCTGTACCGAATTGAGCAGATACGTACCCTGCTGCCGGACGCTGTCATTGCGCTGGATACCAGTCAGCATGCGTATCGTTTCTTTGAAAAGCTGGGATTTACGGTGCAGAAAATAACGCCCAACGGCTACGCTGAAGGGCTGGATCGCTACGATATGATAGCCAGTCAATGAGCATTTTACTGAACCGCTGCCGCCTGTAGCCCGGAGCGACGTAGCGTGCTCCGCAAGAGAAGCATGGCGAGTACCATCGCTACGCCACAGGCCATGCCCAGCACAGGCGCAGAAAAGAAAGGCTGCAGTTGCCCCGCCAGAAAAATACCGATAACGTCAGCCTGGTTGCTGAGCGCCATGTAGAAGGCGAATTGAGCGCCTTCGATGCCCCGACGACATAGCCCCATCAGCGTAGGCAGCGCTACGATACTGAAGATAGGCTCGAGGGTTTGCCGCACCACTAGTCCAGTTGTAGCAATGCCGTCGTTCGACCAGAATGGAGCCAACACCGAAAAGCCAATGTGGAGCGTGGCCATCAACAGCGTGATGCCCACCAGCATACGTTGTGCGCCAATAGCGTCGGCCAGCCAGCCGCCCAGCAAGGCGAGTAAGACGGCCAATAGTGTTCCGTACGTACCGCTCAGCACCGATACGGACGTATCACTCCAGCCTTCAAAACGAATCAGATGAATAAAATAGGCCCGTTGAAAGAGCCGCTCGCTGATGAAAACCAGGGCGATAGCACCGAATATAACCAGGTTTTGACGGGTGACGACGGCCTGCAGCAAGTTGCGAAGCAGAGGGCCGAATGAATCCGGTAACGTTGTTACGTGCGCATCATTCCGTACGTATCGTCGAACTGACAGAAAAGAATCGTCTGGTTGTTCGCGGATAAAAAACGTAATGATCGTGAAAAACAGCAAGATGGCTGATTGAATTAACGCAGCCGTATGGAAGCCATGGCTGCGAATCAGATAAGCCAGGCCAGCGGCCCCAATAGCCTGACCCATCACCATGCCGCATTTCATAAACCCATTGATCCGGCCCCGTTCACTGACCGGGCTGATGGTAATCGCAAGAGCATCAACGCTGACATCCTGCAGGGAGGCAAAAACACCGTGGCAGGCGAAAGCAAGGGCCAGGGCCGTGAATTCGCGGACCGGATCGCCGACCAGCAGAATCCCCAGCGACGCCAGCAGCGCAAAGCACTGCGCTCCCAGTACCCAGGGGCGTCGACGACCCATACGGGAGGACTGAAACCGGTCAACCAGTGGGCCCCAGACAAATTTGAACCCCCACGGCAGACCCACAACCGCGCCAAACGTACCCAGCGCCTGCGGAGTCAGCCCTTCGGCGGTGAGGTAGTTCGTGACCGCCGTCAGGGCAAAACCCGAAGGAATCCCCTGCATGATGTACAGGTACAGAAATGTTCCGTAACGAAGGGAGCGGCTCTGCGAAAGGACCGGAAGCGAAGAAGGCATACAATGCCTAAAAGCAGCGTTTGTCGGGAAAATACCTTACTTCTTGCTGACAAATCGATTTCCTTTCACGTAGTACCGGTAGGGCAGATCAACGCCCTGCGTCAGGCCGATGCGAGTGGTCGTCACCATGTCGAAATCATGGAGGACCGGCCCGCGAATGTAAACGTTACCCGTTACCAGCGAGGACGCGTTATCCCGTTTGCGGTCGATCCCCAGGGCAATAACCAGCTTGCCGGGGCCATTGGCCAGATTTCGCTGTCCATCGGCCGTAGTAGGGTCGATGGTGTTGTTCCGGTAGCGGGCAAAACCGGTTTTAAACGCTTCGTTACGTCGCAGCCCCATTAACGCCAGTCCCTCGGTTGGTTCGAGCGCCCGGATCAGCACCGCTTCGCCCACGCCCTCGGGAGCCGTAACGACGTTGATGCAGTTGTAATGGTTGTAAATCTGATAGACATATAGCGTACCCGCCGGGCCGAACATAGCCGCGTTTCGGGTGGTCTGACGCCGGTAGGCATGGCAGGCCGGATCGCCGACGATGTATCCTTCTGTCTCGACGATGATGCCCGCCGTTACACCTTCATCGGTTTCGTGCACCAGTTCGCAGCCAAGCAATAGCTGCGCCAGCGTCAGCGTATCGTGGTCCTGATAAAACGATTCGGGGAAGCGCTCTGACGTCATAACGTTGCGTTGAAAAGAATTTACTGAAAGGAATCAATACGAATACAATCCGCTCGTTTTAGGCCAAATGACTAATCAGATGAAAACGTATTTTACCGTATTTGTTTCCAGTTTCGTCCTGTTGGTTTTATTCGGTAGCTGTGAGCAGGAGGACTGCAATCGTACGGCTCAGCCGTATCTTTTCTTTACACTGACTGATCAAAACAATACGCCCATTCCGGTCAGTTCGTCTAACACCCGCGTGCAACTGGTATACAAAAATACCTTCACCGCTGCGATTGATACGGTGAAGGTTATTGGCCCCATTTCGCTCCCGGATAAATTTTCGTCTGCCGTATTTGCCAGTTCGGACGCGTTGGATCGCAGTACTCTGGCCGACTCTGCCTCGTATCGGGTACTGATCAATAAACAGCTTGTCGGGACCATGCGGCTGTCACCTTTCCGCCGGGACAACGCCTGTGATAATTGGACCTATACGGCCAATGTGCAGTTCAACGGACGTATTGCTGCAACCGCTGGCCCGACGAACGAAACGTTCTTGCTGCCCGTAACGCCCTAAATGACGTTCATGGTTTGCTCCTTGATCTTCTCCAGCTCGTCTTTCATCTGGACAACCAGCCGCTGAATAGCCGCATCGTTGGCTTTGGAGCCGATGGTGTTGATCTCACGACCAATCTCCTGCGAGATGAAGTTGAGTTTTTTACCATTGGCTTCTTCGGTGGCCAGCACTTCCAGGAAATACGTCAGGTGGTTTTTGAGCCGGACTTTTTCCTCCGAAATGTCGAACTTCTCAACGTAGTACACCAGCTCCTGCTCGAAGCGATTCTGATCGAAAGTCTCGCTGTCGAGTAGCTCTTTTACGTTCGCCAGCATCCGCTCACGTACGGCCGGAATTCGCCGGACGTCCTGCTCTTCAATGGCCGACAGTCTGTCGCTGATGGTTTGAATGTATTCCTGAAACTTACCTTCCAGAACCGCACCATCCTGCCGCCGAAATTCGTCACACCGGCGAATAGCTTCCTGAACGGCGTTGTGTACCGTAGCCCAGTCGTCGGTATCGGCTGTTGGGTCGGGCGATTCGGTCAGGTAGGCATTGGGTTGCTGCAGAGCCAGTTTCAGTACGTCGCTGTCAGAGACGTTCATCAACAGCCCGTTGGCCGTTTCTTTGATGTCGCTCACGTAAGCCGACACCAGCGGGCGGTTGATTGAAACGCCCGGCCGAACGGCATTCGTGCGGGTCAGATTGATTGATAACTCAACTTTACCCCGCTCTAACTGCTGCGTCAGGAGCGCGCGCAGTTCGATCTCTTTATCCGAAAACTGCCGGGGAATACGGCAGTAGATATCCAGAAATTTGGAGTTGAGTGTTTTCACTTCTGCCGTTGCCGACAGTCCATTGGCTTCAACGGTTGCGTTACCGAAGCCGGTCATGGATTTGAGCATAATTGGGGGAGTAAATGACGGTTGGTGGATGCTGGCGGCTGGTAAATTCCAGGCGCAACCAGCACCCACCTGATGAATTATTGTTTCTCGGCTGGTTGTTTTTTCAACGCATTGGCTTCCAATTCCATGTACTCTTTCCGCTGACGAGCGACGTCGACGGCGGTGTAGATAGCCTGAAGCATGGATGTTTCGTCGGCAATACCTTTGCCGGCAATGTCGTAGGCTGTGCCGTGATCGGGCGATGTACGTACGGCTGGCATACCCGCCGTAAAGTTGACCCCTTCCTCAAAAGCAATAGTCTTGAACGGAATCAATCCCTGGTCGTGGTACATGGCCAGTACGGCGTCGAATTTCAGATAACTGCGCGTACCGAAGAAACCATCGGCGGGGTAGGGACCAAACACCAGCTGGCCTTTGTTCCGCCATTCGTTAATGACTGGACGAATCACTTCCTGTTCTTCGTTGCCCAGCAGTCCTTCTTCGCCCGCGTGGGGGTTGAGACCCAGCACCGCAATTTTGGGTTTCTCGATGCCGAAATCCTGCTTCAGCGACCACATCATAAACGTGAGCTTCTGCGCAATCTTTTCCTTGGTGACGTTCTGGCGGACCCGACCCAAAGGTACGTGGCCGGTAACAACGCCCACGCGCAATGTATTGCTGACCAGGAACATCAGGTTGTCGGCGACGCCAAACTCCTGGGCCAGGTATTCAGTATGTCCCGGAAATTTGAACTCTTCCGACTGGATGTTGTACTTGTTGATTGGGGCGGTAACCAGCGCATCGATTTTACCTTCTTTCAAATCGTCGACGGCCCGCTGCAGGCAGACAAAAGCTGCCTGACCGGCTTCGGGGGTAACCTGACCCGGATTGATGTCCTGATTTTGATCGGGCCAGCAGGTAATGACGTTTGTCAATTTATGGCTAATCTGGCCAACCGTTGGGGCACTGTTCAGGTTCCAGTCCTTGAGATTAAGCAGGTTCCGGTACCGGTTCAGCACCCGCATAGAGCCGTAGATGACAGGAGTGCATATTTTTTGTAACCGATTGTACTGCAGCGCTTTTAAGATTACTTCAGGACCAATGCCGTTATAATCTCCCAGTGAAATGCCAATTACCAGACGGTCTTCGCGGCCTACAGATTCTGCAGCCGGGCCGTTATTCTCTGCGTCGAATGAGGACGCAAAGTTGTTTTCCCGTATTGATCCTTCCCGCTGAGGACGCCGATCCCGCTCACGATTTTGCTCGCGTTGTTGCGGCATGGATTGAGCATCCCGCTGGGCGTCACCACGCTGGGCGTCACCACGCTGGGCGTCACCACGCTGGGCGTCACCGCGTTGAGTGTTTTCCCGTTGACTTTCATTACGTTGTCCCTCTCCACGCGCGGTTTCGTTGCGCTGGGCTTCTGGCTGACGTGGCTCGTTACGTTGCTGACGATTCTCGCCCTGCCGTTGAGGATTCGGGTTTTGGTTACTTTCGCGTTGGGCGTCACTACGCTGGGCGTCACCACGCTGGGCGGCATCCCGCTGCCGGGATTCGTTCTGACGATTATCCTGATTACGGGGCGTCTGATTTGGAGCCCGGCTGCTTTCGCGCTGCGCGTCGTTACGCTGGCTGAAATTACGTTGAGCGTCACTACGGGGAGTATTGCTACGCTGGGCGTCACCACGCTGGGCGGCATCCCGCTGGGCGTCACTGCGCTGATTTGGTTCGTTTGACCGTTGTTCAGGATTCCGTGGCTGCTGGTTCTGCTCGCGTTGTCCGTTACGTGGATTCTGCTCACGTGGGGCCTCGTTCCGTTGCCCTTCTCCACGTTGTGTGTCATTACGCTGGGAACCATCACCACGTGGGCGCTGACGATTTTCGTTACGTTGTGCGTCTCCACGCTGGCTAACATCCCGTTGCGCGTCACCGCGTTGGGTTGCGTCATTCTGCTGGGCGTCACTACGCTGGGCGGCATCCCGTTGTTCCAATTGATGTAGATCTCCGGTGGGTGTTTCCGCGTTGGGCGTCACTACGCTGGGCGGCACCACGCCAGACTGACTAGCTGTGGAATCTGTGGCGTTCGTATGAATAGAGCCCGTTTGTTCGGTAGCCTGCGGCTGCTGAACGGGTTGATTCGTAGCCGGCTGCTCGGACGTTTCTACGCCGGGTGTTGAAGTAGGCTGCTGATCGCCTGAATCCTCTGGTTGGCGTTGTTCCATGTACTTTTATTAGTTTCGCCAAAAACTTCCGGTCCGGCGTTTTCTGGTCTTTCTAAGGAAAAAACCGGCGTTAAACCGGAAATTAATGCCTGCAAGTTACGAAAACCCTACGGATGTCCCAGACCCTGCTTTCCATTCTCATTGCCGACGAGATGCACCCGTCGTTATTCGCCATGCTCGACGAAGCTGGCTTCTCGTACGATTACCAACCCAAAATCACGCGGAGCGAGCTATTGGGCAAGCTGGCCGCTTTCGATGGATTGATCATTCGTAGTAAAACCACTATCGATAGCGAACTGTTAGACAAAGCGCCCAAACTGCAGTTCATTGGCCGGGCGGGGGCAGGGCTGGATCTGATTGATCTCGACGCGGTTCGGGAGCGGAACATCCAGGTTTTTCATGCTGGTACCGGTAACCGTGATGCCGTGGGCGAGCAGGCGGTTGGCATGTTGCTGGCGCTGCTGACCAATATCGTAAAAGCCGACCGAGAGGTACGTAATGGCATCTGGGATCGCGAAGGAAACCGGGGCTACGAACTGGGCAGCCTGACCGTTGGACTGATCGGTTACGGCAATAACGGACAGGCTACGGCGCGTCGGCTCAGCGGATTTGGTTGTCAGGTACTAGCCTACGATAAGTTCCGCACAGATTATAGTAATCAGTACGCCCAAGAAGCCTCTCTGGAACAACTCATGAACCAGGCCGACGTGATCAGTCTGCACATTCCCCTGACGGACGAAACGCGGATGATGATCAACGATGTGTTTATTGGACAGATGGGAAAACCATTCTACCTGATAAACGTAGCCCGGGGCGAAATTACGTCCTTGTCGGCGCTGGTGCGTGGCTTGGAAAACGGCAGCGTGCGCGGGGCCTGTCTGGACGTGCTGGAGAATGAAAAACTGGGCAAACTCACTCCCGAACAGCAGGCATCCTTTGAGTACCTGCGCCAGTCTGATCGCGTGATTCTGACTCCGCACATTGCTGGTTGGACCCACGAGAGCTACGTCCGGATCAACGAGGTGCTGGTGCGGCAACTGGTCGAAGCCGGACTGGCTTAGTTCCGGAACAGGACGAAATTAGCCGTTGAGCAGGTCGTGCCTGCCTCGCTGATCAGGCAAATAGGTCCAATGTCGGCGCCGGTCGGTACCGTAATACGTAATGATGTGCCTTCGAGCACAAACTTGGCGGGTGTGGTACCATTGTTAAACCGGACATCCTTCACGGTATCCAGGTTCTGACCGGTCAGCACGATCTGCGCGCCGATAGACGCCAGCTTGGGCGTGAAATCGGTAATCGTTACGCTCTTAACGATGGTGAAATCGTCCGTATTAACGGCTACGTTGGTCGCGTTCACGATCCGGAGCGGGCCAGTTTTGGCGTCGGCTGGTACCAGCACCCAGCGTTCGGTGTCTTCGTTCTTGCCATCGTTAGCGGCCGGTGCTGCTGAACCGGTAAAGTAAACCTGAGCGTCCTGCAGGTAATTTCCTTTGATCGTAACCCGATCGCCGATCTTCCCTTTTGTCGGAGCAATGGACGTAACGAGAGGCTGCTGCACCACAACCAGCGGTCGGGCCGAGACCGCGGAGCCCGCACGGTTCGTGACCGTAATGACGCCACTGACCCCGGTTGTAACGGGAACGTTAACCAGCAGACCCGTTCCTTCGTAGCGCGTAGTGATGGGAACCGACTCTCCGGCAACTTTGACGTCGGTAATCCGGTACAGATCCTGCCCTGAGATGGTAATGGGCTGCCCCCGCAACTGACGGGCGGGAGTAAAGGTGATGTTACTGGGCGCTTCATAATACAGGAATCGATCGGCGGCCGTTGCTGTACCGCCAGCGCTGACGGCCGACACTGCAACGGTCGCCGAGCCTGCCAATACCGGAACGGTCACTTCAATCTGTGTATCGTTCAGCAGCCGGAACGTAGCGGGTGTATCGCCGAAGTTCACCCGGGTAATATCACGAAGGTTCAGACCGTTCAGAACAATCTTATCTCCGGCAATACCGTCGCGGGCACTGAGACTCGTCAGGGCTGGCTGCTGAACGATTTTGAGCGTGTCGGTACTGGTAGCAATCAATCGCTCAAAAACCGTTACCGTCACCTGGCCCGTAGTCGCATTAGTCGGTACGACGGCTTTGATTTGGGTATCGGTAATAACGTTCTGATTGCGGTCGGTCGTTAGTCCATTGATGGCGACGACACCATTAAGGAGGTTGGTGCCCTGAATAACAAGCTGTCCGCCGGGCCTGATTTCTTTGGGTGAGATAGTGGTGACGGTTGGCGTACCGGCAACGATGAATGGATAGGTAAGCTGACCGCCTGAGGTCTCAACAACCAGCGTGTGTGGCCCCCTCGCCAGCGTAGCCGGGACCGTAACTATTATCCGCTGCGCTGAACTACTGTCTTTGATAACGGCAATGGTATTCTCAAAACGAACCCGTTGAAATTGACTGAGGTAGTCACCGCTCAGAACAATGTCGGTACCCGCGAGAGCATTGCCGGGTGTGACACCGGTCAGTACCGGAGGAGGTTGCAGGACAGACAGGGGCAGCGGATCGGTGGTGCCTTCGCTCGTACGGACGCGAACGGGGTGCTGCTGGGGGCGTATGTGAGGAACGGTAATCTGGATTGTCGATTCGTCGCTGCTGACCACCGAGGCCGAAACCGCCGTCGTTGATTCGCCAACCATGACCACCGGCTCGCGCCCAAACTGATAGCCGCTCAGGGTAACCTGCTGACCAATATAGGATCTTGCCGGCGTCAGACTTACCAGCTCCGGAGGGGTATTTTGAACCCGGCAGCTCGCTAAACCAGCCAGCAGAGAAACCGCAGTAAAAAAAGAAAGAATGAATCGCATACGGAGATACCGGTGCGCATCTCACCGGTAAGACTTGTAAAATTAGCCATTTTTAGCGTCGAAAAACCATTTCTTTCGAAAGCCTGTTATCCAGAAGGACAACCTGGTCCAGTAATCGCCCGCATTTGAATGAACTACCGCAGCCTGAAATCATCAAATTTATTGAAGATCACTACGCTTGGCGAACTGAAAGCCGCTGGCTACCAATCCCGCTCCATCAAGCAGGAACTACGTGATAATCTGATTGAAAAAATAAAAGCAAAAGAAGTGGTCTTCCCCGGTATCTGGGGGTACGAAGATACGGTTATTCCTGACGTAGAGCGGGCCATTCTGTCTATGCACCACATCAACCTGCTAGGGTTGCGCGGACAGGCAAAGACCCGGATCGCCCGGCAGATGATCAACCTGCTGGACGAATACATTCCGGTCGTGGCCGGGTCGGAACTGAACGACGATCCGCTGGCACCACTCTCGCGTTTTGCCCACGATCTGATCACTGAGAAGGGGGATGCAACGCCAATTGAATGGCTGCACCGCAGTGACCGTTACACCGAAAAACTGGCTACTCCCGATGTATCGGTAGCCGACCTGGTAGGGGATGTGGATCCCATCAAAGCCGCTACGCTGAAACTGCCGTATTCGGATGAGCGAACCATTCACTACGGTCTGATTCCCCGGTCGCATCGGTGTATTTTCGTGATAAACGAATTGCCCGATCTGCAGGCCCGTATTCAGGTATCACTGTTCAATATCCTGCAGGAAGGTGACATACAGATTCGTGGTTTCAAACTACGCCTGCCGCTCGATATTCAGTTCGTGTTCACCGCCAACCCGGAAGATTACACGAACCGGGGCAGCATCGTAACGCCGTTGAAAGACCGGATCGACTCGCAGATTGTAACTCACTACCCCAAATCCATCGAGATCGGGAAGAAAATCACTCAGCAGGAAGCCATTGTCAAAACAGAGCAGAAGGGCATGGTGAAAACCAATGACCTTGTCGCCGACTTGATCGAACAGATCGCCCTCGAAGCGCGGGAAAGCGAATACGTCGATGCCAAGAGCGGTGTATCGGCCCGGATGACGATTTCGGCCTACGAGAACCTGCTTTCATCGGCTGAGCGTCGCGCCCTGCTGAACGGCGAGAAGGAAACGTACGTACGTATCGCCGACCTGTACGGCGTCGTACCGGCCATCTGTGGTAAAGTCGAACTGGTCTACGAAGGAGAGGTTGAAGGACCAGTCATCGTGGCGCAGAACCTGATCGGGAAAGCCATCCGGAACCAGTTCCTGCAGTATTTCCCGAATCCGGAGAAAGCCAAGAAAGACAAGCGCGGTAACCCTTACAAAAAGGTGACTGACTGGTTTGGCGATGGCAACACGATGGATATCCTGAACGATCTGACAAACCGGGATTATGAAGCTCGCTTAAAAACGATCGACGGTCTCGACGACCTGATCGATCAGTTTCAGGCTCGCCTGAGCAAATCCGAAAAACTGTTCATGATGGAGTTTGCGCTGCATGGTCTGGCCGAACACTCGCTGGTGGGCAAGAAAGCCATGGATACGGGCCAGTCGTTCAAGGACTTACTTGGCTCCATGTTTAACCCCGACGGTGGGTTCGGAGAAGAGGAGGAGGACGAAGACGAGGATGATCGGTACTGATTGACCGCCCCATTATTAAACGGGAAGCTGATAACCAGCTTCCCGTTTTTTATTCAATTACGACGGCAGTGCCGTTGGCGGACACCATCAGCATCGAGCCATTTCCTCCGACAGTCTGGTAATCAAGGTCCACACCGATTATTGCGTTGGCACCGAGCCGGGTCGCCTGATCCATCATTTCCTTGACGGCAATGCTTTTTGCCTCCCGCAGCCACTGCTCATAAGTACTTGAACGGCCGCCAACGATATCGCGAACGTTAGCGAAAAAATCTTTGACCAGATTGGCCCCGATGATGGCTTCGCCGTTGACCAGACCGACGTACTGTTTAATGTGCTTTCCTTCGATAGTTGAGGTAGTTGTAATGAGCATAGGCTGAGTTTTTCACCCAAACTTACCCATTTTTAGTGACATCGTTTTCAACACATGAACAGATGCTGCCGGCAGATTCCACGACCGGTAAATCGATTGGGATGAGCGGTAAAATAAGTTGCCTGCTTTGTGGATAGAAATTGGTGAACTGTCTGCTTACTACGTAATTAATAGACGAATTTGGGTGACATACGGTCCAGTATGGCCTGATAATTGATTTACAATCAGCACAATGCTGTTCCGTAACTACCGTAGATAAATTGGTTTATTGAGTTGTAGAAACAAACAGCCCGGATCTAAATAGGTCCGGGCTTGTTTTTGAAGCTTTGTCTGGCAGGGAATTTTAACGCTGTTGATTGTTCACGTATAAACAGGCTAGTTATTGGAGATTCAATTCGAAGAACAGGAGATAAAGCAGATTCGCCACTTTTTGAGTCAGGTCAATGCTGCTGAAATCCGGGAGCAGTCTACCGATGGGTCGCAGATTTTTCCTGAGTGGATGACCATTTTTCTGCTGTTGAGGAAATTACTGGCCTATGGTGTCTATTACGTTGCGCAGCCGAAGCCGGAAGTCAGCTATCAGAATCTACAGCGTATATCGACCAAGCCACAGGACATGCTAATGGCGGTTCAAACACATAGCCACGTATTTGACAGGCTGCTCGCTACCTACGTAGCGCGGCAGAAAGGGACCGAATCATAATGGATCTCCTTCACTCGGACCCTCTTTGACGACTGAATTCTATTAGCAGACGGAATGCGTGATTACTAATCCTTATTTGATGGGCGTCTGCACAGTGGCAAATTTTGCCATATGAAAACGACACGAACGGAAGAATTTGTTACGACAGACATTGCCATTATTGGCGCTGGCCCCGTAGGACTTTTTGCTGTATTTGAAGCGGGCTTACTCAAGATGCGCTGCCATCTTATCGACGCGCTCCCTCAGGTAGGCGGACAGTTGTCGGAAATATATCCTCAAAAGCCAATTTATGACATTCCAGGATTCCCGTCCATAACGGCTCAGGCACTTATTGATGGCCTGATGGAACAAATAGAACCGTTTAAGCCTGGCTTTTCACTAGGCGAACGGGTTGATAGACTGCAGCAGACTTCTGACAAGCGCTTTATTATTCATACGAACGAGGGGACAACCATTCAGGCCAAGGTGGTGGTCATTGCGGGCGGGCTGGGTTGTTTCGAGCCTCGTAAACCAGAAATATCAGGCCTCGACCTGTTCGAAGGGAAAGGGGTCAATTACATGGTTAAAAATCCTGAACTCTACCGGGGCCGGAAGGTAGTTCTTTCGGGAGGAGGAGATTCGGCGCTCGACTGGACGCTTTTCCTGGCCACTATTGCCGAACGGGTTACGCTGGTACACCGGGGCGAAACCTTTCGTGGTCATCCTGACTCCGCAGAAAAGGTCTTTCAACTGGCCCGGCAGGGAACGATCGATCTGTTGTTACAGAGCCAGATTACTTCACTTGGCGGAAACGGTCATCTGCAGACGGTAACTGTAACCGATAAGCAGAAAAATGCGTCGGTACTGGAGGCCGATTATCTGATACCCCTTTTTGGCCTGACGCCCAAGTTAGGTCCTATCGCCAACTGGGGGCTGGGCATCGATAACTCCGCCCTGCTGGTCAACGTCCACGACTACTCTACCAACGTTGACGGAATCTATGCCATTGGCGATATTAATACGTATCCGGGTAAGTTAAAACTTATCCTATGCGGCTTTCACGAAGGAGCACTGATGGCCCAGAGCGCGTTCAAACACGTCTATCCGGATCAGAAACCGAGTTTTAAATACACGACCGTCAACGGGGTAAACGCTTTTTGACATGATTCAGATTACAGTCGAAGACAGACAGGGATCCGTTCGGGATGTACGGCTCGATGGCTACGTTGGTCAGAGTCTGATGGAAACCCTGAAAGGGGAGGGGTACGATATGCGGGCTACCTGTGGTGGTTTGGCCCTGTGCGCCGATTGCCATTGTCTGATCCTGGCAGGTGAACGCGACCTGGAACCGGCCAAAGATGCCGAGCTTATAACGTTGGATACCCGGCCGGATGCACAGGATAATAGTCGATTGTCCTGTCAGATACGCGTAGCAGACCAACTTGACGGAATAAATATCCGTTTAATGGGCTACGCAGATTGACCCGATTGATTACCTGACGACTAAAAAAGAAAGCGACCACCAGCCGATTCGTTTGACTCTTCTCAAACAAACTTTTACGCCTATCTGCTGGCTGAATTGTCGGGGGCTTTCTTTATTCTTGCTTTACATTACGCCACTTATAGAATGCTATGCAGTTACTTAAAGAGCTACTAAAAGCCATAGGCACAGGTCTATTAATCTGCGTGTTACTAGCTATCTTCTTCATACTTATGATTTTTATACCCATATGGTATGAGGAATCGTAGGCGGCTAAGCGGCAGCAGCACCTGTTTCGATGTCCCGGGAGCGCAGGTATTTGTAGAGTGTCATTTTCGAGATGCTCAACTGTGGGGCGATCTCCTGCATGGAATATGTATCCTCCCGGTATAGGCTCCCGGCAACCCGGGTTTTCAGACTTACCAAGCCTTTTCTTCGAGGTCAGAGACCAGCCGCACTAGGTGTGGGAGGGAATGGCTGAGTCGGTTGAAGCGGGCCACCACAATAGGTATCCCCGGGGCGAGGTTCGGAGAGCAGCACACCGAGGGCAGGTCGTGCAGTGATCTTATCCTGAAAAATTTCGTGGTAGCCGATCTGCTGAAGGGCGTCGAGCTAGGTGGTTAGGTTCTGGGCTTGTGTCGAAACGCTGGCGTACCCGAAAAGGCGGTTCATAGCAGTCCGTCGCTATAGGGTCAAAAGCTTGGTTTTATAAAGATAATAAAATGAAACCTTATGACCATACATCTTGGCTCCTCTTTAGAACCTACGTTGAACCGGGTATAGTGTGAAGTACGACGGGGCCAGAAAGGTGTGACTTATTGAACCTTGGCTTTGAAAAGCAATTGAGTTAATTGAAAACAGTTAATTGACGGATTTATATAAAACGGAGATACAACCTACAGAAGGGAACATCGGTCTCACAAACTCAGCCATATCACTTAAAATCATACTTTGTTTCGTGAGATGACAATTTGAGATTAGGCGAAGCTATATTTAGTGTAAATAGTGGGAATTAGGTAACCGTCGCTCAAAATGGGCGTTTTGTAAGACGTTTTTTCAACGACATGTGCGGCTAGCGAAAAGATGAATAGTAGATCAGATTGTGGCTTTCTACTCATTAGACCGTCCTCATAAGTGTCTTAACCCCCTGAATGACTGGACAAAATTGTAAAAACAGTTTAGTCCTTTTACATTCAGATACCATGAGCAAATTAAGGCGGAGTTTTACTCCCGATGACCGCTATTCTATCGTCCAGGAAGCCATTCGTGACGGCCATGCCGAGACTTGTCGAAAATACAATCTATCTCCTTCGCTGCTGCGCAAGTGGAAATTGAAGTATTTGAGTAAAGGCAAAGAAGGCCTCAAAGATTCTTACGCACGCGTCGATCCCCAGCTTCGAGTGCTCGAAGAAGAAAATGAACGCCTGAAGCGGATTGTAGCAAAACAAGCTTTGGAACTGGAGATCAAAAGTGAGCTACTAAAAAAAACTCCTATTCACTCCAGGAGAAGCTAGCACTCATGAAACAGTTTGAAAATCAAGTAAGTCGTACCCTGTTATGCCAGTGGCTTAGTGTACCTCGGAGCGTGTTTTACTACCAACCACAATCAGGTAGACCTGGAGCACGCCCCAGCCAGGTAACCATGAAACGGGATGGATCGTGGGTAGACAACCAACTGGTCGTGGTCAGTATTCGGCAACTGCTGGATGTTGAGTTCAATGCCCTTGGCTACGAATACATCACCCACGAGTTGAAAAAAGAATACTTAATCAATAAGAAAAAGGTGTATCGACTCATGCAAGAGCATAATTTACTTCTGGGCAAAGTGATCCGACCGATGGGCAAGCGGGAATTTGTTAAATTCAGACGAATCGAAGCGACCAAGCCCTTGGAATACCTGTGCTGGGATATCAAATACGTCTGGGTAGAAGGGGAACGGCGGAATTACTATCTGTTGAGCGTCATTGATGTGTATAGCCGCAAAATTCTGGATTGGCTATTCCAAGGCAGTATTCGTCAAATCGACTTAATCAATCTTTTTCGACGAATCAACCGGAATCATGAACTGAAGGGCGTCATTTTGCGCAATGATAATGGCAGTCAATTCATTGCTCACTCGGTACGTAACTTTTTGAAAAGCTCCGAAATCAAGCAGGAATTCACTCATGTGGCCACCCCTGAAGAGAACTCGTACATTGAAGCTTTTCACAGCATTCTAGAACATGATGTGATCGAGCGCAATGTATTTGACAGCTATTATGAGGCCAAAGAAATGTTAGGGCGTTATTTTTTCCATTACAACAATCACCGTCTTCATCGTTCGATTGGTTTTGTAACACCTCAGCAGAAATGGGAGGAAGCACAGGTAATTTACGACACAACCTTTTCAGAAAATTTGTCCAGCTAATAGGGGGCTAAGACAATAAGTCGTTACAGCTTATGACAGCCACCGAGTATCGGCAGGCGAATTAAAAATCACTCAAACTGGCTCGCTAGATGGAGTGAGGACAATGGAAAGAAACTTTGTGCCGATAAGAAGGTGGTGAAAGAAATGAATAATTGGCTCATTTTAGCGTTACTGGTGCTTTGTTCCTCCTGTTGTGATACTCACATAGAAGTCATATATAAATATGAGAGTACAGTAATTAAGCGAGTGGATGAATGCGGAATATCCACTTTTTATTACGGTGGAATTTCGAGCAAGTCTCCGAAAGTGTGGGCTAAATATTCGGGAATTAACGATGGCTTTGCCGGATATTTGGTATTTGGCAAAGACGGTAAAGTAACGCTGCTTTCCGGTGATGGTTATTTTCAATCGGCAAATAATAGTACAAATAAATTTGCTTATAAAGAAGTTGGCTCTGGAGACGTATCACTCGGTAAAGGAGTTTATTACATTATGCTTGCTACCAAAGTTGAAAGAAAAAGGAATGCCAATACGGGAAGCGGTGTAAAGGTTACTTACGATGATTAGAACACTTTGTATTAAACTGAGGTCCTTCTAAATGCTGGGCTACTTAACCTTACAAGCGATCGTTTATTGATATGGTTAACGCATAAGTAATTTCATACGTTACTTATCATAATTGCACTTATACAACAGAACGTATGATCAAGTCGAAGTACATCTCAGACGTATTAGAATTACTCTTAGATGGTGATGACAATGGAAAAGCAGCTAAATCACAAATCCCTTTCTTAAGCGACATAAACTGTGAGTATACTAACGGTGGGGGTGTATTTATCAGCTTCTCACATTCAGCAGAGATCGTTGCTTATCGACTTGCTCAAGATAACATTGTTCTTAATGGCGTGACTATTAATTCGCCAGAGCTAGAAATTGGTGCTGACGCTACCGTTTTTTTAACAAATGGTATTATTGATTATTTAGAAATTTGGTCATTTGATGGGAATTACCCCAATCATGAACTGACGAATTATACCCTAAAGCAAGCATGGAAAGATTCACTAGGCAGAGTGATAAATGAGAATAAGTAATAAGTAGGCAATGGTATTTTGTACTAATTCCCTTTTAAACGATAAAAAGTATTAACCCTCATTCTTCCTTTATTCTCATAACATAATCGGAGTTATAAATTCGTACTTATCCTCGTTTTTAAATAATTGTAAATGCAGCATTCGGTAAGACAGATAGAAGAAAAATTAGTTTCTATTTCGGAAGATGACACTATTGAGATCAGCCTAAAACAGCTTTTGTTTGTATACAAAGCTATTGAAGAGTGGAGAGACTATTTTCACAATGACGCTCATTATCCAACTCTCGAAGAAGTTAAAAAATATATTGGCAATAGAGATCAAGGTATGTACTCAGTTTTAGACCATATCTATCTCAAAATATTCGACAATGTATTTTCTGAGGATATGGAAGATCTTTAATAAAGACTATTCTTAATATACTGATTGATAAGCTATCAATATCACTTTATCTAAACCTGCTGTATAATCACACTTACGTAGAGGGATTTCTTTCAGGGAAAAGATAATTACAGTAAAATTATTTTTATAGAATAAATATATTTTTTTGATTTTTATTTTTTAGCTAATAGGATTACGTTTTTGAAAACAGTATTAGAATACAGATTCAATCCTAGAGTTTCATTTTTATATATGCCAACTTCTTCTTTAGTCTCTGAATCGTAAATTATAATTCCTCGATCTACCTGATCCTCTTTTTCCAAATTACCAAAGAAATTATACTTGATTCTGCGAGGGTCTGGTTGACCCGGCAGCACTACTTGAATCCCAACAAGTGCATTATCAAGCTTCATCACCTTGATACTTCCAACTTGTGCTAAGCTAACATCTTTGTAGCTATCATTTCTTAATAATCGCTTTCCATCAAAACTACCTTGATATATTTTGTATGTGCCTTCTATTGTCTACACTGCGCCCTTAGAACTGGACCACTTTACTGAATAACGAAATTGTTAGTTGATCTGATTTCCTACTTGGTTTGACTGCTTTTTATTCCCTTTAATACCTCTTCAGGCGTTCGATAATTCAGCGACTGGTGAAAGCGCCGACAGTTATAAAACTCGAAATAAGCTTGTAAGCCTGCCTCTAACTGCCAGCCATCCTGGTAGGCTTTCAGATAAATATCCTCATATTTTACGCTTCGCCAAAGCCGCTCTACGAATATGTTGTCCAATGCCCGCCCTTTGCCGTCCATTGAGATGCGAATGTTCTGATCGAGCAGGACACTTGTAAAATCATCCGAGGTAAATTGACTGCCTTGATCGGTGTTAAAAATCTCGGGTTGAGGATAGCTCCCTAAGGCCTTTCGTAACACGCCACAACACCAATCAGCCTCCATGGTGTTGGAAACGGACCAACTTAATACGTATCGACTATACAGATCGATGATGGCCATCAGGTACATATATCCGGTCGCCATGGGTACATAGGTAATGTCAGTAGCCCAAACTTGGTGGACCCGCACAATGACCAACCCCCGCAGCAAATAGGGATAAATTCGGTGGCCTATGGCCGGTTTCGAGGTGTTTATTTTAGGATAAATGGCTTCTATGCCAAGTATTTGCATGAGACGCCGAACGCGTTTGTGATTGACACAATAGCCTGCCTTTGCCAGGGCTACCTGCATCTTGCGGTACCCGTACTGCGGAGTTAGCAGGTACTGCTCATCCAGCAAACGCATCAGTAGTAAATCGTCTGATGTGGCTACTACCGGTTGGTAGTAATAGGTTGAGCGGGGCAATCCTACCCACTGGCATTGTTGGCGAATGCTAGTTGATAAAGCTGCATCAAGCAGTGATCGTCGCTGCGAAAGACTCATGGCGTCAACTTTTTTTTGAAAAAAGTCAGTTCCATTTGTAATCGTCCAATCTGCTCATAGAGCAAGGCGGTTTCGGGTTCTGCGTTGGTCGATGTGGGTTTGCAACCTGCCTCGAAAACGGAAGCGGCCCCCTGTAGGAATTGCCGCTTCCAGTCACTGATCTGATTCGGATGAAGCTCGTGGCGTTTGCTGATGACAGCCAATGTATCCTTTTCTTTAAGGACTTCAAGTACTACCTTGAGTTTGAATTCAGAGGTAAATTTACGTTTGCTCTTGCCTTTCATACGGGACTAAATTTAGCCCGTTATCCAATTTAATTAGTGGTCTTAAAAACGGGGCGCACTATAGTCTGGGCTAAATCTTCTTCCCTCTTACTAGAGTAACAAGAGAATAAACAGTGCACGTGAAGCAGGATAAAGAGTAGATACTTCATAGGTCGTGTTGTATTAGTGCAGTTATGTTGGCCAAGGTACGAAATTACTCCTGGGTTAGCCATCTCATGAAACGCTCATTTTTATATCCGTTCAACTAAACCAATAACATAATAAGCACCAGTATTCAACTTTGCATCTGGAGAACGTTCTGATTCAAGAGAAGAATCAATTCCTAGAATTTGACACTTCTCTTACCTAAATGGTATCTTTGTATAAAAAGGATTAGTATGATATCTGTTCATCCGCAATACATCAAAGATGCCAATGGCAATCCGTCCTTGGTTGTGCTGCCTGCCCAAGAGTTCGAATCCATGATGGAAGAGCTGGAGGAACTGGAGGATATTCGCTTGTATGACGAAGCAAAGAAAGAGGACACCGGCGAACGCATGCTGTTTTCAGACTATCTGAAGAGACGCCAAGTGAAGCATGCCTAGTTAGACCATCGTCATTACGTCTAAAGCGTAAAAGCAGCTCGACAAGTTTTCTGACCATGTTGTCGCCCCGATCCTGGAAGCCATTGCCAATTTGGCCGAGAATCCACGCCCAAGCGGATGCAAAAAATTGAAAGGACGAGATGGTTACCGAATCCGAACCGGAAATTATCGGATCATCTACGAGATTTTTGACACGGAATTGATTATCGACGTGGTCGCGGTGGGCCACCGAAAAGATATTTACGAATAGTAGCCGGATCAGACCTTTTTGCTGATGAATCCCCAATATTGAGTATCAATTTTCGCTTCCTATATAAACCAGCGCCACGACAAGGTAGTCGTGGTATTTCTTTTGGTTGATGTCCATAAGCCTAGAACAACTGTAGAACAGAGTATGCCTCTGTCTCTATAAACCGGCGTTTCGGGAGATGTTCGTCAGGTGTTAGGTGAAAAAGACCTTTCAGTTATACCGTTTCATCAAAACACGCAACGCCCTCGAGGCTGTATGGTTAACTTGAGCCATGATCGTTTTGCTAACTCAGTAAGCCTGAACACGCATGAACAACGCCTGCCTTCTGACAACACTGGTTTTGCTATCTGCTGCCTTAATTAGCCAAGGCCAAAGCCCCCCTAAGCCCGCCAACACCGCCAGCCAGCAGGAGGCCATGACCCAACTCCTTGACTTTTCGCGACCAGGCCCTAACCATGCTCTTCTGGCGAGGCTTGTCGGTACTTGGGCTTTTCAAGACAAGAACTTACCCTTTGTCAAAGGCACTATTGTTCGGAAGCTCATTTACGAAGGCCGCTTTTGTGTCGTGGAGATTACGGGGGGTAAATTGCAAATACCCATCGCTGAAGGACAGATGAAACTAGAGAACTATCAGGGAATGGAAATTGAAGGGTATGATAATGTAGCACACAAATTTGTTACGACATCGATCAATAACCACATTGGTAGCGGTATTACCAAGCAAAGCGGGGGCTACGACCCTAAAACCAACTCGTTTACCTACGATTGGGACAGTGAATTAAGACCGGGTTTGACTCATAAAAACAGGAAAGTTTTGACCGTTCTGGATGAGTCTCATTACACTGAAGAGTATTACGAGGAGCAAAATGGCACTAGTCCTGGTAAGAAGGTACGGGAGTTGATTTATAGCCGAGTGCCCGTTAAGTGACTCTAGTGAGCTGATTCATCGGCTGTATGGGCAGGATGAGAGGTGGTTAAAAAAGCGTGTGAGTGCCATCGATCTGGCGCGTCTCAGGTTGTTGGTTTCGTTATTAGTCCCTGGCTCGCGTCTCACAAAATCGCTCCCTAAAATGAGACAGCATTTCTTAGTGTTATGATTCACATTATATAAAGAAGAAGCCCGGCCGATGCGGCCGGGCTTCTTTGCTTACTTCTTCTTCCGTTTCTTCATCTCCTTGCTCTGCTTCAGCTCAGCAGCGACCCGGCGCTCATCCGGCCGGCCTTAGACCTCCAGGCCAGACGCTGATTTCCGACCGAGTACAACCTTTACAGCATCGGTGCTGAGCATAAGTGTATTGTAGCGCCAATCAGTAAACGTCTTTCTACCGGCTTTACTCGACAGCTCCTCATGGAGCCTTACTTCAGCGGCTATTAGCTTTAAGTATTCGTTGAACTTGGTAAGCGGCCGAAGGGGTAACTTATCCCACCCACCGTATTTGTCGAAGATCTGGGTGACTTCATCGAAGATGGGTACGTGAATCTTAACATCAGTCTTGATCCGCTCTTTCATTACCCAATATTCGCCATCCAGGCCCTTCCGGAGCGCCGTTGAGTATTGCTTCACGAAATCTTTAAAATCGCCGTAATGTAAGCCTGTTCGGCAAAGAATGATAAATACGTCGGCCGTCTCCTGCACGTAGGAATACTTGAACCGATGCTTCCGGAGCTTATCAAATTGTTAATTGCTTAGGAAGATGGGATCATCCCATTGCGGCCCCTCGAATTTTAAGCCTTCGAGTGGATTTTTGTCTGCCATTTTTTTGAGTTTTGCCCAGATCAGGGCGTTCTTGATGGTCTGGGATTGTTTGATGATGTAGCTATCAGCATGCCCAGCCTGACGGGCGTTGACCTGAACTGTTTTCATCCAGCGCCGGAATTTTTTGATCCATTTGACATCAAAGTCTTCGATCAGCAGGTCAGTGGCGCGTTCGCTGATCAGGAAGTCGGTCAACTTTTTACGTACCCGATCATAGATGTTGACGGTTTCTTCGTCCAGATCCCGCTCCTGGTCTTCTCGGCAGTCCTTGATGTAAAGCGCGAAAGCAGACAGTAGGCTGACAGCGGCTGTCTGACCCAGGTAGACTCGTTTGATTTTTGCGGCCGTAATTTTCTCCTTCTTCCTAAACAGGTCATTGAAGGTGGCCCGGAGCTGGTTGCGCTGTATGTCAGCTGCTCGTTTTTGAAAAAGGATTCCGGATCGGCATCGGCTACCTTTCCGTTCACCCAGTGGTCGTGGTAGATCATAATGCCTGTCGACCCAATTTCCGCTCGCTCGCCAGCGACGGTGACTCGACAATAAATTTTAGACTTACCAGCAACATTACTCTTGTGTCTCCAGAAGGAGATTTCCATTGTGCGGATGTTCAGTTGCAAACTCGGGTTGGTGAGTCTGTACTGTCTTTAATCTCGTTTTAATGTTTGTGCAAATAGTGTGTATACACTAAACGGTGTTTTCTGGATATGAAAAAGGCGGATAATGGTGACAAACCGCCTTGCCACCCGTCATTGGGAAGGGGTATTTTTTAGGAGATAATAGAGAGAAAATACCCTAGCCGTTAAAAAAAAGCATAAAAAAAGCCCGAGACGGGCTACGTATCGGGCACTCCAAGTGACAATAAAGCTATTTAGCAGAGAGGAAGAGATTCGAACTCTCGATACGGTTACCCGTATACACACTTTCCAGGCGTGCTCCTTCAACCACTCGGACACCTCTCTGTTTGGGAGTGCAAATATGCACGTTTGTCCGCAGGATCGCAATAGACGAGCATCGAAAAAGACCTAGATCACCATTTCCCCACTAATGGGCTGGGCTAATTGCTGGCGTACCTGCTCCGTATCACCTTCACCTAACAAGACCATGAGTTTGGTAATGGCGGCTTCGGTCGTGATGTCGGCTCCGCTGATAACACCAATCTGCTCCAGCATCTTACTGGTCTGGTAGCGACCCTGGGTTACGCGGCCCCCTTCGCACTGCGATACGTTGAAGAGGATAATACCTTTGTCGATGGCTTTTTGAAGTGTGTTCAAAAACCAGCTATCTGTAGGGGCGTTACCTGCACCGTACGTTTCCAGCACGACCGCCCGCAGGCCGGGAATGTTGAGGATGGACTCAACAACGGGCTGCGTAATCCCCGGAAAGAGCTTTAAAATGGTAACGTTCGGGTCGAAAGAGGTGCGTAGGCGGAGGGTGTCGTCGGGCTGGTACGGCCGGATGAACGGGTGATTATAGGCAATGCTTACCCCCGCCGTCGCCAGGTCCGGGTAGTTTTCGGAAACAAAAGCGTTGAACTGTACGCTTTCCTGCTTGGTCGAGCGGTTGCCTCGTAGCAAGCGCGAATTGAAATACAGACATACCTCCGGCACCAGCGGGCGACCGTTTTCCTGAGCGGCCGCAATTTCCAGGGCGGTAATGAAATTCTCGCGGGCATCGGTACGCGCCATGCCAATGGGCAACTGAGCCCCCGTCAGAATAACCGGTTTGTTCAGGCCCATCAGCATGAAACTGAGCGCCGAGGCCGTGTACGACATGGTATCGGTGCCGTGCAGGATGACGAAGCTGTCGTACTGCTCGTAATGCGTCTGAATGAGCTGCGCCAGCTCCACCCAAACCGCCGGCGTCATGTTCGACGAATCGATGATGGTGGGCATCGTGAGCAGCGTAATGGCAAAATTGAGCCGCCCCAGTTCGGGCAGCCGCTCGGAAACGCGCTCAAAATCAAACGGAACTAACTGATCAGCCTGTTGGTCATAGACCATGCCAAACGTACCACCGGTGTAAATTACCAGCACCGACGGCTGATCCGGTCGGCTGACCAGAGTCGGATTTATGCGCACTACTTGATAAGACATGCGCAAAAATAGAACCGTTTTTTGGTGTCAACCAACGACGTGTACAACTAAGGAAGGAGGTTCGCGTACAGGGCTGGCAGCAACGAGAGGGCGTTGGCGGTCGTATGCCGCGCTACGTCATCGACGCTGATTTGCTTCAGATCTCCGATCCGCTGGGCAATCTGACGCAGGTAGGCCGGTTCGTTGCGTTTGCCGCGGTAGGGAACAGGAGCCAGGTACGGACTGTCTGTTTCGAGCACGAGATGGTCCAGTGATACGTGCGGCAGTACCTTGTCGAGACCGCCATTTTTAAACGTACTGACTCCGCCAATTCCCAGTTTGAAACCCAGGTCAATCGCTCGATTGGCCTCGTCCAGCGTTCCGACGAAACAGTGAAAAATGCCGGTCAGGCCCGGTAGCGCCAGCTTTTCAATCAGGTCGGCGGCTTCGGCAAAGGCGTTGCGGTCGTGGCCCGAACGGGTGTGCATCGAAACGGGAAGCTGCTGTTCGGCGGCCCAGCGCAGCTGGGTTTCAAAAGCGACAAACTGCTGATCGACGTAGGTCATGTCCCAGTAGAAATCCAGGCCGATTTCGCCTACCGCCATGAACGAATGGCGATTGAGGTAATCCTCAACGGTGGCCAGTTCATCTTCGAATGTATCGTTGACGTAGGCCGGGTGCAAGCCCATCATAGGCAGGCAGCGCTCGGGAAACTGATCGGCGAGTGCCATCAGGCCATCAATCGTTTCGCGGGCACAGTTAGGCATCCAGATCTGACTAACTTTTTGCGCCGTTGTCCGCTCGAACATAGCGTCGCGGTCGTCAGTAAACTGGTCGTCGTAAATGTGAGCGTGGGTATCAATAAACATAAACAAGCAAATTCTGTAAAAGCTCAGGCAAAGCGTCGACCCTTCCACTGGATCGGAATAGGTAGCAAATAGTACGCTACCGCCAGGGGACCAATCAAAAGCTGATAGATCTCAAAAAGCAACGCGTAGGGCCACAACTTAGTTTTTCTGACGCAACGCAGACCGTGCAAAATAATACAGGTTTGGCCCGCAAAACGAGCTAGGTAAAGCGTAATGGCCAGCCCCGGCGCTAACCAGCCCAGGAGCAGAAAAAGAGGTAGTAAAAGGTATTGGAGATACAGCGGAACGACCATCCAGCCGGGTAGCGCCGTAGCACCGCGCATCCAGCGCTTTCGTTGTTGCAGAAAAACGAGGAGGGTATCGACAGCTTTTGTGCTGGCCAGTACCTGTTCGTTGAGCAGGGAGCGAAAGCCGAAACCCTGCTTTGTAATCGCCTGAAACAGCGTGTAATCTTCAACGACCGAAAACGGCAGGGATTCGTAGCCGCCAACTGCTTCGTAGGCCGCCCGGCTAACGGCCATGTTGTTGCCCATCGCCGTAACGGGTATATTCAGGTTACTTAGCAGATTGACCAGCGTGAGATTATAGAGCCAGTCAATGCCCTGAAGCTTATGAAAAATAGCAGGGCCTATCGGCAACGTAGCGCCGGGCAACGTAATGCCGGGCAACGTAATGCCGGGCAACGTAATGCCGGTGACAACGCCTACGGTGCCGGCAAAAGCCTGGCTCATGTGCAGAAGCCAGGTGGTAGGGACCTGTGTATCGGCGTCGGTGAAAAAGAGAAGGTCGCCGGTGGCGTGTCTGGCTAACTGCGCCAGTACGTTCGCTTTGCCAGCCAGGCCCGCTACTGACTGGTCGATGGTGTACAGGCGAAACCGGGGCTTGTCGGCAATAAAGTGCGTAACGCGGTCGGCTGTCTGGTCGGTCGACTGGTCGTTCCCAATCAGGACTTCGACCAGATCGGCTGGATAATCGAGTTGATCAATCGCCTGCAGGCAGGCCAGAATCGTTGGGGCTTCGTTGCGGGCGGCTATCAGAATACTGACCGATGGTCTGAACTCAGAAACCGGCATAGGCAGGCTGGGGGATGGCACGGAACGAGTAACCCCGCTCGGCAAAATAGGCCAGCATCCGGGGCAGTACGTACCGCATGGTCGGCCAGGCTTTGATACTGTCGTGGAAGACAACAATCGACCCCGGCTCGGTGTACTGAATCGTTTTGCGCAGGCACATGTCCGGATCGAGCGTCTGGTCGAAATCTCCCGTCAGTACGTCCCACATCACAATGGAATGCGTTTCCATTACCTCGGCCACCTGCGTTTTGCGGATACGTCCGTAAGGCGGTCGGAACAGGGCTGTTTCAACGCCCAACTGCTGCTGGCACTGCTGGATATTGGCGAGATAGGCAGCGTCGTCCGTCTTCCAGCCGTTGAGGTGATTGTGGGTGTGATTGCCAACCATGTGACCTGCTTCCAGCACCTGATACAGAACATCCTGGTGCTTGCGTACATTGTCGCCGATGCAGAAAAAAGTAGCCTGGGCCGCGTATTTGTCTAGTTGTTCCAGCACGAAGGGGGTCACCTCCGGAATGGGCCCGTCATCGAACGTCAAGTAGATTGTTGGTTCAACAGCTTCCTCGATTTTCCACCAGAACTCGGGGTAGATCGTGCGTAGGACAAAATTGGATTTATGGAGAAAGAATGACACGGTCGTTGGGGCGAATCCCGCCAGAGTTGTCTGGTTAACGTTTCAGGTAAACTGTATTTCTAAGTTGGGTATAGGATAATAACGGGTTAACGTAACTGGCGGCCTTTCCACTGGTAGCCCTTTCCCTGGGCCGCCAGGCCAAAGAAAAGTACATAAAATGGATAAACCAACTGCGTCAGAGGAATGTACTTCACTGCCCACCGTTTTTGTAAAAAAACAAGAACCTGTCGTAAAAACAAAAACTCGGGCAGGAGTTTCAGTGCAATAACGAGACCAGCCATACTTCCGTTTAAAAAACCGAGCCACCAGCCCAGCAACGCCAGAATCGGGCTGGCGTTACACAGGAAAATGAACACCGCCAGCAGCGATGGTACGTAGCTGTCGTAGGCCCGCCATTTACTCGCCCAGCGTTTGCGCTGGTTGTAAAAAGCCCGCCAGGACTGGTGCGGTTCGGTACTCACAATCGCGGCTTCACTTTTCAGAAATCGAACCCCGTCCGGATACTGCCGGGCCACCTTGTGCATCAGGAACTCATCGTCGCCCGAAGCCAGGTGATCCACGCCCGCAAAACCGCCTACTTCGGTAAAGACCCGTTTTTCGTAGCAAAGGTTGGCACCGTTGCACATAGTGGGCTGCCCCAGTGCCAGCGTGCAGGCTCCCGAACCGATCAAACTGGAGAATTCTACCGTTTGTAAGGCGTCGAAAAAACTGGTTTCTAGTCGGTTAGGTCTCACCTGACCGGGTCTCGCCTGACCGGGGCCCGCTGAGAACGTAACCGGTCCGGAGATAAGTTTGGCTCCGCTTTCCTGATAAAAAGCTGCGAAACTTGCCAGCCAACCGGGGCCAACCCGGCAGTCACCATCGGTGGTGATGATTAATTCTCCCTGCGCCAGGGCAATGCTTTGACTGATGGCCCGCTTTTTGGGTGAGGCTGTCTGCTCGTTGGTAAGTGCCAGCAGCCGAAGCGGGAAATTGGCGGTAAGGGTATACTGCTCGACAACCGATCGGGTGTTATCGGTTGAGGAATCATCGGCCACGATAACGTCTAGTCGGGAGTACGTTTGCTGGCTCAGGTCGGCTAGCAACTGCCCGATAGTATTCTCTTCATTACGAACAGGAATGATAACGGTGATCAGGGGCCCATCCGATAGGTGAGCAGGTGGCCGGAGAGCCGGCATGCGCAGCCAGGTAATCCATAGCGTTGTAGTAAACAGGGCGTAGGCAAGACTGAGCAGCAGTAAAAAAAGGAACATACAGCGCGCAAATAAGGACGTAGCGTCCGAGCAGGCAACTACGCTGACTGCAGTTTTAGTTTCCAGACCCAGATCAGGCCGATCAGTACGGGTAGCAAAACGTTGACCAGCCAGAGCGTCAATGTCGTTGTCAGCAGCACCGATGCCGATATGCCAAAGGGCGTGAACACCCAGAGGGCCGCGGCCTCGCGAATCCCCAGATCGCTGAGCAGGTTGAAGGCAGGGGCAATGGTTTTGACCAGAAAGACCAGCCCGATACCCGCAGCCGCTACGTCGGGTGGTAACACAATACCGATGAGTCGCAGGGCCAGGTAAAACTGGAGCGAAAACGTGAGGTAACGTAATGCCGCAACACCCAGCGCCTGGGCAATCTCCCAATCGTCGTACTGCTGCGCCACAATCCAGTAGCTCGTAAACCGACGTAGTGCGGTGCGTCGTTCCAGCCAGTTCAGCAAGGGCCGCCGAACCAGTCCGAACCCAATACCCAGTCCGGACAAGAGCGCTAACAGGACTACCAACGTGATACCGGCTGGCGTGCTGCGTTCGGGCACCTGGGCCAGATGGAGCGGCCAGGCAATGGCTCCAAACACAATAGCGACATAAAACTGCATGCCCCCCGACACCAGCGAGGCCCCAACGGCCTCCGTACGATGCGCACGTAACGACAATACCCGACCAGCGGTGTCGCCCAGTTGGGCCGGTAGCGCAAACCCCAGCGATACCCCCGCCAGAACACCCTGATACGCCTGGATCAGGCTAACCGGCTGCACCCGACGCAGGAGAATCTGCCACTTCAGCGCTTCGAACCCCCAGTTGATCGGGGTGAGCAGGAGCAGTCCAGCCGCCCAGTACCCGGGGTGAGAAACCGTCCTGAGTTGACGGTGCACGGTGTCCCCGTCAAACGGCTGCTGCTGCAGGATGTGACCGATATACGCCACAAGTCCGGCGAAAACAACGATTTTTCCCCAGAAGAGGATTTTTTTAGAAGGTTTCAGCGCCAAAACGTACGAGAACGCGTTACTTTGCAAATAAGCTCAATTGCTAGACAATGATCATCAACGCTAAATCACCCCAAACGATACCCGCGAGTCGGCCCACGGAGAAGATTATTCTCGGCGTGGACCCCGGTACGCAGGTGGCCGGTTACGGCATTATCTCCGTGCAGGGTGGCGTCATGAAAATGATCCAGTATGGTGTTGTGCAACTGAGCAAATATACGACCTATCAACTGAAGCTGCAGAAACTCCACGAAACCATGCTGCGGCTTATTGAGGAGCACAAGCCCGACGAGATGGCCATTGAAGATCCATTCTTTGGCAAGAACGTGCAGTCCATGCTGAAGCTGGGTCGGGCGCAGGGGGTGGTGATGGCCGCGGCTCTGTCACGCGGTATTCCTATTGTTGAGTACGCCCCCCGCCGGGTCAAACAGTCGGTAACCGGCAACGGGAACGCGACAAAAGATCAGGTATCGCACATGGTTAGTCAGTTGCTCAAAGAAGACCTACAGCCGCAGTTTTTCGATGCTACTGATGCACTGGCTATTGCTGTTTGCCACCATTTCCACGAGAATGCCCTGCCAACGGTATCGAACAAGAAAACTAAGAAAGGAGCCTGGGGCGCTTTCGTCAGCGAAAACTCGGACCGGATTGCTTAAAAACGAAGCACCGATCTAAGTGACGCTGATCGTTTTCCTGATGATACACCTTCTTAGGTAGGGACAAGGCTAATGCGCCACCAGCGTTGAATGACGATGTGTATCTAGCATCGTTCTATCGGGTCGGTCGTGGTCTGCATCCGGTAAAAACTAATCTTCGGCAGTTTTTTTGGTGGCCCCAGTAAGCTATCTTCGTTGGTGGAGTTTGCTGGTACCGTGGGCGAGGAGAAAATACGTAAAATTATTCATATCGACATGGACGCCTTCTACGCGTCGGTCGAGCAACGGGACAACCCGGAACTGCGTGGAAAACCGCTGGCCGTTGGCGGCTCGCGGGAGCGGGGTGTTGTTGCAGCCGCCAGCTACGAAGCCCGGCAGTACGGCGTTCATTCAGCCATGTCGTCGATCGTGGCGGCCCGTAAATGTCCGGAACTGGTTTTTGTTAAGCCGCGCTTCGAGGTATACAAAGCCGTATCGAGCCAGATCCGGTCTATTTTCGACGAGTACACGCCGGATGTTGAGCCGCTATCGCTGGACGAAGCCTACCTGGATGTTACGGAGAACCGAAAAGCAATGTTGTCGGCGACGCAGATTGCGCAGGAAATTAAGGTTCGTATTCGGGAAGAAACCCAGCTGACGGCGTCGGCGGGTGTTTCCTACAACAAATTCCTGGCAAAACTGGCGTCTGATTATCGCAAACCCGATGGTCTGTATGTCATCAAGCCGCAGCAGGGACTGGCTTTTGTCGAACAGCTGGCCGTGGGGCAGTTTCACGGAATTGGTCGGGTAACGGCAGCCCGCATGAATCAACTGGGCATTTTTACCGGTCTGGATTTACGCCAGCAGTCGGAATCCTTTCTGATCCAGCAGTTCGGTAAGGTGGGGAGCCACTATCATTCCATTGCCCACGCCATCGATAACCGGCCCGTTACCGCCAATCGACTGCGGAAATCGGCGGGGTCGGAGAGTACGTTTGACCGGGATTTATCCGAGTTTGATGCCCTATCTGAGCGAATCCCCGCGATGGTCGACAGCGTCTGGCGGCACTGCGAACGAGCCCGCGTCTGGGGGCGAACCGTAACCCTGAAGGTGAAATACAGTGACTTCCAGCAAATAACCCGTAGTCGGACGCTGCTCCAGCCCGTATCGGAAAAGGCATTGCTGGAACGACTTGCGCTGGAGTTATTACAAAGCCTTTTTCCGCTGCCCAAAAGTGTGCGGCTGTTGGGCGTGTCGGTGTCCAGCCTTGAACCACAAATGGCCCAGATGAGTGGTCAGTTAGCCCTGCGTTTCTGAGTATGTTTTATCAGGATAATCGACTGCCGCCGGCCATGGCCTGCTGTCTCATCAGCCGGTCGATTACGGTAGCGCGATAGGTCTGCGTCACAAACTCCGGCGTGAAGGAATGTCGGGGAATGGTCAGCTCGAACTGAGGAATTGCAAATGTCTGGTTCAGCAGGGGTGTCAGACGAACGGCCAGCTGACGGCCACCTTTCCGGCAGTTTACATCAGCAACGAAAGGAAGCTTCATTACCGTCAGCACCGTTTTGGCCAGGTCAAAATCAAAGTTGAACATAAAAGAGGAAGGTATCTCTAAACAAGCAGTACACAATGAATTGCAGCAAAATAGCTGCCAGGAATCTGCTTTCTTGACTGCTGTTTTATTTTGTGACTAGCTATTTTTTGTCTGGTCACCCCCTGGAATTTGGCGATTAACGCTCCCGAAAAGACAGTTGCTGTGAAAGGGTAACTTGAGGTAACAAGCTATCTGATATATATACTAAGCGGTAGGCAGTGTTGATAGGACAGACGTATCGGTAACCTTGAGTTTATAAAAAAGCTCTACATATGAAGAGAAATTTTTTTGAAAAATTGCTAAAGGACTCTGCCCCAGCATTCTCTACCGGGCGGCCACAAAGGCATTGGCGCTCCAGGATGAAGGGTTTGGTCATCAGCAGGTACTACGTTAATCTATTAGCCGTGATCTGCCTGGGCGCAGGTAAAAAGTTGTAGCCTGCTGTGTGATGATCAGACTACCGTACTACTAGCAAAGGCGCTCTGCAACTCTGTACTTATTCAATTTATCTAAACTGACAAATGCTTTAGCTACTATATTTAATTAACCTGAAAAAATACTACTACCACAGTAAAGTTTAAATTATTCGTATTATAATTTAAATTATTTAATACCTCCCATTTAACTACTTGAGTTTTTGATTTTAAAGCTCCACACATCGGAAAAATACCTCCTTTATTCGTCATAAAATTTCCTGATTAAAATCAAGTTAATTTGAAGAGTTCTATTTTTTCTAATTAAAAGCAAAGTATCATCTTTTCTTGTACCAATCAGAACTACGAATTAATCAATTATAGAGCAGGGCTATATATAAATAGGAAATATAGATAAAAGTCATGCCCCCTGATGATGTATATTTGCATAATAAAAGAGGTAACCTATTCTCAATAATACAACCAAATAAAGAGATGAGCTTAGTTGGAAAACAGTTCCCGGATATTACGGTAGACGCTATGGATCACATGGGCGATGATATGAAAATCAACGTCCTGAAAGAGGCTACAATGAAAGGTAAAAAAGTTGTACTGTTCTGGTATCCAAAAGATTTTACGTTCGTTTGTCCAACCGAATTGCACGCATTTCAGGAGGCCCTGCCCGAGTTTGAGTCTCGTAATACAATTGTTATTGGTGCTTCGTGCGACACCAACGAAGTTCACTTTGCCTGGTTGAACACGGCGAAAGACAATGGCGGTATCGAGGGCGTTACGTATCCAATTCTGGCCGATACGACCCGCAACCTGTCGAACGTACTAGGTATCCTGGACGTTCAGAAAGCGGTTTACAACGAAGAATATGATTCGATGATGCTGGAAGGCTCAAACGTAACGTACCGGGCTACTTACCTGGTTGACGAAGACGGTAAAATCTTCCATGAGAGCGTTAACGACATGCCGCTGGGCCGCAATGTGAAGGAGTATCTGCGCCTGATCGATGCGTATGCACACGTACAGAAGTTCGGTGAAGTTTGTCCGGCTAACTGGGAAGAGGGTAAAGATGCGATGAACGCTACCCGCGATGGCGTAGCCAGCTATTTGTCTGCTAATTAATTTAACCGACAACAAACATGGTACAGGAATTAGATCAAGATAATCTGCTCGATATCGTTGGAACGAACGATGTTGTTCTGGTACAATATTCCGCTTCGTGGTGCGGAAACTGCCGGATCATGAAGCCAAAATTTAAAAAACTGGCCTCTGAAACCGAAGGTGTTCAGTTTATTATTGCCGATGCAGAAAATTTCCCAGAGTCGCGGAAATTAGCGAACGTAACGAACCTGCCAACGTTTGCCGCTTTTAAAAACGGTAAACTGGTCAATCAGGTGCAGACAAATAAAATGGAAGCCTTATCCTCGTTGCTCAATGAAGTTGCCAGTAATTAAGCATTTAGTTCAGTTTATTGAGACGAACGACGAAGATTTTGTGCTTGAAACAATTGAAACGCTGGAAAATCTCACTGAATTGCCGACGTTGAAAGACGAAGAGTTAGACGTTATTGGTGAATTGATTTCCAATATGTACGGTGCCATTGAAGTAAATAAACTAATCCGGGAAGGCGCGAGTCAGAAGGATGCGTTGAATACATTCATGAAACGCGTTGTTGGGTCGATCGACAAAGAATAACTACGTCTTAATTCATAGTTTATAGCGGATGATTTTTTTAAATTATCCGCTATTTTTTTGCTGTTTCGCGAAGAAAAGATGGACAAGGATTGTCCCAGCCAGTAAGCTATTCTGATACGTTCAGTCTAGCTTACCAGAAGGCACAGTACCTCATAGACAATTGGTAACTAGACAATTACTTAAGCCGGGAGTCGAATCCGTGCGGTTCGATGCTGAGCAGTTTGAGCGTAGTGTGCTCGGGATGTAGTGGGTTGAGCAGGTAATTAAATTCGGCGGGGGAGTGGACGGATGGTACGCGCATCATCCAGAACTGACGCTCACTTAGCCATCGCTCGGTTATATCGGCTAGTTCTTCCAGGTAAGGAATCTTTTGCCAGTCGGAGGGTAAACTGTCGGTGTCAACGGCCGTAATACTGGCTGTCTCCGGAACCTCGACCGTTACCAAAGATTGATTCGCAGGAATTACCCGTGAGTTTGCCAGAACCTCAAGTTTTGCCAGTGATATATATTCGGCTACGTATAAAATTCGGGTGCCTTCCCGATGCCAACGACCAGGTCCGAATAGCCCTCCTGTTCCAGTAAGATCGCTGGCGTATTTCGTTGCCGTAATGCGATATAATTTCATAGAGGTGAAAATAGATTGACCTGATCTTTAGAGCGTGTTGGGGAATTGAGAAAGCTTGAGAGTCGTGTCAACTTTGTGTCGACCAAGACATGAAGCAATGACTAAACAGTGGCAACCACTGACCGACCCTCAATGGGCCGCAATTTCGCCTTTCTTTGACCTTCGACGCAAGCGGACTCATAATTTGCGCCACATCGTAGACGCCTTGTTGTGGTTGCTTCGAACCGGCTGTCAGTGGCGTAACCTGCCCTCGCATTGGCCACACTGGCAGGCGGTGTACTACTATTTCGATCAGTGGAAACAGGCTGGTATATTTGAGCAGATCAACGCTGCTTTGAATCAACTCGACCGTCAGCAAGCCGGACGAGCAAGTCATCCATCAGTACTATGCATTGATTCACAAAGCGTTAAGTTGCATCCCATGATCTGTGAACAGCGCGGTCTAGACGGCAACAAGCGTATCAATGGCCGCAAACGAACTCTAATCGTGGATACCCAGGGGCGCTTGTGGGTAGCTGACGTATCGGCGGCTAACGAGGCTGACGGCCCCTTAGCCGTGCCATTGATCACCAACATGCTGTGGCGCGTGAGGTCCACCCGAAAAGCGTTCCGCTCAAAGATTGAGGATCGGACGTTCTGAGGTCCACCCGAAAAGCGTTCCGCTCAAAGATTGAGGATCGTTCATGAGGTCCACCCGAAAAGCGTTCCGCTCAAAGATTGAGGATCGGACGTTCATGTGTTGGTTTTTCTTTTCCCTTTCCAACCTCATCTGGGGTTAAACCACCAAGAGAGCTGTGGGGGCGGAAGCTATTATATTCTTGCCTCCAGTGTTCAATTTTTTCCCGAGCATCGTCTAGCGATAAGAACCAGTGAGCGTTCAAGCACTCGTCCCGGAAACTACCATTAAATGACTCGATAAACGCATTATCCGTTGGCTTTCCTGGCCTTGAAAAGTCCAGCGTCACTTTGTTATCATAAGCCCACTTGTCCAGGAACTTTGAGATAAATTCACTGCCATTGTCCACTTGAATCCGTTCGGGTACAGCCAAATCTACAATTTTTAAGTGATTCATTACGGCCACCACGTCTTCACCCTTTAATGATTGGCCGACATGGATGGCTAAGCACTGGCGACTATAATTATCGACTACAGTTAAGGCCCGGATTTTTCGGCCATCAAATAGCTGATCAGCCACAAAGTCCATGCTCCAGCACTGATGGATACTGGAGAGTTGGGGGCGCTCTAACCGGTGGGCAGCGGCTCGATTACGACGGGGACGCTTGCTTCTGAGATGCAATCCTTCTTCACAATACACCCTATAGACCCTTTTGTGGTTGTCACGCCAGCCTTCCCGGCGCAACAGCACATAAATCCGCTGATAACCGTACCGAACCCTTACTTGGGCAATTTCTTTGATTCGTTTCCGGATCACGGAGTCATCTCGACGACGAGACTTGAACTGCAAAGAGGATCGACGGAATTGAATAACAGAGCAGGCACGACGGGCTGAAACGCGATAGTTTTCCATTAAACTTGAGGCCAGTTTCCTTTGCTGAACTGGCCTCAAAGCTTTTTTTTGAGCACATCCTGAAGCATTTGTTTGTCCAGGCTCAGGTCGGCCACTAGCTGTTTCAGCTGACGGTTTTCTTCTTCCAACTGGCGTAATCGGTGCAGTTCGGCAACACCCAATCCGCCATACTTCTTCTTCCAATTGTAATAGGTAGCCTCGCTAATTCCCATTTTGCGGCATACTTCAGCCACGGCTACTCCGGTCTCAGCTTGCTTGAGAGCAAAGACGATTTGCGCTTCGGTGAACTTGGTTTTCTTCATGACGATTTGTTTGATTTAAGTTAATCCAAATCGCCCGATTTTCTCTACTTTATACTGGAACGCTTTTCCGGGGGGAGGTCAGCGCGTAGGCGAACGGCTGGAGAAAATCTACGGCGATCAAGCTTATAACGGCGTGTTTGCCCGTGAGTTGGAGGGGTGGAGTATTGTATTTGAAAAAGCCTCGCGTCCCGAGTCCGCTCAAGGCTTTGTACCAGTAGCTAAGCGATGGGTAGTCGAACGCAGCATCGCTTGGACCAATTTCTTCCGCCGGATCGTCAAGGACTATGAGTATACGGTAGCTTCTTCGGTCAACTGGCTGTATTTGGCTAACATTCAAGTGATACTACAGCGTATTTGAGGTTTGAACCAAATGTAATTCCCCAACACGCTCTTATAGACGATCGCTCTTTCATTTACAGCGACCTTTTATGAAAATAGGCCATGTAGTAGAGCGTTTAACACGTTCATGACCTGTTTTCGCCCCAGCATAGAGCTTAGCAAATCAACGGGTTTATTATCCTGCAAAGCTGGAATTGGTGAATTGAGCCAATAGTCGAAATCGGCTTGGTCTTCGAAAACTTCAATTCCTTTTGCGTATAGCTCTGATAGCGATATAGCCTTTTCTGTCTCGTCCTGGGTTAATCGCGATTTTGTCCGGATTCTCCGTTGATACGTACTTTCAGAAATAGCTAGAATATGGCTCATCTCTTTGTTCGTAAAACCAAGTTTTTGCTGAAGGAAAGCAACCGACTCCATAGGCAAGCCCTGGCTAATTAGCGTGAGTAGGTCAAATTCGTGACGTACCGGATTTTTTAAGTAGCGGTCGCCCCCAAGGCCAGCTATGATTTTCTGAATTGGTACATGCATCGTTATTTGACAGTTTTCATTCTGTTACTTGACAACAACTGGACAAAGATAAGAATTCACGTCAACCATGTTCTCTTGCATCATACCTTTGCGAAATTAAAGAGTGAAAGGGTGAAAGAGCGAAAGAGCGAAAGGCTCTGGAACACTCACTCTTTCACTCATTCGCTCTTTCACCCTTTATACATGGAATACCGCATCGAGAAAGACACGATGGGTCAGGTACAGGTACCGGCCAATGTCTACTGGGGCGCCCAAACCCAGCGCTCAATCGAAAACTTTAAAATTGCGCAGGACATTAATAAAATGCCCCGTGAGATCATTCAGGCATTTGCTTATCTGAAGAAAGCAGCGGCCCTGACGAACCTCGACGCGGGTGTGCTGCCTCAGGAAAAAAGCGATCTGATCGGGCAGGTTTGCGATGAAATTCTGACCGGTTCGCTGGACGATCAGTTTCCGCTGGTGGTATGGCAGACGGGCTCGGGTACGCAATCAAACATGAACGTGAATGAGGTGGTTGCCTACCGGGGTCACGTCCTGAAAGGCGGTCAGCTCACCGACGAGAAGAAATTCCTGCATCCCAACGATGATGTAAACAAGTCGCAGTCGTCGAACGATACGTTCCCGACGGCTATGCACATTGCCGCCTATAAAATCCTGCTGGACGTAACGATTCCGGGCATTAAGAAACTACGCGATACGCTCGACGCCAAGGCAAAGCAGTTTATGCACGTCGTGAAGATCGGCCGGACCCACTTCATGGATGCTACACCGTTGACGGTCGGTCAGGAGTTCTCGGGCTACGTATCACAGCTGGACCACGGCCTGCGGGCAATCAACAACACGCTGGCCCACCTGAGCGAACTGGCACTGGGCGGTACGGCCGTCGGCACGGGCATCAACACCCCCGCGGGTTACTCGGAGAACGTAGCGAAACACATTGCCGACCTGACGGGACTGCCGTTCGTTACGGCCGAAAATAAATTTGAAGCGCTGGCGGCCCACGACGCCATTGTGGAAGCCCACGGTGCATTGAAAACCGTTGCCGCCAGCCTGATGAAAATCGGTAACGACATCCGGATGCTGTCGTCGGGACCACGGGCGGGCATTGGCGAGCTGCACATTCCGGACAACGAGCCGGGCTCGTCGATCATGCCGGGTAAAGTGAACCCAACCCAGTGCGAAGCCATGACGATGGTGGCCGCGCAGGTAATGGGGAACGACGTAGCCATCAACATTGGCGGTATGACGGGTCATTTCGAACTGAACGTGTTCAAGCCGGTCATGATCTACAACTTCCTGCACTCGGCCCGCCTGATTGGTGACGTCTGCGTATCGTTCAATGACAAATGCGCGGAAGGCATCGAACCCATCGAAGCCAACATCAAAAAGCACGTTGATTCGTCACTAATGCTGGTGACGGCGCTGAACACCAAAATCGGCTACTACAAAGCGGCTGAAATCGCGCAGACTGCTCACAAAAACGGCTCGACGCTGAAAGAAACGGCGGTTCAGCTTGGCTATGTAACACCCGAAGAGTTCGACCAGTGGGTGATCCCTGGTGACATGGTCGGTGAGATAAAGTAAGACAGTCTAAAGTTTACAAACAGGGCGGTTGTTCCGGGTTCGCTCGGAACAACCGCCCTGTTGTTTTAATGACCGGGTTGCCCCAGTACCTGCTCAGCGCCCGTTACCCAATTCACGATGGCCGGCCCCCAATAATAAAGCGTGAAGTAATACGTGCCAACCAGTAAGAAAGTGGTCACGAACAGCAGGACGAACGAAGCCAGGAATCGGGCTATGGGAGCTACATGCCGATGCCCCGCCCGAACGAATAGCTCGACAACAAGTAAATTCGGCAGGTAAAAGAAGAACGCCATAAATCGGTCAAATGGCCCACTGAAGGTATTGTTGTGTCCCAGACCATCCGTTAGCATGACCCAGAATCCGTAGTCGATCCGGTACAGCCACGAGCCAATCGCCAGCGCATATAACCGAAGTGACCACGCCCGATGCCGATTTATATCACCCAAAACGGCGTAACGATACGTTGCCACGGCTGAAACCAGCATCAGCAGACCATACAGCGCAAAGCCAATGTTCATCGCGGCTCCCCCAATGGTGCCTTTAAGCAGGATGAAGGTGAGGCCCCCAATGGCCGTTAGCAGGCAAGCCAGTACGTACACGCGGCCAAGCCAGCGGTGTACCGCCGGAAAACGCACTCGAATACCATCAACCAGTTGAATGCTACCCAGTACCAGAATGATACCTCCTGCGGCAAAGTGTAAGCCGATACCCGTAGTCGCGGCAGTTGTGCTCGGTTCGTATAAGCGAGGCAGTACCTGATTCCAGCGAACCATCTTGCCTTCGTACAGCGCCGAGGCATAATAGGCCAGAATATAAAGTCCAAACAAGGCCGCGCTGGTCCAGACGGTGGTTATAAGTAAGACACTTGACCAACGTAACGTTTGAAAGCTCCATCGGTCCAGGTGCTGTCGGGTCGTCGGTTTAGGGGGAGGAGTAAATACACCTGTTGTCATACAGTTGTAGTGGTATGAATAGACGTTCGGGAGAAACCAATGAGTAATCTTAGTAGCGAAAGCTGACAACTAAATTAAGGAGAAAACGAATTCGAATATAAGTGAGAAATCCGGTTACGTTGGAAGACTAAAAGAGGAAGCAGAGACAAAAAGAAAAGCCGTAAGCATCAACTAGCTCACGGCTTTTCTTTTTTGGCTAAATCGACGTTACTACAAATTCATACCCCCAGACGCTTCAATCCGCTGACCATTAATCCAGCGGGCTTCGTCGGTGCAGAGGAAGGCGACCACACCACCAATGTCTTCGGCCACACCAACGCGGCCCAGGGCGGTTGCGGAGGCTACCTGCTTATTGAGTTCAGCATTGTCGCGCACGCGGCCTCCACCGAAATCGGTGGCAATAGCGCCCGGTGCTACTACGTTGGCAGCAATACCACGCGGACCAAGTTCTTTCGCCAGGTAGCGGGTCAGGGTTTCAATAGCCCCTTTCATTGAGCCATAGGCCGACGAACCCGGCATGGAAAACCGCGCCAATCCCGACGATATGTTAATGATACGTCCCCCGTCAGCGATTAAAGGCAGAGCTTTCTGCGTCAGGAAGAAAACACCTTTGAGGTGAATGTTGAAGACCTGATCGAACTGTTCCTCGGTTGTTTCGGCGAAGGGAGCGTAGAGTGCAGTCCCAGCGTTATTAATCAGAAAGTTGAATTGCTCAGCCTGGAAGGTCTGGGCAAGGGTTGGCTTAACCTGCTCGAAAAAGGCGTCGAATGAGGCTACATTGCTCGTGTCGAGTTGAAGCGCAGCGGCCCGTTGTCCCATCTGCTCAATTTCACTAACGACAGCTTGTGCTTCGTCCTGTTTGCTATTATACGTGAGTAGTACGTCAATCCCCTTCTTGGCGAGGTTGAGCGCCATGTCTTTACCTAGTCCACGGCTGCCGCCGGTTACCAGCGCAATCTTTGTCGTTGTCATAGTGGTTGTGTTTAACAAGACAAAGGTGATACCGACTGGCACTAAAAAAATGGTCTATCTTCCAGAATTTACGCAAGTACCAATTCTGACTGCAAGATCGTTTGCGGCAGGCGATCCTGCGGCAGACGATCCTGCAACTCTGACAGATGCTGTTTTCGATACCGCAGGGGTGTTGTACCAGTCATGCTCTTAAAAAACTTGATGAAGTTGGTCGACTCGCTATAAGTGAGTCGGTTGCCAATTTCGGCTACGCTCATGTTAGTGGTGAGCAACATTTTCTGCGCTTCTTCTACCATACGTTCTTCCATCAGGTCGCAGGGCGATTTACCCATTGTCAGCTTAATGGTGTTGCCGAGGTGGGTGGGATGAATGAAAAGCCGTTCTGCAAAATCGCGGCTATGAAACATTTGATCGGTACGGCCACTCAGCAGATTGTCAAAATGCTCATTCAGTAGCTTGAGAAAGTCGGCGGTAATTTCGTCTTTCCGGCTCAGGAGTTTATGTGGAATTGGCATTGCAGGTCAGTCAGGTTCTGTTGCTTTCGTTAACAAGATGGTTTTCGGATTGGTGCAGGCAACTAGAAAAAGGAGATAAAGCTTACTGAAGCATACTTGCTACAGAGTATATTCGGAAAAATTTGTAATACGTTTCCATGCCTATACCAGATTATCAAAGTGCCATGCTACCACTGCTGAAGTTAGTAGCGGATGGTCGTGAATATAAATTCAACGATTTAGTAGAAACGTTAAGCAGCCAGTATAAACTAACAGAGGAAGAAAAAAGTGAGCTCTTGCCCAGTGGCCAGACTTTTCTATTTGGAAATCGGATTGGCTGGGCTAGAACATATCTGAAGAAAGCAGGCTTACTGGATTCTCCAAAACGCGCTATGGTAATCATAACCGAGCGAGGAAAACAGGTTTTGAAGCAAAAACCCACGGAGATTAATGTTAAATTCTTAAAGCAATTCCCTGAGTTTGTTGAGTTTCAAACTCCTAAGAAGGAAGAGGTTGCTGTTGACCTAACGGCATCTTTGACCGATGAGAATATTCAGCAAACACCGGAAGAAACACTTGATAGTGCCTACGAACGCATCCGAAAAACGCTGGCACAGGATCTGCTTAACAAGGTAATCTCATTGCCACCGGCCTTCTTCGAAAAACTTGTGGTTGAGCTACTGGTAAAAATGGGTTACGGAGGTTCCATTCAGGATGCTGGTCGAGCCTTGGTGACAGGTAAAAGTGGTGACGAAGGGATTGATGGAACTATAAAAGAAGACAAACTTGGCCTGGATGTTATTTACATACAGGCAAAACGGTGGGCTCCGGGTAATGTAGTTGGCCGACCCGAACTGCATAAGTTTGTTGGTGCGCTGGCTGGACAAGGAGCCAAGAAAGGCGTATTTATTACCACTTCCAATTTCTCGCGGGAAGCATTAGAGTATGTACCTCGTAACGAGACGAAGATAGCGTTGATTGACGGCGAACAGTTAGCCCAGTTAATGATTGATTACAATCTGGGGGTTACGCTCCAACAGACGTATGAGATCAAGCGAATGGATAACGATTACTTCGGCGAATAAAATTTAAACGTTATGTCAACCCTCCGACACCACCTCGCTACGCATCAAGACTTTTCGGCTCAGGAATGGCAGCAGATCGATGCTGCGTTTTTGATGAAGAGTTACTCGAAAGGCCTGGCGCAACTGACCAGTGATGCCGCGTTTGCCGACGTAACGGGCAGCTATTTTTACTTCAATTGACTCGGCGACACGCGCCAGAAACCTTCCTCTGACGAATCATACGATCTATCGAAGGTGCGGGATTTGTGGGAGACGAGTGAAAACTGATTGCGTCGGCGAAGCAACCCGCGTAACGGCAGTAAAGATTTTTTCTGGTAGGCTTTTGCATTGCAACGACTCCGGCAAAACTGGGGTCGTTATTTGAAACATGTCTCCACCATGAAAAAGACCTTCTTCCTTGCCTGCCTGATTCCCGCTCTACTGGGTTGTGATATTCTTGGCCTGAATGATTACCACCAGGGTACCTTTCCTAAGGAAGTCGTTAACCTGGGTGACATCAACTCGGTTGATGATGATTACAACTCGACGGCTCCGTCGTATGGCGACGTAGTACCTCTAGTGTTCTCGTCAAAACGGGGCGGGCGAAAGGATTTTAATCTGGTTCGGGAAACGCTCAATTACAGCTTTAGCCGGAAGAGTGGAAAGTTCACCCTTGATAACAAACCTTACGGGGGGCTACATGTCGTAGAAGAACAAATGCCCATAAGTTGGGCTGCTGATAAAGCCAATTCCAATGACAATGAACTAGGCCCATATCTGCTTTCGTACGATCGCGATTTACGTCAGGATGGGTTTGCGACTCATTACGCCGAATACCTACTATTATTTGCCTCTGACCGGACGGGTAATCTGGATGTATACCTGACGCATAACTACCAGAATGTTCCGACGAATCAACCGGTTACGTCCGGCAGTACGACGATAAACAACAAACCCTTCGCAGCTCCTCTACCGCTCCCGTTCCTGAACTCCCCCGCCGATGATGGTTATCCTACGTTTGATAAAGACCGGAGCGCCATCTATTTTACGTCGAACCGAGCTGGTTCGTTCGCCATTTATAGGGCTACGCTACCCGCTATCGCCCCAACAGAATTGCAGACCAATCTCCCTACGTTAACCGACGTGCCTGTCGAGCGGGTGCCCGAACTAGCGTCAGCGGGAGAAACCAAATGCCCGTTTATCCAGGACGAGACGATCGTCTTTACGTCCAACCGGCCGGGCGGTTACGGGGGGTATGATCTGTACTACAGCAAATGGAATGGCAGCCACTGGTCGGCCCCGGTCAACTTTGGCCCGTCTATCAATACCAGCTACGACGAGTACCGCCCTATTCTGCATCGGAATATGGAGTACACCAACAAACTCCTGATTTTCTCATCCAACCGTCCCGGCGGCAAGGGTGGATTCGATCTGTATCGAGCAGGTGTTTCGTTATAGACCGTAAAGGGCCAGTAAATTAGAACGTCAGGCGCATCAGCCAGCCCGTGATCAGGCCGCCGTAGGTGCCCAGTACATGACTTAATACCGCCAGCAGGACGCCAACGGGAGCGAGGGCGGGGTGGAAGATGGAGGCCACTGCCGGAGCCGTCGAGACCCCACCAATATTTGCCTGACTCCCTACCGCCACGAAGAAATACGGCGCCCTGATGATCCGGGCCGTAATCAGCATCACCAGGATGTGAATCAGCATCCAGATCACCGCAACCAGAAACAGACCCGGATTGCCGCCCAGATTGGACAAGTCAAGCCGCATACCGATGGTCATGATCAGGAAGTAGACGAACAGCGTGGCCAGATCGGTGGTGCCTAGTTTTTCGAGTTTGCGCAGGCGGGTGAACGACAGCCCAATACCCAGTGACGTCGACAGAATAACCACCCAGAGGAAGTTCGACGTGAAGGGGTCGAGACCGTACGTAGCAAGCGACGCTTTGTAGGGTTGTAAATTGGTGGAAAGCCAGTATGCCAGCCCGTAAGCCAGCGCCCCGCCCCCGAAACCCAGGGCCAGAATGGTGCTCAGATCGAGCAGGTTGGCTGGTCGGTCGGGTTCTTCCTTAAATTGCAGAATTCGTTCCTTAACCTCTTCGATCGAACGAGTATCGGCGCGTAGCCAGCCATCGATTTTATCTTTATAGGCCGCTCCGTAGATCAGGCAGGCGGTCCAGGTGGTAGATACCACGGCATCCACGACCAGAATGATGGCAAACAGCGGTTCGCTGCAGCCGTAGATTTCCTTCAAAGCCAGCTGACTGCTGCTGCCGCCAATCCAGCTTCCCGAGATGGTTACCAGCCCCTTCCAGTATTCGTTGGCAATGGCCTGTTCGCGGAAACCGGGCAGTAGCCACATCACGATCAGCAGAGCAATCGGCGCTCCCAGAATAATGCCGATCGTGCCCGCCATGAACGTAACGAGGGCTTTGTTACCCAGCCGCAGAATGGCGCGCAGGTCGGCGGTAGAGGTGAGCAGGACCAGCGCGGCTGGCAGGAGATACGTAGTAGACACCTTATACAGGACCGACTGCTCGCCCGATACGATATTCAGGCTGTTTAGGGCCGCCGGAAAAATGTAGCATAGCAGCAGGGCCGGTACGTAGGTATAAAATTTCTGCCAGCCGGGATGGGCTGACTGCGATGTTCGGAAAATGAGGGTTAACAGCACCAGCAGGATGCCTAACGTAATGGCATCATTCGTAATCAGCGGTTCGTTCATTCAGGAATGGGGTAGGGCCTCTCGTCTTAAAAACCAGCGGCCTGTCCGTCTTTGCGGGATTCGGTAGCGCCGTGGTACACCTTGTTCTTCGCGTCGTACAGAATCGCCTGGTAGCCGCCGTACCCACCAAGTCCGTAGCCGACCTTGTGGCCTTTCCGCATCAGATCGCGGATGGTCTCGTAGGGGTAGCCGGATTCCAGCGTAATAAAACCCGAATCAACCATGCGTTCGCCCGTGGGTTCCGACGAACCCTGGTGGTCGATACGGGGCGCATCGCCCGCTTCCTGTGGATTCATGCCGTAGTCGATCATGTTCATAACGATCTGCACATGACCCAGTGGCTGAAAGCTGCCGCCCATCAGGCCAAAGCTCATGTAGGGCTGCCCGTCCTTTGTGATAAACGCAGGGATGATTGTCTGAAAAGGACGTTTGTGGGGCGCATACGTATTATTCTGGCCCTCGGTCAGGCTGTAAAGTTCGCCCCGGTTCTGGAGCATGAAGCCCAGTCCGTCCGGTACCATACCCGACCCGAAGCCCCGGTAGTTGCTTTGAATAAGCGATACCATATTGCCTTCCTCATCGGCAACGGTCAGGTAGATCGTGTCGCCATCTTTAAGGGCTGGATTTCCGGCTTCGACGCGGGTGGCGGCCCGGTCGGGGTTGATGAGTTTATGGCGTTCGGCCGCGTAGGTTTTGCTGATTAGTTCCTTAACCGGGATCTTCGCAAAATCAGGATCGGCGTAGTACTTGGCCCGGTCTTCGAAGGCCAGTTTTTTGGCTTCTACAAACCGGTGAATGTGCTCCGGGCTACCCCAGGGAATTTTCGAAAAGTCGTACGGTTCCAGCAGGTTCAGCATCTGCAGGGCCGCAATACCCTGGCTGTTGGGAGGCAGTTCCCAAACATCGTACCCTCGGTAGTTGGTCGAAACAGGTTCTACCCAGGTGGACGTATGGTCGGCCAGGTCTTTCGAACTCAGAAAGCCACCCATCCGTTTCATGAAGACGTCGATGGTCTGGGCAATCTCGCCCTTGTAAAACACGTCCCGGCCGCCTTTGGCAATCTTCTCCAACGTATTGGCCAGCGCCGGATTTTTGAAGAGGTCGCCCCGTTTGGGAGTCGCACCGTTGAGCGAATACGTCTCTTTTACGTTCGGGTATTTGCTGAACCGGTTGATCATAGACGGCCAGTAGAAGGCCGCTTCGTCATGCACTGGATAGCCGGTACGGGCGTAGTGAATGGCGTGCGACAGAACCTCGGTCATGGGTTTCCTGCCAAACCGTTTGTGCAGCTCGAACCAGCCGTCCACGCAGCCCGGCGTCGACACCGGGAGGGGGCCGTCGGAGGGAATATGCGTGATGCCGCGTTTTTTGAACTCGGCCAGCGTCAGTGAGTAGGGAGAACGGCCCGATGCGTTCAGGCCATAGAGTTTTTTGCTTTTGGCGTCCCAGACGATGGCGAATAGATCTCCGCCGATGCCGTTGACGTGGGGCTCGACTACACCCTCCATCGCGTTGGCCGCAATGGCCGCATCGATCGCGTTTCCGCCAGAACGAAGAACGGCAACAGCAGCCTGGGTCGACAGTGGATGGGAGGTGCAGGCCATACCGCGCTGCCCCATAACCACGGACCGGGTGGCAAAGCTCTTGCCCATGAGACGGTCCTGGGCCGAAACAACAAGCGACGTACTGGCTAGCAGCCAGAGAGAAAAGACAAATTTTTTCATAGAGGGCTAGTTGGCGGGCGACAAAAACAAATGCCACGGTCGATGACCGTGGCACAAGATAAGAATCAATACGATATAGCCTAAGGAAATGATCCGTTTAGGCCGGTATTTGGCGGGGATCAGTCAGGTGCAGCACCTTGCTGGTGTGTTTTCTGATCTGCTTGCCCAGTTCAGGATTCTTGCTCAGCGATTGTCCGTAGGAGGGAATCATCTCTTTCAGCTTAGCCTGCCACGCGTCGCTTTTCGTCTGTTCAGGATAGCAGCGTTTGAGCAGATCGACCATAATCGATACGGCCGTTGATGCACCGGGCGATGCGCCCAGCAGGGCAGCAATGCTGCCATCGGCGGCACTGACGACTTCGGTACCAAACTCCAGAACGCCCCCTGCTTTCTCGTCTTTTTTAATAACCTGTACCCGCTGTCCAGCGATTTCCAGTTCCCAATCTTCCATTTTGGCGTCGGGGAAGTACTCTCTCAGTGCGTTCAGCCGATCCTGGGGCGACTGCATGACCTGTTCGATGAGGTAACGGGTCAGTGGAATGTTACGTACCCCGGCCATGACCATCGGATACATGTTGCTGAACTGGATCGAGCCCGGCAAATCCATGTAGGAACCGCTTTTGAGGAATTTAGTCGAAAAACCAGCATACGGTCCGAACAGCAACTCGCGCTTGCCGTCGATCATCCGGGTATCGAGGTGGGGTACCGACATCGGCGGAGCGCCCACCGACGCTTTTCCGTAGACCTTAGCCTGATGCTGTTCAATGATGTCCCGGTTGATGCATTTGAGCCACTGACCGCTCACCGGGAAACCACCGTAGCCTTTACTTTCGGGGATATTTGATTTTTCGAGCAGCCGCAGCGAACCGCCACCCGCGCCGATAAACACAAATTTGGTATCAACGGTACGTGTCTGGCCTGTGCCATTATCTTCGACTTTGACCGACCACCCCCCCGTTTTTGAGCGGTTCAGGTTACGTACGTCGTGATTGAAATACATCTTGACGCCCGGCATTTCCATCAGCCGAAGGAACATCGCCCGGGTCAGGGCACCAAAGTTAACGTCGGTGCCGATGTCCATTTTCGTGGCAGCTACCGGCTGATTTGGGTCCCGGTTATGCATCACCAGCGGAATCCATTCGGCCAGTTTTGCTTTGTTTTCGGAGAACTCCATGCCCTCAAACAGGTAATTCTGGGTAAGAGCTTCGAAACGTTTCCGGAGATAGTTGACATTGTCCTGCCCCCACACAAAACTCATGTGCGGAATGGGGCGGATAAAGTTGGGCGCGTCCTGCAGAAAACCCTTCTCCACCAGATAGGCCCAGAATTCTTTCGACTCTTCGAAGTACTCGGCGATCTTGATTGCCTTAACAATCTCAACCGTTCCATCCTTACGTTCAGGGGTATAGTTCAACTCGCAGAAAGCCGAATGACCGGTTCCGGCGTTGTTCCAAGCGTCGGAGCTTTCGGCGGCAGCGTTGTCGAGTCGTTCGTAGATATCAATGGTCAGGTCAGGTTGCAGTTCTTTCAGCAACACGCCCAGGGTGGCACTCATAATGCCTGCTCCGATCAAAACTACGTCGGGGCCGTTCTGTATTGAATTGTCGCGCTTTGCCATTCAAATAGCCGGGTAAAACATCTAAAGTATTACAAAAAATAGAGGCTTGTTGTTCCGGATTGACGGTGGAATCTTACTGTCAATTCGGGTTGACACAACATGCTTTTAGGGATTTCGTCTACTTTTGGCAAAAGTAACGCTACTAAATTGATGCCGACACAATTTTTTCCAATACTGTACCCGACGTTAACGAAGCAGGGCCATTTTTACGAATGAATAAACCGGATATAAAGGCGCTTTCCACAAACCTGCGCCGGTCTATATGGCTATTCTGCTGCGTCTGCCTGCTTAGTCAGTCGGTCAGGGCGCAGGTAGCCAATCCAATCAGCATCACCCCCGAATCGACCGGAGTCCGGGAGGGTCGATTTATTGGCGTTGTTGTTGGGACAGCCGCATTCTACACGCTGACTCTGCTTTTACTCAAGAAGCAATGGTACAAAAAGAAAGTCCCGTTTCATAGTTTTAACGACAACGGCGAGTGGCTGCAGATGGATAAAATTGGCCACATGACTACGGCTTATTGCATGAGCCGGGGCGGCTACGAACTGATGCGGTGGAGTGGCGTTAGCGAAGGGGCCAGCACCCTGACGGGCGGATTGTTAGCCTTGTTATTTCAGACGACTATTGAAGTGTTCGACGGCCATTCGGAAGGGTGGGGGTTTTCGAAGGGCGACATGGCCGCTAACCTGGCCGGTACGGCGCTGTTTGTTGGGCAGCAGTACGGCGCTGGCCAGCAGGTCGTTACGTTAAAATACGGCTTTCGAAAAACGATCTTCCCGCAGTACCGGCCCAATCTGCTCGGTCATTCCGTGGGGCAGCAAATGCTGAAGGATTATAACGGGCAGCAATACTGGCTATCGGTTAACCTGGCATCGGTGCTACCCGTTGGCCCGTCCTTCCCCCGCTGGCTAAATATGGACGTGGGCTACAGCGGCAGCGGTATGATCGGCGGACACGAGAATCCAAGGGTAATTGACAAGGACGGTAACGAAGTGAAGTTCGAGCGCTACCGACAATTCTTTATCTCCCCCGATGCCGATCTGTCGCGCGTGGGTACGTTCAGTCCCTCGTTGCAACGGTTTATCGGTACGGCGCAGTTCTTCAAAATTCCGGCCCCCTCGCTGGAATATAACAAACAGAAGGGGGTACGTTTCCACCCGTTCCTGCTACCGAAAGAGTAAGCAGGAGTGCGTTTAACCGGTTAAACGCCGATAAAATTCGTCGCGGTAACTGTCGCCGACGGGAATGATGGTTTTGCCAATAAAAATGCGGCTTCGTTCGACTGAGTCTATACTACTGATGTTGACGATGTAGGATTTATGCACCCGGACAAACTGCTCTTCGGGTAGTTGTTCCTGCATTTGTCGCATCGGTTGCAGGGTCATTACCCGGACGTCAGTGGTATGCAGCACGCAATAATTCTGCATCGCTTCGACGTACAGCAGGGCGTTGAAGGTAACCTTAACCAGCCGCGCTTCGGTTCGGACAAACAGAAAATCGCGCGTTTGCTCGGTTGGGCTGATGCCGGACGATGTCGGTTGGCCAATAACCTCACGAGCTTTCTGAACCGCTTTGTAAAACCGCTCGAATGGAATGGGTTTCAGCAGATAATCGACGGCGCTGTGCTCAAACCCATCGAGCGCGTAATCGGCGTAGGCGGTGGTGAAAATGATCCGCGTTTTTGTGCCAATCAGATTCGCTAATTGTAATCCTGTCAGGCCGGGCATCTGAATATCAAGAAAAATCAGGTCGACCGGATTTTCGTCCAGCGCTGGTAGTACGTCGAGCGGGTTAGTCGTGGCGAAGACAACATGCAGGTACGAAATCTGATCGGCGTGGGCTCGCAGCAGATCGATGGCCAGCGGTTTGTCGTCCACGATTCCACACCGGATGGTGCTATACCGGACGGTGCTGCGTTGGGTAGCAATGGGCATAGTTCAGAACGTTATATGGAGATCTATGTCGAACAAGGTGTCGGTATCATTGATGCGCAGAGAATGGCGGTCAGGATATTCCAGCGCAAGCCGACGCCGAATGTTTGCCAGGCCAATGCCACCAGTTTTGTCTTTCTGCCCCGCTTGTTTGGCGTTGCGGCACCGAAAGACAAGCTGGCGATCATCGGCCGTCAAGTCAATGGTAATGGCCTGACCCTGATATAAAGCACCATGCTTGAAGGCGTTCTCCACGAACGGAATCAGGAGCATGGGCGCAATCTGCCGGTTGTCGAACGATCCCACAAAGGAGGTCTGTACGTTGTCGCGTACGTTCTGCCCAAGCTGTTCCAGATCAATGTAGCTTTTGACGTAGGCCACCTCTTCCATCAGCGGAACTGCTACCGACTGACTGCTATAAAGCATATAGCGCAATAGGTCCGCCAGTTTCAACAGGGCGTCGGGCATCCGGCCGGGCTGGGTCAGAGAGAGGGCGTAAAAGTCGTTGAGGACGTTGAACAGAAAATGCGGGTTGACCTGCGCCCGCAGCAGCGATACCTCGGCTTTCATCTGTTCGCGGGCGCGCTGCTGCTGTTGAACGTAATGTTCGGCAAAGCCATACAGGACCCCGTAGAGCGTCCAGCTCCAATAAAACAGCACCGCATTTTGGACGAACCAAGTCCAGGTGAAATTCGGGTTGACGGCGTAATTATCGTACTGAAATATAGGTTTCAAAATTCCGAATTCTATTACGTAACGCATCATTACGATTAGAATAAGCGTGGTTGGAATATTGATGATTGCCAACCAGCCGGGCCACGGCCAGGGTCGTATCAGGAAGCGGTAAATCAACGCGTACCCTCCGTAAAAGGCGGTTACGTTGATGAGCATGTACATCGACGTAATAAGCAGCGTACGCGCGATGGTAGGGTGATAACGACTGTACTCGTAGTGCTGCACCGCGTCGCTGAGCAGCAGTAAACTCCAGAAAATAAGATGGATCAGAACGAGGTATTGCCGCTTCATAGATGCGTTGGTTTGGCCCAAAATACCAAAAATCCTGCTCAACTATCTGCCAACTTGACGAACAGCGGATAGGTCTACACCAATGCACTACGAACTTGGATAAACCGGCTTATTTCCCGAATCGAGGTTTTGTCAAGGTAAAAATGGCGTTGGTCAATCTCAGTTTGAGGGCTTATCGAGGACAGCAACTTTTGGGTGATTATTCACCAATCCTGCTGAAGTGCCATGAAAAAATTGTGCCTGCTCGTACTTTTTGTTAGCCAGCTAGCCCTGGCTCAGTCTCCTTCCCAACCATCGCCCTTTGGGGCAAAAGCCGGTGAGAAACTAACCGTAACGGTGCATCCAGGTGTCGAACTACTGGCCATCATCCAGTATTTGGCGGGTCGCGAAGGCCCGCAGCCGTCACCGTATCTGACGGCCGTACGTACCCATTTTGCTACCTATCGGAATCACCCGGCGGTACTGTTTCTGTTTAACTCCGATGTTCCCACCGGCTTTGACCTGCCGGAATTGGGCTGGTGTTTTGCCGATCCAATGAAACCGTCGACGTTTACCGTCCCTGACTCGACGTATTGGCTAAAAGCGTTTTCCCGGCAGGAACTGACCGATTACCTGACACTATGCGCCGATTTTGCCAAGAGGAGTCAGTTTGGTACGTTTTACCGGCAGCACCAGGCTGACTATGATCGCTGGGGCAAGGCCTACCGGCATCAGGTTGATTCGTTGCAGATGGTCCAGAAACTAGAAAGCTTTTTTCGCTATCCGACTACCAGTCGCTGGTACATCTGCCTTGATCCTATGAACTCGTACGGCGCGCACGCAATCATGACAAAAACGCTGGCTCCGGCCTTTAGCCAGTATATTGTCTATCAGCAAGGGTACTGGGACCGCCAAGCTAAGCCAACAAAAGACCTTGCCTTTGAGACTGATGTTTTATACAATCTGGTCTGGCATGAGGGCAGCCATATTTACATCAGTCAATTACGCCAGCAATACCGCGCTCAGATTGATTCGCTCAGGCATTTGATGCCCAAAAACGACCGACTTGCTCAGCAGAACATCAACGACTGGCCGCATTTTGTGGATGAGTCAATCGTGCGGGCCATTTCGCTCGCCCTACATCGCGAACATGTCGGGGCCGAAGCTGCCAGACAGCGGCTCGCATCGGAAGAAAAGAATGGCTATTTGTATACTGATAAGTTGGCTAGTATGCTACAGAACGACTACCTCCACACCCGCCAGTACGCTACATTTGATGAATACTTCCCGGTCCTGCTGCGGAACTGGGCAACGTTGAAACCGGTCAATTAGCAGGTGTTGTCTATCTTGTCGCATCCAAATAGATGCGAAACGTAAAACCCCCACCTGGCGTTAGGTGGGGCTTTTACATAACTGGCTGATTAGTCAACAGCGTTCAGTTTGCTCTTTTTGCGGCCGTACGTAAAATAAATAGCCAGTCCAATACCCAGCCAGATCACTAGCCGCAACCACGTATCGGCGGGCAGGGACAACATCATCACCAGGCAGGTGAGAATACCCAGAATGGGGACAACGGGTACCCAGGGCGTCCGGAAGGAGCGGGGCGCGTCGGGCTGCGTTCGGCGTAGGATCAGCACGCCCAGGCAGACCATTACGAACGCGAGTAACGTACCAATGCTCGTCATTTCACCGACAACCTGAATGGGAACAAATCCGGCAAACAGACCGATGAATACGCACAGCAGTACGTTTGATTTCCAGGGAGTACGAAAACGGGGATGTACTTCGGAAAAAGCACTGGGGAGCAGCCCGTCGCGACTCATGGAGAAAAACACCCGAGACTGCCCCAGCAGATCAACTAGAATCACCGACGTGTAGCCAATCAGAATGGCACCGATAATGAGTTGGCCCAGCCAGCGGTAGGGCGTTTTGTCGATGGCGATTGCTACCGGGGCCGCGCTGTCTTTGAACTCCGTATAATTGGCCATGCCCGTCATGACGTAGCCAAACAGCACAAACAAAATGGTACAAACAATCAGCGAGCCCAGAATACCAATGGGCATGTCGCGTTGTGGTTGCTTGGCTTCCTGCGCCAGGGTCGCTACGATGTCGAAGCCGATAAACACGAAAAAGACGACCCCTGCCCCCCGCAGAACGCCACTCCAGCCGAACTCCCCGAACGTACCGGTATTGGCGGGAATGTACGGCTGGTAGTTAGCCGGATCAATGTATTGCCAGCCCAGGGCGATAAAGACTAGCACGACCAGTACTTTGAGAATCACTACGATGGCGTTGAACAGGGCCGAGCCCGACGTTCCCCGGATGATAATAGCCGTGATGGATACGACAATCAGAACGGCGGGCAGGTTGATGTAGCCTGATACGATTGCGCCATCGGCTGCCGTAGCCGTTTCGAAGGGCGAAAGCGTTAGCTGGGGTGGGAGGTGAAGACCGTAGTAGCTCAGAAAACGGTTCAGGTACTGCGACCAGCTAATGGCCACCGTAGCCGCGCCCACCGAATACTCCAGTACGAGATCCCAGCCGATAATCCAGGCAAATAATTCACCCAGCGTTGCATACGCGTACGTATAGGCACTACCCGATACCGGAACGAGGGCCGCAAATTCGGCGTAGCAGAGCGCACTGAACGCACAACCAACGGCGGCCACAACAAACGAGAGCGTTACGGCTGGCCCGGCATGGTTGGCAGCCGCAATGCCGGTTAGCGAAAACAAGCCGGCGCCGATGATTACTCCGATGCCAATTGCGACGAGATTGAAGGCACCCAGCGACCGTTTCAGGGTATTCTCGCCACTCTGGGCAGCCTCCTGCCGCAACAGGTATAATGATTTAATACGCATACGAACGAACCTGATCGTCTGCCCCACTGATGGCGACAAACAACCCGAAAAATTTACGCGAAGATAGCCCAAGGGTTTATCTGGTACTACAGTAATCGCCGGACTGGCCGTGAAGGGTTTCCGGCTAGGTTAATATCATGAGTAAGGTTAATTAAAAACTTACCTTTGTCGGTCAGTAGTCAGCTAAATTGATTGAGAGTTAATGAAAAGACTAGTTTTAATCGTCCTGTTGTTCGGAACCATAACGTCAGTTGTCAACGCACAAACCGAGCAGGGACGCTGGCAGGTTGGCGCTCAGGTAGGAAATTTCTCTTACCAGTCGCAAAATGGGACTAAAAACTTCTCAGGAAGTATATCGCCCTCAGCCGGATATTTTGTTATTGATAACCTGTTGGTAGGAACGGGGGTTCCATTGAGTTACTCTGCATTCAGATTTCCTACTGCTATTGCCCCGTTTGCCAAATCGATAAGCACTGGTTACGGGCTGTCTCCATTTGCCCGTTACTATGTCGGCAAAACCCAACTGAAGCCATACGCTGAGCTAGCCTACAGTTACAGCCGGTCTATCAATAAACAAACGCAGGAAGATGTTACGGGGCAACTAAGCGAACGGACAAGCCTGGCGAGTTCTACTAACCTGACTCCAACCGTAGGAGTTGCCTATTTTTTTACCAACAATGTAGCGCTGAATGCCGGACTGAGCTATAACATACAGGCGTCTAAGACTGAGGCTTGCGACGTGAATAATAATCTTGTGTCCTTCACCAGTAATTGGAAGTCCCTGTCGCTCGGTATCGGTTTGCAGATTTTCTTTGGTGAATAACCCCAAAATTTCCGCTACGCCCGGGCAATAGTGGGGGCTTTCGGCTGCCGTCGGGCCATGGCCTGGGCGATAATACTGGCAATGATCAGTTGCAGGGCGTGGTACATCATAATAGGTAGTAAAGCCACGCCGGCCACTGTTGACGGGAACAGGACGTTCGCCATTACGCTGCCCTGCACCAGCGATTTCTTGGAGCCGCAGAACAGGGCCGTAATCCGATCTTCCCGACTAAATCCCAGCGAACGGCTTAAGCCCATAATCAAACCCATCACCAGGAAAAACAGCGCGAGCAGAATGGCTGCCAGCCCGAGCAGGTCCGCAGCCGAGTAGCCCGCGAACAGATTTCGGGTGAAGGATTCGCAGAAGGCCGTGTACACGATCAGCAGAATAGTGAACTGGTCGAAGTAACGGAGCGCCGTCTTGTGCCGTTCGGCAAACCAGCCCAGTTTCCGGTTCAGCAGCAGACCCAGCACGACCGGCACAATCACCTGAATCGACAGTTTGACGATAACGCCAGCTAAATCGTACTGGCCGTCGTTGCCCGTCAGCAAAACACTCATCCACAGGGGCGTGACAAATACACCGATCAGGCTGGAGATACTGGCGTTAAAAATAGCGGCCGGGATATTGCCCCCCGCAATGGACACCATCACTACCGAGGACGATACCGTGGAGGGTAGGGCCGCTACGTAGAACAGGCCCAGCCAGAGTAGTTCCGTGTCGGGCGTCATGAACAGGGAGCGGGCACCCAGTACGATGGCCGGAAACAGCACGAATGTTGTGAGGTGAATCAGCAGATGAAGCCGATGATTCAGGAGACCCGCCCTGAGCTGATCGAAGTTGAGCCGCAGGCCGTAAAAAAAGAAAATAAGCGAAACGCCGTAGGTTGCCAGCGTCGATAGGCTGAAGAAGCCTTCCTGAATGCCCGGTTCGGGCCAGAGCTTGGCCAGACCAATCATGGCCAGCAGCGCCAGGATAAACCAGTCGAGGCCAACGCGGGCCAGCAGCGCAGGTAACGAAGTTTTTGCCATAAGAACGTAACGGGTTCGGTCCCTTTTTCGTTTTATCCAGCAACGGGCTTTACGAAGACGTCCGGCTTTTCGAATCAGTTCCTATGCACACCTCAATCAGTATGTTCGTTCGTCATATTCTTGCTCTTTTTGTTGTTTTTCTGGCTGCCAGCCTGACTACCTGGGCGCAGGATACAACCCTGCTCTACCGGATGACAGGCCCTGGTCTGACGCAGCCGTCGTACTTGTATGGTACGTTTCATCTGTTGTGCCCCAACGATTTACAGATTACCCCTGCCACTGAAAACGCGATTCATGGCGCCCAACAGATGTACCTGGAACTGGACCTGGATGATCCCGCGATGATGGCGCAGATGCAAAAATCAATGTTCATGACCGGTGGCAAAACCACAAAAGACCTGCTGTCTGCCGAGGATTATACCCTGCTGGATAATTACCTGAAAAAAAATATTCAGATCGGGCTGGCACAGGTGGGTGGATTGAAACCCATCGGGCTCTTGTCGCTGATGTACATGAGCATGCTGAGCTGCCAGCCTGCTTCCTACGACATGACCTTTGCCCAGATGGCAGGTAAGGACAAGAAGGAAGTGCTCGGCCTGGAAACGATTGATGACCAGCTGGCCGCCCTCGATAAAATTCCGTTGGAAGACCAGTTGAAAGGGATTGTCGACATGGCCAAAAAGCCAGACGAAGCCAAAGCCGAGTTCGCGCAGTTTCTGAACGTCTATAAAACCCACGATGTCGCCAGGCTAACGGCAGCCATGAAGGAAAGCAAGTTCGACGCGGGGGCCAACGAATACGAAAACAGCCTGCTTCGGGACCGGAACCTGCGTTGGATTCCGGTTATCGAGAAAGCCGCCAAAGCCAAGCCGACGTTTTTCGCGTTCGGAGCCGGCCACCTAGGTGGAGAACAGGGCGTGCTTACCCTGCTTCGCCAGAAAGGGTATACCGTAACGCCCGTAAACTGACGTTATTTTTTAAAGTTCAGGGCTTTGACGGGCTGAATCCGGTTGATGATCAGCGTGGGGAGCCAGAGCACCATGGCGATCAGAACAATGGCAGCCCCGTTTAGGATTAGAATTGTCGGCCAGTCCCAGACAATGGGAACGTAATTCATGAAGTAATTCTTGGGGTCGAGCGGAATCAGCTTGAAACGGTCCTGAATGAAGCACAATCCCAGTCCCACTACGTCACCAATCAGCAAGCCCCAGCCAACCATATTGAGACCTACGAAGACGAACATACGCCGGATTAGCTGGTTGGTGCCGCCCAGCGCTTTCAGTAGACCGATCATGGGTGTGCGCTCCATCATCAGCACCAGCAGGACCGATACCATGTTGAACGAAGCTACGAACGTGATCAGGCCGAGTAAAATTTCCATATTCCGGTCCAGCAGAATCATCCAGTCGAACAGGGGCCGGTACTGATCCGTAACGGTAGTCAGCCGCATGTTCGAATCCAGCCGCTCGAACAGCGATCGGCGCATGGCTGCCAACTGACTAAAATCATCGATGAAAATTTCGTAGCTGCCTACCGAGTCGGCGCTCCATCGATTCAGCTTCTGGATCAGCCGGATATCGCCCAGGGCAATGGTTTTATCCACTTCCTCCAATCCCGTTTCGTAAATGCCGGTGACGGTCATTTTCCGGGCGCGGGGGGGATTGCTCAGAAAATAAAGGGGGACGGTTTCGCCGACTTTTAACTGCAGTTGGTTGGCCATGTATTGACTGATCAGGATCTGGGTCGAGGCCGTATCAGCTCCTACCGTAGGAACGGTCCCCGCCACCAGCGACTCCCGCAGCAGGGTCCAGTCGTAGTCGGAGCCGACGCCTTTCAGCACTACTCCCGACAGTTCGTCTTTCGTTTTCAGGATACCCGCTTTGATTCCGATCGCCTGAATATGACGGACGCCGGGAATCTTGTCGCGGTTTCGGTACAGATCAGTATCGAGTGAAAGGGGCGATTCGGCGTAGGAAACGTTGTTGCTGAATTTCGTGACCTGCAGGTGCGCACCAAACAGAAAGATCTTTTGCTGAATTGTACTTTTAAAGCCAAACAATACCGCAAAGGCAACCAGCAAAATACCCAGCCCCAGCGCAATGCTGACGATGCCGACGCGGGTAACTGTGGCCGAAAAGCTGCCTTCAGGCGCATTTCGTACTTTGCGGGCAAGAAAAAGGGGGACGTTCAACGTAGTGGTCAGTTTGCTAAATCAACGAACAGAACCCGAAAAGCGTTAGAAAAACCGGCTTTTTTTAGGCGAAAGGAGTCCGTCTCCGTTAGACGGCTTTGTTCGACAGCGTAAAATTAAGAAGCTGGTTGAATTAATCGCTTTGGCCGCTAAGCGCGTCTTTTTGCTGCCAACTGCGTTCCTTTTCTCGCTCGTAGCACAGCTACGCGCTCGAAAAGTGCCTTGTTGACAACAAAAATCCACTACTTTTCGGCCTAAATCGCTAACTCAAACAGCTTCTAAGAGTTTTGTAGAAGGTGCTCTCAACATACGCTTATGACTTCATTGCGGAAAATTCTGTTTATCAGCCTTGCCTTCATCTTCGCTCTAAGTGGGGCCGAGCCCAGCCGGGCGCAGTCCGGTAAAGCGGTTCAAGCCCCGGTTGAGCCCGGTGCGTGGCAAACGGACCTGTATTTACCCGCCCTGAAAGGTAAACGCGTCGGCATGATTGTTAACCAGACCTCAACACTGGGTAAGCGGCACCTGGTCGATTCGCTCTCGTCGATGGGTGTGTCGATCACCACAATTTTCTCGCCCGAGCACGGTTTCCGGGGGCAGGCCAGCGCGGGCGAAAAAGTAGCCAGCAGCCGCGATCCGCAAACCGGAATCAGTATTGTTTCGCTCTATGGCAAGAACTATAAACCGACATCTGCCCAGCTCGACTCCCTGGACGTACTGGTCTTTGATATACAGGACGTCGGCACCCGCTTCTACACCTACATCAGTACCCTGCATTACGTCATGGAGGCCTGCGCCGAGGTGGGGAAACCACTGATCGTGCTCGACCGGCCAAACCCGAACGGTCATTACGTTGATGGCCCGGTGCTGGACCCGAAGTTCAAGTCGTTCGTGGGCATGCATCCCATACCGGTGGTTCATGGGTTGACTATTGGCGAACTGGCCCGAATGATCAACGGCGAAAACTGGCTGGGGGGCGGTAAAGTCACGCAGCTCACGGTAATTCCCGTCAGGAACTACACTCACCAGACGCCTTATACGTTGCCCATTCCGCCTTCTCCCAATCTGCCGAATCAGCAGTCCATTCTGCTTTACCCGTCGTTATGCCTCTTCGAAGGAACTGTTGTGAGCGTAGGACGGGGCACCGACAAGCAGTTTCAGGTAATTGGATCACCCAACCCGAAAAACGGACCGTATCAGTTCACGCCCGTCGACAAGGCGGGTGCTATCAATCCACCCCAGGAAGGAAAACTTTGCTATGGGCTGGACCTGTCGGGAATAGATGCCTATAAACTGGGCTTCTCGCTGAAATACATCATCGACTTCTACCAGAAAGCGCCGGACAAAAACAAGTATTTCCTGGGTACGAACTTTCTCGACAAACTCTACGGCAGCGACCAACTGCGGCTGCAGCTGGAAGCGGGTGTGCCGGAAAGCAAAATTCGCCAGAGCTGGCAGCCGGCGCTGACTGCTTACAAAACAATGCGAAAAAAGTACCTGTTGTACCCTTAACGAACCAGAAACAGCGTTACTGAGGTAGGAAGTGTGACTGTCAGTTGGGGAGCGGGTAACTTGTGAAGCGATTTCTGATTATCTTCTTCGTTGGAATTAGTTTATGGCCCGGGTTAATCCGGGCGCAGGTGTCGGTAGTACTTGAGCAGTGGCCCGCCCGGCTGCAGCTCTACCCCCGCGATCAGAATAGCCAGTGTGCCGTGCCGATTACCGGGCGCGTAACAGACCGGTCGGCAGTTGGTGTATCATTGCTGGTAACCCGCAATCAGCAGCCGTACCAGTACGCCTACGTGCGCGTCGATTCCGTGACTGGCCGTTTTTCTTTTCTTCCTTTTATCAAAGCTGAACGTAGTGAGTACGGTTTTCAGCTGACTGGCCATCGGGCAGCGGGCGACTCAGTACGTATTGCCGTGCGCGACAGCATTGTTTGCGGGGACGTTTTCCTGATCATGGGCCAGTCGAACGCTATTGGTCGGTTCGAAGGCTACCGGAATGAGTTCTGCCGAACGTTTGGCGTTAATAACGGCAATCGCGTCTATAACCCTGCCGATACGGCCTGGTGTCTCAGTAACACCACCGAAGGCGATAATGCATTATGGGGCGTTGAACTTCAGCGGCTTATCCTGGAGCAACAGGGTGTTCCAACGGCTATCATTAACGGGGCGGCTGGGTCAACGGCTATCTACGACCACACCAATCGTGGAGGGAGCGATTTAAGCAATTTATACGGCCGACTCCTGTACCGGGCTCGTAAGGCGGGCGTTTCCAACCAGGTCAAAGCCATGATCTGGCGGCAGGGCGAGGCCGAAGCGGCTGGCAATGCCGATCAGTACGCTCAACTATTTCCGCAACTCTATGGCTACTGGAAGCAGGATTATCCCGGCATAAAACGGGTCTATCATTCGCAGTTGAACCTACTAAGGGACGAGGTCATTAAAGCAGGTGCCGTCCGTGACTACCAGCGCCGATCGGGGAGTACTTTTCCGGATAATGTACCTATTGCTACGGTAGGTCTACCCGCTTATCAGGGGCTGCATTACGGCGAAGCAGCCTATCGTCAGTTTGGCACTGAATTGTATCGGCTCGTGGCCCGCGACTTCTACGGCGCTACAGATACCAGCAACATTCAGTCACCCAACGTACAGCGTATTTATTACGGCACACCCGAACAGGACGAGATTGTAATCGAATTTGAACCGGGACAGGAGATGCGCTGGCCCGCCGATACGACGGTTACGAATCCCGCTAATGCACACCGGTACTCGCTGAGTTTACGGGATCTGATCTATACCGATTACCCGTACGGCGAAACGGGACTGGTCAGAACCGTAACGGAGGAAGGCAACCGACTGCGGCTTAAACTAAGCAAAGCCACGACGGGGCAAAACCTGACGTACCTGCCGTCGTATTACCGGGATTCTGAATTAGGCTATTTCGCCGGGCCAACCATTAAAAATCGGCGGGGTGTACGGGCATTGACATTTTATCAGGTTCCCATCAATCCACCGCTGCCCGTCGCCGATCTGCGGGCTATGCCGGTCGATACCAGCGCCATTCAACTGTTCTGGAGTAACATAAACAGCAACACGGCTCCGGCGGACGAATGGGTGCTGGAGCGCGCCGACAGCACTGGTGCGTTTATTCAGTTGGCCCGGTTGACCGGCAGCACGTCGACGTACCTGGATGCCAGGACCGAAGCGTTACAGATTGGCAGAGTTTATCAGTATCGGATTCGCTCGTTCGGGAAACAGGCCGTAGCTGATTACTCACCTGTAGCGACAGCCTCCATGCGGTTGGTACTCAGCACCGAAGAGGAGATAGCTCAACTGGTACGTCTGTATCCTAATCCCGCTCAGGATCTGGTACAGCTTCAGATTTCGGCTCCCTGGCAGCGCGAAACGCTGACCGTAACGGTTTATAACGACGCCGGACGCACGCTGCTGCAAACCAAGGGACGCCCTCAGAATGGTCTTCTCTCGATATCGGTAAACAGTCTGGCCACGGGGCTGTACACGGTGCGCGTTCAGGCAAAATCTGGTCAGGCACAGCGCCGGTTACTCATCAGTCACTGAGTGGGTTGGTTACGTCAAAACGGATAAGAAACTGTTTGAGTTAGCGATTTGAGTCGGAAATCTGTGAATTTTGGTCTTGGACTGCGGGCGCTTTTAGAACGCGCAGCCGTAGCTACGGACGAAAAAAGGAATGCTGTCCAAGGCTAAAGTTCGCGCTTTGTGGCCAGAGCGATTAACTCAAACAGCTTCTAAACCAACCGAGCGTATCGAAAAATGCCCTAACTTTGCATTTTAGAGACCAATTCATGGCCACCGAACAAATTCTGATTCTGGATTTTGGTTCGCAGTACACGCAACTGATTGCCCGCCGGGTACGCGAACTGAACGTTTACTGCGAAATCCATCCCTATAATCACCTCCCAACTATCAGCGCCGACGTCAAAGGCATTATCCTGTCTGGTAGCCCATCTTCCGTCCGTGATGCTGATGCTCCTGAAGTGCATCTGGCCGAGTTCCGTCACAAACTACCGGTTCTGGGCGTGTGCTACGGGGCGCAATTGCTGGCGCATACCAGTGGGGGCGAGGTAAAAGCATCCGCCATTCGTGAATACGGCCGGGCAAAGCTGGGTACGGTCAACAGCGAAAGCCCACTGATGAAAGGCATTGACCAGCACTCGCAGGTCTGGATGTCGCACGCTGACACGATTACGAGCGTTCCTGACAATTTCGAAATCATTGCGTCGACGGATACCGTTCGGGTAGCGGCTTTCCAGGTCGCGGGTGAGCAGACTTACGGCATTCAGTTCCACCCCGAGGTGACTCACTCCCTGCAGGGCAAAGCCTTGCTGCAGAACTTCGTGGTCGACATCTGCGGCTGTGCGCAGGACTGGACGGCCGAGTCGTTCGTCGAAACGACCGTAGCCCAACTGAAAGAAAAGATCGGCGACGATAAAGTGGTATTGGGTCTGTCGGGTGGTGTTGATTCATCCGTAGCGGCTATGCTGATTCACCAGGCAATCGGTAAGAATCTGTACTGCATATTCGTTGATAACGGCGTATTGCGGAAAGACGAGTTTTCGGGCGTTCTGGAATCGTACGAAACGCTGGGTCTGAACGTAAAAGGCGTTGATGCCAAAGATCAGTTCTACACCGCCCTGGCCGGGCTGACAGATCCCGAAGCGAAACGGAAAGCTATCGGCAAAACCTTCATCGACGTATTCGATCAGGAAGCGCATCTGGTTGAGGATGTTTCCTGGCTAGGTCAGGGAACAATTTATCCCGACGTTATCGAATCGGTATCGGTAAAAGGACCGTCGGCAACGATCAAATCGCACCACAACGTAGGTGGTCTGCCTGACTTCATGAAACTGAAAGTTGTGGAGCCCCTCAATACGCTGTTCAAAGACGAAGTTCGTGCCGTTGGTCGGACGATGGGGCTGCCCGAAGCCATTCTGGGGCGCCACCCATTTCCAGGTCCTGGCCTGGCCATCCGGATTCTGGGTGATGTAACGCCTGAGAAAGTTGATATTCTACAACAGGTTGATGCGTTGTTCATCGACGGCCTGAAGCGTGAAGGACTTTACGACAAAGTCTGGCAGGCGGGTGCTATGCTGCTGCCCGTGCAGTCGGTTGGCGTCATGGGTGACGAGCGTACGTACGAACGGGTGGTGGCGCTACGGGCTGTAACGAGCGTTGATGGTATGACCGCCGATTGGGCGCACCTGCCGTACGAATTTCTAGCCGACGTATCGAACGAAATTATCAACCGCGTAAAAGGTGTTAACCGAGTTGTGTACGATATATCGTCGAAACCACCGGCTACCATCGAGTGGGAATAAGCCCACGGGAAGCATAACATAGCATAACATCCAAATACGACGAGGGCGCCCCAGTCAGGGTCGCCCTCGTCGTATTTGGATATTTGTAGTAAACCAGATCGAAACCCGGTAGCGGTCTTCAATAGACCATTTTCAAGTGCTACCAGTCAGACTGGTCGCTGTTTCATAACGTTGATATAGGTACTCTGAATTTGTATGGATTGTGCAATTGACAGTCCGTACGGGGCACTAGTTGAACTTCAGCGCTTGGTCGGCTTGGTTGATGCCGCTTTTCGTCGCGTCAGCTACGTTGTCCACTGTATTGTTGTAATCCGTTTTTGCTTTCGATTTGTCAGTCTCGTAGGCCGATTTTGCTTCGTTTTTGTACTGATCCAGTTTGCCTTCTGCTTTTCCTTTTGCCTCGTAAGCCTTCGCTTTTACGTCGTCAACTTTCTGTTCTGCCTGACCCAAGAGTTGATTGAACTGATCCTGTAGCTCTGCGACGCCTTCGTCCCATTGGTTTTTCAGATCGTTTGCGTCACTTACCAGTTTTTCGCGGGTCTCTTTACCACTGCGTGGTGCCGTCAGATAACCAATAACCAGACCTGCTACGACACCTCTGATGAAACTTGCCATGATAGTGTTTTTATAGTGTTGAGTTATGCCTTTCCTTTTGTAAAAAACATGCCAGCCTTGTTTATGAGAATTAATCGACTGAACAATAGGTAGTTAATTACTAATGCCAATTTTGTGTGCGGTGTTGAATTGAGGAAGTGTGTCTACAATGCTGGGTAATCTGCCCCCGAGTTACCCAATTGTCTCAAGTTTGATAAGGGTATATAAAGCAAGATGAACTCCCCTCTAAAGCGAACGGCCCACCAACACTGGTGGGCCGTTCGCTTTGGGATGAATACCATGAACTAGCGTTTCTCGGCGATGACTTCTTTAATATCGCTAATAATTTTCTCGGCCAGGTAGTCGGCGGTGGCCAGCGTATTGGATTCGGAATAAATCCGGATGATGGGTTCTGTATTTGATTTTCGCAGATGAACCCACTCTTTATCGAACTCGATCTTGACCCCATCAACCGTGCTGGTTGGATTACGCGAGTACTTCGACTGGATGCGGCTCAGCACGGCGTCAACGTCGATATTGGGTGTCAGCTCGATCTTGTTTTTTGAGATGTAATAATTCGGGTAAGTCCGGCGTAATATGGAAGCTGATTTACCCGATTTAGCCAGATGGCTCAGAAAGAGCGCAATACCGACCAGCGCATCGCGTCCATAGTGCAGGTCCGGGTAAATGATCCCTCCGTTGCCTTCGCCCCCAATAACGGCGTCTTTTTCGCGCATCATCTCAACAACGTTGACTTCGCCAACAGCCGACGCAAAGTGCTGGGCGCCGTACTTCTGCGTTACGTCGCGTAGGGCTACGGTACTCGACAGATTGGAAACAGTGTTCCCGATATTGCCGCTTTTCAGGACGTAGTCTGCCACAGCGACCAGGGTGTATTCTTCACCAAAAGGCGAACCGTCTTCGCAGATCAGTGCGAGCCGATCTACATCCGGATCAACAACAATACCCAGATCGGCCTGTCCTTTTTCCATCTCCTTGATGATGTCGCGCAGGTTTTCGGGCAGCGGTTCGGGGTTGTGGGCAAAGTTGCCCGTTGGATCGCAGTGGAGTTTGGTGATCTGCTCGACCCCCAGCGCATTTAACAGCATCGGGACGGCCAGGCCCCCCGTTGAGTTAATGGCATCGACTACCACCCGGAAATTCCGGCTGGCGATGGCGTCTTTATCGACCAGAGGCAGAGCCAGAATCTGATCGATATGTTTTTGCAGCCACGTATCGTCGAACCGGTATTTTCCCAGCTTCCGCACATCCGCAAAGGAAACGGCCAGGTTGGCACTGGCGGTTGGGTCACCCATTGCTTCGGCGATGGCCAGTACCTTCTCACCGTCCTGCGCCGAAATAAATTCGCCGTTTTCGTTCAGTAATTTCAGCGCATTCCATTGGATGGGGTTATGGCTGGCCGTCAGGATTATACCACCGGCTGCCTGCTCGCCTACTACGGCCAGTTCGACGGTTGGCGTGGTGGACAGGCCCAGATCGAGGATGTCCAGACCCAGTCCCTGCAGGGTACCAACCACGAGCCGGGAAACCATGTCGCCCGACAGACGCCCGTCGCGGCCAATAACGACCGTTGCCTGATTGGGTTGACGCTGACGTAGCCATTGGCCAAAGGCAGCCGTAAATTTAATGATGTCCACAGGTGTTAGCCCATCTCCGCTGAGCCCCCCAATCGTTCCACGAATGCCGGAAATTGACTTTATTAATGCCACGTTATGGTTTACTAATGAATAATCGTATCTGGTGCAAAGATAGTCGGAGTTCGGGCTTCTCAGCCAGTCGGAACAAGGCTATTATTTGAAGGGATAAGCCGGTCGAAAACTATATACCGAAAATACCTGCTCTTTATTCTATACGGATATCTCCGAATATACGTTCAACTAATGAACGTACACTTTTTTGATGGCATTTATTGACCGAGTTCTCCAGAAACCGTCCTACGGCTGGAGTAATGAGCAAGGGGAATTGATCATTCCTACAACCAGGCAACTTTTCCGAGAAGCTTTTTCACGAATAAATATATTCAGCACTCGGAAGAACTGGGTTTCAGGAATAAGCTGGTTGATGGCCCTTTGTCTATTGCCATTCGCTGCCCTGGCCTTTTTTAAATACTTTACATTTCCGCTGTTTGCGGTTGCATTCGTGTATAGCATCATGGTGATGAGTACCCACGCAACCATCTGGTTTCATCGCTACAGTACGCATAAAGCCTATACGTTCAGTCATCCGATATGGCGGTTCATTACCCAGAACCTGGTGCTGAAAACGTTTCCGGAGGAGATTTACGTAGTTTCTCACCACGTCCACCATGCTAAATCGGATGAGCCGGGCGACCCGTATAATGCCAGAGGTGGATTTATGTACTGCATGTTGTCGGACGTGAATCACCAGAGTATTGCCAAAGACCTGACCGAGGACGAGTACAGAAAGACGGCAGGCTTCTTAAGCCATACGGGCGTGCAGATCAATAACTACGCATCGTATTTGAAATGGGGGTCTGTTGCATCACCTTATTATACAGTCGGGTTATGGCTACTAAACTGGTCGTTCTGGTTTACCGTCTTTTTCCTGATTGGCGGACCGGGTCTGGCGTGTGCGCTATTTACGGGTGCTCTGTTCTGGTTTGTTCTGGTACGTGCCTTTAATTATACGGGACATGGCAAGGGGGAAGAAAAGCATGTAGAAGGCGTTGATTTTGATCGCCGTAACCTTTCGTTGAATCAGACGCGACCGGGCATTTTTTCCGGCGAATGGCACAACAATCACCATCTTTATCCCAGCAGCGCCCGGGCGGGTTTCCTGCGGTTTCAGATAGACTTTGCGTGGATGTATATTTTTGGTCTCTATAAACTTGGCATGGTCTCGTCGTACCGGGACAGCAAAAGTGACTTCCTCAAAAAATACGTCAATTCGACGGACAGGTAATAACTGTTTCGTCCTGTACCGACAATAGGCTACATAATAAACGCGGGGATGATTTTCTGAATCATCCCCGCGTTTATTATGTAGATTGCTACTGATCAGCCGGTTATTCAAAGACGAGTTCGGCCCGTAGTGTGGAGTTTGCCTGTCCAACAAAGGTGCCGCTGATCGGGGCAGCCAGTTCAGGCTGGGCGGTCGACGTCAGAAAAATATGCCGGTTCACGACAACAGTACCTTCCGTTGGGTCGAAGCCCCGCCAGCCCGCGCCGGGCAGGTAAACTTCGGCCCAGGCATGCAGCTGGTGTTCCTGCTGTGGATTACCGAACAGGTAACCGCTGACGAAACGGGCGGCAATACCCAGACTGCGGCAGGCTGCCATGAACAGCGTCGTGTAATCCCGGCAGGAACCCCGTTGTAGGGTAAGGGTCTGTTCGGGAGCAAACGGCGCTCCTACTTCCCTGACTTCATACTGAAACTGCCGGATGGTCTGGTTCAGCTCCATCAAAAAACTGGTTGTTTGCCAATTTGCTTTGGCGGCAATGTGCCGGGCCCAGGTTTCGACCCGTTCCGTTACGCCCACCCGCTCCAGATAGGGTTGCAACAGACTTTCGATCTGAGCCGGATAGCGAAAGGGAACCCACTGTGTTTCGAAGGGAAAAAGCACAAAATCGAAGGAGTTGAACTCGTCGGACTGGAGTTCAATCTCGGCCGTTACGTGCAGGTGATGCGTCGGGTGATTGAAATAAACGAGCTGCTGTACGTTGCCTTCAACGTCGATATTCTTAACAATACGCGACGGTTTTGGGTCAATCGTCAGCTGATACCGTACCAATCGCTGATACGGATACGCGCGGGGATACAGATACAACGTCTGCGGCCCGAGCGCAACCGGATAATCGTAGGAATACTCGGAAGTGTGCCGAACGTGTAAGTGCATAGTGAGTGAACCGGAAAACCCCGTAGGTGTCTGGCGTACTAAGTTGACTAGTTGCCCTGACTTTGGTAACGAACTGCCTTGACTTTATCGAAAATGGGATCCATCCACGACGATGGTAATTTTTGCACCGAATTGCTCAGCAAAGCGCTCCACTGCTGCGAAACTTTGTCCATATCCTCTTTTTCGAGCCGGTATTCGGTCATGTGAAAGCTGTCTTTCGGATAGACGACAACATCCAGGGGATAGTCTACATCATTGGCGCTGACCCGTGTCGCGTCGAATGCCAGAAAGCCGATTTTCAGGGCATCCTGCAGGCTGGTGTCGTAGGCCAGATTCCGGAACAGCAGAGGTTTGCCGTAGCCCGAGTTACCAATGATTTTGAAGGGTGATCCATGATCAACCTCAACCCAGTTTCCTTCCGGATAGAGCATATAGAGCTTATGCTCTTCGTCATCTTCCAGCTGACCGCCCACAATAGCGTTGAGGTTAAAATTCAAACCATTAGCGATGAGGGATGTCTTGTCTTCCATTGCCACGCGCTTGACCTGTTCACCAAAGGCGTTGACGGCTTTATAGAGTTTGTTGAAGGAGCGGTCCTGTTCGGCCAGTACTTCCTTAAAGTACGTAATGGCTTTATCGCGTACCGAGCGAAGCCCGGATGTCATGATAAACAGCGAATGATTTTCGACTTCGTGAACGGAAATCTTACGGTTCGACGAAACTTCTGAACCCGATGTAAGTCGCGTATCCGCGATGGCAACCAGGCCCTCTGCGACCTTGATTCCTAAACAATATGTCATCCTTGGCAAGTAAGAATAGCAGGTTGTACTACCAACAAATATACTGGTTGCCCCCAGTATTGTTCGATGTCCCGCCGGTTCTTTTCAGAAAAAGATAAAGAAGGACTGGCAAATCAGCTTGCTCACCAAGGCGTTACTCCACGACCCGCAGATCGGTTCGGGCTTCGTCGTCTTCGCCTTTATCCAGTCCGTTGCCGGGGGTAGAATCCGGGTCGGGCTGGTCGGACGCAGTGATCTGGGCTGCGTTACTGATGGTACCCCGGCCAGTAACCCGGGCCACGAATGTTACGCTGACCGACTGATTTGGCGTGATCTGGCCGATGGTTGCGTTGATGGCTGAACCCTCCTGATTCATACCGCTGGCACCAACAAACTCCAGACCAGTGGGCAGCGGGTTCTGTATCCGGACGTTGGTTGCCGTTTGCCCGCCCAGGTTGTTGACTGTTAGTGTAAACGTAACGGGCTGGCCGGATTTGACAATCCGATTGCTCGCTTTCATGATCAGACTCAGATCGGCTTTGGCGGGGTCGGGTGCGGGCTGATTAGACTGGACACTGGCTAAGGGGATCTGATTGGGGTTGGGCGAGACAAATAGATCCGACGTTGACCGGTCGCTGCTGGTCCGTAAATCGGCCTGTGCGGTATCGTCCTGACCGTCGCCTGTTCCGGAGTTCGGCTGGCTATCGGGGTCCAGGTTCGTCTGGGCCGACAATTCCGCTGCGTTGAGATAATTGCCGGGCGCTGTCAGTCGGGCCACGTACTGAAGACTGACCGTACCGCCGGCCGGAACGGCTGCGATGGTACCGCTGACGGCACCATCGGCCAGACTCATGTTGGTCGATGACACGAACGCTACGTTAGCCGGCAGCCGGTTGCGAACGGTTGTGCTGGCGGCATCGCAGGTACTTTCATTACGTACGGTCAGGGTAAATCGAACCGTATCGCCGACAACAAGAGAGTGGCGACTGACGTCCAGCCTGAGACTCAGATCGGCGGTGGCCAGGTTAATGATTTTCGATACGCTGTTCGAGAGGCAGCCGTAAGCCGGGTGTTGCGCCTGCAGCGAGTAGATCCCCGCAGCCGTTACGGTAATGGATGGCGCAGTTACGCCCGTACTCCAGCGGTTTGGACCGTCGTAGCTGGAACTGAGCACCAGCCCCGTTGTGCGGCAGATTTCCGAAGAACCACCGGGAAGGCTGATGGTGGGCGTTCCCGGCCGAACCATCGAGGGCACCGTAACCGATGGCGGAAAAAACTGCCGTTTCTGCCCGTCGGTGATACGGGCGGAGTAGGAGCCAGCTCCTACCGTGAGGATTTTGTCTCCGCTACCAGTATTCCAGGCATAGCTATAGCCATCCGGCTGGGAAAGCGCCAGTTGCTGCCCATCTGCGCAGGTAATGCTGACCAGAGGTTGACTCTGCGCTTCGTAGGGCGTGATGCTCTGTAAAACATTGTCTGAAATAGCGTCTGCCCAGCGTTGGGCGGCTTTCACCTGACCCGTTGGCGAGTAGTGGATACCATCGGGCCGGTCTTCAAGCGACGTAATCTGATCGAGGTCGGGTCCCTGATACGTACGATACCCTGCGCGGCCAATTACCTGCGCCTGGGCCTGCCGAACGTTGTCGAAAGGAGCGCTGGCGAAGGACGACAGGGCAATAATCCAGGCCAGGTCGGGTTTGCTGAATTCGGCCCGCGATTTATCAATAACGCCATAGTGATGCATCAGAATGTCACTGGTCGCGTTGCCCCGGTCGTTTTCTCCATGATTGAGCAGCACCGCCCGGATACCTGTCGACACTACGTACAGATTCATCAGGTTACGCAGGTTGGCGTAGGGCATCCGGATGCTGTAATTAACAAAACCGTGCTCGAACGGAATATCGTAGGCGGCTTTGTAGTTGTGTTCCATGTTGGTGCCGCCAAAACCGGCGTTGTAGATCAGCACCGGGACGTTCATGCGCTGCACCAGCAGATCGCCCATGCGGCCCCAGAACCAGGCGATGCTGGCAAAAGGAGACATACCGCTACGGGTCAGCAACTGGCTAAAGGCCAGGCCAGGAAGGTACTGCGTCTGCGCAGTTAGTTCATACTGCCGGAATTCGGGCGTGCTCTGATCCAGACCAACAACCGTAACGCGGTCATCGGCGGCCCCATCAATCGTGGGGCAGCGGTCGGTCCCGCCGACGATGCAACTAGTACCCTGGGCATTGGAGTGGCCCACAATGGCCAATACTTCGCCCACGCCGAAACGCTCGACAGCATCGCTGGCTACAATCTGCCCGTTGCGGCTGCCACGAACCTCGATCCGGTACCAGCCCCCGCTGGCAACGATCTGGCCCTGAAACTGTCCATTGGCCAGCGTCTGAACCGGCGACCAGTCGGTAGACGTACCCTGTCCGACGGCTCTGGCTACGATCCGTGCCTCGACCATGTCGAATGCCTGTGCGTAGCTGCCCACAATCTGAATTGTTGCCTGATCATTGTTATTCCGCTGGATAACCATCCGGTCGACCGGAAATGTAACATCCAGTTGCGCAAACGCCTGCCCAAGTCCCCAACATATGGAGGCCCATAGTGTAATAAAAATGCGGTTACGTAGGTGTGAACTCATATAGTCAACTGGCATAAAAAATCAGTATCAATATAGATACCAAGATAAGTCGCATTGTCGAAATTTTATTTGTTTTCTGCCGATAGTATCTCCGTTGTTAGGTGATTTGACCCTGTAGCAGGTGTGCCTAGCTCCTTATAAAAGCCGCTTGGAGAGTAAGGCAAAACGATCGGGGAACTCAGTAGCTGGTCGGAGGGAGCGCCATGAAGCGGAATGTAGGCAGGGTTCAACCGCGTCAGCTGACAGGCTGAGAATAAACAAGATACCTGTTCGAGCGGTTATACCCGCTCATCGCCTTGGCCGATAGGGTAGCTGATGATCAGGTCGATAGCGCAAAAGTAGTTTTACCGATCGATGGTTTGTTTTTGGTAAACCTTTGTTTTACTTTGTCCAACGGAGGATACGCAACCCCTTCGCCCGTTTTGCAATGAACTTTGACGACGAAGACGACGACGACAACTTTATGGACTGGGACGGCTTCGACGAGGACTACGATCCCGAAGAAGCCCGGGCTGAAATGGAAGCTGAGAACCGGCGTATTAAAAATTTGCCGATCCTCCGTAAGGCCAACGAAATAATGGAGCTGACGCAGGCCATTGTCGAGACCATCAACAAAGAAGAAGATGTGCTGATGATGCACGAGCAGATGCTGGCCAACGCCATGATGCTGGCTCCCAAAATTGTTGGGGCTGAAGGGGGAGACCTCTACACGCTGCGCATGGAGAACGCGGTGCTGATCAAAATGCACGCCCGGGAGCTGCTGGCACAGACGGCTTACTGCAAAGCCGAAAAACTGGCTACGCCCGCTTACCTGAACGTACTACGCGACGAAATCGAGCAATTCCGGGTGTTGTTCGTTGCGTGGGTAGGCAGTTTCGACCGGGAAAACGACGCACCCGACGATTGGGGCATCTTTTATTAATAGCTGTGCATACCGAAAATTTTTAAGGACCAGATACGCTCGCAGCTATCTGGTCTTTTTTATTTATCTGGCCGGGGAATAGGAGGCTGAACCGTAGCGCGAGTATCTTCGCAAACTACAGGACAGGCGCTACGGCCCTGACCAGCTTCCGTAACAGAGTTAACTGCCCCGCTTCATGCTTGCACCCCCGCCCCAGACGCAACGTTTTCGCCTTAAATCCATCCTGGGTGGTTCTATCGGGAACCTGGTTGAATGGTACGACTGGTACGTTTATTCGATCTTTTCGCTCTACTTCGCGGGTTCCTTCTTTCCCAAAGAAAACGAAACGGCCCAGTTGCTGAACACCGCCGGGATCTTTGCCATCGGGTTTCTGATGCGCCCGGTTGGCGGTTGGATCATGGGGTCTTATGCCGATCGAAAGGGGCGGAAAGCCGCGCTGACACTGTCGGTTCTGCTGATGAGTGGCGGTTCCCTCATGATCACACTCGTGCCGGGTTACGATAAAATCGGACTGGCCGCGCCAGCCATTCTGGTACTGGCGCGAATGATTCAGGGAATCAGCATTGGGGGCGAATACGGAACGGCCGCTACGTACCTGAGCGAAATGGCTCCCCCGCAGCACCGCGGTTTCTATTCCAGTTTTCAGTACGTATCAACTACAATGGGGCAGCTGGTGGCGCTGGCGATCCTGATGCTCATGCAGCGCTGGCTGCTGACACCGGAGCAACTAAGCGACTGGGGCTGGCGGATACCCTTTGGCGTGGGGGCACTGATGGCGCTGTCGGCTATCTACCTGCGCCGGGACCTGGCCGAAACGGATTCGTTCACGCAGGAAAATGGCAGCATCAGCCAGCGAGGTACGTTTAGCGAACTGATCAAGTACAAACGGGAAGCCCTGCTGGTAGTCGGTTTTACGATCGGGCTGACGGTATCGTATTACACGTTCACGACCTACATGCAGAAATTTCTGGTCAATACGGCCGGTTTCAGCAAGGGCGATGCTACCTCCGTCACAATTATAACCCTGATCGTGTTTATGCTGGCACAACCCCTGCTAGGAGCTCTGGGCGATGCCATTGGCCGGAAACGGATGATGATTCTGTACGGGGTGCTGGGCGTGCTGACGAGCATCCCGATTCTGCTGTTGCTGGAACGGACCACCGATTTCTGGACGGCAACGGGGCTGATTATTATTGCGCAATTAATCCTGAGTATCAGTACGTCTATTTCAGCGATTATCAAAGCCGAAATGTTTCCGCCCAATGTCCGCTCGCTGGGCGTTAGTTTTCCGTACGCGCTGGCTGTGGCCCTGTTTGGCGGTACGGCTGAGTACATCGCCTTACTATTCAAGAATCTGGGGCATGCGCACTGGTTCTATATTTACCTGACCGGCTGCATAGCCCTGTCGCTGATTGTGAGTGTCCTGATGCGCGATACAGAGAAACATTCGCAGATGGAAGCCTGACCGGCGTGTAGGGGTGTACGTATCGGGGTTGTTTTCTCGAACAACCCGAAAAGTCTGCGCGTTATTGGTGAAAATACGGCTTGTTACAACAGCAGTCGGCCATTCACGATCTATGAGGTTATTACGTTTACGCGCTCTACTAGTTGGGGCGGGGGCTTTGCTGGTATTAACGCAATGCCAGCAGGTAGAGCCAACCGCGCCAAAAGCTGAAGGATTTGACGCACCTATTCCCCAGGATACATCGTACCTGGCGGGATCGCTAACGTTCCGACTGTCGGAACTGCAGAATAAAATAAATAAAGAACTGGACCCTGTACTGGTTGGCAAGAAGGCTGATGGGGGCGCAGGACCGGGTTTGATCCCGTTTCGGGTTGAGCGGTCGGGGCCAGTACAGATTCAGTACGTTAACCAGCAGATTCGCTTTTCGGCACCTCTGCAATTATGGCTGGGCAAGCTGTTCGGACGCGAAGACGATGCCCCCCGAAAACCATTTTGCGAGCTTCAGGTCAATTTCCAGAGCCCTTTGTCGGTAACAGCCGACTGGCGGCTGTCCAGTCACGTGAAATTTATTGATTACAAATGGGTTATCGAGCCGGAAATAAGGCTGCTTGGTCGGGAAATTCCGTTAACCGGTCTTGTCCAGAATCTACTGGAACGGTATCAGACCGCCATTGAACAGGCGATTGATAACGCCATCCACGAAGACCTGCGGCTGGATAAAACGGTGCTGCCTGTCTGGCAGGATATTCAGAATCCGCTATTGATCAGCAAAGAGTATGGGCTCTGGCTTATTCCCAGACCCATGAGCGTAGCTGCCAGCGACATTAGTGGAAACCAGGAAACGATTACGACGCACCTCCGGATTGCGTTCAGTACTGACACCAGGCTGGCGACGGAGAAGCCGACCGTGACGAAAGCCCCGCTGCCGCCCCTGCAGAAATGCGATCAGATAACGCAACTGGCTGATCTTAGAGTTGTGAGTTCGATTCCGTACACCGCCATCAATCAAATACTGGCGCAGACACTGAAAGAACCCAAAAAAATGGCGCTGGGACTGGTAAAGATCAACAAAGCCACTGTCTACGGCAATCAGCGTGATCTGGTCGTAAAAACTGAAGTAAGTGGCCTGGTCGATGGAACACTGTATCTGCGGGGGCGACCTACGTTCGATACGCTGACCAAGACCCTGATCGTCCAGAATCTGGATTTTGATACCAGTACCGATAATGAATTGAATCAATTTTCAGAATCAATTATTCACCGCGGGCTTCAGCGACTGCTAGGTGATTGGCTGGAGATTCCCCTCGGCGATGAAATTGCGAAACTACCGGCGAAAATCAGCGAAGCTTACGAGAAAGGTCCCGGTAAGACGACCGATCTGAAAATGAATAATTTCCGGTTTGTACCCCAGCGGATTGCCATTCGTCCGGACGGAATTCAGGCCCTGATCCGGGTGAAGGCCAAGGTCGATCTGCAGGTGCAAAAGCTATAAATAACCCTGTTTGTCGGGAATTTAGTCTGTTTCCATACGTCGCTTTACTGAATTTTATCCCAGATCGAATCCGCAATTCGCTCCATACCCGCGTCATTGGGGTGAGCGGCCACACCCGGATTGGCGTACTGGCTGGCGAAATACTGCCCCTGACCGACCATACAGCTCAGATCAACCAGCGCGTGCCCTTTAGCCGCCACCACCCGACGCGTGACCACATCGGCCAACGGGTGTGACCAGACGCTGGTAGTCACCACGATCCTGACGGGCTGACCGTAGTTCGCCAACCGATCCAGCAACTGACCGAGCTGAGATTCATAATTTCGGCTCACGACAGCTCCTTCGTCAATGTTCTCGCCGATACGTAACACGATCAGATCCGGCTTGAACTGCTGAAGCGGCTCGCTGAATTCATCAAGACTGTAGGTTGACCTGCCAAACTCCCGCTCAAAATTTCCGCCCGACTGAAGCCGGTAACTCACCGGCGGGTATAACGTTGCCAGACGGGTGTTGAGCAAGTGCACAAAATCTTTCTCGGGGGCGGAGGCCGCCATGCCGTTGGAGTTGAACCAGCCAACAGACGGGTCGGGGAGGTGACTCATGATGCTATTGCCAATAACCAGCATCCGTTTGTAGGACAGACTGAACGTAACAGCCCGGCTCCGGGAAGGCCGGTCGCCGATACGTAGACGAGCCAGGATTTTACCACCACTGATCACCGTAAACTGCTGGCCCGTCTGCCAGCTCTGGCCGTTATCGAGGGAGTATTCATAGATTGCCTGCGGAGGAAGTGAGTCCGCAATGAGCTGAACCGGAACGCTGAAGTAAAAACTACCGCCGTCCGGCGAAAAGCGGGGTGGTGTCACGGTCAACGTATCAACCGCCTGTACCATCGATGCAGATCCCGGCGTCGTACTGCCGGAGCAGGTCGATGTTGAGACGGGTGGGGGAGCGGATTGGTCGGTATCGGGTGGCACGACAGCTGGATAATCACCGGCGCAGCCATTCAGAACCGTGCTCAGCCATAGACACCCCAGCAACCAGCCGACAACTGATGAAAAAGATTGTGTGTACCTCGATTTTGTCATGACTCGACCGCTCCCTGCACAGCCTGCATCGGGTCTCGGCGACTGATACAGGATTTGAAAGTAATATGATTTTTCTTTTATGAGTGTACCTTTACACCCTCTATTCCAGTAAACTATATACTTCCTCCGGAGACGGGTGCTGATTGAGCTGCTGAATCAGCTTTCCAGGCGTTGAATGGTGAGCAGCGTATCAGATTACTGTCAGGACTCAACGATCTTTATTTCTCCGCCGACGTAAGACTACTATCCGATGAGGACACGACGTCAGCACGATAATTGCTCAACGTCATATAGAGTCGATCAGTTTTACATAGTTACGTACATGTACTGACCGATTCCTGTATCTACTCATAGGCTTTGGGTGACAAACCGAAGCAAAGATTCTTACCTGATGGTGCAAGACGTATTGCCTGAGAGAGAGCATAAATCGAAATCGGGCAAAAGAGGACATAGGAGTTCGAAAGCGTTTTTACTTAGTGCTGGTTTTTTTCTGATACTGACAGCGCCACTGATCGATCAGTGGGCGGGGTTATCCGCGGGATTCAAGAGTACGGAAAAGCGAATCCTGACTCCCTTTCCCCGGTTTGACTTCCCGCACGTAAAAACGTTTATCGTCCAGTTCGACCAGTATTACAAAGAGAATTTTGGCTGGCGAAACGCGCTGTTTTACCAGTACAGCCAGTGGAAATATAAAGTCATGTCATCGTCGCCCTTACCCGAAAAGGTGATCGCGGGGAAGAACGGCTGGTTTTATCCCGGCAACAGCATGGGCCGGGTTGCTGAACAGCACCGGGGTTTGCTGACGATTTCCGGGGACACACTGGTATCCGTTGCCCGGCGCCTGAACGTTCTTCAGGATAGCCTGAGCAGGCAGGGCAGCAAACTCTACGTACTGGTTGCCCCCGATTCGTACACCATCTACCCGGAAAATCTGCCCGACTATTTCCCCAAAGAAAAGCGGGTGTCAAACTTCGACCGGTTCAAGACGTATATGAAGCAGCACTCAACGGTTCCGGTGATCGACGTTCGGAAAGAACTGGTTGATGCCAAATCCGACCACGTTGTCTACTGCCAGACCGATACGCACTGGAACGACTATGGGGCGTTGCTGACTACGCTGAGCGCCATCGATCGTATTCGCCAGGATTTTCCATACCTGGTTAAACCCGATCTGGCAAACTATACCGTAACGTCCCAGAAAGGTGTGGGTGGGGATCTGGTGACGATGCTGGCTTTGAACAGCGAGGTAAGCGACTCGGTAAGTTATAAAATCAAACCAGCCGGATTTCTACAAGCCCGAAATACTGAAATCAACGATAAGTATTACGGATTGCCGTCGCAACGTTTTATTCGCGAAGGAAAAAGTGCTGCTCAACTACCCAAAATGCTGTTGATCGGTGATTCGTTCAGCTACTCTATGGATCAGTTCATGGCAGGTCACTTCAGGGAGTCGTACATGGTACGTAGTCATAAATTTGACCTGAATCTGGCCAAAACCGAACATCCTGATATCGTTCTGATTGAAATCGTTGAGCGTAATATTGGCCTGTTGGGGCTGCTGTAAGGGAATTTTGATAATAGAAGCACCCCATGAAGTTGAAACGATAAAACCAGAGATAGCCTAGATCTGCTTTACATATTCTTTGAAATAGGTTATGGCCATCCAGGTCTGGCGCATTGAATTGAAGAAAACGATGTCGTAAGCCTGGCCTTGAATCATCTGCCATGCGGCCATCCTATTCTACGCGATAGTGATATGAAGACTCTGTTTGAGTAGTTGACGGGTAAAGACCCTCAAGAGATAGTCTAAAAAAACCGTCACTATGCTACTGCAAGTCCACTAATAGATTTCGTCAATGCGCTCATCGATAAAGAAGATATACCTATTTTAAATTTAGTTAGGATTCCTAATTACATTTGTGACAGATTTCAATTGACTCTACCATGGGCAATCAAAACACACTACCAGGGTACATGTATGGGCAGCAGCCCCTTACATCGCCGATCTCTATTAAGGCCGAACCGATCATTCGTTTGTGCTACATCCTGGCCGGCCTCGTACCCCTGACACTGATCATGAGGGATTTTCTGGCGGCTAAAAGGCATGATGCTAATACCGTAGCCCGTATGCATGCGGTTTGGTTCAAAGCGGTTACGCTCACGGCCGTACTGTAGAGTCATCCTTACGTTTATCGCGAAGAATTTTAATCATCTCTAACTCCCTCAAAACATGCAAGTTTCTGTTTATGATACCTACGTTACCCGCACCGACGGGGCGGTTATGCATTTCGATATTCTCGTGCCATCCACGTTATCCAGCCCGGTAACGATCCATGCGTACGGACAAGCTTACCTATCAACAAAAGGCCAGGCTGGGCAACCCCTGACCGCCAAAGAATGCCGCTTCTGTCATATTGAACAGGCTACCCAGGAGATAGAGGCTAATATCACTAGTCAGGGCTTTCACATCATTGAAATGCAGGGCTGCTGACTATTCGTCAGCCCCCTTGGCACTCCCCATTTTTCCTCAGTTAAAAAGTTTTCGTTTACTAATCAACTTATCCCATGTACACATCACTAAAAGCAACGCTGTTCGCCTTTGTGCTGACAGCTTCAGCGGTAACGGCTCAAACCCAAAAGCCTGCTACGGCCTATAACAACGCTGATTTCAAAATTAAGGCGGCTAGCATTGCCTACGACAACACGCTGGACATGCTTATTTTCGAGATGAAAGTGGAAGGGGCTGCCGGTCGTACGGTGCCCAAAGGAGTAGGTAGCATGAACGGCGCGCCAGTCTTGGCCTACGTATTTCCGACGACGCTCAAACCAACCGATGTGGGTTTCTCTAACACCGAAGGTATTGTGGCAATGGGGCTAACGTCGCATCCCGATATGGACGACACCCCGCTTTGGGACGAAAACAACGACGGCATTTTCGACAACGACGGGGTAGTCTGGCACCCGCACTGGGTTGTGCTGACCAAAGACAGCCGGGTACCGGGTGGCTTAAGCGTTAAGGAGTTCAAAAAAGAGGATAAGGCTGTTACGCTGCCCAAAACTGCGCCGGGTGTGCCCATGTATTTTGATTCGCCGGGTTACAATGTGGTGACGCAGGGTAACGTCATCCGCATGGGGGTTCCGGCTTATCGGGTCAACAACCAGAAGAACTTCAAGTTTGATGCGGTAAGCTGTTATATGGAAATGAACATGGGGGGCGATCATGCCAATCACGACATGTCGGCGACCAAACCTACGCTTGGGGTGTACGCGGTGTATACCGTACTGTCGGGCAAGTTGACCTTGCCGTATACCGTTACGGCAAAAAAATAACTCACTCCCTTAATTACCACTTTGCTATGGACACGATCACCCTGATTCCCAGCAACAGTCTGCTAACGCCCACCCCAGAAGAAGGTCGGCAACTGGCGATCAAAATGGCCCGGCTCATCATCAAAGCAACCCAACCCGATGAGCAGAAACGGAGTCAACTCCGGGACGTGTACGCCAATGATGCGATGATGCTGATCGCCATTGGACAGACCGTCGCTACTGAGTTTGCGACTATTGCAGCGGCAAATAATTACTGGCAATCGAAATGAACGACTCAATTGACTATCGCACCTATCTGGATGACCTGGTGAGAAGGCGGAGCTATGTAAAAGTCCAATATTTTACCGAGCTTCACGAGTTGATTACCCTGAATGCGCTTGTTGTAAGCCTGACTATGGAGGGCAATGACCCGATAGTCGTTCTCTCAACGGGGGATCGGATTCCCTTACCCAAGCTGGTTAGCGCTGGAGGAGAATTTTCGCCCCATTATGAAGGCTACGCGCCTTACTGTGAAACCTGTGACTGCTAAATGGATGATTCTGTATTTGACTTAGGCCGGCAAAACAGCTCGATCGATGCCAAGATTGTGGCGGGGCTGGAACGACTGGGAGAAGTGTTCCGAATACTACTCTGGCAGCAGAGCCGCGAAACCGGCCTAAGTCCGATTCAGATTCAAATCCTTCTTTTTCTGGCCTTTCACGACCCGGCCAAATGCAAGATCGGGTATTTGGCCGCCGAATTCAACCTAACCAAGCCGACCATTAGTGATGCCGTGAAGGTGCTGGCTCAGAAAGAACTGGTCGCGCGGATCGTCGATCCCACCGACAGCCGTAGCCACAGCTTACAATTGACTCCAGCGGGGCAACAAGTTGTCGATCAGACGAGTGGTTTTGCGGGCGTGTTGAGCCAGTTGGTCGGGCAGTTGAACGGTGAGCATAAGACCTTGCTGTACGAAAGCTTGTTTGCGCTCATTTACGGGCTACATCAACGCGGTCTGATTACGGTGCAACGAATGTGCAAGACCTGTCTGCACTACCGATATGATGGTCAGATTCATTACTGTGGCTTACTGAAAATACCACTAGAAGCCGATTTGCTCCGGCTGGATTGCCCGGAACATGCTGCTTTGTGAAACGTAACCACTCGGGCGATTCGTGATAAGTGCTTGATTCGTCGCTCAGAACGGGCGTTTCGTAAGATGCTTTTTAGGGGCAGTAGCTATCAATCAATTCCGAGAGTTTGGGGCTCTCTTAACATGTTGCCACTTATATAACGCTACTATCTATAGTTGTAGATAACTCTACAGACTGATTGTTATTCCATGGATAAAGAAGTGCTAATTTTATAATGTATGAAGTATCTAACCTGCTATCTATTGTTCTTTATAATTAGCCAAAGTTGCGCTCAATCACTACAATTCAGTGTTGAAGCAGGCTTACATAAATACAGAAATTTCGGCAGTGCTCAAGTTGAACGCTATCTTCTTTCGGTTCGAACACCTGTTGCAAGTAATTTAGGAGCAACTGGCTATACGGTAGGAGTCTACGTTCGACTGGTGACCAAGAGCCCCTTGTTCTTTCAGATTGGGATTCGCCACTCAGGGCAAGAAACGGGTGTACAATATATTGATACTCAGCCTAACTTACCGACTACCGAGGATGATATTGATGTCAGCTATGCTGGTAACTATTTGTATCATCTCGATGTGCCAGTCTTAGGATGTGCCAGTCTTAGCTGGTGTAGGCGGTCAAATTAATTCGAAAATACGTTGTCTTAGCCCCCTATTAGCTGGACAAATTTTCTGAAAAGGTTGTGTCGTAAATTACCTGTGCTTCCTCCCATTTCTGCTGAGGTGTTACAAAACCAATCGAACGATGAAGACGGTGATTGTTGTAATGGAAAAAATAACGCCCTAACATTTCTTTGGCCTCATAATAGCTGTCAAATACATTGCGCTCGATCACATCATGTTCTAGAATGCTGTGAAAAGCTTCAATGTACGAGTTCTCTTCAGGGGTGGCCACATGAGTGAATTCCTGCTTGATTTCGGAGCTTTTCAAAAAGTTACGTACCGAGTGAGCAATGAATTGACTGCCATTATCATTGCGCAAAATGACGCCCTTCAGTTCATGATTCCGGTTGATTCGTCGAAAAAGATTGATTAAGTCGATTTGACGAATACTGCCTTGGAATAGCCAATCCAGAATTTTGCGGCTATACACATCAATGACGCTCAACAGATAGTAATTCCGCCGTTCCCCTTCTACCCAGACGTATTTGATATCCCAGCACAGGTATTCCAAGGGCTTGGTCGCTTCGATTCGTCTGAATTTAACAAATTCCCGCTTGCCCATCGGTCGGATCACTTTGCCCAGAAGTAAATTATGCTCTTGCATGAGTCGATACACCTTTTTCTTATTGATTAAGTATTCTTTTTTCAACTCGTGGGTGATGTATTCGTAGCCAAGGGCATTGAACTCAACATCCAGCAGTTGCCGAATACTGACCACGACCAGTTGGTTGTCTACCCACGATCCATCCCGTTTCATGGTTACCTGGCTGGGGCGTGCTCCAGGTCTACCTGATTGTGGTTGGTAGTAAAACACGCTCCGAGGTACACTAAGCCACTGGCATAACAGGGTACGACTTACTTGATTTTCAAACTGTTTCATGAGTGCTAGCTTCTCCTGGAGTGAATAGGAGTTTTTTTTAGTAGCTCACTTTTGATCTCCAGTTCCAAAGCTTGTTTTGCTACAATCCGCTTCAGGCGTTCATTTTCTTCTTCGAGCACTCGAAGCTGGGGATCGACGCGTGCGTAAGAATCTTTGAGGCCTTCTTTGCCTTTACTCAAATACTTCAATTTCCACTTGCGCAGCAGCGAAGGAGATAGATTGTATTTTCGACAAGTCTCGGCATGGCCGTCACGAATGGCTTCCTGGACGATAGAATAGCGGTCATCGGGAGTAAAACTCCGCCTTAATTTGCTCATGGTATCTGAATGTAAAAGGACTAAACTGTTTTTACAATTTTGTCCAGTCATTCAGGGGGTTAAGACATACGTCTAGAGGGATATATAGGAATGTTACCTACTTTAAATAAGTACAAGTACACAGGTGATTACGACCCCCGCTTTAGTTGGACGGCTCAAATCATCGATCAGAGTTTAAAACCACTATCTTGGAGTTATTGCTACGGGACTACTCTATGGTTGAAACGATGGGGGCTTACACTGGCTCGTGAAGCAAGCTTTGCTAGTCTGCATCGCCATATCGTTTACGAAGAAAAGGCGTATCCTTTCTTTTTTGGATATCGTAGTACTCGTCTTTCGGTAAGCTATCGTTTTGGGAGTGTTCTCTAGAGAGTGTCTTTATGACCCAATACGAACTTCAAAGCTGTATTAATTTGACTAAGCTCCTCAACGACATCTATCAGGGTACATATTATCATGCTCTCAAGTATGAAACAGAAGAAGTTGCTAAGAGCAGCCTCAGGCTACGAATGATAGCTGTATTTTTTCTCTATTACATGGGTCTACTGCTACTATTAATAGCCACCCGGGTCAAACTATACGGTGCATTCAAACCTAGTGTAATAGAGTCATTATTGGCTACTTTTGGCGTTTATCTAACCTTATATAGGCTGTTTATACATCCCCGTATTTTAAAGCTTCCTTTTGACCATTCAAGCGAAGAAAGAAAAAGGAAAATACATGCTCGCCATAAAGTGTTTGCAGGAAGCATACTCACGTTTTTTATATGCTTTGTAATTGTTTGTCTTCTGTACAGGAAGTAATTGTATAAATGGCAGTATGTTAAGAACATCCTATTTCAAGTAGCCGCCAATTATCATACAATAATTTACAGTGGCGGGGTTAGTTGACTCTATTTTCAATGCTGCCAAAATCTCTCTAATCAATCGGTCTAAGGTCTGGGTTTTTGTTAAAGCAGGTGGTCGAAAGGCTATTGTGTATTGATTCTGTTTACTAACCGGAATTATGATTAAGCAAGGCATGCCATCGATCATTAGCCTGTCATCCTTCAATCTTGATAATTCATCTCGGTTAACATACACTTCGGTAAACGCTTTGAGTAGGTTGGTTGAGGACTGGGCCTCAAGGCGTATCGTATCGGAAAAGGCGAATTGCTGAAAGTATCTTCCAAGCCTGCGCGGGTGTACAATAGTAATTGTATCCTGCACCCATGAAAATGCCGACTCATCAGGTTTGAGAGTTCCCATCTGTTTGAAAACTATTTGGACTGATCGGTGCTGTTTGACTTGAATCTCGATTGACGCGGGCGCATCAAAAGAAGGCTCCAAATCTATCGTCATTCGCTGCTGAGCTTGCAGATTAAAGCAGATGATACAAGCTGAGACAAGAGCTATCATCTTTATCATGCGTAAGGAAAAGTCTGTTTTATGAAAATCGTAAGCTCAATCTATGAGAACTTCTGCATATAATTGACAAAACGTAGTTAGACCCCAGTCCTATAGAAGGAAGTATTCGACAGTATCGAGTGCATGGATATGCTGTTAGCTATTGGTGAGACGCGGTCACAAATGCAAGGGGCGCCGAAATAACTCCGGCGCCCCCTTTTCGTTACGTAAATAAACTATTTAGAGGGCAATTGCCCTCAATCCGGACCGTACTTACTTATTTGATTTTCTCCATAATCAGGTCGGCAATCCGCTGCATACCCGCGTCGTTGGGGTGAGCTGCTACACCTGGATTGGCGTATTGGCTGGCAAAGTACTGCCCCTGACCAATCATACTGTTCAATTCTACCAGCGGATATCCTTTTTCGCTGACAACTTTGCGCATGATCGAATCCGCCAGGGCGCGGGACCAGACGCTGGTCGTCGCAATTATTTTCACCGGCTGGCCATAGGTCGCCAGTTTGGTTAGCAGCGTCCGTAACTGGCCTTCGTAGTTCCGGCTAACGGCGTTCTCTTCGTCGACGTTCTCGCCGATACGCAGGATTATCAGATCGGGTTTGAACTGCTGAAGTATGGCGTTGAATTCATCAATGTTGTACGTTGATTTGCCGAAATCGCGCTCGAACCCACCCCCTGACTGCATCCGATACGTAGCCTGGGGGTAGAGGGTCTTTAGCTGAGCATCCAGCAGGTGGACAAAATCTTTCTCTGGTGCTGAGGCCGCCATTCCGTTTGTGTTAAACCAGCCGAGGTCAGGAGCCGCGCCGTGGCTCATGATGCTGTTCCCAATAACCAGCATTCGCTGATAATAAGGCGTCAGACTTGCTTTGGTTGTAGCGGAGGTCTGCTGGTTCTGGCGGGTGCGGCCCAGCAGGTCAACTTTGTTCGTGACAGAAAGCTGCGTTCCTGCTGTCCAGGTCGTTCCATTATCGGCTGAATATTCTACGACTGCACCAGCAGGCAGGGCAGACGCCGTCAGATTAACCGACGCACCAAAGGCTACCGAACCTGTAGACTGACTGAATACGGGAACAGGCAGCGCCGATGTTCCCTGATCGGCGGGCGTAGCCGGGTTGGTTGGCGTAGTGGGGGAGTCGGTTACAGCCGTTACCGTAATCTGAACACAGGCTGCCTGGCTTGCTGCCGGGGTTTGGGCCTGCGTTTGGATAGCCAGAAGCGCAACCGCTATCCCCGTTCCCAGACAGGATGCAACCCCCTGCTTTATCTGATGAATAGTGATGATTTTATTCACTGAATTAATGATTTTCTGTTAAACGAATTCGCCAAAAACGTGCCAGTACTATCAATCTGGTAAACCTGGTTTGATAACGTAGACGGACAGTGAAGCCCGTCTGCGTTAATCATTGCTATTATTGATCGCCCAGATTAGTAGCTGAAATCCATTTGATACCGATCTGCTGACCGCTGGTTAGCGTTTCGCTTGGGTTAGCGTAGCGGATGCTGAAGTCGTTGATCTGACCGTTCCATTTCGAGTGCAGATTAACGGGGATCGCAATCGTCCGGTACTGGTTATCACCCGTGATTTTAAACGTGATCTGCTGACCGGCTACAGCCGCATCCAGTTCGCTCTGGCCCACTTTCCGCCAGTCGAGAACGAGCTGGGTTTCGGACGTTTGTGCCCGCAAGCGAACGTAGATGACACCGAATTCAGACGCTTTGTAGCCCTTCTGTGGCGAGATGATCCGGAACCGGCGGTCGGTTGGCGTGATCGATAACTCGTCGCTGATTGGGTAGCCTTGGTCGTATCCGTTACGATAGTAGAAACCGTGACGGGTAGCATTGCCAGCAAACCGATAGTTTGGTTTCGTTTCGGACTGCGGCAGCGTTTTCAGCGTGTTCTTAATCTCGTCAATCGTACCTGCCACCATGTTGATGTCGAACTCGTACACCCCGTTCGGGTCCATCACCAGCGACATACCGTTGGCAATGTAGCCCGCGTTGCTCGATTCGGCAGGACCCCAGCCCATTTCGCCGAAGATACCCACTTTGAACTCGTGCGAGTAAGGGGTGTGCAGGGCAATCCCCCGACCAATGCTGGGTTTGATAGCCGCAATCCAGGGTTCCGATGCGTTAACGTTGAACGGACCATTATAAGAGCCATTCGTTATCTGGTTCAGGCTTTTGCCCGGACCGGCAATGTTCGGCATCGAGTTGACATTGAGCCAGGGAGCGTTTGTGTTTGCTTCGCCCTGAACAACGTAATACTGGTAGTAAGCGCTGTTCGTGTACGTACAGGGTAGCTCCTGCTGGCGCGTACCGTCGTACTTGGTCTGGTCGGCGCGCGAGCCGGAGATGCGTACGTGCCGGCGAACGATGTTGTTATCCAGGCGAATCCACTGCTCAACGATGTAGTCGCCCAGCTCGTTATTCAGACCCCAGAGCAGACTCCGGGTTTTGGAGTACAGCATGTTGTCGGTACGGCCGTAGCCCAGAACAGGAGAGAAGTTACCGGCCACGTCACCACCCTGCACTGGATTATAACCAATGTCGTCCAGCACCTGCTTGCCATTCTGTGTCCAGTGCTGACTATCGCTTGGCAGGGCGTAGAGCGAGATCTGGTCATCCCGACCTGGATCACGTTTGCCATCGCCTTTTACCATGCAGTTGATCATGTTCTCGCCAACCTGAAGGTCAGTTACTTCGCGGATAACCGCGCCCACACCCAGATCAATGGCTACCCGTAGGCGATCATTTTTCAGCACAGGACGTTTGTCGTCCGGCCAGGCGCTGTTCAGGATCGGATAAGGATCGCCCGTCTGATTGGCGCAGCCGCTCACGTTCACGACAACCGTTGCCGTTTTGATGGCGCAGCCCGCCATCGAAGCCGTTACCGTATAGGTATACGAGCCATTGCTGGATGGTGCGTTCAACGTAACCGTCTGACCACTCCGGCTAATGCCGTTGCCCGACCAGGCATAGCTTAATTTGCTGCAGTTGGTACCCGTGCAGGCGGCTTTCAGTGTAACGCTGCCGCCACAGGTAGCCGTGTTAATGACACCATCGGTCGTTACGTTCCAGGCGCAGGAATCCGGCTGAGGATTTACCACACCGGCACAGATCGGCGTAATCAGCGGGCTGTTGGCCAGTTCTGTCGTGGTACCGGCTGGTCGGACCGAGATTTTGATCGTCGCGTTGGTCTTGTACGAACTTGGAACTGTCCAGCGGAAACCAAAGGCATTGAAACTGCCTGTCTGGTAGATCAGGGCCACATCCGGACGGCTGCCGTCAGCCTGGATCGTGGCTGCTTTTGCGCCATTTATATAGATGTCAACGTACTGCGACTTTTGCTTCTCGTTAACATTCACAATCCAGCCCGATACGAGTTCGCAGTTGCCGTAATCCACATGGCTGCGGTAATCGGCGTTGGGCGATGGAATGACCGCCGACGGGCAACCCGTAACACTTACGGTACCCGTTGTGATTTGCGGTGTAAAGCCTGCTGCCGTTGTCGTTAACGTATAGGTCGTTGCACCATCGCCGGTTGGGGCAATAAACGAGACGGTCGGGCCAGTTTTAGTTGAGCCGTTATAGACCCAAGTAAACGTGACTTTGTCGCAGTCAGAACCTGTGCAGTTTGCTTTCAGCGTGAACGAAGAGCCACAGCTTACGCTGATTGGCAGCGCCGTTGTGGCAAACGTACAGCTTCCCGAGATTGGAGGTTCGGGCGTTGGCGGGATGACCGTTGCCCCTTCGCAGACGGGAGTTGTGCGAGGGCTGTTGGTCAGTTCCTGGCTGGTTCCGGCGGGACGTACTGAAATCCGGAGTGCTTTGTTCGTCTTGTACGAGCTTGGAATCGTCCAGCGGTAGCCGTAGGCGTTGAAGCTGCCTGTCTGATAAACAGCGGCTACGTCCGGCCGGGTAATGTTAGCCGTGATCGTTGCCGCCCGCTGCCCGTCAATGTAGATATCGATCTGCTGCGATTGCTGGGTTGCGTTCTGGTTGAAGATCCAGCCCGTAACAACATCGCAATCCGCTATGTCGAGGAAGCCCCGGTAGACACCCGGAACCGGAGGAGTTGTGGTGGTGCAGCCCGTTACGCTGACAGTACCCGTTGCGGTTTTGGGGGCGCAGCCTGCCGCCGATGCCGTTATCGTGTAGGCAACCGTTGTGTTGGATGTAGGGGCTACGATGGAAACCGACTGACCCGTTGCGGTGAGACCATTACTGGCCCAGGTATAGGCTACCCGGCCGCAGTCGGCACCGGCACAAAGTGCGGACAGCACAAGCGGGCTGCCGCAGTTAACGGTGGCCGGTGCAGTCGATACGCTGAAATCGCACGAATCTTTACTTACCACCGCGTCGCAGACGGGAGTTGTGCGGGGGCTGTTAGAGAGTTCTTTGCTCGTTCCTGCTATTTTAACGGAAATAATCAACGCTCCTTTCGTCCGCTTGAACGAATCCGGAATGGTCCAGTTGAAGCCAAACATATTGTTCTGGATTCGGTAGGAAGCGGCTACGTCCTGACGCAGTTGGTTGGCTGGAATAGTGGCCGCTTTAACCCCGTTGACAAAGATGTCCAGATCAATAACCTGCTCCATGTTGTTGAGGTCAAGAATCCAGCCCGCAACGGTTGTGCAGGTGGCTACATCCAGGTAACCCAGGTAGTTAGCATTGCTGGGTACACAACCCGTTACGCTGACGGCGGCCGTTGTGGTCTGTGACGCGCAGCCAGGAGCGCTGGCTGTTACTGTGTAGGTTTGGGTACCCGTTGTTTTTGGGGCTACCGACGTAAGGATGGCTCCCGTCTGGTTGACGCCATTGCCGGTCCAGCGGTAGGTTACCCGGTCGCAGTTGGCACCAACACAATTGGCACGCAGCGAGAACGAGGAGCCGCAGCTTACGCTCAGCGGAGCAGTTGATAGCGTAAAGGCGCAGGAATCTGGTTTGGGTGTTGTTCCGTTGCAGCCGCTTACGGTAACCGTTGCTGTAGCCTGTTGGCTGGAGCAGCCTGGAGCCGTCGCTGTAACCGTGTACGTAACCGGGCCATTGGCCGAGGAGGCTGTCGTCGTAACTGACTGCCCGGTCTTGTCGATACCGTTACCCGTCCAGCGGTAGGTTACCCGGTCGCAGTTGCCGCCCACGCAGCTAGCCCGCAGGGTGAAGGAAGTGCCGCAGCTTACGCTCAGTGGGGTTGTGGATACGGTGAACGCGCAGGAGTCTGGTTTAGGCGATGTTGGGTTCAAACTGGTACAAACCTCCGTTTGCCGTGGGCTGTCGGTCAGGTCTTTCGTCGTGCTGGCCGGACGTGCCGAAATGAGCAGGGGCGCGTTTTTCCGGTAGCTATCTGGGATAGCCCAGCGGAAGCCGTACTTATCGAAGCCCGCCAGACCGAATGCTTTGACTACGTCGGGTCGCGCACGGTCGGCGGCTACCGTCGTAGCTTTGGTGCCGTTGATGTAAATATCCACTGACTGCGATTGTTTGATCGCGTTCAGGTCGAGGACCCAACCCGTCAGCAGGGCGCAGCTTGCCGTATCCAGATAGCCCCGGTAATCGGCGTTGGCCGGTGGAACAATGGTTGTGCAGCCATTGACCGTAACGTTTACGGTGGCGGTTTTGCTGGTACAGCCCGTAGCCGATGCCACTACTGTATACGTGAGGGTCGTGTTGCTTCTTGGGGCCGTAGCTGTTGCCGACTGACCCGTCTGGCTCAAGCCATTACCCGACCAGGTGTACGTAACCTTGTCGCAGTTGGCACCGGTGCAGTTAGCCCGTAGCGTAAATGAACTACCGCAGCTTACCGTTAATGGGGTGGTAGAAATCGTAAAATCGCAGGTACTGGCTTCGGGTGCGGGTGATACCGAGCCATCGCAGGGCTGAATGGTCTTGGGGCTCTGGGTTAGTTCGATACCAGCCTCCGTAATTTTTACCGCTACAGAAACCGCTTTGTTATTCTTGTACTCAGCGGGTAGATTCCACCGGAAGCCATAGCGGTTGTAGCCGACAATTTTATAGAAATCCGTTACGTCCTGCCGCTCCTGATCCGCCAGGATGGTCGTAACCTTGTTACCGTTGATGTAAATATCGAGGAATAACGATTTGCGGGGGGCATTCAGATCAACGACCCAGCCGCCAATAACATCGCAGTTTGCAAATTCCAGCGTACCCCAATAATCGGGCGTGGCCATGCGGGCCGCACCAGTGCTTGTTTCGGGGATAACCTGCAGCACCGTCGTTGGTACAGACGACCGACCTGAAGCCGATTGCTCTTTACCAACAGATAAGTTAGCCAACTTATGATCATTTTTATTGACGACGTCCAAACGAACGGCTGCTTTCTCGACATAGAGACTCTGATCATCGGCCTGGCTATGACTGCGTAGCAACCGGAAGGTGGAGCCGGGCGTTACTTTGGTAAAGTAGCCCGTGATACGGTAGGTTTTAACAGCATTGGTAGGATAGGTGAGCAGATCGCCAACGTAATCCTGAAAATCACCACTCGTTTGCACGAAACCATCGGGCAGCAGAAGTTTTAATCGATACGCATTGGAACCCGGCAGGGAGAACAGCAGGGTAGGGCTAATGTTGAGGAGTTCAGCCCGGATGGACAGTTCGACGGATTCGCCCAGCCGTATCGATTGTTTATTGGCCCGAATTGTAAACCGGATGGGGTCGCTGCTAAGTGTTGGACTGATAAAAGGAGTTGGAGCAGGCTTTTTATCAATCGGGTTATTCAGAGCGCCGAAAATCCGGGCCAGTACTGGCTTCTCGCCGGGGGAGGAACTTGGCCCTGGCAATCCGGATGCGGAGACCGCCAGGCAGATCAAGACCCCTACGTAAGCAAACGCACTGGAGAGAAGGCGCTTGGCAAAGTGAACAATGTTAACGTGCATGAACGGAGCTGTAAAAGTTTATCATGCCTACCGAAAAACAAATATTACGCCAATAAGTAAATATGCTTTTGAAAAATCACAAGTAGTTATCTACAGGAAAGCAAAAAATCAAAGAATTTTGTAACTGTTATGGATTTATCAGTATACAAAACGACCATATAGTTAATATTTAATTTGCTTATTAAATATTGGGCCAAACTGTGATTCTGGATGCAGAATCTTAATACTTACCTCTTTAATGGCTATTCTTTGCCAAAAATGGACATTATCAGTTCTAGCAGCTGAACTGACAGTCGTGTTTTACACCTACTAATGGGTTGTTTCTGATCAGGCCGATGGATATGTCATCATTCGTCGATAAATAAATTTTTATCCCGATTGATTTACCTGATATGGCCGGTATTTTTTGTAGGTGTTTAAATGAAGCCAAGAGATTTTTTTGCCGCCTGTATCTCACGGATGGAGTAGACCAACTAAAGAATCAATAAACAGGTAATCCTTATAGTTTATCTGGAAAGAAGAACAGGATTGTCTGGTAAGACATTGTAAAAACAGGAACCCGTGAGGCAGGCGCTGGATTGTTTACCGCTTAAATGACTTTCTGTTCGGGCTAGTAGGCCCGGGCTGGTATGGATTTTGTCACTGAATAGAGTTAGTAGAGACTCTCACCGCAAAAATTCATAGCTCTGTTCTTATCCATAAATACCCCGCCGGGTAGAAGGGGAACAGGTTTGTATGAATTAGTTTTTATAACGCATACGTATATACGTTTTACGGCTTTATTCACTTCTCCGGTTTCGAACAATCCGCGATAATAAGCCGGGAAAGAAGCGTTTCAGGTAAATGCCGTAGGTTTCCAGTCCACCGATGTATACTTCTTCCCGGTTTTGGCTGACAGCCCGGAGTAGTTTATGGGCGAATGTTTCTGGTAGCATCCCTTTTTCCTGATTTTCGTCCATTTTGCCGTGGGACTCTCCATGGGCGTTGAGCGCATGGAGGGAGATAGGGGTACGAATGTAACCAGGGCAAACCAAAGTTACCCGAACTCCCGACGCATAGGTTTCGGCCCGGAGCGCATCGAAAAAACCGTGCAGCGCGTGTTTACTGGCGCAGTAACCTGACCGCTCTTTGGTCCCCAACTTGCCCGCTACGCTGCTGGTGACGACCATGTGTCCGCTTTTTCGAGCCAGCATCAGCGGGAGAACGATTTTGGTTAGCGCTACAACCCCGAAAAAGTTAACGTCCATAAGCCGTTCGTAGACCGAGAAATCGGTTTCTGCCACCGGCCCCCGCTGGGTAATGCCCGCGTTCAGAAATAAATAATCAATCTGGCCGAATCGCTGATAGACCACATCTGCTTTTTCGGGAAAACTAGCCCGATCGGTCATGTCTAGGGGAAGGATCAGTACGGCGGTGCTAGGCAGACCGGTCAGGGTAGCTACGCGTCGTAGTTCAGCGTCCCGCCGGGCCGACAGCACGAGCCGGGCCCCTGCCTGAGCCATTGCCAGCGCAACGGCCTCGCCGATACCCGACGAAGCGCCGGTGATCCAGACCACCTTACCCGAGAACGCGCTCATGAGTTCGGAAAATTAAGTGAGCCGCCTGTCGACGTAACAGACAATGAAACATCGTAGCCGATGGGCAGTGTGAGGTTATAATCAACGTGCCCCGCCGGAAAATCAAAGAGGACCGGATAGGTATAGTCTGCTACGGCTTCTGCGATGATCTGATTGGCGTCTTTCCCGAAGGGCAGCGACAAATTAGGGCGCATATCGGTAAACTGACCAACTACCAGCCCCGCTAGCCCGGCCAGGCGCCCGGACCGACGCAACTGGGTCATCATCCGATCGAGCGAAAACAGGGTTTCGTCAATGTCTTCAATGAACAGAATAGCGCCGGTATAATCCAAGTCAGTAGGGGTACCCAGTGAGTTGATCAACAGTGTCAGGTTGCCGCCAATCAGCGGTCCCTGGCTCTCACCAGGTCGGTCAAGTGGATGGGGCGGGGTCATGTACTGGGTAGGGGGAGCACCAAATAGCCACTGCCGCAGTGATTCCAGCGAGTCGGCCCGCTCGGGAACACCAAACTGCCGGGGCATGATACCATGTAAACTAACCAGATCATGGCGTTGCAGGAGACTCAGCAGAACAGTTATGTCACTGAAACCAACCAGCCATTTGGGATGCGCCAGCAAACCCGTCAGATCAAGCCCATCGGCAATTCGGTAGGAACCGTAGCCTCCCCGGGAGGCAAATACCGCCCGCACAGACGGATCGTCGAACAGTTGCTGGATATCCTGTCGGCGTAGCTCATCGTTCCCGGCAAACGGTCCGTCGACGGCCTGCAGGCTCCGGCCTTCGATAACGTTTAACTGCCAGTCCTCACGCAGAATACGCAGTCCTTCGCTTATCTCGTCGTAGGGGAACCAGCTTGCCGGGGAGACAACGCCCACCGTATCGCCGGGGCGCAGAAAAGGAGGAATCAGCATAAATTGGTAAACGGTTTCGATTTGCAAAGAAACGTGTTTCGGACAGGAATGTCCAGCATACAAAAAGGAACGGGTAGCTGTCTCTGAAACAGTACCCGTTCCTCTGATGGATGAGCCAGTGCCGTGACTGACGAACGAAACCGCTTATTCCATCACCATGTCGGCATGCTCGGATGCTTCAATTTTCTTACCGATAAAGAGCAGCAGCAGGGGAATACAAACCAAAAAGAAACCACCGATGATCAGGAAGGAATCGGCATAAGTCATAACCATGGCCTGTTTAATGGCCCCGCCCTGCAGCAGCCGGTACGCCTTTGCCGTGGCCGAGGCCAGCGCATCCCCCTTCGACAGGAACAGTCCTGTGTACTGGCGGATACGCTCCACCGAAATCGGGTTGTAGACCGATAGGTTATCCGTCAAACGCGAGATGTGCAGCACCGAGCGGGTCGAGATGTAGGTCGTCATGATGGCCGTTCCGAACGTACCGCCCAACTGCCGGATCGTGTTCGACAGGGCTGACCCCTGCGGAATTTCTACGGGATTCAGATCGGCCAGCGTTACGGTCGTCAGGGGGATGAAAATCAGCCCCATCCCGATTCCCCGGATAACGAGCGGCCAGAAAAAGTAATCCGGACCCGCGTCGGGCGTAATGTTCGACAGACCAAAGCTAAAACCGAAGAAGAGCAGGAAACCCGCAGCCGCGTACCAGATGGGCGAGATCACGTTTTTCTTGAGTAACCCCCCCACGATTGGCATCATCATCCCCGTTACGATCGAACCGGGCATTAGCAGCAGCCCCGTTTGACTCGCCGTGAAACCCAGAATCGTCTGGCAGAAAACAGGAATCAGGAAAACCGACGCAAACAGACCGAAGCCCAGGATGAAGTTGAACAGCGTACCCACCGCAAAGCGTCGCTGCCGCATCAGGCGCAGGTCGAGAATGGGCTGAGAGACCGTCAGCTGGCGCCAGATGAAACCGATGAGGCAGATCACGGCGGCACTGGTCATGATCGTAATGAAACTCGAATCGAACCAGTCTTTTTCTTCGCCTTTCTCCAGGATGATCTGCAGACCGCCAATACCGACGATCAGCATGACCAGCGCGAGCCAGTCCATCTTCCCGGCCGCAATTTTTTCGGCGGGTTCCTTGATATACAGGTACGTTAAGATCGTTGCCAGGATGCCGAACGGAATGTTGATGTAGAACACCCAGTTCCACGACAGGTTGTCGGTGATATAACCACCCAGCGTCGGGCCGATCGATGGCCCGATGATAACCCCCATCCCGAAAATGGCGTTGGCAATACCAATATCTTCTTTGGGAAAAGTCTGGATCAGGATCGACTGGGCGGTGGTTAAGAGACCACCGCCACCAATACCCTGCACCACCCGGAAGAACACCAGCTCCCAGACATTGGTGGACGTACCACAAAAGATGGATGAGATCGTGAACAGAATAATGGAAGCCGCGAAGTAATTCCGGCGACCGAGTTTGGCGCTCAGCCAGCCTGACATCGTGATCATGACGGCACTGGCGGCCGCGTAGCCCGTAACGACCCAGCTGATGTCGCCCAGGGAGGCCCCCAGGTTACCCATCATCTGGTTCAGCGTTACGTTCACGATCGACGAGTCGATGGTTTGCAGCAGGGCGGCTGTGGTCACGGTGAGCACAACCACCCATTTATCGAAGCCTAACTTCATTATTTTTCGGTTGATTGAAGGTCCACGGCGACCGTTACGCTCATGCCGGGACGTAGTTTAGCGTAGAGCGGGCTGTTCTTTTCCAGCTCGATCCGTACCGGAATGCGTTGTACTACTTTTACGTAGTTACCTGTCGCGTTGTCGGGCGGCAGCAGCGAGAATTTAGCCCCCGTAGCCCCGGCAAAGGAGCCGACGTGGCCCAGTATTTTTTCGTCGCCAAAGGCATCAACCTCGATGTTAACGGCCTGACCCGGTTGCATCTCTTTCAACTGCGTTTCTTTGAAGTTAGCCGTTACCCAGAGGTGCGTATTACCCACGACAGAGCACAGGGCCTGACCGGGCTGGATAAGCTGGCCTACCTGAACCGCCCGTCTTGAGACGATACCCGAAGCCGGAGCGCGTACGATGGTGTACGAAAGCTGAAGGTTGGCCAGGTCCAGGTCTGTCTGCCGTTGTTTGATGGCGGCCTGAGCCACCGAGATCTGACCCTGCGTTGCCTGACGCTGGGAGTTGGTTATGCCCGTTTGCGTACCGGCTGCACTTACCTGCGACTGAGCAGTACGGAGCTGAGCCTGAGCGGCCTGCAGTTGCGCCTGGGCCGCGTCGCGCTCCGCCTGAACGGCGTCGAACTGCTGCTGTGGTACTGTTTTTTCGGCCAGCAGCCGGCTGTACCGCTCAAAATCCTGGCTGGCCTTACGTGCCCGCGCCTGAGCCGCCGTTACGTTCGCCTGCGCCGTAATCACCTGATCGCGGGCGGTTTGTACGCCAGCCTGCGAGCTTTGAATCGTGGCCGCTGCTACGTTGACCTGAAAACGGCTTACGCCAGCGCTGGCCTGAGCACTCTGCAACGCGGCTTCGGCCTGCGCTACCCGGATGCGGTAGTCGGCATCGTCGATAACGAACAACGTGTCACCCTCTTTAACGAACTGGTTGTCTTTGAAACGAATTGCTTTTACGTAACCGCCTACTTTCGGCGTAACAGGATCGACATCGCCGTCGATCTGGGCGTCGTCGGTTGTTTCGTAGCGCTGAAGGTAACGAAACTCCGTATAGCCAAAGAAGAGCGCAGCCACCAGGACGATAACGCCCCCCACGCGGATTAATGTTTTGGTATTCATGGTTGTCTTGTGAGCGATTAATTCAGATTAGTGCCCGTTGCTTTTAGCAGGCGTTGGTAAGCGAGTTGAGCGTCAACAGTTGCGTTGATGGCGTTGAGCTGAGCTTGGAGCAGGAAACTGTCGGCTTCCAGCAGGTCGGTCGAACCAACCAGGCCGTTGCGGAACCGGGATTCCGTCAGGCGGTAGTTTTCCCGGGCCTGATCGATAGCCGTCCGGATCACATTCTGCTGTTCCAGGGCAAGCTGGTAATTATTGTAGGCGGTCACTACTTCCGACCGGACCTGGTCGTTGATCTGCTGCCCCTGCAGGACCGTTTCGTCGATGGCGGTTTGGGCGCTGTGCAGCCGGCCTTTCAGGTTATACAGCGAACCAATGTTATACGTAATGGCAGCACCTACGTTCCAGGCACTCACGAACGACTGCGCTTCGGGAAGCAGGCGGGCCGATGGATTAATGTAGTTGTAGCCAGCTGATACGCCCAGATGCGGGTACATGGTACTTTTGACGTTACGCAACTGTTCGCCGGAGGCCTGAAACCGTAGGCTGTTCGCCTGGAGTTCGGGACGGGCCTGAACGGCTCGGCCGAGAAAATTGTCCAGCGATTCCAGCGCAGTATTCGGGTTGGTCAGCGTGGTGTCCACGGCTACGGCCTGATCGGTGGGCAGGCCAATCAGCAGGTTGAAATTGTAGAACGCCGTTTGTCGCGCCTTGTCTACCTGTAGTCGACTGAGTTGCAGGTTGTTTTTCTGCAACTGGATCTTCAGGACTTCGTTGGCCGTAACGATACCTTCTTTTTCCAGATTTCGGGCTTCGCGTTCCCGCTCATCGAACTGGCGGATATTCTGCTCAATTACCCCGGCCGATTTGATCAGTTTAACAAGGTTATAATACGCGTCGGTTACGGTATAAACCAGTTCCGAGCGATTACGCTGCGCATCCAAATGACTGGCTTTGGCAAGTAGTTCTGCCGATTTTTCGGCTGATTTCTCCGCAAAGCCGCCAAATACTTCCTTGCTGACCGTAACGCCACCGATGGTTGCGTTGAAGGCTCCCGCCGGAATGCCGAAGAGCGCATTGCCATCGGGACCTTTGATCGAGAACGGGCCCGTCAGGCTGTAGCGCGAATAAGCCAGCGAGGCATTAGCCTGGGGCAGACTCCGGTCTTTGGCTTCCTGCGACCGGGCTTCGGCGGCCTGGGTTCGCGTATCGGCCAGTTTGATGCCTTTATTATTTTGCAGGGCGGTCTGGATGGCTTTGTCAAGCGGCAGGACCGCCGGGGCAGGCTGGGCAGTTACTCCGCCCAGCAGCAAAAGCCAGAGACCAGCCCCAATCACGTGCGTTTTCATTTTATCGATTTCTAATTTTATCCAGGAGTGTATTCAGCGTGTGTACTTCGTCGTCAGTCAGGTGACTGACAATTGATTCAAAATCATTAAAATCGGCGGCTACCTTATCGATAAACTTCTTCGATTCGGTCGTCAGACGCAGATTCACCCGTCGGCGGTTCTGCGGGTCGACCTCCCGAATAATCAGGTTTTTGCTGACCAGCCGATCCGTCAGGCGGGTTACATCGGAGTTTAGCTCGGTCATCCGTTCTTTCACTTCCCCCGCCGATAAACTGTCGGGGTAAACCCCGGCCAGCAGGCGCAACACCACGTATTGCTGCACCGAGAGATCAAAGGGAGCCAGTTTCTGACCAAAATAATTGAAGATGTATCCGTCAGTCTGGTGCAGGTTGCCAATCAGGCGGTGGTATTCGTTACGGTACGTTTTGCTCATGGAATGACTAACTGGGTGCGCAAATGTATAACCAATAGTTGTTTAAACGAGTTTTGTTTAAACACTTGTGTGAGCATTTTAACAGACATTTAATCAGAGGCTAACAGGAGAGCTGATCAGTTGAGAGGGGCGGGGTCCGTATCGTCAAGCTGGTGCAGATCGACCGTAACCTGGCCGGTATGACCCGTGTCGAACATCGGGCGGAATTTGTGTCCCCAGCGAATTTCGCCCGCCCGGTACGAGAATCGAACGTGAACCATCTGCGAAAAGGCATCGTCCAGCGCCCGGAATAAAATTAGAAACTCCGTCTCGGAGTCGGCCAGCGTTTCGGGGGTACTGCCATACAGCGGACTATCTTCCGTGATGGCATGAACGAGGGTCCAGTTGGTGGGGAAGAACGCGACCATGTCCCGCTCCAGTTTAAGCCGGTGATACCGCCGGTAGCGCGTACCGTCGGGCTGCTGCTCGAGCCGTGACAGTGAAACTTCAATCTGCAGATCGATCAACTGGGTGGAGCGCGCGTTAACGATTCGGAACATCCAGCCGTTGGCATCCAGGTAAGGCGCAATGACTGAGTGACTGGAAAAATTGATGTGTGCTTTAGGGCGCGAAAAACGTCCGTACAGTAAACCCGTTGCCAGCGCAAACGACAGCAGGCCCACCATCGACTCGAAGGCCGCAATGGAGCTGGTCAGGAACGTATTGGGCGTAATGTGTCCGTAACCAACCGTGGTCAGGGTCTGGGCGCTAAAAAAGAACGCTTTCCAGAAAGGACCATGAAATATAGCATCGTTCGCACTGGCGAGACTATCGGCCCCACACAGAAGATAGATACCCGCGAACAGCAGATTGGACAGCATATAGAACACGAACACCCAGCCCAGAAACTGGCTCCAGCTCATGACAATGAGCCGGTTGTAGAGGTTAATTCGGTTCCAGAACGATTCGTTGACTCGTTTAACGTTGAAACTCCCATCCTGATTGAGCAGTCGAACCTGCGAACCGGTAATCTTGGTGCCAAAACCAAGATCGGGGCGCTGGGCTTCCTGTTGAATTCGTTTCGTATCGACAGAGATGTGTAGAGGCTGCGATTTCACAACAAAGCAGTTTTTTGTGGGTTAGTATACAGACGGTTTCACTTAATCTATTTATAATCTGAATACTCTTTGAGAGTATAAGTAATTGTACTTAGATTGCATGATATTTCTATGATGTAATGCCCGATATGACCCGTAAAAAAGGTATGATCAGCTTGATTGTACCGGCCTATAACGAAGAGGAAAATTTACCTGTTTTAGTTCATCGCGTCCGGGCGGTGATGAAACCGTACGGTAATTTTGAAATTCTTATTGTCGATGATGGCAGCAGTGACCAGACTCGTTATGTGCTGAGGCAGTTGAGCCAGGAATACGAAGAAGTACGCTTCATTTCGTTCTCGCGAAATTTCGGTCATCAGATGGCCCTTCGGGCCGGTTATGACCACGCCCGGGGCGACGCAGTCATCTGTCTGGACGCTGATCTGCAGCACCCGCCCGAACTGATTCCGACCCTGATTGATAAATGGCGCGAAGGCTACGATGTTGTCTACACGGTACGTCAGGAAGACCCCCGGCTTGCCTGGCATAAACGACTGACGTCTAAGTATTTTTATCGCCTGCTCCGCCGGGTGTCCAACTTGCATCTCGAAGATGGTGCTGCCGATTTCCGGCTCCTCGACCGGAAGGTGGTTGATACGCTTAAGCAGTTTAAGGAAAACGATCTGTTCCTGCGGGGGGCCATTTCCTGGGTTGGGTTCAGGCAGTGCCGGATTCTTTACGAACCAGCCGCCCGCTACGCTGGCCATTCCAAATATTCGCTGAGCAAGATGCTGAAGCTGGCGGCTATGGGTATTACGTCCTTCTCGACCCGGCCCCTCTATCTGTCGGTGCTGCTAGGCTTTATCATGTCACTGTTCGCTACGTTGTTCGGGCTTGAGGTGGTGTACGAAAAGTACTTTACCGACGCGACTGTATCAGGCTGGACCTCGCTGGTCTTACTCAGTGTGCTGATTGGTGGGGTACAATTCATCATGATCGGCATCATTGGTGTATATTTGGGGAAAACGTTCGTCGAGGTAAAACAACGCCCCGCCTACATCATTGGCGACACGGACGAGATTGAGGAGACCGTAACAACATGGGAAAACCCAGCCAACGAATTTTATTCACCGTTGACGTAGAAGAATTTGATACCGCCGTTGAGTTCGGCCACAACATCCCGTTGGATGAACAGGTAGCCGTCTCAACTCGGGGATTAACCTTGCTGGCCGAGCGTTTTGCGGCTGTTGGGACGCCAACAACAATGTTCACGACGGCCAATTACGCCCTGCACGAGCCGGAACTGATCCGGTCGCTGGCCAAAACGCACGAAATCGCGTCGCACGGCTATTATCATACCACCTTTGAGCCAGAAGATCTGCTTAAATCCCGGCTGGCTTTAGAAAAACTGCTGGGAAAACCCGTGACGGGCTTCCGGCGGGCACGCATGGGGTTTGTCGATCCAAACGATGTACAGCAGGCGGGTTACCAGTATAATTCGTCCCTGCATCCAACCTGGTTACCCGGTCGCTACAACCACTGGGGCGAATCCCGACATCCCTTTCGCGAATCAGGCGTCTGGCAGGTACCGGCTTCGGTGACGCCTATGCTACGCCTGCCGTTGTTCTGGCTGAGCCTGAAAAATTTTCCGTTTGCGTATTATAAACAGCTTTGTCGCCAGACGCTGAAAAGCGACGGTTTTCTGAACCTGTACGTGCATCCCTGGGAGTTCACGGACCTGTCGGGGTACGAAAAAATCCCCACCTACGTGCGTCGGCATTCGAAAGACGCATTGCTGGATCGCGTGGAAACGCTGCTGCGTTATCTCAAACCCAGGGGGGAGTTCACAACCATGCACGATTTTGTGCAGCAGCTCCCTGACTAGTCAGCTACTACCCGTCGTCTGTTGTTTTGCTTGCCATTCTATTTCATGCTGACTTTTTTCAAGAAGCCGATCTTCAGCGATTTTCGGTTTATTTTCACCGTCTACGCCCTGGCTGCGTTGCTGATCAGTATCCGGACCGTGTTCGTCCACGACGCTAATAATTACCGGATCTTTTATTTTTCGCTGGAACACCTCATCAACGGGCTGAGCCTGTACAATGTATACCCGGCGCAGTACGAAGACCATTACCACTACGCACCAACGTTTGCGGCTTTTTTCTCCCCGGTTTTCCTGCTGCCGTACTCGGTTGGTCTGTTTCTATGGCATTTTCTGTTCACGGGCGTCTGGGTGTACGCCATTTACCGAATGCCGCTGACCCACCAGCAAAAGGTGTTTGCCTACTGGTTTTCGCTGCACGAGCTGTTTACGTCCATTGCCAACAGCCAGACGAATCCGCTGATCGCGGCTATTCCGCTGTTTGCTTTTCTGTGCTTCGAGAAAAAGCAGTATTTCTGGGCGGCTTTCTTTATCATGCTGGGTTTCAACGTCAAGATTTACAGTCTGGTAGCGGCTGCCCTGTTTCTGCTCTATCCGCAGAAAGGTCGCTTCCTGGCCTATATGGTTGTTTGGGGTATTTTGCTGGCGGTGCTGCCGGTTCTGTACACCTCGTTCGACCGGCTTTACTGGCAGTACGAAATGTGGGTGAGACAACTGTTCATTAAGTCCGACGGGGATAAATGGGCCAATACGTCCATCCACCGGCTGATCCACCTGTTTATTTCGCCGGACATTGCCTCGTCGGTTATTATCGGGCTGGGCGTGGTGCTATTCTGCACGGTGTACGTGCATGTTAAGAAGTTTGAGCTACGTCAGTTTCGGCTGCTGATGATTGCGTCGATCCTGATTTTCCAGGTAATTTTTAACCCCGTGGCCGAGTCGCCAACCTACATTACGGCCGTGACGGGTGTGATGTTCTGGTGGTTCTGCTCACCTAAAACCTGGTTCGATAAAACACTGCTGATCAGTTGCTTTATCCTGACGGTCATGTCGCCGAGCGATCTTTTTCCACGGTACCTGCGCGACGAAATCGTGAAGCCGTACGTGCTGAAAGCGCTGCCCTGCGTGCTGATCTGGTTCCGGGTGATCTACCTGATGCACCAGCCCATGAGCGCAAAAGATACCGTACTGGCAGACAATCAGCTGGTTAACGGATAAAGGTTCATGGACAGGATTACAGGATTTTAACCTTTCCTATTAATCCTGTCCATGAACCTTTATCGACCCGGCGACTGCCGGGCCGCGGCACTAATCCTGTCGAAAACAAAAAAGCTGTCGTTACCTTTGTCCTCCCTTCTTCTGTAACAATATGGCCGAAACCTGGCTTGATTTCTGGCAGCAGGAAAACGAGTTCGACGACTCGATGACTGCCAACTATAATTACTTCCTGGCGCGAGTTGAGCAGTACGTCCCGCTGTCGAAAACACGGCGGGTACTGGACATCGGCTCCGGTCCGGCTAATCTGGAAGACGCCTGGCATGACCGGGTGGCCGAAATTGATGGGATTGACATCTCGAAGCGGTATAACGAAATTGCCCGCGCCAAACACGCTGCCCACCCGAACGTCCGTTTCCACGATCTGGATGCTGACGACTACCTGAACTTTTCGGTTATTGACGGAAAGAAGTTTGATGTGATCATCGTCATGAGCGTAGTGCAATACTACCGTAACGCGGCTGAAGTGGAACAACTGCTGGCCCAGATCAAGAAGGTAGCGGCTCCAGGGGCCAAAGCGCTGATCTGCGACCTGATCGTGGCGGAAGGAATGCTGGGTGACATTGTCAGTATTCTGGGAAAATCGCTTCGACAGGGGCAATTGCTGATGATGCTGAAGCTGCTGTTCAGGCTTCGGTTCTCCTCATACTACACTATTCGGAAAGAGAACGGCTTCCTGGTTATACCTGAGCGGGAGTGGCTGGCAATGTGCAAACGGCAGGGGCTAAACGCCACCTTTCTACCCGAACCCATCACTATGCAGGAAGAGCGCAAAACCCTGATGATTCAGTTTTGAGGGGAGACGTAAGACAAGATATGTAAGATGAAAGAAGATGTTAGATATAAGACGATAGATACCAGCATTGGTCTTTTGTCTTTTCATCTTTCGTCTAACCTCTCTCATCTAACCAGGTTACCAGCGTTCTTCGGCGATCTCTTTGGCAAGTCGGCTGTTGATATCAACGTTGGCCTGCTGAAAGACAAAGATGGTTGTACCACGCTCCCGGGCTAGTGGATTCGTAATGGAATCTGCTACGTAGGCAGTGGCGAATAACGGCCCGGTCTCGTTTATTTCTGTTGCTCGTCCAGCGGATTCTTTGACCCGGATGAGGTGCCTGTACTTTTTGTCAAGCTCAAACCAGTTGATGTAATCAGCGTTGAACGTAACGGCGTTGATGTGCTGCTTCGAGTAATAATTGATCGCTCCGGCCTGCCCGTAATTATCGCAGAGAACCAAGGTTGTCTTTGGATCGCCGAGACGAACGTAAGCCGCATCAACCTTGGCTGCCAGTTCCCGCCAGCCGAGCATATCCGCAAAATCCTGGGGCAGTTCATGGTCCTTACCGTCTTCCCAGCGCAGAAGACCCAGTTTCTGGTAACGCTCGGCATTGCGGGCGATCTCCTGCGGTGTTTTATTCGGAAAAGCGACCCTGTATATCGGAATAAACAGCAGCAGAGGAACGACCAACAAAGCGACCTTCAACCATCTGGTCTGTATAATTACCGAGAGAAACACCGCGCCGAAAGCCACATAAATTGGATAGATGCCGATAGCGTAGTAGCCCTTGGCTCGTAAAAAGGTGAAGGTGGCTAACGTAAAAACAAAGGCAAAAAAGAAAGAGCGGTAGGCCTGGAAGGGCTTGTAAAACAGGAGCCCGTATAAGCCCGCAACGATGACGATCAGGGAGCTGATGAAAAATAAGACCTGCTCTTTCAGAAAATCGGCCCGGTTCACATTGACCAATTGGGTTTTGGCCAGCAATTTCATGTGATGAAAGACGGGGAAGTCGTTCTGGTACTGCCAGATCAGATTAGGTGAAATCAGCAGAAGGCCGACCAGCAGAGCCAGATACACATGCCGGTTTGCCAGGAGTGCGCGCTGTGGCGTCAGCAGCAGAGCCGGAATAAAGCCAATCAGCAGGAAAACAAGGTTATACTTATTCAGAAAGCCAACCGCAAAAACAACCGCAAAGGCGTAAAGCCATCGTTTATCAGTGGACTGGATGTAGTTAATGGCTACGTAATACAGTGTTGTCCAGCCTAACACATCCAGCGAGTTGGGCTGGAACAACTGATTCAGGCGTAGCAGGACAGAAAATAAAATACATGTAGCCGCCAGCACGCAGGCAAACAGACCTCCTTTCAGTGTTTCTACCGTTTTCCAGACTACCAGGATTGTCAACGCGCCGAAGAGGGCCGGGAAAAAGCGAACCAGCAGATCCGATCTGCCGAGCCCACTGATGAATAGGGCAATCCAGGACGTAACCGGTGGGACCGATAAGTATCCCCATGCTAGATGATTCGCCTGATCGAGATGCAGATACTCATCCCGGTGTAAATCGTAGTCTGGGAGAATAAGAAAGTATTGCAGGACGAATTTCGCAACGATAAAGCCTGATAAGATAGCTGATCTTGTTGACATGAGCACGGGCAAGGGGTTAACAGACAGGTAGATACAGGTCAGCACTCAAAACAGCCGGTAAGCTAGCGCAAATTTGAACACCATAAAACGCAACCTGTACCAATGCTTCAAAACTAAAGAAAGACGAAAGCCAAGAGATACCGGTATCTTTTGGCTTTCGTCTTTCTTTTTACGTACCCTATGTCTTTTATCTCCTAGATAAACACGACGTCGTCGATGACGTCGGTGCCCATGTCTTTATTGACGAGCTGAATCAGTTTCTGTTTGGCGTTAACGAGCTCGTTGCGGAGGGGGGCGGAGGCTATCTCAATGAACAGCTTCCGGTCGCGGACGTAGAGCCGGTTGGTGCGGGAGGCAATGCTTTGTCCCATGATACGTCCCCAGAACGCTTCCAGATACGTTTCGTTGAAGCGCGTCTGGAGTTGGTACGCTTTGAGCAACTGCCCGATGGCGTCTTTCAGCGAGGTTGTGCCTGCCATACGAGTGGCGTTCTCACGATTATAACGGTAGGTAGGCTGGCTCATGGTAATGTGATCTTATTGCAAAGGTAAACAACGCGGGCACTTGGCAAGTGGTTAGCAACGGAACATTTTTTTGATTGAGCCAACGGGGAGAAAATAGCCCCTGGGTTTGGTTCTGCGCCGTTTGCCTAGTATACTTGCGGCATCAAGTCAATTCCTGCGCGCCGGTCTTCTTTTGCCGGTGCCAATTGATTTATAAAGAAGCGAGGAGAGATCAGGCTCTGCGAATCGCTGGCAACCTACCACACGGCAAGGTGCTAACTCCTGCCTAAAGCAACCGCTGCGTCCCGGATGAGACGGCGGACTGTTAGGGACTATAAATCGGTTATTCACATGCGCTGTAACAGACAACACCCGTTCCCGGAGGCTTATTAGCACCCCGTCTCACCCCAGCACCGGGAGTGGTCGAGGGGTATCTGCCTACGCATCAGTCTGTTCGCTTATTGATACTGACGCTCAGCGCTTTCCAGTCCTTTATTCAGTCCTCTTTTGCGGGTAAACAGCGTAGCCCGGTAAAGACCCACTATGAATATTTCGTATTTCGACTATAAATATCGTTTCCCCCTGGAATCTGGTGAATACCTGCCGGGTTTCCGACTGGCGTATTCGACACAGGGTACGCTCAATGCCGATGGCTCCAATGTCGTTTGGGTATGTCACGCCCTGACGGGCAACGCCAACGTGAATGACTGGTGGGGGGGCATGATCGGCACCGGAAAATATTTCGACCCGGCCCGCGATTTCATTGTTTGTGCCAACGTACTGGGTTCCTGTTACGGCTCAACGGGGCCGCTGTCAGATAATCCGGAGACGGGCAAACCCTTTTACCATGACTTCCCGTCGGTCACCATCCGCGATATGGTAGGCGCCCTGGATCTGCTGCGGCAGGAGCTAGGCATCGAAAAAATTCAGACCTGCATTGGCGGCTCGGTAGGCGGGGAGCAGGCGGCCGAGTGGGCCATTCTGCACCCCAGTCTGATCGACAACCTGATCCTGATCGCCAGCAGTGCCGTTGCCTCACCCTGGAGTATCGCCTTCAACGAAGCCCAGCGGATGGCTATCGAAGCCGACCCGACCTGGCGCGAAAAACGCGACGATGCCGGTGCAAATGGCATGAAAGCGGCCCGGGCGATGGCGATGATCTCCTACCGGAACTACGATACGTACGGGTTTACGCAGGCACTCGATAACAATGAGCAACTGGATGACTTCAAAGCGGCCGGTTACCAGCGGTATCAGGGTGAAAAAATCGCCGACCGATTCAATGCCTTTACGTACTGGGTGCTGTCGAAGGTGATGGATTCGCACAACGTTGGGCGAAACCGGGGCAGTATCCTGAACGCGCTGGGTCAGATTAAAGCCCGGACGCTGGTGGTGGGTATCCGCTCGGATCTGCTGTTCCCGCCCACCGAGCAGCAGTTCCTGGCCCGTCATATTCCCGACGCCGTTTACGAAGAGATTGATTCCCTGTATGGGCACGATGGCTTTCTGATCGAATTCCGTCCCCTCGCCAATCTGATACGCCGGTGGATGACAAATGTTGCCGCGCAAAATAAACCTGTTCCCGATACGCCGGTTAATAAGGTAACGAATTAGACAAACCGCGCCCGCAAAATACCGTATGCACTGGTACGATAACGAAGTTCAACAACTCGAAACGAAGATAAAGCAACTGCCGCCCGCTGATGATCGGGTGGTTTTTTACGGAAGTTCATCCATCCGGCTCTGGAAAACCCTGGCCGCCGATTTTCCCGAACAGAATACCGTAAACCTGGGCTTTGGCGGCTCGACACTGGCCGCCTGCGCCTGGTTTTTTGAGCGCCTAGTCGTGCCCGCTAATCCTAAAGCCGTTGTCTTTTACGCTGGTGATAATGATCTGGGTGACAGTCGATTACCGGAGGAAGTATTCCTGTTTTTTCGGGCCCTAGCCGAACAGATGCGCCAGCGATTGCCGGGTGTTCCACTTGCTTACCTGACCATCAAAATCAGCCCCGCCCGCTGGCGCCTGGCCGAGTCCATTCGGCTGGCCAATAAATTTGTCAGCCAAGAAATCAGCCATTATCCCGACTGGCAGGCAATTGACATGACAGCACCCCTGCTGGATGGCAACGGACGCCCCCGCCGGGAACTGTTTGAAGCCGACGGACTGCACCTAAACCCGGAAGGGTATCTGGTCTGGAAGAAGGCGCTTCAGGACCAGATACGCATTTTTTAATGATTTCTTTACGCACTCCTGTGTACGGCTTATGCCTTTGTGTTCCAACTTCGTTTGACGTTATGAAGTGAGTTGTTTATGCAGCGTACGTATCACAAATGGTTCAGCCCGCATCTGGATCGGGATATGGAATTGCTTGTTTTCGGACATGCCGGAACAAGAGTCCTGGTTTTCCCGACCCGGCGGGGACGGTTCTACGAATACGAAGATTTTGGGCTGGTGCAGACGTTGGCCGAAAAAATAGAAAAAGGCTGGTTGCAGCTCTATTGTGTGGATAGCATCGACCGCGAAAGTATCTACAACCGGCACATTCATCCTTATCACCGCATCCGGCGGCATGAGCAGTACGAAGCCTATATACTGAATGAAGTAATTCCACTGTCGCAGCAGCTCAATCCCCATCCCTTTCTGATTTCACACGGCTGTAGCCTGGGAGCCTACCATGCGATGAACATTGCGTTGCGTCACCCGCAACAGTTTGGTAAGGTGGTGGCCCTGAGCGGCCGGTACGCCCTCTCGGAGCCCATTGCCGAGTTCAGAAGTCTATTCGACGATTATTACGACGAAGATATCTACTACAACAGCCCCAACCATTTTCTTCCCAATCTGTCTGATCCGGACCTGCTTGACCAGCTTCGGAAACTGGAGTTTGTCATGACCATTGGTAACGAAGACCCGTTTCTGGACAGTAACGTTCAGCTCTGCGAGGGCCTGCGTGCCAAAGGTATTCCCCATGAACTCCACATCTGGCAGGGCCGCGCCCACCAGGTCGAGGATTGGAAGAAGATGGTGGAGATATATTTATAAAAGAAGAGGAAAGGGAGGAGGGGGAACAAGGAGAAGGGGGAACAAGGAGAAGGGGTTGAGTTGCCGTAAAGGCTGAGGTTGGCATTTCTTGTTCCATTCTCCATTTCCTTCTTTCTCCATTTTTTACTTCATCTTCTCCGCCAGATATATGTACGGGCTTAGCAGATGGTGGGCGAAAATGTTTGTTTTGCTGTCGGGAAATTTCTGGTAGTAGGTTTCGTCGCCGAGCAGAACGATGGTCGTACCCGTGCGGACGTAATGACTGGACTGGAAGAAGGTTGGAGGAATATATTCCTTCAGGTTATTTTTAACGTAACGTCCGGCAAACTTGCCCAGGTACTTCTGGTAATTGTTCCGGGCTTTACGGGCGGGTTTCGAGAGTTGATTGAACACGTATTTCAGCGCCAGGTTCTTGGGAAACTTCTGCTTTTTCAGGGCTTCGGGCAGATTGGAAAACGGGTTCGTATTGCTGAAATCGTCCAGCGTCTGAATCGTAATGGGCGTTTCAGGCACCCAATCGGCAGCATTGACGACGTTGAGGCCCCAGCCACCGGTCGTCTGGGCTTCGTATTCATAGGCATAGTACAGATTACCAGGCTTGGGGGCCGCACTACAATACGTTTTAAACTGAACACCAGCCGGAATTTTTCCGGTTCGCTGCAGCTGCCTCAGGTGTGAGGTAAGCAGAAACGCAATAGCTCCCCCCTGACTATGGCCCAGTACGTACACGTTTTTGACACCGGCTCTGACGCAGGAATCGAGTTTAGGTAGAATATCCTGCGTCAGAAAAGCCGTACCAATCAGCCAGCCGATGTGCACGGCAGCTCTTGGGTTCTGCGCCAGTTCATAGTCGAACTGGTAGTTGTTCGTCAGGGTAAGCTGCCCTTTGGCGGGGACCATGGCCGCGTAAAAGTTCTCCAGCCAGCCCACAGGGTTTAGCGTTGTTCCGCGGATACTGAGTATCGCTACTGAGTCAGTGCTTGTCCACAGATCCCACCGGTTATCCAGCCCGACAATGGGCGACCGATACACGAACTTGAACCGGGTCGGAGGGGGGATCACATTGGCCGGAATGGTATCAACCTGTTTGGCAAATACGCGCATCAGTTCAATGTATTCGGCCTTGTCGAACCCCGGCTTTAGTTTTTGGCCAAACAGCAGTGTGGGTACCAGTAGAAAAATTAGTAAATAGGGGGAGAGTTTCATAAAGCACGGAGAGAAAATGATGCTGCCAATAAAGAAATGACGGCCTGAAATTAAGTAAAGAACGCTGAGTATCAGGTGCCAGACAGCGCATCTTTCTAAAGAACTACTGTTTAATACTATTCATACCCTCATGCTGCAAACTCTTTTACTTCCCCTGCTGCTCTATCTGGAACCGCCAACAAGCGAACTGAATTTCGGTCAAAGCCAGCCTGTAGCGGTCTATCTGCATCGTTCGTTCCGCGATGGGCTCGTTACGTTCCGCAACGGGTCCCGACAACGAGCCAGAATGAACTACAACTGTGCACTGGCTAAGCTGGTATTTATCAGCGATCAGGGCGATACGCTTCAGCTGACGAACAAAATCTTTATCCGGCACGTACTAATCGATGACAAACGATACCTGCCTGGGAAACGCGATGGAGATGATGACCTGGAAATAATAGCGACGTACCCGGAACTTCGGTTAGCCAGGGCTGTAAAGGTATTCGTTTACGGAAATGGCTCTAATGCATCCAGCCAACAACTCAAAACCGACTCAACGAGTACGGTACCCAACAGCCTGCTTATAGCGAGCCAGGGGAACGAGTTTATGTGGCAGAATAATGCATCGGCCCAGGTAATACGCCAGAAGTCCTTGCTGTACGTTGTCGATAATAACGATCGAATGTACTGGGCATCGTATCGCAGTTTGACCCGATTGCTGCGTGGCAAGAAGAAGGAGATAGATCGGTATCTGGACAGGACGACGGTTAATTTCGAAGACGCTGAACAGGTAAAAACCCTGCTTAAGTCGGTATACTGATGAACATCAATTCAGTATCCTTTTAAGCAGGGTTCGCTATTACGGCACCAGTAGGTCACTGGCGGGTTTAACCGGGGTTGTTAGTGCATCTGTGACTGTTTGCTGGGCTTTCAGCAACGATTGGGCGTAAGGCTCGGCCAGGATACGACCCGGAGGACTAACACTCAGATCGGCATCCCAAAGTCCGGAATGGTGCCAGCGGTCCAGGTGATCCCAATCTGGTCGGTCAACGATAGGATAGAGACAGACCCCCCAGAGTGGGACGCCTTCCCGGAGCACAGCCGCGCACTCACGCCCGATCATGTCGATCCAGCCGGGACGGTCAACGCCAGGGTGACTTGTTTCCGTCAGGACAATAGGTTTTTCGTACCGCCGGTACGCCTTCATCAGCAATTGCCGGAATGGTACCCAGCGCGGATCCGGAATGGCGTCGGCCCAACCCAGGAACGTACCTGTTTTATTGACCCACTGGTTGTTGTAGTAATAATTGAAACCGAGTATGTCGAGGTAATCGGGAGAGCCGCCCAAGTCGGAAGAAATGTAACCCGCCAGCATATCGACCGACTGAAACTGGTTTTCATCGGCGATCGCGGCATCCATGATTTCCTTCTCGGTGGCAAACGTTGGCGGAACCATATGAACCAGCGGCTCCGTCGTCAGTATCCGAACGCGGGGATCTATCTCACGCATGGCGGCTACACCTTCAATATAGGCCCGCATCAGTCCCCGTTTCACTTCCCAGCCCTGTCTGGTGCAATACGGCGACGTACCGCGGGCATCTCCGCCCAGCCAGGAAATAAAACTTACTTCGTTGATGGGCGTAACGATTAACGTATCATCGGGATAACGGTCGCGGTAGAAACGAACAAACGCCCGGCAAAGGGCCGCAAATCGGCGGGCAAACATCGGATGCAGGGGCGTCAGATCGTCGGGGTAGCCGAAGTGGCACAAGTCCCAAACCTGCTGAATACCCTGGCGTTTGCCTTCAGTCAGCATCGTTTCGACAACCGACCAGTCGTATTGGTAAGCTGTCTTTTCGATCTGGCTCCAGCGGATACCTTCCCGTACCGTTTTTATCGAAAACGGGCCAAGGTCTTGGTAATCCTGCTGAAGCAGCTGTAAATGACCAGTTAAGGGGAGAAAGTCAACCCGATTTCCGAAGCAGTTGAGTTGGTCGGTACATTCGTAACCGGCCCACCAGAACGATTGAAATGGATTGGTCGCTTGTGTTGGTGACGTATCAGTCATTAAGGATAAAGCCTGCGGGCTAAACGAGTATAGGGGGGCAATATGAAGAAAAAGCCAGTCTATTCGGTAGTTGATTCGCTTTTTCCGGTAAAAAGAAGAAACTAAAAAGAGAAGCTGACTACCAACTCAGCCAACGAAGTTTATAACGCCCGCACAATTGCCAATACTAGTTTGGCCGAATTTCGGGCGGCAACGGGGTAGAATTTATCGTAGGCAATGTGCGCTTCGGCGTCGGCGCGGTCGCTCAGACTACGAATAATGAGGTGCGGCACGTTGATCTGATAGCAGACCTGCGCCACGGCGGCCCCTTCCATTTCGGTAGCGTCGGCCTGGAAATCTGCCCGTAGCGTTTTCCCTTTTTCGGCCGAGGCAATGAACGCATCGCCCGTCACGATGGTCCCCGTAATGACCTGAACCGGCCGGTCTGATACACCACCGGACGCCAGCGGAATCCCTTCGAGCGTAACTGTTTTAGCCGTGCGCTGAGCCAGCGATAATAGATTAGAATCGGCCGGAAAATACATCGGGTTGAATTCGTAACTGAGCGCGTTGCGGGTCTGACGCGTAGGCTGGCTCTTGTCGGTGATGGACACGTAATCGTGGTGGGCCGTTCGCTGGCCAATCACAATATCACCGGGTTGCAGTTCGGGGTTGGTCCCCCCCGCAATACCGGTAAACAGCACCCGCTCCGGATGAAAATGTTCGAGCAGCAGCGCGGTTGTCATTGCCGCGTTGACCTTGCCGATACCCGTTTCGGCAACAACCACCCGTTGTTTGCCCAGCATACCCGTCGTGAACTTGACGCCGTCAACCAGGACCGTTTTGGGCTTTTTCAGGCTTTGACGCACTAAGGTAACTTCCGCACCAAAGGCACCCAGCAAGCCGGTGATTGGCCGGGATTTGTACGTTTGTGCCGTCAGGGCCTGCGAAATTGTAATAAAGAGGAACGACGTAATAAGTAGTTTTTTCATAAATCAGGTTAGCCGGACAAGCCGACGTAAAAAGAAACTCAGTGACCGGCTACCAGCGCCAGTAGGCAAAACGCATCCACGATCCAGAGGCCCAGCGGCACTTCCTGCCGTTTACCGACGGCGACTTTAATAACTGTCCACGACAGAAATCCCCAGATGAGGCCCTGCGTGATTGAGTAACTAAAGGGAATCAGCACCAGCGCCAGGAACGCGGGGAGCGCATCGTCCAGTTGCTCCCAGTTGATGCGGGTAACGGGCTTCATCATAAAAGCGCCGACTAGCACCAGCGCCGGAGCCGTGGCAATCGACGGAATCACCGACAGGAGAGGGGATAAAAACAGAAAGGGCAGAAAGCAGCACCCGGCTACGATAGCCGTCAGGCCCGTACGTCCTCCCTGCGCGATACCCACCGCCGATTCGATGTAGGACGTACCGGGGCTGGTGCCCACCAGCCCCGCCAGAGCCGTCGCTACGGCATCGGTCAGCATGGACTGGCTCAGATTGCGGGGCTGCCCGGCGGTGGGGCCGGTTTTGTCGTAAAGATTTCCGGCTTCGGCCACGCCAACAAAGGTAGATAGACTGTCGAAGAGATCGGTAAAGGCAAAGGCAAAAATAACGGGCCAGAGTGACCACTGCAGCGACCCAACTAGGTCTAGCGCGCCCAGCAGACTGAAATCCGGGGCCGCCCAGATTCCCTGAAAGTTGACCAGCGTTTTTTGCCCCAGGTTGATGGCCGACGCATCGCCCCAGTACCGGCCAATAGGCCAGGCCGCCAGTGTGGTCAGCGTAATACCGATGATAATGGCTCCCTGTACGTTTCGTACGACCAGTACACTCGTCAGCAGGAGGCCAAATACAAACGTCAAGACAATCGGGTCGGTTAGCGAAGCCACACCGACCAACGTAGCGGGATTGGCGATAATGAACCGGGCATTTTCAAAACCGATGAGCGTAATAAACAAGCCAATCCCAGCCGAAACAGCGTACCGCAGCGGTTGGGGAATTGCCTTGACAATGGCCGTTCGCACGTTGCCGAGCGACAGCAGCAGAAACAAAACGCCCGCCCAAAAAACAGCGCCCAGGGCTACCTCGGGCCGGATGCCCATGCCCTTAACGGCGGTAAACGTGAAGAAAGCATTCAGACCCATACCAGGCGCTACGACGATGGGGTTGCGGGCGTAAAGGCCCATCATCAGGCTACAGAAAAAAGACAGCAGTACAGTCGCGGTCAGCACCCCGCCGAAGGGTAGCCCCGTCTGGCTCAGGATAGCCGGATTAACGACGATGATGTACATCGTAGCCAGGAAAGTCGATATACCGGCCAGGACTTCGGTACGACGGGATGGTGAGGATGAAGCGGTGAGCGTATCAGTGGGCATGAGGACAAAGAACGGCAATCGACAGGATTACAGGATTGGCACGGTTGAAAAAAAAGGTTGAAAACCGTCCGGTAGCGTACGAGTTTGATAGGATTACAAGGCAAAACGAAACGTAAAATCCGGCTAATCCGGTAATCCTGTCAAAGCATTACACGACAACGCTGAAAGCCGTATATTTGCCTCCTAATTCGTAAGGAATGCAGCTGGATAATCAACACTATACGATTCAGGGAGTCGACGTGCTGGGCATCGCCGAACAGTTTGGCCTGCCGCTGTACGTATATGATGCCGATAAGATCATTGAGAAAATTGCGTTGCTCCGCTCGTCGTTCAGCGGGGTCAACCTGAAGATAAAATACGCGGCCAAGGCGCTGACCAACGTATCGATTCTGAAGCTGATGCACCAGCAGGGTATCGAAATGGATTCGGTGTCGGTAAACGAAGCCCGGATGGGGATGCTGGCGGGTTTTACACCTGGCCAGATCATGTTTACGCCCAGTGGCGTATCATTCGAGGAAATTCGCGAAGCCATCGAACTGGGCCTGCAACTGAATGTCGATAGTCTGCCGCTGCTCGAGTGGGTAGGGGAGAATTACGGTTCGTCAGTGCCGGTGAGCATCCGGATCAATCCGCACATTGAAGAGGGCGGCAACATCAAAATTTCGACCGGTCACGCCGATTCCAAGTTTGGTATTTCAATCCTGCAGCGCGACGACATTCGGGCGCTGGTTGATCAGCACCAGATATCGGTGGTGGGCCTGCACGTACACACAGGTTCCGACTTTAAGAACGCCAACGCCTTCCTGCGCGGGGCCGAGGTGCTGTTTGAACTGGCTAGTGATTATCCTGATCTGAAGTTTATCGACTTCGGTAGCGGGTTCAAGGTGGCTTACAAAGCCGGTGACCACGTAACGGACATCGTCGATCTGGGCGCTAAGGTATCGGCTGCGTTTCAGGAGTTCTGCCAACGCTACGGCCGGGAGCTGGAACTCTGGTTCGAGCCAGGTAAATTTCTGGTGAGTGAGTGCGGACACCTGCTGGTGAAAACCAACATCGTTAAGGAAAATCCGGCGCGGACGTTCGTAGCGGTCGATTCGGGCCTGAATCACCTGATCCGGCCGATGATGTACGACTCTTATCACGACATCAAGAACGTATCGAACCCGACTGGTCCCGAGCAGGTCTACACCGTCGTGGGCTACATCTGCGAGACCGATACGTTCGCAACTGATCGGTCCCTGCCTGAGGTTCGTCCCAACGACGTACTGTCGTTCGAGAACGGGGGTGCCTATGGGTTCAGTATGGCGTCGAACTACAATGCCCGTTTCCGTCCGGCCGAAGTTCTGGTGTACAGCGGTACGCCTTACCTGATCCGGCAGCGGGATACGTTCGAGGATCTGATGCGCGGTCAGGACGTACTGGATTTTGCGAAAATTAGCAATCAACTCGTTAATGCCGAGTAACTTCCGACAGATTAGGTCTTGTCCGGAAGTTACCTGGTGCAATACATTTATCGTTACATACAACTATGGGACGCGCGTTTGAATACCGGAAAGCCCGGAAAATGAAACGGTGGGGGCAAATGGCAAAGACCTTCACCCGCATTGGTAAAGACATTGTGATGGCCGTGAAAAGCGGTGGTCCTGATCCCGATTCCAACGGGCGGCTGCGGGCGATCATCCAGAACGCCAAAGCGGCTAACATGCCGAAAGAAAACGTAGAACGGGCGATCAAAAAAGCTTCGTCGAAGGAGCAGGAGGACTACAAAGAGATCGTGTATGAAGCCTATGCCCCCACGGCATCGCGCTCGTGATTGAAACAGCTACCGACAACCACAACCGGACGGTGGCCAACGTGCGCAGTTACCTGAACAAACTGGGTGGCAGCCTGGGTACGCAGGGAATGCTCGATTTCATGTTCGACCGGAAATCAGTATTCCGGATTCCGGCGGAAGGCGTCGACCAGGAAGAACTGGAACTGGAATTGATTGATATTGGTGGTGACGAGATCGAATACGATGAAGAAACGGAGCAGTTCGTTATCTACGGCGAATTCACGGCTTTCGGGGCAATTCAGAAATTTCTCGAAGAAAAAGGCTACGAGATCAAACAGGCCGAATTCGAGCGGATCCCGAACGACTATAAAGAGCTAACCGACGACGAAGTCGCCGACGTTGAAAAACTCATCGAACGTATCGAAGAGGACGACGACGTTCAGATGGTGTATCATAACATGAAATAGGAACAAGGAGGGAAAGGGGACAAGGAGAAAGGACGTATCGAAGCCGCCTTCGCTCCAGATCTTAATCTCAACTTCAGGAAATAGAAAAAGGGAGGCAGGAACGTAAACGTTACCTGCCTCCCTTTTTGCTAACCAGGATGAGCAAAAGATTGGAACTCTGAAGATTCCTTTCTCCTTGTTCCCTTTCCTCCTTTCTCCTATTTTTTACCGCATACTCATCGCGTCACGGATAAGCTGTACCCAGCCTTTAATGATCTGGGCGGGGGCGTTACGGTTCAGGACGGCGTAGCGGATGCTGGCCTGGTAGTAATACTGACCACTCGGCAGATCGACGCCTTCCTGCGTTTTGCCGTTCCAGGCCAGGGTAGGACCGGTACCTTCGTACACCTTTGTGCCCCAGCGGTTGTAGACGGTAAACGTAATCTGCTCCACGAAGCGGGGGCAGCGCATGGGTGCGAAAACGTCATTCTTACCATCGCCATTGGGGGTGAAGACGTTGGGCAGCACCAGCGCCGGACAGGCTTCATTGCAGACTTTGTTGGACGGCAGACTCTCCAGTCCCCGCTGGCTGACTGCTGTTACGTAGTAGCAACCCGCCACGGTCGTCAGCCCGCCGTGATCGAACGTCAGCGTTGGCGCCTGTACCGAGGTTAGCGCCCGTAGTGAGTCCTGCTCGTAGCGGGCGTAATAGATTTTGTAGCTTGCAATGTTGGGGTCGCAGGTTGGCCCGGTGGTGGGCTGCCAGCGTAAGCGGTTGGTGAAGGCCGTCTGATCGCAGAAACTCTCGTTGGTCAGGCTGGCGCAGTTCAGACTATCCAGGCCCAGTCGGGGCGGACAAGGCCGCGTCGTATCAGTCGGTTGGGCGCAGGTAATCTGACTATAGTTGATCAAGACGCCCAGGCGGGCCAGCTGCGTATCGGTGTACTGGCCGCGGGTCATTACCCGATAGCAGTAGCTACTGTCGCGCGATAAGGCCCCACTGGTATTGCCGTCGCTCGCGAACTGGTCCCCCCCCGTGTCGGCGTAGGTGAACGATTGCGGGCCCTGGGTCTGTACCGTCGCGATCAGGTTGAATGGCCCATTGCTGCCGGTTCGGCTGCGGTAGACGTCGTGAGTTTTGTTCTCGTTGCTCCAGGGTGTGTTGGCCTGCCAGCTCAGGGTAATTCGTCCCTGGGCGGGCGTTGCTGCCAGCCGGACGCTCGACGCCGGATCAGCTACGTCGGCCAGTTGCGTCAATTGCCCGTTGGCGGCCGTATAGAAGAACTGAATGCGGTAGCGATAGGGATCCGTTACGGTATTCAGGGCCGTTGTTGATGCGCCCCGGTCCACGTAGACCGTATCGGGCGCACCTGCTTGGAGCGTCGTGTTGATCGTGGTAACAGTCGTCCAGTTATCGCCCGCAAGGCCCGTGGCCCGTTGTAGGCGGTACTGATACGGGCCGCCCAGATCCGTTGGATTCAGACCCAGTGGCCGCGTCCAGCGAACGGTAACCTGACCCCGACGGGTGCCATCGGGTCCGGTACTGTCGACGGTAACCTGGGTCAGCACCGGAGCCAGCAGGGGGAGCTCGATACAGGCGTTGGTGGAAGAGACACTGGCCCCTCCGTTGGTACCACCATTGCGGTCGGGATACTCGGCCACCAGCACGTAGGAATACGTACCGCCCCGGCGCAGGGCCGTTGTATCGATATAAGAAGTGGCACTGGCCGAAGCGGTACCGATACGCTGGTAACCCGCTGGCGGACCCGTTACACAAGGACCAGGGGTAACAGGTTCACAGCCTTCACGCCGGTAGATTACCAATCGGGTAGTGTCGTTGCCGTAACGGGGAGCGCAGCTGTACGGCGTCCAATTCAGCTGTACCGCCCGACTACCGGCTGAAGCGGTCGCCCGTGCCTGTAAGCCTTTCACCGATGGCCCAACGATGCGGATACTAAACGTCTGGAACGCGACCAGCGACGTGGCCCTTCCGCCAGGTACGTCATTGACCTTGAAAATGACATCGTAGGGCGAGGTTCGAATATGATTGCAGTTGGTCTGCCAGGTGAACGTTGCCGTTGCAGGTTGCGCAAGCGGTACCCCTCCGTTCGCCAGGCGCCCATATTCAGGTTGAATGAGCTCGCCAGCTGCCAATGGCTGTCCGTCCTGCCCGACGTTGAAAACACCACCAAAGCCGTTGATGATAACCCGGTTACCGTCCGGGTCGGTAGCCGTTACGGCCTGTCGAATCAGTGTACCAGCCTCCACGCAAATCGCCGGAATGGGGGCCAGGATGGGTTGCCGGTTAGGCTGGTCGACGACAATGATCTGCATATCGCGGGTCACTTCCCCAATGAGTACGCCGTTACGCCATTCTTCAACAATAAAAGCAAAGTTAAACTGGCCCTCTTCGCCGGGTGCATCCCAGGAAAGTTCGCCGGTTCGAGAATTGATCGAAAAGGTCGGTGTCCCCCCGGCTTCGCTGGTGCGGCTAAACCGGGTTGGGTCCTGGTAAGCTGGAATGTTCCGGTAACGAGGGCAATCCTCCGCTAATCCTTCTTTAGGAACGCTTAACCGAAACGCCAGGCTGTCGCCATCAGCATCGAAGGCAGCTGGATTATGCACGAACCGCTGACCAACCCGGGCGGAGTCGAGGGGTGGGTTCAGCAGAACAGGCGTCGAATTCAAACCCAGCTGGGCGTTGATGAGAATAGTCGTCGAGACGAAGAAACTAATCTGATCGGACGAGGCCGGTGGGGGTAGGTTTTTGGTGTCCCGGTTCCGGTTAACGATCGTTGCCGAAATGGTATAGGCTGCTCCAGCCGGAAAGGTATGGGTTGTCCGGTAAATGTTGATGGTTGACGTTCGCCCGTTAATGAACCGGGGTGTCAGACGGGTAACCCGGCTTGATGTTCCGTCACCGAAACAGATCGCTACGTCGTTCGCTACGTCGGCGGCTGCCCGACCCGTTGCGTAGTCGTAATAAGCAGTCAGGGTGATTTCGTAGGTGAGTGAGGTAGCCGAGATTCGTCGGGTCGTAATCTCCCCGGCCCGTACGTGGGTTGCCCGGCTGACAGTAGGAAACAATACAGCCCCAACGAACAAGCCCAGCATCGCAAGAGTATAAAGTAGTCTCATAGACTTAACGCATTTTTTAAACAACGTTAACCTGGCAAAAAAATGTATTCATCGCGAACACTCTACCCGGCCATTTTTTAGGATTCCCACTAAAATCGAATATCCGGCCAGGAATGGCCGGATCAATTTTCAAAAATCGGATGTATTACAGCATTTTCGGGGCTACTTGTATTGGTCAGACTTTATAAAAACCAGGCTTGTTCAGCAATGTAGACCCGAAAAAACGCATAAAGACACCAACTTGGCTGGCAAAGGCCCGTTGATTATCGAAGTCGGCCATGAGCGGTTTCTTCCCGCGCAGATTAACGGCCATTTTCCAGCCGTAAACGATCGGTACCATCGTCAGATAATGGGTCATGAGCGCGAGGTAAGCCCCGACGCCGTATTGCTTCCGGACCCAAAGTAACTGCGACACCTGAACCTGCGGTTTGAAGCGGTTGAGGTGGGTTACTACGTGCTGCTGATTGTCGGTGCTGCTGCCGTACTCCAGGTGAACGAACTGCGCATCCTGCAGCAGGAGCATGCGGCCCTGTTTACCCAGCCGGTAGCCCCATTCAACATCTTCGCCGTACATGAAAAACGACTCGTCGAGTAGGCCCGCTTTCTCAATCGTTGACGGGCGGGTCATCAGAAAGGCACCCGACAGCCACTCGACCTGATTTGGGTCGGTAAAATGAGGATCTGGAATAAGTTTCTGGAATTGACGCTGGAACGATTCGCTGGCGGGGAGGATGTAAAACGCCCGGCGCATCTGCCCAAAGGTGGTGTACAGATTCGGCCGTAACTGGTGATCCCGGCCAAGTTGTCGGGCGCTGACAGCCGCTACGTCAGGCTGTTCGTCCAATAGCTTTACACAGCGGGCCAGCAGATTGTCGAGGAGCAGCGTATCCGAGTTAAGCAACAGGACATTACGTCCCGACGCCTGCCGGATGCCGAGGTTGTTGGCCCGCGCAAACCCGGCATTGTAGCCCATGTCGAACCAGCGCACATCTGGAAAAACGGCCTGAATCTGAGCCTGACTATCATCATTCGATTGATTGTCGACGACAATGATTTCGTACGTAATGTCTCGCGTATGCGCCCGGACAGAACTCAGACAGTCAATTATAAGCCTGGGCGTCTTATAATTGACGATAATGATACTTAAATCTGGCAAAGCAAGGAATGAATGTCTGATGTAAAGGTAAGATAAACTTAGGAACAAGGAGTAAATGGAACAGGGAGAAAGAAATGACAAAATACCTTCTTTCTCCCTGTTCCATTTACTCCTTGTTCCCGGATCTTAATACAACACCCACGTATCCTTACCGCCACCGCCCTGGGAGGAGTTGACGACAAGGGAGCCTTTGCGCAGGGCGACGCGGGTCAGGCCGCCGGGGATAACGTTGATACTGTCGCCGTACAGAATATAAGGACGCAGATCGACGTGACGGCCTTCGGCGTGGTCGCCCACGAGACAGGGGACCCGCGACAGGGAGATCGTTGGCTGGGCAATGTAGTTGCGTGGATTTGCCCGAATTTTCTCCCGAAAAGCGTCGTGTTCCTCGGGCGTAGCTTTGGGGCCGATCAGCATGCCGTAGCCACCCGCTTCGTTGGCTTCTTTTACGACCAGCTGGGCGATATTGTCCAGTACGTACTCACAGTCTTCGGCTTCGCCACAGATGTAAGTCCGAACGTTCGGGATGATAGCCTCTTCGCCCAGATAATACTTGATGATCCGGGGCACGTAGGCGTAAATTACTTTATCGTCAGCCACGCCCGTTCCGGGGGCATTGGCCAGGGCCACGCGGCCCTTTTTGAATACCTCAAAGATGCCCGGCACGCCAATCAGCGAGTCGGGGTTGAAGGCGTGAGGATCCAGGAACGTATCGTCGATGCGCCGGTAGATCACGTCAACGATCTGAAAACCTTTGGTTGTCCGCATCTTGACATAGCCCCCTGAAATCACCAGGTCCCGCGCTTCGACCAGTTCGACGCCCATTTGCTGCGCCAGGTACGAATGTTCGAAATAGGCCGAGTTATAAATTCCCGGTGTCAGCACGACGACCGTTGGATTGGGCCGGTCGGCAATGAACTGAAGCATTTGTAGTAACCGCGTCGGGTAATCTGATACAGGCCGGACGCCGGTCTGGGCCAGCACTTCAGGAAAGGTTTGTTTCGTGAGTTCCCGGTTTTCGAGCATGTACGACACCCCCGACGGACAGCGGAGGTTATCTTCCAGTACCATAAACTGACCATCGTCGCCCCGGATCAGATCGGTCCCGGTGATGTGGCACCAGATATCCTTGGGGGGGTGCAGGCCCATACAGGCACCCAGGAAACATTTGCTGGATTCGATCAGGTCGCGGGGCACGACGCCATCGTTCAGAATGCGCTGCTCATTGTAGATGTCATCAATGAACATATTCAAGGCTTTGATCCGCTGCACCAGCCCGGCTTCGAGCCGGTTCCACTCCAGTGATTCAATCACGCGGGGAATGATGTCGATGGGCATAATCCGCTCAGTACCTTCCCCTTCCGAATAAACATTGAACGTAATGCCCATGCTCATCAGCGCCCGTTCGGCTGCGTGCTGCCGACTGATCATGTCTTCGCGTGTAAGCTGCTCCACCCGCTGCCGAAACGAGGTGTACCCATTTCGCACCTGCGTCTGACTGGCAAACATCTCATCAAAAAAATTTTCGGTCTGGTAATCCGTGAACGAAAAATTGGCACTGGCCTGCCCCTGCGACTGGGTCATGCCGTTGAGCGTTTGCGATTGAAATCCGTTGGAGTTCTGCTTTTTCATGCAACAATATATTGATGATGGCGGTAAAGCCCAAATAGGCGTTTGTGAACATGCGCACCCGCAAGATAGCAACGGTTAGCACTGAATCGTTCCGGGAAGCGATTTTTGGGCACTTTCTGGCCCGAAAATGCCCTGCTGTTTACAACGTAACGCCGAAACGGGTGCCAAGTTCCTGCAAACTTGTGATAACGGGCTCCACCAGGGGAATGCCGTTGGCGAGTCTATCGGCTTCCATGATCCGCTCCGGATCGCCAGGAATCAGGACCTGTTTGCCTTCGACGGCCCGCGCCTGCCGGAAGCGCTGAATCCAGGTATCCATATGATTCTTGAATTCATCGGCGGGGCGGAACGCATCGATCCGCATGGCACCAAAGAAATGCCCCGTTCCCTGACCCACGCCTTCGTTCGCCTGCATAAAACCGGCGGTCGCGAAAGGAGGGACCCACGGGCCGTAGTTGGCACCGGACAAGACCCCCGAAAAAATGTCGACCACCGCGCCCAGGCCGTAGCCTTTGTGCGAACCGTGTTCGCGGTCGGTGCCGAGCGGCAGCAACGCCCCGCCATTAC